>NZ_CP013949.1:0-600000 GCF_000296215.2 Bradyrhizobium sp. CCGE-LA001 | reverse complement strand
GCCCGGATCGACCCGGCCAAGGTCGAGACCGCGCGCCGCGCGATTCCCTCGCTCCAGCATGGCCGGCGCTTCGGCGTCGCCGATGCCAAGGCCGGGCCGGACCATCTGCATCTCGTGCGGGGATCGGCATGATCCGCTACGCACTGCACTGCGACCGGAACCACGACTTCGAAAGCTGGTTTCAGAGCTCGTCAGCCTATGACCAGCAGGTCAAGCGCAAGCTCGTGACCTGCCCGATCTGCGGCTCGGCCAAGGTCGACAAGGCGATCATGGCACCGCGCATCGTCGGCAAGAAGGGCCGCGGGCGCGCCGCGCCGCCCCCGGAGCCCACCGCGAACGCCACGCCTGCACCCGAGGCTGCACCATCAGGGCCGACCTCGCTCTTGATGGCGCAGGAGCGCGAGCTGCGCACCAAGCTCAAGGAATTGCGCGACCACATCGTCAAGAACGCCGACAATGTCGGTGAGCGTTTCGCCAACGAGGCCCGCGCCATGCATTACGGCGACAAGGAGCACCGTCCGATCTACGGCGAGGCCTCGCCCGAGGAGGCGAAATCGCTGATCGACGAAGGCATCGATGTCTCGCCGCTGCCGACGCTGCCGGAAGACCGGAATTAAGCGCCCACGAGCACAGCCACACCGACGACGATCAGCGCGATACCCAAAAGCTCGCGCGGCGCGATCGGCTGCTTAAACGAATAATACGCCACGGCCTGCGCGAACAGCACCTCGATCAGCGCCAGCGTGCGGACATTGGCGGCGGCCGTCAGCGCGAACGCCAGGAACCAGAATTGCGAGGCGAAGGCGCCCGTGAAGCCCGCCAGCATCGACGGCCGCCATAGGCCGAGGATGCCCCGCAACACGTCCGGCGCGCGCCAGAGCAGATAGATCGTCAGCACCAGGGTCTGCACGAACAGGCCGAGCACCAGCGTGAACGACGCCGCCGTCACGAAAGAGACGTCGGGCACATTGATGATGGCGCCGCGAAAGCCGACCGCCGAGAGCGCGAACGCCGCAGCCGCGACGAGGCCGGTGATGGTCGGCTTCAATTCGGCAAAGCTCTTCTCGCCACCCGGCCGCAGCGCGGTGATAACGACGCCGACCGTGGCGATCACGATTGCCAGCACTTTCAGCCAGGTCAGGTGATCGCCGAGAAAGACGAAGCCGAAGATCGCGGTCTGGATCGCTTCGGTCTTCAGGTACGCCGTCGTCACCACGAAGGAGCGATCGTTCATTGCGAGCAGCATCAACCCGGTGGCGACGATCTGGCTGAGCGCGCCCAGCAGCAGCCACGGCCAGAACGCGGACGGCGGCATGCCGAGGTGATCGCCGGTCGCGACCAGCACCACGCCGAGGAACAGCAGCGAGAACGGAAAGCCGAACAGGAAGCGGATATTGGTCGCGCCCCAGGTCCCCAGCGGCTTCGTCAGCGACCGCTGCATCGCATTGCGCGCGACCTGGCCCAGCGCAGCAATGACGGTGAAGGGAATCCAGAGGCTGGCGATGGTGAGCATGGGGTGGTGGGGCAGGAAAGGATTTGCGACCAACGTGCAAGCTGCAACCTGCGCGGTCAACCGCAGGAATGTCATGGGAGCGATGCTCACACCACAAACTCGGTGTCGTCTCTTCGAACGCAGGGACCCATACCGCGGAATCTATCGGTAACAGAGGGTATTGGATACGCGGGTTAGCAGCCTCCGCATAACTGCTCCCTGGGGTTATGGGTCCCTGCGTTCGCAGGGACGACAGCGTTTGCTTGGCAAAATCACAGCGTCAAACCAAGAGATCGCTGAGATCACGCCACTCCGGATTGTCCCGCTCGATCAGCTCGATCTTCCAGTCGCGCTTCCAGCGCTTGAGCTGCTTTTCACGAGCGATCGCTTCTTCCGCCCGCTCGTAGGGTTCGGTGTAGACGAGGCGGTGCACACCGTAGCGCTTGACGAACTCCGAGCCTCTGCCGGCGCGATGCTCGTCCAGTCGCTTCTGGAGCGAGTTGGTTATGCCGATGTACAGCGTGCCGTGACGGCGGCTGGCGAGGATGTAGACGTAGTACATGCTCGGAGCGCCTATTCTTGCCAACCAGCGGCCGGTGGTTATGGGTCCCTGCGTTCGCAGGGACGACACCGCTTTTGGAGTGACAGGTCGCACTTCACCCTCCGCGGGCTCACACCATCCCTTCCGCCACCACCATGTAGTTCACGTCCATATCCGACGAGAGCGTCCATTTGTCGGCGAAGGGTGAGTAGACGACGCCGGTCTGCTCGGTGATGACGAGGCGGTTGTCGAGCAGATATTTCGCGAGCTCGTCGGGGGTGACGAACTTGTTCCATTCGTGGGTGCCACGCGGCAGCCAGCGCAGCACGTATTCGGCGCCGACGATGGCGAGCGCGAAGCTCTTCCAGTTCCGGTTCAGCGTCGACACCACCATCAGGCCGTTCGGCTTCAGCATCGAGGCGCAGCGCTTCAGGAAGACCCCGACGTCGGTGACGTGCTCGACCACCTCCATCGCCAGCACGATGTCGAAGCGCTCGCGCGGATCGATCTCCTCCACCGTGGTGCAGCGGTAGTCGATCGACAGATGGCTCTTGCCGGCATGCAGCTTCGCGGCGGCGATGTTGCTGGCCGAGGGATCGACGCCGATCACCTGCGCGCCCAGCCGCGACAGCGGCTCGCACAACAGACCCGCGCCGCAGCCGATGTCGAGCACGCGCAAGCCGCCGAGGCAGTTGAGACTGCGCACGTTGCGCTCGAACTTGCGGCAGGCGGCGTCGCGGATATAGCCGAGCCGCAGCGGGTTGATCCGGTGCAGCGGCGCCATCTTGCCCTTGGGGTCCCACCACTCCGCCGAGAGTTTCGAGAATTTCGCGATCTCGGCGGCGTCGACGGTCGAGCCCGGCGGGGCAGAAACGGAAGTATTTTGCTGCATGCTCATGGTTTACGCGCGGTCCTACCGCGTGGTGATCGAACTACGGAAGGCGAGCGGCGAGGCGATGGTCTTGATCGTCTCGATCCCCTCGCCGACGCCGCGAATCGTCACGTCGCCGTAGTTGAGAATACGTCCAAGAATGGTCTGGTCGACATCGACGCTCTCGACCTTATCCAACGCCATTTCAAAAGTGCGGCGCTTGATGAAGCCGGTCTTGTGCACGACGCGGAGGTTGGTGACGTCAGTCTCGGTGGTGAAGCGATGGAACCAGCCCTTGATGGTCCAATACAGGGCCGGCAGCGCCACGAGACCCGCGGCTCCGAGGCAAAGCATAACCAGCCCGTCCGTCGTCGCCTGCCGTGAGAGGACGAGCAGGGCCAGCGCCACGATCCAGGCCACGATGGCCGGAAAATAGAAGATCCAGTGCGCATTGGTCGAATACAGCACCCGCTCGCCCGGCTGCAGGATCTCGTCGATATAACGCGCCATGATCTCGGTTAACCCACTCCCCGCACCTGCCCCCGCAGGAACCCGCTTGCCCCCAGCCCCGCCGCTCTGTATACGCGCGGTCGGTATCCGCAAGGCATTCGTCCAGTGCGGTCACCATACTGATCCTTATGAGGGAATGCACGCGTCGTCATGAGCCGCCTCGTGATGAAATTCGGCGGCACGTCCGTCGCCAACATCGAACGTATCCGCAACGTCGCGCGCCATGTGAAGCGCGAGGTCGACGCCGGCCATGAAGTGGCCGTGGTCGTCTCGGCGATGTCCGGCAAGACCAACGAGCTGGTGGCCTGGTGCACCGAGGCCTCGCCCATGCACGACGCGCGCGAATACGACGCCGTCGTCGCCTCCGGCGAGCAGGTGACGTCGGGCCTGCTGGCCATCGTGCTCCAGGGCATGGGCATCCAGGCCCGCTCCTGGCAGGGCTGGCAGATTCCGATCAAGACCAGCGACGCCCATGCCTCGGCCCGGATCGAGGACATCGACGGCAGCGAGATCATCAAGCGCTTTAGGGAGCGCAAGGAGGTCGCGGTCATCGCCGGCTTCCAGGGCATCAACCCCGAGACCAATCGCATCACCACACTGGGCCGTGGCGGCTCCGACACCTCGGCTGTGGCCGTCGCCGCCGCCGTCAAGGCAGACCGCTGCGACATCTATACCGACGTCGACGGTGTCTACACCACCGACCCGCGAATCGTGCCGAAGGCCAAGCGGCTCGACAAGATCGCATTCGAGGACATGCTGGAACTGGCGTCGCAGGGCGCCAAGGTGCTCCAGGTCCGCTCGGTGGAACTCGGCATGGTCCACAACATGCCGATCTTCGTCCGCTCGAGCTTCGACAAGCCCGAGGATATCGACCCGCATGCCAACCAGCCGCCCGGCACGCTGATCTGCAGCGAGGAGGAGATCATGGAAAGCCACGTCGTCACCGGTATCGCCTTCTCCAAGGACGAGGCCCAGATCTCGGTACGCCAGATCGAGGACAAGCCGGGCGTGGCGGCCTCGATCTTCGGCCCGCTGGCGGATGCCAACATCAATGTCGACATGATCGTTCAGAACGTGTCCGAGGACGGCAAGACCACCGACCTCACCTTCACGGTGCCGGCCGCCGACTACACCCGCGCCAAGGACACGATTACCGCCGCCAAGTCCAAGATCGGCTATAGCAGGCTCGACACCGCCACCGACGTCGCCAAGATCTCGGTGATCGGCAGCGGCATGCGCAGCCATGCCGGGGTCGCCGCCCAGGCGTTCTCGGCCCTCGCGGGGCGGAATATCAACATCCGGGCCATTACAACCTCCGAGATCAAATTCTCGGTGTTGATCGACACCGCCTATACCGAGCTTGCGGTACGCACCCTGCACACGCTCTACGGCCTCGATCACACTTAGGCTAATTTTCTCTTAGCGGTCGCAGCAAACGCTGAAGTCCCCACACATTCGCGTTTGGCAGGCGTTTTGCTTGGCAAAACAAGCCCCAATTCGCTATAGGGCGGACAGGGTGGGCTGCCATAAACTGTGCCCCAGTTGAGGTGGTGCCGATTCGGCACAAGCGCCAAATCTGAGGAAGATTTGGGGCCTGGCCGGTGCCGGACGAGCAAGCTTATTGTTTTTCTGGAGTTCTGGGCGAGCCGCCGGCGGTCCTTTCGGGCCCGGCAGACGGAGGAGGTTGACGGTTCATGCGGAGCGCGTCGGGAGGTCCCCGCGTCTTGTTGAGACGGCTCCGCGAAACCATGGCGGAGCAGGTCTCGGCCCAGGAGCGGCTGGACAAGATCGTGGTGCTGATCGCCGCCAACATGGTGGCCGAGGTGTGCTCGGTCTACGTGCTGCGCATCGACAACACGCTGGAGCTCTACGCCACCGAGGGTCTCAATCGCGAGGCGGTGCACCACACCGTGCTCAGCGCCCATGAGGGCCTGGTCGGCCTCGTTGCCAGCGAGGCGACGCCGCTCAATTTGAGCGACGCGCAGAGCCATCCCGCCTTCTCGTTCCGCCCCGAGACCGGTGAAGAGATCTACCACTCCTTCCTCGGCGTGCCGATCCTGCGGGCCGGCAACACGCTCGGCGTGCTGGTGGTGCAGAACCGCGCTAAGCGTAACTATGTCGAGGAGGAGCTCGAGGCGCTCCAGACCACCGCCATGGTGCTGGCGGAGCTGATCGCCTCGGGCGAGCTCTCCGCGCTGGCGCAGCCCGGCCAGGAGCCTGCGGCGCGCCATTCCGCGCAGAAGGTCGGCGCCATCCTGTCGGAAGGCATCGCGCTCGGCCATGTCGTGCTGCACGAGCCGCGCGTCGTCATCAAGGACTACATCGCCGAGGACCTGCCGAAGGAGATCAAGCGGCTCGACACCGCGCTCGCCAAGCTGCGCGCCGATCTCGACCGCATGCTGGAGCGCGGCGACGTCGCCGAAGGCGGCGAGCACCGCGAGGTGCTGGAAGCCTACCGCATGTTCGCCAACGACCAGGGCTGGTCGCACAAGCTGCACGAGGCCGTCGCCACCGGCCTCACCGCGGAGGCCGCGGTGGAGCGCGTGCAGTCCGACACCCGCGCGCGCATGCTGCGCTCGACCGATCCGTATCTGCGCGACCGCCTGCACGACCTCGAAGATCTCGGCTACCGCCTGATGCGGCAGCTGGTCGGTCAGGACCACGCGCCGTCGCGCGAGCAGCTGCCAGACAACGCCATCGTCATCGCCCGCGCCATGGGCCCGGCGGCGCTGCTCGACTACGACCGCAAGCGCCTGCGGGGCATCGTGCTGGAGGAAGGCACTGCCAACTCCCACGTCTCGATCGTGGCGCGCGCGCTGGGCATCCCTGCGGTCGGCGAAGTGCCGAACGCGCCCGGCATCGCCGATCCCGGCGACGCCATCATCGTCGACGGCACCTCCGGCTCGATCTACGTGCGGCCCTCGCAGGAAATCGAGGCCGCCTTCGCCGAGCGCGTGCGCTTCCGCGCCCGCCGTCAGGCACAGTACCTGGCGCTGCGCGACCGGCCCTGCGTCACCAAAGACGGCCAGAAGGTCGAGCTGATGATCAACGCAGGTCTTGCCATCGACCTGCCGCATATCGAGGACACCGGCAGCGCCGGCATCGGCCTGTTTCGCACCGAGCTGCAATTCATGGTCGGCCAGAGCCTGCCGCGCACCAGCGACCAGCTCGCGCTCTATCGCACCGTGCTCGATGCCGCCGGTACCAAACCCGTCACCTTCCGCACGCTCGATATCGGCGGCGACAAGGCGCTGCCCTATATGGAAGCCGTGATCGAGGAAAATCCCGCGCTCGGCTGGCGTGCGATCCGGCTCGGGCTCGATCGTCCCGGCCTGCTGCGCGGCCAGATCCGCGCGCTCTTGCGCGCCGGGGGCGGCCGTTCGCTGAAGATCATGTTCCCGATGATCTCGGAAGTCGCCGAGTTCGATTCGGCGAAGGCGCTGGTCGAACGCGAGCTGACTTATCTGCGCCAGCATGGTCACACGCTGCCCGAAAGAATCGACATCGGCACCATGGTCGAGGTGCCGGCGCTGCTCTATCAGCTCGACGAGCTCTTGAGGAAAGTGGACTTCATCTCGGTCGGATCCAACGATCTGTTCCAGTTCCTGTTCGCGGTCGACCGCGGCAACGCCAAGGTCTCCGAGCGCTTCGACACCATGTCGGCGCCGATCCTGCGCGCGCTGCGCGACATCGCGCGCAAATCCGATGCGGCGAAGAAGTCGCTCTCGCTTTGCGGCGAGATGGCCTCCAAGCCGCTCGGCGCGCTGGCGCTGATTGCCCTCGGCTATCGCTCGCTGTCGCTCTCGGCGACAGCCCTCGGCCCGGTCAAGGCCATGGTGCTCGACCTCGATGCCAAGAAAGCCGAGGCGATGCTCGCGCCGCTGCTGGACGCGCCCGCCGGCAGCGTCTCGATCCGGCAGAAGCTGACGGAATTTGCCGAGGCCGAAGGCTTGGCGTTGTAGCGGGCCTGTCTCCGCGCCCTGCCGCCTCGCCTCCTCCCGCATTCGAGACTGAACCGATGTCGTCACTCCCCGAAGCCAAACTGGACGTCCTGCTCGCCCACCACGCCTCGCTCGAGGCCGAATCGCTGGGACAGCTCGCCTCCGAGCGCTACGTGCAGATCACGCGCGAGCTCGCCGAGATCACGCCACTGATCGAGCTGGTGAAGGCCTATCGCTCCGCCGTGAAAGAACTTGCCGACACCGAGGCACTGATCGCCGATCCCGCAACCGATCCCGAGATGCGCAGCATGGCGGAAGCCGAGCGCGACGAGCTCGCGCCAAAGATCGAGGAGCTGGTCCAGCAGATCCGCGTCGCGCTGCTGCCCAAGGACGCCATGGACGACCGTAACGTGATGCTGGAGATCCGCGCCGGCACCGGCGGTGACGAGGCCTCGCTGTTCGCCGGCGATCTGTTCCGGATGTACGAGCGCTTCGCCAGCCTTCAGGGCTGGAAGGTCGAGGTGATCTCGGCCAGCGAAGGCACCGTCGGCGGCTACAAGGAAATCATCGCGGAGGTGCAGGGCCGCGGCGCGTTCTCCAAGCTCAAATTCGAATCCGGCGTACACCGCGTGCAGCGTGTGCCCGACACCGAGACGCAGGGACGCATCCATACCTCCGCGGCGACGGTCGCGGTGCTGCCGGAGGTCGAGGATGTCGAGGTCGACATCAAGACCGAGGATTTGCGCATCGAGACCATGCGCGCGCAAGGTGCGGGCGGGCAGCACGTCAACAAGACCGAATCGGCGATCCGCATCACGCACATGCCGACCGGCATCGTGGTGATGATGCAGGACAGCCGCTCGCAGCACAAGAACCGCGCCTCCGCCATGAACATCCTGCGCTCGCGCATCTACGACGCCGAGCGCCAGCGCGTCGACGCCGCCCGCTCGGCCGAGCGCAAGGAGAAGGTCGGCTCCGGAGACCGCTCCGAGCGCATCCGCACCTACAATTTTCCGCAAGGGCGCGTCACCGACCATCGCATCAATTTGACGCTCTACAAGCTGCCGCAGGTGATCGCGGGCGAAGCGCTCGGCGAATTGATCGATGCACTGACCACCGAGCACCAGGCCGCGCAGCTCGCCGCGCAGGGCGCGGCGGCGTGACCCAGAACAATCCCTTCACCGCACAGCCCATCGAGAGCGCGCGGCGCGCGCTGGCTGCGAAGTTGAAAGCGGCGCGGCTGGACGAGGCGGAGCTCGACGCGCGCATCCTGCTCGGCGCTGTGCTCGGCCTCGACCTCACCGGCCTGATCGCGCAGGCAGCCCGCCCCCTCACCGCGGCCGAAGCATCACGATTGGTGGAGCACGCAGAACGCCGCATCGCCGGCGAGCCGGTTGCACGCATTCTCGGGACGCGCGAATTCTGGGGCCTGCCGTTCCGACTGTCCGAGGCGACGCTGGTGCCGCGTCCCGACACCGAGACGGTGGTCGAGCTTGCGCTCGAAATCCTTCGCGAACGGCCAACATCCCATCCGCCGCGGATCGCCGACATCGGCACCGGATCCGGCGCGATCCTGCTCGCGCTGCTGCACGACCTCCCTGATGCCTCCGGCGTCGGTACCGACCTCAGCCTGACCGCGCTCGTTACCGCCAGGGACAATGCCACGTCTCTCGGCCTCGCCGGCCGCGCCGCCTTCGTCGCCTGCTCCTATGCGGCGGCGCTCTCCGGCCCGTTCGATCTTATCGTGTCGAACCCGCCCTATATTCCCTCGGCCGAAATCCCGAAACTCAGCGTCGAGGTACGCGAGCACGATCCACATCTGGCGCTGGACGGCGGCAATGACGGATACGACGCCTATCGGGTCCTGATCCCGCAGGCGAGCGAGCGCCTCGCCGCTGGCGGTGCGCTGATCGTCGAGGCCGGACAGGGCCAGGCGCGAAATATTGAAACCTTGATGGTGGGTGCCGCGTTATCGGTGGACAGGCCACCCAAGGCCGACCTGGCGGGCATTCCGCGAGCCGTATCAGCCCGAAAAATGCCCCCATAAAAGCCGGATTGGCTTGCAAAAAGCTCTTGGAATATCCCGTGGGAACGACTACGTTCCGGTCAACACATCGGTGCCGGCCCCGTAGACCTACGGGTGAAAGCCGGGCTCTCGGGCGAGAGCTTTACTGATTATAGGTTCCAAGCCGCAGGTCCTGTTGAGCGCGATGGCCAGTGGAGCTGCGCTGCTCTCCGACCGCAACGTGAACGAAAGCCAGATATTGCGCTTGAAGACTTACGCAAGAAAGCTGGGCTTGTTTCGGCAGGCGATATGAATGGGTTCGCTGGCAATGAATGCTGGCGGGTGGGGAACGCGTCTTTGTTGAACGCGACGGTCGACAAACATCGGCAGGGTTCAGGCCGCTTTTGCGCGCGGTGCGCGCGAGAGCTGTGAACCGCTGTCACCAGGTCACTCCTAGCAATCAGTAATGCGTGCAACCTTTAGGGCTGGAATTAAAGGCAGGACATGAGAAACGGTCAGAACAAGCAGCGGATGCGCAACCGCAACAACAATAACAACAACAACCGGCGCGGCCAGAACCCGATGACCCGGGTCTACGAATCCAACGGACCCGACATCAAGATCCGCGGCACGGCTTCGCACATCGCCGAGAAGTATCTCCAGCTCGCGCGCGATGCGCGCTCCTCCGGCGACCCCGTTGCGGCCGAGAACTACTACCAGCATGCCGAGCATTATTTCCGCCTGATCGCGGCCGCCCAGGAGCAGTTCCGCCAGAACCAGCAGCCTCGCGGTGACGAGCCTGTCAGCAACAGCAGCGGCGAGGACAGCGAGGACGACGGCGAGAATTTCTCGGCCTTCGGCCAGGAGCCGGGTTTCGTCCCGCAGCCGCAGCAGCAGCCTTTCATGCGCGACCGGGACGGCCAGCGCGAGCATCACCAGCGTGATCACCAGCAGCGCGACAATCAGCCCTATCAACGCGAGCAGCAGCAGCCGCGCGAACACCGCGAACGCGACCATCGTCCGCAACCGCAATATCAGCCGCAGCCGCAACCTGCGAACCAGCCGCAGCCCGTCATCGCCGATGCCGGCAGCGTCGATCGCCTGCCGTCCTTCATCACCGGCGCACAGCCGCAAGTGAATGTCGGCGCGAGTGGCGGCCAGGGCGGCTTCGAGGGCGGCGGTGGTGGCGAGCGCTATCCAAGGCGACGTCGCCGGCCGCATGGCCCGCGCCCCGAGCGAGAGGCCGCCCCCGTCGCATCCAGCGACGAAGTGGCTCCCGGCGAGTAAGCTTCGACTAATTTTCCGAACTGCATCGTCCCGGCCTCGCCGGGACGATTTGTTTTTAACGATCGATGTCGGCCGGGCACAGACCCACGTCTCCCGTGGGGAGAAGTGAAGCTAACTGCGCGTCGCCGTCGTCGAGGACGGCACCAGCACGGGCTTCGCCAGCGAGGGAATCAGCCGCGCCCGCTCGCGCTTGGCGGGGATCGCGCGATAGACCTGCTTGGTGGCCTCGACGATGTGCACGCCGGCAAAGGGCAGCGACAGCGCTGCACCCGCGCGCTCCCACATCTGCGCCGATTTCAGCACCCAGCCGCCGGCATAAGGCGGCATGAACAGCGCCTCGCCCCAGGCGGTCGGCGTGAACCAGGTCTGGCGCAGGAGCTCGGTGATCTGCGAGCGCGAATAGGGCCGGCCATGGCCGAACGGCGTGCTGTCGGTGCGGGTCCACACCCCGCGCCGATTCGGGATCACGGCGATGACGCGTCCCGAAGGCGACAGCACGCGCCACACCTCGCGCAGCAGTGCGGCCGGATCATCCGACATCTCCAGCGCGTGAACCAGGAGGATGCGGTCGATCGCGGCGTCAGGAAGCGGCAGCGAGAATTCGTCGACCAGCGAGGCCAGCGCCGGCCGCCCCGTCGGCCATTTTAGGACACCCTGGGCCGCCGGCATGAACGCGATGCAGCGCTCGGCGTCCTCGCGGAACAGACCGAGATAGGGCGTGGGATAGCCGATGCCGAGCACGCGCTGGCCCTCGGCGCGCGGCCAGCGCTCCCTGATGCCGCGATTGATCATTTGCCGCGCCACGATCCCGAGGCGGCGGGAATAGAACTCGCGGAGGTCGACGACGTCGATGGTCATGACCGCAATGTAACATGCGCGAGGCCGCCGCCGCGCGCGGAATATTGCATTGCCTGCGCAACGCTAACGCCATATTTGTCTGGCGGGGCTGAGCGCGATGGAGATGTCATGGCCGCCGAAATTCGTACTTTCACCTGTTTAAACGACAATTTCGGTTATCTGATCCACGATGTGGAAACCAAGGCGACGGCGTCGATCGACGCGCCGGAGGCTGGCCCGATTCTCAAGGCGCTGGAGCGCGAGGGCTGGCAGCTCACCGACATCCTGATCACCCATCATCATGGCGATCATGTCGGCGGGGTCGCCGAACTCAAGCAGAAATTCAATTGCCGCGTCGTCGCGCCGCACGACAAGACCACTGAGATTGCCAACGTCGATCTGCGCGTCGCCAATGCCGACGTGGTCAAGATCGGTGCCCTGCTCGGGCGCGTCGTGGAGACGCCCGGCCACACGCTCGACCACATCTCCTACGTGTTCGACAATGAGAAGACGGTGTTCGCCGCCGACACGCTGTTCTCGATCGGCTGCGGCCGCGTGTTCGAGGGCACCTATCCGATGATGTGGGATTCGCTATTGAAGCTGCGCGCCCTGCCCGACGACTTCAAGCTCTATTGCGGCCACGAATACACCGCCTCCAACGTCAAGTTCGCGCTCACCATCGAGCCTGACAACGCGGCGCTCCAGGCGCGCGCGGCGGAGGTTGCCAAGCTGCGGGCGGAGAACAAGCCGACCATTCCCTCGCTGCTCGGTGAGGAGAAGCGCGCAAACGTATTTCTCCGGGCCGACGATCCCGCGGTTGCGGCCAAGCTGCACATGAAGGGTGCTGATGCCGCCGCGGTGTTCGGCGAGCTGCGCGAGCGCAAGAATAAATCCTAGAGAACAAGTCCTGACGGGATCAATGCCGACCGCAGCCGAGATCATCGCGCGCCTCGAACTCCGACCGCATCCCGAAGGCGGGCACTATCGCGAGACGTTTCGCGACCAGACCACGGATGCCAACGGGCGCTCGCGCTCGACCTCGATCTATTTCCTGCTCGTGCGCGGCGAACGCTCGCACTGGCATCGCATCGACGCGGTCGAGACCTGGCATTATTACGCCGGCAGCCCGCTGACGCTGCGCGTCGCGCATGACGGTCGCTCCCGGCACGAGGTGCGGCTCGGCACGGACCTCGTCGGCGGCGAGCGGCCGCAGGCGATCGTGCCGGCCAATGCCTGGCAGATGGCGGAGACGACGGGCGAATGGACCCTGGTCGGCTGCACCGTCGCACCGGCCTTCGAGTTCGCGAAATTCGAGCTCGCGCCGAGCGGCTGGGAGCCGTAGGCCTCGTTCACCGCTTCCGCAGCACCATGTCCTTGGCCGCGATCAGGCCGCCGCCGGCGATCAGGATCGCGGCGAGGGCGATGTTGGCGCTGGCTTTTGCAAAGCCGGCGGCGATGAGAAAGCCCGTCGAGAGCAAAGGCGTCGCGTAGGAGGCGGCGCCGAGCACGCGGATATCGCCGCGCTTCATGCCGATGTCCCAGGCATAGAAGGCGGCACCGACCGGGCCGATGCCGAGTGCGACCACGGAGAGCCATTGCAGCGTGGTTTCTGGCAAGACCGTAGTCTCGAGGGCAAGATGCATCAGCGCGGCGAGCACAGATGTGGCGAGGCAGAAGCCGGCGACGGCATCGGTCGGCACCGCTTTCAACCGCCGCGACGACACCGAATAGATCGCCCACACGAAGGCGGCGATGAAGGCCGCGACCAGCCCTGGCACCGCTCCCGGCGCAAAGCCTGAGGTATTGCCGGCGAACAGCAGCACGGTGCCGACGAGACCGAGCACGGCGCCAATGATGTGGTGCATGGCAAGCCGCTCGCCCGGCAGAAAGGACGAGAACAGCACGATCAGCAGCGGCCAGAGATAATTCAACAGACCGGCTTCCGCCGGCGGCGCGAAGCGCAGCGCGAGGAAATAGAGCGCGTGATAGCCGAACAGACCGCCAACGCCGACGGCCCAGACGATGGGTGGCTGACGCAGGCTCTTTGCCGCTTCGCCGCGCCCGATCCAGGTGAGCAGGCCGACGAGGCCGCCGATCGCAAAGGTCATCGCGGCGAGCTGGAACGCCGGAATCTTTCCGGTCGCCACCGTCATCACGGACAGCAGCGACCACATCAGAATCGCGGTCAGTCCGATCAGCGTCGCGGTGCGGGGAGTCATCGGCCCAATGTTTCCGTCATGGCCGGGCTTGTCCCGGCCATCCACGTTCTTTCGTGGCGACGGCTGTTGTAAGGCCGTGGATGCCCGGGACAAGCCCGGGCATGACGATGTGGGAAATATCCGCCCGCGTGATGCGATCGCATCACGCCTGATACTGGCCGCCGTTGATGGTCATGGTCGAGCCAGTGATGAAGCCGGCCTCATCGGCCGCCAGGAACACGACGGCGCGCGCAATCTCCTCGGGCTCGCCGAGCCGGCTGACCGGGATCTGCGGGATCACGTTCTTTTCCAGGACGTCCTTCGGCACCGCCTGCACCATTTCGGTGTTGATGTAGCCGGGGCAGATCGCGTTCACGGTGATGCCGCCCTTGGCGTTCTCGAGCGCGAGCGCCTTGGTGAAACCGATGTCGCCGGCCTTCGCCGCGGAATAGTTGACCTGACCGAACTGCCCCTTCTGGCCGTTGATCGACGAGATCGAGATGATGCGGCCGAACTTGCGCGAACGCATGCCCTCGATCACCTGGCGCGTCATGTTGAACAGCGAGCCGAGATTGGTGTTGATGACGGCGTTCCACTGCTCGAGCGTCATCTTGTGGAAGGCGGTGTCGCGGGTGATGCCGGCATTGTTGACGAGCACCTCGATCGGCCCGAGATCGGCCTCGACCTTCTTCACGCCCTCCGCGCAGGCGTCGAAATTGCTGACGTCCCATTTATAGACCGCGATGCCGGTCTCGGCCTTGAACTTCTCCGCCGCCGCATCGTTGCCGGCATAGCTCGCCGCAACGTTGTAACCGGCCGCCTTCAGCGCCTTGCTGATCGCCGCACCGATGCCCCGCGTACCACCCGTGACCAATGCAACACGTGCCATGTCGTATTCCTTCCCTTGGACTCTTCGGACGTTTCTGAATGATCGTTTTTAGCTGGGGATTATGCGGGACGTTTGACGGACATCAAGAACAAAACGCCCGGCGTTGAGCCGGGCGTTTCTCTTTAGTCGAGGCCTGCGCAGTTGCGAAGAATATTTGATTTGCAACCGCCGCCTTTTTAGTCGCGTGCAACGCACTCACCGACGTGTGCAGCGCACCCGTCAGCTACGCGCAAACTCAGTCGCGCGCCAGACACATCGCGATACCCATGCCGCCACCGATGCACAGCGTGGCAAGGCCCTTCTTCGAATCGCGCTTCTGCATCTCGTGCAGCAGCGTCACCAGCACGCGCGCGCCGGACGCGCCGACGGGATGACCGATCGCGATCGCACCGCCATTGACGTTGACCTTGGAGGTGTCCCAGCCGAGGTCCTTGTTGACGGCGCAGGCCTGCGCCGCGAAGGCTTCGTTGGCCTCGATCAGGTCGAGATCGCCGACGTTCCAGCCGGCCTTCTTCAGCGCGGCGCGCGAAGCCGGGATCGGGCCCGAGCCCATGATCTTCGGATCGACGCCGGCCTGCGCCCAGGACACGATGCGCGCCAGCGGCTTCTTGCCTTCCTTGGCGGCCTGCTTCGCGGTCATGAGCACCACGGCGGCGGCACCGTCATTGATGCCGGACGCGGAGCCCGCGGTGACAGTGCCTTCCTTCTCGAAGGCGGGCTTGAGCTTGGCCATCGCGTCGAGGGTGGCGCCATGACGCGGATATTCGTCGGCGCTGACGACGACGTCGCCCTTGCGGGTCTTGATGGTGACGGGGACGATCTCGTCGTTGAACTTGCCGGCCTTCTGCGCGGCTTCGGCCTTCTGCTGCGAGGCGACCGCGAACTCGTCCTGCTGGGCGCGGGTGATCTGCCACTGGCGCGCGACGTTCTCCGCGGTGTTCCCCATGTGATAGCCGTTGAAGGCGTCCCACAGACCGTCCTTGATCATGGTGTCGACCAGTTCGAGGCCGCCCATCTTGACGCCGCCGCGCAGATGCTGGGCGTGCGGGGCCATGCTCATGGACTCTTGTCCGCCGGCGACGACGATTTCGGAATCGCCGTTGAGCAGCGCCTGGTAACCGAGCGCGACCGTGCGCAGGCCCGAGCCGCAGAGCTGGTTGACGCCCCAGGCCGGGCTCTCCACCGGAATGCCGGCGAGGATCGAGGCCTGGCGGGCCGGGTTCTGTCCCTGGGCCGCGGTCAGGATCTGACCCATGATGACTTCGGAGACCCGGCCGGGCTCGATGCCACCACGCTCCAGCGCGGCCTTGATGGCGACGGCGCCGAGATCATGAGCGGGAAGGGTCGCGAAGGCTCCGTTGAAGCTTCCGACCGGGGTGCGGGCGGCGCTGACGATGACGACATCGTCTGACATGGGCATCTCCTGGGGCTTGAGGTTCTGAAGAAGGGGCGGACGGGCGCTTTGAAATGGCCCGTCAGTCTCGTCAGTCATCCTGTTAACGTCGTTGAGGCATGTCAATCGGCCGGCGACCGAATTCATGCCGCAGCGCATTCAAAATAGCGTTCTTGTCGCTTTCGCAAGCAGGATTTTGCTCTGCGATTAACCGTGCCGCACAAAACGGTAGCGTGACCCCTTTGAAAATGCTTATTTTGTTGCGTTGCGTACTCTTCCCGCCCTGCGGCATTGCCCGCCGGGTTCCCGTTCTCCGCGCTTGCAAGTGAGAGCCCATGGCGAAATCAGACCAACCCACCACGATCAAGAAATACGCGAACCGCCGGCTCTATAACACCGGAACGAGCACCTATGTGACGCTCGAGGACCTCGCCGCCATGGTCAAGGACGGGGAGGATTTCCTGGTCTACGACGCCAAGACCGGTGACGACATCACCCGCTCCGTGCTCGCCCAGATCATCTTCGAGCAGGAGAACAAAGCGGGTCAGAACCTGCTACCGACCACCTTCCTGCGCCAGCTGATCCGCTTCTATGGCGACAGCATGCAGATGGTGGTGCCGAAATATCTGGAACAGTCGATCGCGACCCTGACCCAGGAGCAGGAGAAGTTCCGCAAGCAGATCGCCAACACCCTTTCCGGCACGCCCTTCGCGCCGCTGGAAGAGCAGGTCCGGCGCAACATGGAGCTGTTCCAGCAGACTTTCTCGATGTTCAAGCCCTTCGCGCCGACGGGCCGCCCGGCAACCAGCCCGGAGCCGGAGCCCGATGCGAATGCCGAGGCGCCCAAGGACAGCAACATCGACGATCTGCGCCAGCAGATGAAGGAAATGCAGGAACGTCTCGAACGGATGTCGAAGAAGGACGAGTAGGTTCTCCCTCGCACCAGCGCGTCCGCATCCGCGGCACGCGTTGGCAGCTTTACCCGACTGTCTCCTGGAACTCGTCATTGCGAGCGAAGCGTAGCAATCCAGAAATCCCTTCGCGGAAAGACTCTGGATTGCTTCGCTGCGCTCGCAATGACGGAGTTCGCGGAAGCAGCGAGATCAAGCCGCCAGCTTCACCGCGTGCGCAAAATCCCAATAGAGTTTTCGCGCCTTGGTGTAGAACGTCCCCGGCCGCAGCTCCCGCTCATCGATGCGGATGACAGGTGCCACCTTCGCGAAATTGCCGGTGGAGAAAATCTCGTCGGCACTGAGAAAATCGGCATAGCGCAGGGTCTTCTCGATCACGGTGACGCCGTCGCCACGCAGCAGGCTGATGACGCGCTGGCGCGTGATGCCATTGAGGAAGGTGCCGTTCGGCACCGGCGTATAGACCACGCCTTCCTTGGCCATGAACACGTTGGAATTGCCGAACTCTGCGACATTGCCCAGCATGTCCAGCATCAGCGCGTTCTGGAAGCCGCGCGAGGCGGCCTCCGCCAGCGCGCGCGAATTGTTCGGATAGAGGCAGGCCGCCTTGGCCTCGACCGGCGCGCATTCGGCGGTCGGCCTGCGAAACGGCGACAGCGTGATGGCGTTGCCGACGGGCTTCGGCATCGGCGCCTCGTAGATGCACAGGCACCAATTGGTGGTTTCGGGGTCGAACAGCACGCCGCCACCCGAGCCGTTCTGCGCCCAATACATCGGACGGACATAGATCTCGGCATGGGGTGCAAAGCGCGCGATGCCCTCGCGCGCCAGCGTGAGCCATTTGTCGGTGTCGACCACCGGCTTCAGGCCGAAACTGAGCGCAGATTGATTGGCGCGGGCGACGTGGCGATCGAGATCGGGCGCCACGCCCTCGAACGCACGCGCACCGTCGAACACGACCGAGCCGAGCCAGGCCGCATGCGTCCGTGGGCCCATGATCGGCACATTGCCGTCATGCCATTTGCCCTCGAAGAAGGTCCAGCTCGGCGAATATTCGACCGGCTTCTTGATCTCGGCCATGACGAACTCCCCTGGCGCGATGCCGTATTTGTGCCCGCCACTATTGGTCGGAACTCCTAAATGATTTCCTGCATCGAAGCGGTGAGATACCCTGTCCAGCTAGGGGAGAAGGACATATCGATGCCGCTCGATCCGCTCGCGAAGCGTTTGTTGACCATGATGGCGGCGGCCGGGCCGCAAACGCGGAGCCGGCCGAGCGTGGAAGCGCGCCGGCAGTCGCTCGCGAAGTTGATGCAGTTCGCACGCGCTGACGCGCCGGATGTGATTGCGTCCGACGGCAGGCTGCCCGGCCCCGGCGGCGAGCTGCCCTATCGCCTCTACTCGCCCGCGTCTGCCGGCGAGCGCACGCCCGGCTTCGTGTTCTTCCATGGCGGCGGCCTCGTGGCTGGCAGCATCGCGACGCACGACCGCATTGCTGCCGCGCTGGCGCATGCGACCGGCTGCCGTCTCGTCTCGATCGACTACCGCCTCGCGCCCGAGCACAAATTTCCGGCCGCGGTCGACGACGCGACCGCTGCGACCGAATGGGTGGCGCGGCAGGCCGTATCGCTCGGCATCGATGCGGCACGTCTCGTGGTCGGCGGCGATTCCGCCGGCGCCACGCTGGCTGCGATCGTGTGTCAGGAGGCGATCCAGAACGCAGGCCTCTCCATCGTCGCGCAATGCCTGATCTGCCCGGTGCTGGATTTCGAGGAGACCTCGCCCTCGCGCGAGGAATTCGCCGAGGGCCATCTGATCGATCGCGCCACGATCGAAGCCGATCTCGCCGATTATCTGCCCGCGGGCGTGGATGCCACGGACCCCCGCATCTCGCCCCTGCGCGCGAGCCGGCTCGCAGGCCTGCCCACAGCAATCATCCACACCGCCGAATTCGACCCGATGCGCGACGAGGGCAATGCGTATGCGCGCAAGCTGCTGGCCGCCGGCGTTGCCGTCGAGCACGTCTGCCATGACGGCATGGTCCACAATTTCCACGCCATGGGTGCGATCCTGCCGCAGGCGCAGCTCGTGCTCTCGCAGATCGGCGAGCAGGTCCGGCGGGCGGTGGAGAGATAGCGGTTAACTCACACCCGCGCGCCGAGCACGGCACGCGCCGCCCCGACATATTCCAGCCAATGCGCATCCGCATAGCGCTCCGCCTGCCGAGCGCAGTTGACGTCGGGCGCATGGGCTGCCGCGATCGTGCGCGCAAAGCGTTCTTCCGCCACCGTCACGTCGGCTGGCTCGGCCGAGGGTACCGCGGCGGCGACGGCGGTGGGAGCGACAGCGAGCCCCGCAAGTCCGGTGAGCAGAATGCGGCGTGAGGTATGCATGGCTGTCGTCCTTCCATTGTCCGGCTGCACTCCGCCGGCGCGTGTGTCGGTGCGATCACGGCAGGGTAGCCGCACACGTCCACGCCGTCCATCGCTTGCCGATAGCGCTTGACCGCGCGAGCGATCACGTTCCATCTAACAACGGTTTCGCCATCAAAGCGCCACGCGCCGGATCGTCACGTGTCTCATCATAGCCAATCCTGCCGCCGGGCTTTCCGCGCTGTCGCGACGGGATTGCTCGGCCTGACGATTTCGGCTGGCGCCGCCTTCGCTGCGGACGATGAAAAGGACGCACCCACAGCCCCTGCGGTCCCCAACATCTATCTCGACCTGCGTACCACCTATGCGACGATTCCGGCCGGCACGCTGGGACTCGGTTTCGGCAACACCTCGCTATCGGCGGCCTTCCAGGCCTTGGCCGTACGACGCGGTGCGACGCTCCCGACCGGGTTGCCGGCGGCGAAAGCCATCGCCGTCGATCTGCCCATGACCGTCGACGTCAGCGACCGCGTATCGCTCTATGGCGGCGTGTCGGGATCGACGGCGGACATCGGCAGCGGGTGGTCCAAATTCGATATCACCAGCTGGAACATCGGCGTGCAGGCCGATCTCCATCAGCAGAACGGCGGCAGGATCCCGACCATCACATTGCAGTCGACGCTGACGCAGTCCGTGCCAAACGAACCAGGCATGACGAATTCCTTCAACAACATCTTGGAATTCGACTACGCGCTCGACGAGGACGAGACGCGGGGCTGGCTGGCGGGCGTGCAATACACCACCGCCACCATCGCCAGCCCGTTCGCCAGCATCCGGCCGAACACTGTCCTCTACGCCGGCGGCTACTACCAATGGCCCAGCAATTGGAAGTTCACGGGGCGCTTCGGCGTGCAGTCCTTCGGCGGCGCGCAACTCGCCGGCCGGACGCTGGCGGAGCCCTTCACCCAGCCGATCCTGCGGCTCGATATCGACCGCATGGATGACAACGACAACCGTCTGTTCGGCATCACTGCGCAGGTCGCGTGGATGCCGGCGCCGTCATACCAGGTGACCTTGCGCACGCCGCTCTACGCCGTACGCAACTGACTGGGTTCACAGTGGATTTTCGGTAAGCCGCGGCGGCGGCCCTTGAGCGGCCTCAACAGCATTCCGTACCGCCCGTCAACCGATCGTTAATCCTCATTCCAAAACATCGATTGCGTTACACCGGCGCAAGGAACCTTGCGCGAAACTACCGCAACTTTTTGCGTCGTATTCGCTTGGAGGCTGCGAATGTCCCGCTTGGTTTCGGAACGGACGTTCCTTGCTGGGAAGATCTTCTTCAATTTCGGCCAGTCATCGATCGATTGCGTCGTGCGCCGGCTGACCGAGGAGGCCGCGACACTCGAGATGGAAAGCGGCCTCGGCGTGCCCGAGCGATTCCAGCTGAGGCTCGCGGGGCGCGAGATCCTGACCTGCCGCGTGATCTGGCGATCAGACCGACAGGTCGGCGTCGCCTTCGAACAGCCGGGCCGCGTCGAGCGGGCGGCCGGCGAGGAGGGGGAACGCTCGTCCGATGCGCTGATGCGCGGCCAAATGCTGGCGCTGCGCGCCGCGCTCGATCATGTACCGACCGGCATCGTGCTGCTCGATTCGAGTCTCCGGGCACGTCTGATCAACCGGTCGTTCCGACAGATGTGGCGCCTGCCGGACGAAGTGGCCGACAGCCATCCATCCATCATGACGCTGCTCCATCACGGCCGCGACACCGGCGCCTATGAGGTGCCCGACCGCGAGCTCGATGCCCTGGTGGCGGAGCGCGTCCGCGTGATCGAAGCGGGAGATCCGACGCCAATCGATGTGCGCCGCACCAATGGCGATGTCGTGCGCGTGCAGGTCACGTCCTTGCCCGACGGCGGACGCATGCTGACCTATACCCCCGTCACCGACATCGTGCGCACCTCCGACGAGCTGAAGCTGCTGCGAGATGCGCTGGAGAATGTTCAGGATGGGGTCCTCCTCCTCGATTCCGACCTGCACGCCACGTTCATGAACCGGCGCATGCGTCGGTTCTGGGAGGTCAGCGATGAGGAGGCAACGAGCCGGCCAGCCTACTCATCGCTGGTGCGACGCCAGTATCGCGCCAGCGCTCCCAATCTTCCGACCAGCGACCTCGCGAAATTTCCGGCGCGGCGCGTCGAAGAGGTCAAGGCCGGCGACCATGTGCGCGACTTGCAGACGCCCGACGGTAGGCGCATCAGAGCGCATTGCACCACGATGTCGAATGGCGGCCGCATGCTGACCTATGTCGACATCACCGACCTGACGCAAAAAGCCGCGATGCTGGAGACGCTCGCCACCACCGATCCGCTCACCGGCCTCTACAACCGCCGCCACTTCCTCGACAGCCTCGATGCGGAGTGGAGCCGGTTTCAGCGTTACTATCGTTCGGTTTCGGTGCTGATGATCGACATCGACCACTTCAAGTCGGTCAACGATCGCTACGGCCATGCTGTAGGCGATGCCGCGATCAAGGCGGTCGCCGCCGCCTGCCTCGACGGCAAGCGCAAATCGGATATCGTCGGCCGGCTCGGCGGCGAAGAGTTCGCCGTTCTCCTGCCCGAGACCAGCCTGTCCCGGGCGAGGACTGTGGCCGAGCGGATCCGCAAGCGCGTGCTGAGCGCGCAGATCGTCGCCGACAGCATTCAGTTCGGCGTCACTGTGAGCGTCGGCATTGCGGAGGCCACCGTCAGCATGTCCGGCATCGACGCGCTGATGGGCGCGGCCGATCATGCCCTCTACCAGGCCAAGGCCGAAGGCCGCAATCGCTGCATCGCCTTCGTACCCCCGCCGCCGGCAAGCAAGGCGGCGGAGTGAGCGAAGGCGGCAGGCTTAGTCTGGCACCGGCACGTCGAACGTATTGAGCGTGACCGAGACCATGCAGTAGACGCCGACGAGATAGGACAGCTCGGCCGCGCCATGCTCGCCGAACTCCTTCACGGCTGCCCGATAAGTCAGCTCCGGCAGCACGCCGCCGCTCACGAGAGCGGA
This sequence comes from Bradyrhizobium sp. CCGE-LA001, assembly GCF_000296215.2. Classification (NCBI taxonomy): domain Bacteria; kingdom Pseudomonadati; phylum Pseudomonadota; class Alphaproteobacteria; order Hyphomicrobiales; family Nitrobacteraceae; genus Bradyrhizobium; species Bradyrhizobium sp. CCGE-LA001. Next base: position 577,702 of record NZ_CP013949.1, on the reverse strand, counting down.
GGCCATGTCGTAAGCGACGGCTTCCTGTTTGGTGAGATCCACCGGCCGCTGGCCGGCGACGATGGTCGCGAGCTTCTCGTCGGAGAGACCGCGCTGCTCTGCCACCAGCACATGGGCATAGAGCTCGTAGCCGGAACGAAAATGCGAGCCGGTGACCAGGATCGCGACCTCGCGCACCGGCGCCGGCAGCAGCGGGTTCGATGCGATGGCCTTGACCAGCTCCCACACCGGCTTGCCGAAGCGCGGCTCGCGCAGCCAGGGATTCCAGGGCCCGAGCAGCGCGCCGTCATCGCGCATGTTCACAAAACCCTTGAAATGGTCCTGCATGCCGGCTCGCATGTCGTCATAGAGCGGCTTCTGTTCGTCGGTGAGCTCTTTCGGATCGAGAATGGGAAGGCGCACGGTGAACATCTCCTCGTTGAGAAAGAGATGAGGCTCGCCTGCATGCGCGCGCGGAGCAAGTGAAGTTGCTGTGACGGCCTGCTCAGAATTCCAGCGGCGCGTTGTCGACGACTTCCTTCATCACGAAGAAGGTGCGGGTCTGGCGCACGCCGGGCAGCGCGATCAGCTGCTCGCCGTGGATGCGGTTGAAATCCTCCATGTCGCCAACGCGGATTTTCAGGAAATAGTCGAAATCGCCGGCGACGAGATGGCAGTCGAGCACGAATTTCAGCTTGGCGATGGCCTGCTCGAAGGTGGCGAAGCTCTCCGGCGTCGAGCGGTCGAGCACGACGCCGACCATGACCAGCGTGCCTTTTGCCACCTTCTTCGGGGCGACCATGGCGCGCACAGCGGGGATAAAGCCATCCTCGAACAGGCGCTGGGTGCGGCGATGGCAGGTGGCGGGGCTGATCGCGACCGATACGGCGAGCTCCGCGTTACTGAGCCGACCGTTATTTTGAAGCAATCTCAATATCTTGAGGTCGATGCGATCGAGCCGAGCGGGCATGGAAGAAGCTTTCAGGAAAGCCGACTATATCGGAAGGAAATCTACCAACTTTCCCAAAATGCGCAAGTTTTCGCGCAACATAGGCGCAATATTTGAGAGCACATTTTCCCTCGCCGATGCTAGCTCCCTCCCCGACATCAACGCCAATCGGGATGACCCATGAAGCTGGACAAATTTCCGCGCTATCCGCTCACCTTCGGCCCGACGCCGATCGAGAAGCTGGAGCGGTTGTCAAAACATCTCGGCGGCCAAGTCGAGGTCTATGCCAAGCGCGAGGACTGCAATTCCGGCCTTGCCTATGGCGGCAACAAGCTGCGCAAGCTCGAATACATCATTCCCGATGCGATCGCCTCCAACGCCGACACGCTGGTGTCGATCGGCGGCGTGCAGTCCAACCACACCCGCATGATCGCCGCGGTCGCCGCCAAGCTCGGCATGAAATGCCGCCTGGTGCAGGAAGCCTGGGTGCCGCACGAGGACGCCGTCTATGACCGCGTCGGCAACATCATGCTCTCGCGCATCATGGGCGCCGACGTGCGCCTGGTCGACGACGGCTTCGACATCGGCATCCGCAAGAGCTGGGAGCAGGCGATCGAGGAGGTGAAGGCCGCCGGCGGCAAACCTTACGCGATTCCAGCCGGCGCCTCCGTGCACAAATTCGGCGGCCTCGGCTATGTCGGCTTCGCCGAGGAGGTGCGCAAGCAGGAAGCGGAGCTCGGCTTCAAGTTCGACTACATCGTGGTCTGCACCGTCACGGGCTCGACCCATGCCGGCATGCTGGTCGGCTTCGCCGCCGACGGCCGCGCGCGAAAAGTGATCGGCATCGATGCCTCCTTCACGCCTGATCAGACCAAGGCACAGGTGCTCGAGATCGCGCAGAATACCGCTAAGCTCGTCGAGCTCGGCAAGGATCTCGTTGCCGACGACGTCGTGCTGATCGAGGACTACGCCTATCCCGCCTATGGCGTGCCCTCGGAAGAGACCAAGGAGGCGATCCGCCTCACCGCGCGCCTCGAAGGCATGATCACCGACCCCGTCTACGAGGGCAAGTCCATGCAGGGCCTGATGGACCTTGCGAAGAAGGGCTATTTCGAGAAGGGCGCGAAGATCCTCTACGCCCATCTCGGCGGCGCACCCGCGCTGAACGGGTATGCGTACGCGTTCAGAAACGGGTGAGAAGCTCCTCTCCACTGTCGTCCCGGGCAAGCTAAGCGCAGATCCGGGTCGTGCGGCACTCGTTGCTGGGTCGCGCGTCCTCCGCCGAACACCCATACGCCGTAGCAATCGTTTGGCGAAGACTCGTGGTTGCGAGCTTCCATAATCGCATCGGCCTGTGGTTATGGATCCCGCATCGCGCTTCGCTTGTCCGGGATGACGGCGTGGAGAGATCGAGGCTGCCTACCGCGTCCTGACGATCTGCAGCAGCTCCTCGCCGTAATGCTCCAGCTTCTTGTCGCCGATGCCGGGGACGTTGCGGAGTTCGTCGAGGGTCGTCGGCCAGGCCCGGACGATGCCGTCGATGGTGGCATCGTGCAGCACGACATAGGCGGGCACGCCGCGTTCGCGGGCGATGTCTGAACGCCAGGACCGCAGCCGCGCGCGCAGCTCAGGATCGACATCGCCTTGCGGCGTCGCGCTCGCCGCCGGAGCGAGGTCGCCGCGGCGCGATTTGGCCCGGCTCGAGCGGACGCGGGTGCCGGGCGCCTCCTCACGCAGCCACACCTCGGTTTCGCCGCGCAGCACGCCGCGCGAGGAATCCGTCAGCTTCAGCGCACCATAGGCTTCGCTGTCGCTCTGCAGATGGCCCATCGCCACGAGCTGCCGCAGCACGGTGCGCCACTGCTTTTCGTTGAGCTCGCGGCCGATGCCGAACACCGACAGCTTGTCGTGGCCGAACTGCGTCACCTTCTCAGTCAAGCGCCCGACCAGCACGTCGATCAGATGCATCGCGCCGAATCGTTGCCCGGTGCGGTAGACGCAGGAGAGCAGCTTCTGCGCCAGCACCTTGCCGTCGCGCATCTTGGGCGGCGTCAGGCAATTGTCGCAATTGCCGCAGCTCTCGCCCATCACGATCTCGCCGAAATAGGCGAGCAGCCGCCGGCGCCGGCAGTGCGCCGTCTCGGCGAGGCCGACCAGCGCATCGAGCTTGCCGATCGAGACCCGCTTGAAATCTTCGGAGGCCGTCGATTCGTCGATCATGCGGCGCTGCTGCACGATGTCGGAAAGACCATAGGCCATCCACGCCGCAGACGGCTTGCCGTCGCGGCCGGCGCGTCCCGTCTCCTGGTAATAGGCCTCGATGCTCTTGGGCAGATCGAGATGGGCGACGAAGCGCACGTCCGGCTTGTCGATGCCCATGCCGAAGGCGATGGTCGCGACGATGACGATGCCGTCCTCGTTGAGGAAGCGGTCCTGGTTGCGCGAGCGCACGCTGCCGTCGAGGCCGGCGTGATAGGGCAGCGCCGCGATGCCGGCGTCCTGAAGCGCAGCGGCGACCTCTTCGACGCGATTGCGCGAGAGGCAATAGACCACGCCGGCATCGCCCATGTGGCGCTCGCGGATGAACTCCTTCAGCTGCGACACCGCATTGCGCTTGTCGACGATCTCGTAGCGGATGTTGGGCCGGTCGAAGCTGGAGACGAATTGCGGCGCGCCGGTCAGCTGCAGCCGCTCGACGATCTCCTTGCGCGTCAGCTCGTCGGCGGTCGCGGTCAGCGCGATGCGCGGCACTTCGGGAAAGCGCTCGGCAATGATGGAGAGGCCGACATATTCGGGCCGGAAATCATGGCCCCATTGCGAGACGCAATGCGCCTCGTCGATCGCGAACAGCGCCACTCTCGCCTGCGCCAGCATTGACAGGCAGCGAGGCGTCACCAGCCGTTCGGGCGCGACGTAGAGCAAATCGAGATCGCCCGCGATCAGGCGGCGCTCCACCTCTGAGGCTTCCTGCGGAGACAGCGACGAGTTCAGCGCAGCGGCGTTGACGCCGGCTTCGAGCAGGCCCGCGACCTGGTCGCGCATCAGCGCGATCAAGGGCGAGACCACGATGCCGCAGCCTTCGCGCAGCAATGAGGGCAGCTGATAGCACAGCGACTTGCCGCCGCCGGTCGGCATCAGCACCAGGCAATTGCCGCCATCCGTCACGTGCCTGACGATCTCACCCTGCGCGCCGCGGAACCCGGGCAGGCCGAACACCGAATGCAGCACCGACAGCGCATCGCGGCCATTGGCCGGCGCTGGCAGTGGAGCGGTGGAGGGAGAGGACATGAGGTTGGGAACAGGCAGTGGGATTCGTCACAAGGCCAGTCGCATGGCGGCGTCGGCGTGGCAAGACCGTTTGCGGAGCAGGCGCGACTCTTCCCCTCCCCCTTGCGAGAAGGCCATTGGGTATGAAGCAGCCTCCCCGCAGCACATCCTTCGAGACGCCCGCCGTTGGCGGGCCCTCAGGATGAGGGCGGAGTGTGCAGCGGCAGCTTCAAAGTACACTGGTGCAGTCGAGCCTCATCCTGAGGAGACCGCGAAGCGGTCGTCTCGAAGGACGAGGCGCTTGCTCCGTCGTCGCCGGAAAGCATATGCGCTTCCCCTGCCGCAAGCGGGGAGAGGTGAAACCTCTACGCCCCGATCCTTCGCAGCGCGTCTGCGACCGTGACGATCGGCATGCCGCGCTGCTCGGCCGCCTGCAGCGCATGGCGCATCAAATGCGGCGTGCAGCCATAGGGGCTAGGCTTGTCGGCGACGTCGTGGCCGTAGAAGATCAGCCATCCGCCGCTCTCGACCGCATCGTCCAAATAGCGATCGATGCCGGCCGCATCGATCTCGCAATCGATCAGCGGCGAGGCGCGCAGGAACTGGAGATCGATGACGTCGCGATTGACGCCGGGCAGGATACCGCGCGCCGAGCGATAGGCTCTTGCGAGCTGCGGCTTACGCCACACCGAGGCGAGGCCATACGGGTAAGCGAAATTCTCCAGCGTGATCGACGAATCGATGCTGCGGAAATAGTTTTGGTTCCGCGCGATCTCACGGGCCATCGCGGCCTCGTCGAGATCGACTGCGCAGTGGTGCGAGAACGTGTGGCAGGCGATTTCGTGACCGGACCGGTGAAGCCGCACGATCGCGTCATTCGACAGGCCGTGCCAATGGTCCGACGGTCGATCGATCAGGCTGCCGGAGAGATAGAAGGTACCGCGGCCGCCATGCTTCTCTAGCAGCTCGGCGCCCTCGCCCGCGGCGCTGTCGGGCGCATCGTCGAAGGTGAAGCTCACCATCGGCGCGCGCGCGGGCATGCGGTGCGGCGCGGCACGGAAGTGCCGGGCCAGCCGATTGCTCATGCGTCCCTGGAGTGCCGACAACACGATGCGTTTCCTGATTCCGTATGTCTGTACTGAAACATTCGTGCGCGGGACGAGGCAAGCCTAACGCTTGGGTAATGCTAACGCGGAACCAACAGCCGCCGGCTAGCGCGCAGGGACCGATGCGTCGGCATCCGCACCGAGATATTGCAGCCAATTGCGAAATAAGGCCGCCGCGGCGCTGCCGGCAGCGATATCTGCGCGCAAATTCAACGCGGGCAGTTCATTGGTGAGCGCCGGATGACGCTGGTGCCTTGCCTGCTTCTCGAAGCGGGCGAGCCTCTCTTCCGTCGCTGCGTCAAAATAACTCATGGGCAGGTGCGGATAAGTCTCGCGCTCGCGCGCGAGATATCGGCCGATGTCGCGCAGATATTCGCGCTGGAGCGACAATGCGTCGTATTCCGGGTGGCCCTGGAAGAACACGAAGCGGCTGGCATATTGGCGGACGAAGACATCGACGCCGGCCTGTTTCGAGCGGGTCAGCACCTGGTACCCGGACCGAACCAGATCGCTCTCGGCGACCTCGTTCAGGCGCGAATGCGAGACCTTGAGCGGCGCAGGCGCGTTGCGCGTCAGGGGATCGTGCATCACGGCTTCGCAATCGAAGATGCCGTGGCATTTCGCCGGCAGCCGCCGCCGCTGGATGCCATCGAGATGCAGCACCGCCGCATGCGCGGCGAGGCACGACCAGATCGTCGAACGGGTGTTGACCTTGGCCCAGTCGATCAGTTCGGTCAGGTCGCGCCAATACGGCTCCTGATCGAGCTCGGGCGCGACCGGCTCGGCGCCGGTGACGATCAGCCCATCGAATCTGTGGCGTCTTAGCTCGGACAGTTCCGAATACTCACTCTCGACGTGCCATCTTGCTTCCGGCGAGCGCTTCACTGACGGCAGCGAGAAGCAGTAGAAGCGGATGCGGCGCGCGCCCGCGGCCGCCTGAAGCAGCTTCATGAACTGCCGCTCGGTCGCCTTCAGCGCCGGATCAGGCATGTTGTTGATCAGCCCGATGGTCAGCTCCGCGCCGCCATGGTCGCGCGCGAGATCGCCTGCCGCCGGCACCAGTGCCGGGCTCGATATGACTTGATCCCTGTCGATCAAGATCGTCATCAACGCGACCGCCTACTCCGCGGCCTCGAGACGCGACGACGGACAGGCCTTTTCCAGTGCCTGGTCGATGTCCTCGATGATGTCAGAGGCATGCTCGATGCCGATCGACAGACGGATCGTCTCCGGCAGAACGCCGGCCGTGCGCTGCTGCTCTGCCGACATCTGCCGGTGCGTGGTCGAGGCCGGATGGCAGGCGAGCGACTTGGCATCGCCGATATTGACGAGACGCGTGATCAGCTTCAGCGCGTCGTAGAAGGCCTTGCCGGATTCCATGCCGCCCTTGATGCCGAAGGTGAACAGCGAGGAGGCGTTGCCATCGAGATATTTCTGCACCAGCCGATAATAGGGGCTATCGGGGAAGCCGCTGTAGTTGACCCAGGCGACGCGCGGATCATCGCGCAAAAATTCGGCGACCTTGCGGGCGTTCTCGACATGGCGCTCCATGCGCAGCGCCACGGTCTCGATGCCCTGCAGCAGCAGGAAGGCGTTGAATGGCGACAGCACCGAACCCATGGTGCGCTGATAGACGCTGCGCGCGCGCTCGATATAGGCGGTGCGGCCGAAGCGCTCGGCATAGACGAGGCCGTGATAGGAGGCGTCGGGCTTGTTGTAGGCCGGGAAGCGGTCGGCATGCCTGGCCCAGGGGAAATTTCCGGAATCGACGATGGCGCCGCCGAGCGTGGTGCCGTGGCCGCCCAGGAACTTGGTCAGCGAATGCACGGCAATGTCGGCGCCGTAGTCGAACGGCTTGAGCAGGATCGGCGTGGCGACGGTGTTGTCGACGATCAACGGGACGCCATGCGCATGCGCGATTTTCGCCAGCGCCTCGATGTCGCAGACATTGCCGGCGGGATTGCCGATGGTCTCGGCGAACACGGCGCGGGTGTTCTCGTCGATCAGTCTTTCGATCGCTTCCGGCTTGTCGCTTTCGGCGAAGCGGCCGGTGATGCCCTGCCGCGGCAGGATGTGGGAGAGCAGCGTGTGCGTGGTGCCGTAGAGCTGCGGCACCGACACGATGTTGCCGCCGTGGTCGGCGACGTTGACGAAGGCGAAATGCAGCGCCGCCTGGCCGGTCGAGACCGCGAGCGCGCCGACACCGCCTTCGAGCTGGGCGATGCGCTTCTCGAGCACCGCGCTGGTCGGGTTGGCGATGCGGCTGTAACGAAAGCCCTCGGCCTCCAGATTGAAGAGCGCCGCACCATGATCGGCGCTGTCGAAGGCGTAGGCTGCGGTCTGATAGATCGGCACGGCAACGGCGTGCGTTGTTGCTTCGGGTTCGTAGCCGGCGTGAATAGCGATCGTCTCGTTGCGCATCGTGCCACCTCCGCGTGGAGCGGGCCGCACTTATTGGCCTAGAATGAGGCATGTGCGTTGTCCGCCGTCCCGGTGTTAGAGGCGGGTGGTAAAGCGGACAATAATTCGCCTAGAGATCGAGGAAGTAACCCTAACGCTTGTCGACGAATTGGCCCAAATCCGGGTTAAAGCGGATTAACGAATGCTGCGCGGTACGACTTGCCGGTCTGGACACTCATCGCTTGGCAGACGGCCATGAATCGAGATCGCACTCCCGATACATCCCATGCAGCTGTTTGCCTTGAAGAAAAACCGTACGAGACGTTAGTCCTCCTCGACGATCGAGCCATTGCTGAATTGGCGAGGGATACATCGAATACAGCATTCGGGTCGCCGCCCGGTGGGTAAATGCGCGCCCATTCCTGCCGAAGTCCCACGCAGCATGAAAGGCAAGTCTTGCCTTTGAGGTGACGCAGATGTCGTCCGATGCAATTGTCCCCAGGACGATCGTGCAGGCGGAGGCGCAAAGGCCATCTATGACGACCGACTGACGCGCGGCGCGCAATTTTTCGTATCTCTCGATGTAGTAGGCAATCGACCCGCCTCGATCATTCGCAATGCGAACCACGGCATGGCTCGCTCCCGTGCCAGTGAGTAAGAGCAATCCCGCAACGACCCCTGCCAGAAATCTCATGCTGCTCGCTCGATCGATGTGATGCCGCAACTCGGCAAGATTACTGCTGATGCTGGGCCACCTTGATGCTTTCGGTCCTGGGAATCTTGACTTTGGTCAACGAACCAGTGCGGCGCGTCGCCAGAGGGAATCTGGAAACGCAGGTCACGGCGGGGTTTAGCGAGGAACTCCGGCAGCCCCGACGGACGGCAGCGGCGCTGGCCGCTACCGTCCCGCCAACCTCAATATCGATACCCGTACGGATATTGTCCGGGGCAAACGTAATTGCCGTAAGTGTCATACGTGCAGCTGTTATAGCCGCCGTAGTAGCCATATGCGCCGGCCGCGGCGGCTCCTACTGCTGCCGCACCCAGACCATAGGCTGCGCCCCTGTAAGCGCCGCGATAGGCTGCATTGCGATATACCCCTCGGGCCACAGGGCGCCCCGCTATCGGGCGATAGCCATAACCACGGCCGGCGACGCCGTAGCGGCCTCCCGCAACCCGGTATCCGCCGCCCCGGACATGGGCGACGCGGGCGCCGCCGCCATGGAAACCTCCGGCGCGCATACCACCACCACCATGGAAGCCGCCACCTCCACGGCGAGCATAGGCGTCATCGGGAATCAGACAGACAGTGATCAGAACCATCGCCGCCAAAGCAGCGAGAAGGCATCGAAGCATGGCGTTCCTCCATTACTTGGGGTGCCGCGCTCATGATAAGGCGATGCCGCTCACGGATCGGCACCCGGCAGAAACCTCTTCTCCTGCTCAGGATCGGATTTGACTTAAATCAAGGAGTGAAAGATTGAGGGCCTCCTCATCGGATGGTGCGAGCCGAACGCGATTATGGAACTTGGTGCAGCTTCCTTGCCTTATGAGATCGAGAGGCTGACAGCGGCGGTGATCCACCTCGAAATGCTGACCGCCCCTACGAGCTTCGCGCGGAATGCGCGAAGCTCTGAATCGATCGCTGGAGCGGGTTAGGCCAGTGTCTGCCAGAGACGGTGCGCAAGCACGCCGGCGCGCTTCTCGATCGCGGCGGCGGCATCGAGCGCGAGGTCCTCGCGATAGCGGCCGGCAATGAGCTGCACGCCGATCGGCTTGCCGTCATGCAGGGTAACCGGCACCACCGCGCCGGGCAGGCCCAGCACGTTGATGGCGGAGATGAAGCGGATCTCGCCCCAGAAGATCTCGCGCACGCGCTCGGGACTGATCGTATCTTCGCGCGGGCCCGGCGTCGGCTTCACCGTGGTCGGCGCCAGCACCACCGGATATTCCTCGAAAAACAATTGCCAGGCGCGGATATGGCCGTTGCGCGCGGCAGCCGCCTGCATCCAGCCCTTGAGATCGAGCACATTGGCCTTGCCTTTCATGCCGCCCCAGGCCTTGTGAAAATCCTCGGAGGTGACCTTCAGCATATTCGCCTCCTGCATCACCACGGTCTCATTGGTGATGATGTCGCACCAGGTCTGCCAGACACCATTGATATCAGGCACCTCGACCTCGCTGACGCGATAGCCGGACCGCTCCAGATGATCCGAGGCCTGGCGCAGCGCCGCGGTGACGGAGGGATCGACGTCCATGTCGTCGGGGATCTTGGCCAGCGCCACCTTGATCGGTCCCTTCGGCCTCGCGCCGGTCAGCGGCGCCGGCACCCACCAGGGGTCACGCGGATCGCGCTGGCTCATCACCTCCAACGCAAGACGGACGTCGGCGACGTGGCGGGCAAGCGGCCCCTGCGCCGACATCAGATGCGCCAGCATCGGCCGCTCCGCCGTGGCGCTGGCGTTGAAGGCGGGGATGCGGCCCTGCGTCGGTTTGATGGTGGCAACGCCGTTGCAATGCGCCGGCCAGCGCAGCGAGCCGCCGATGTCGTTGCCATGGGCGATGGTGCCGATGCCCGCCGCCACCGCCGAGCCCGCACCGCCCGAGGAGCCGCCGCAAGTGATATCAGGATCCCAGGGGTTCAGCGTCAACCCATGCAGCGGATTGTCGGTGAAGCCGCGGAAGGAGAACTCCGGCGTGTTGGTGAGGCCAATGACGATCGCGCCGGCCTTCTTCAGATTGCGCACGACAGGGGAATCCGACGGTGCAATCAGGTCCTTGTTGTCGGGAACGCCGTTGAAATTCGGCCGTCCCTCGTAATCGACATTTTCCTTGATGGTGATGGGCACGCCGTGCAGGAGGCCGAGCTCGCCGCCCTTCGCGCGCTGCCTGTCGGCCGCATGCGCGGCCTTCAGCGCTTCCTCCGAAAGGTCGACGACGACAGCGTTGAGCTTCGGATTGACGGTGCGCATCCGTTCGAGATGCGCCTCCACCGTCTCGACGGCGGAGATGGCGCCGGAGCGGATCGCGGCCGCGGTCTCCACCGCCGACCATTGCCAGGCCAGCCCCTTGGGCCGGCGCGCTGCGGCCGTCCTCTGCTGCGCGGCCGTCTTTGCCTTCTTGGCAATGACGGCCTTTGGTGCGGCCTTCTTGCTGGAGGTCTTTGCCCGTTTCTTCGAAGCAGTCTTCTTGGTCTTCTTAGCCGTCTTCTTCGCCACGTCGCATCTCCTGAAATTGCGCCGCGGAGGTTACGGATGGCGAATGGGCGTGTACAGGTGCGTTTTCTGCATGGCGCGATGGCGCGACGCGGCGAATTGTCCGCGATCGCGCCGCTTGCGCTATTCGGCAGGACAGGCGGCAACGGCCGCCTGCGCGCGGTCGAGCCGCAGGCTCCACAGCGCCAGCACGAGCCCGACGGCGGTGATGCCGGCTGCGACCACGGGCAGCGCCGATAGGCCGAGCCCGCGCTCGATGGTGACGCCGCCGGCCCAGGCGCCGAGCGCATTGCCGAGATTGAACGCGGCGATGTTGAGGCTGGACGCCAGCGTGCGGCCACTGGGGCCGGCCGCCTCCAACACGCGCAGCTGCAGCGGGGCGACGGTCGCAAAAGCCGCGATGCCCAGCAGCAGGATCAGCACGATCGCCGCGATCTTGACCGACAGCACGGTGGCAAGCCCAAGCAGCACGATGGCGAGCGCGGCGAGCGTTCCGATCAGCGCGCCGCCAAGGCCGCGGTCGGCAAGCTTGCCGCCGGCGACGTTGCCGATGGCGAGCCCGACGCCGAACACCAGCAGGATCGGCGAGACCGCGCCTTCCGAAAAGCCGGTGAAGCGCGTCAGGATCGGCTGGATATAGGTGAAGACGACGAACAGGCCCGCAAAGCCGAACACGGTCATGGCAAGGCCGAGCAGCACCTGCGGGCGGCCGAGCACCGCAACTTCCTCGGCGAGCGATACCGGCTTGTCGCCGTTGCCGACATGACCGGGCACGAGGGCTGCGACCACGGCAAAGGCGATCACGCCGATCACGGTCACGGCCCAGAACGCCGCGCGCCAGCCGAGCATCAGGCCGAACCAGGCGCCGAAGGGCACGCCCAGAAGCGTTGCGACCGTGAGGCCGATGAACATGGTGGCAATCGCGGAGGCGCGCTTGTCCTCGGCAACGAGGCTGGTGGCCACCACCGAGCCGACGCCGAAGAAGGTGCCGTGGGCGAGCGAGGTCAGCACGCGCGCGGCCATCAGCAATTCATAATTTGGCGCCAGCGCGCAAGCGGCATTGCCCAATGTGAAGATCGCCATCAGCGCCAGCAGCACGGTTTTCCGCGGCATCCGCCGCGTGGCCAGCGTCAGCACGGGCGCGCCGACGAACACGCCGAGCGCGTAGCCGGAGATCAGCAGGCCCGCGACCGGCACCGAGACGTGCATGTCGGCCGCGACCTGGAGCAAGAAGCCCATGATGATGAATTCGGTGGTGCCGATGCCGAAGGCACCGGCGGTGAGCGCGAGAACGGCGGGAGGCATGCGTAGCTCCGATGGATTGAGACGAGCCACGCAGATAGCCGTCTGCGCGCAAAACCATTAGAATGTCCGCAATCCAATCATTTGTGACGTGAATTCAACATGGCCCGTTTCGACACCAACCGCTCCGCCGAGATGGAGGTCTTCGTCCGCATCGTCGATCTCGGCGGATTCACGCAAGCCGCGCGAAAGCTGCGGCTGACGCCGTCGGGTGTCAGCAAGCTGATGTCGCGGCTGGAGGCGCGGCTCGGCTCGCGCCTCGTCAACCGCACCACGCGCAAGCTGACCCTGACCGAGGAGGGTCAGGCGTTCTACCAGCGCGCCGTGCGGATCCTCGCGGAGATGGAGGAAGCCGAACGCGAGGCGGCCTCCGGCGCGGCGCCGCGCGGCCGCCTCACGGTGAACAGCAACATCCCGTTCGGCATGCTGCATCTGATGCCGCTGATCCCTCGCTTCCTGGAAGAGCATCCCGAAATCACGCTCGACCTCGTGCTGACGGACACGACGATCGATCTGATGCAGGAGCGTGCCGACGTCGCCATCCGGGTCGGCCCGTTGCGTGCCTCACGTCTCGTCGCACGAAAGCTCGGCACCAGCCGCATGGTCGTGGTCGGCACACCCAGCTATCTTGCCCGCTGCGGCACGCCGAAGACGCCGGCGGACCTCGCTGCGCATCGCGGCATCGGCTGGACCTTTCCGCGTATCCGCGGCGGCTGGCCGTTCAAGCGCGGCGACCGTACCGAGGAAGCCGTGCCGCCGCCGGTCGCGCGCGCCAGCGACGGCGAAGCCGCCCGCCGCCTCTGCCTCGGCGGCGTCGGCCTTGCCCGCCTCGCCCTCTTCCATATCGGCCCTGACATCGAATCCGGCCGGCTCGTGCCGGTGTTGCAAAGCTACAATCCCGGCGACCGCGAAGACATCCACGCCGTCTATGTCGGCCACACCGCGCCCCTGCCCGCGCGCGTGCGCGCGTTCATCGACTTCCTCGCCGAGCACGTGCGGGTGAGCGATCCCGCGCTGAAGCGCGCGGCGGATGGGAGATGGAAGGTGGCGGGATGAGGGGCGATGACAGAGAGAGCGTCGGTCAATCCCGATTGATGCGACAATGTTCCGCGCGGCCAGCCCGTTGCGGCACGTCGCTGTCGCTTGCGCGAGGGTGCCGAAACCGCGAAAATCCGATCGGCTTCAGAACTCGTCAGGGGAATTCCACACACATGCAGTTTGATGACGTCATCCTCGGTCGCCGGAGTATCCGCGGCTACAAACCGGACCCGGTCCCCAAGGAGCTGATTGCGGAAATCATCGGTTTGGCGATGCGCGCCCCGTCGTCGATGAACACCCAGCCCTGGAATTTCTACGTCATAACCGGCGAACCGCTGGATCGGATCCGCGCCGGCAACACCCAGCGGATGGTGGCGGGCATCCCGCAATCGCGCGAGTTCCGCACGGGCCAGGCCTTTGCAGGCAAGCACCGCGACAGGCAGGTCGGCGTCGCCAAGCAATTGTTCTCCGCAATGGGCATCGAGCGCGACAACATGGAGAAGCGCCAGGACTGGGTGCTGCGCGGCTTCCGCCAGTTCGATGCGCCGGTCTGCGTGATCATCACCTATGACCGCGTGCTTGACGGGAGCGACGATACGCCGTTCGACTGCGGCGCCGTGGCGACCGCCCTAGTCAATGCCGCGTGGTCCCGCGGGCTCGGCGCCGTGATCAACAGCCAGGGCATCATGCAATCCCCCGTGGTGCGCGAGCACGCGGGCATCGCCGACGATCAGGTCATCATGAAAAGCATCGCGCTGGGCTGGCCGGATGAAACTTTTCCGGCCAATGCCGTGGTGTCGGAGCGGAAATCTGTCGAGGAAGCGACGGTGTTCGTCGGCTTCGAGACGTAGCGGCGTGCGATCGGAAGGGCTGGAGGCATTTTGGTGATCCGCGCCATCATCCGACATGCGCTCGTGCTGGCGGCGGCTCTTGCCGCTGCCTTGGCGCCGGTGATTTGTCTTGGGGAAACCAGCAAGCCGTTGCCGGCCAAGGCAACAAGGGAGCTACCCGCTGAGCTGCTCTCGCTGCTCGAACAAAAGAAGATGCCGAAATATTCACCGATCCTCGTGCGCCTCTTCAAGGAGGAGGCCGAACTCGAGGTCTGGAAACAGGACGCCACCGGCCGTTTCCAGATGCTCAAGACCTATCCGATCTGCCGGTGGTCGGGCGATCTCGGGCCGAAATTGTACGAGGGCGACCGACAGGCTCCAGAAGGGTTCTATGCGATTACGCCCGAATTGATGAACCCCAACTCCAACTTCTATCTGTCGATCAATGTCGGCTTCCCCAACGCGTTCGACAAGGCGCACAAGCGCAACGGCAGCTTCCTGATGATCCACGGCGATTGCTGGTCCAGCGGCTGCTATGCCATGACGGACGAACAGATCAGCGAAATCTATTCGCTGGCGCGCGATTCCCTCAGCGGCCGGCCATCGTTCCAGGTCCAGGCCTATCCGTTCCGCCTGACGCCGGGAAATCTGGCGCGGCATCGCAATAGTCCCAATCTCGCTTTCTGGAACATGCTCAAGGTCGGCAATGATCATTTCGAGACGACGCGACTCGAACCGAAGGTGGATGTGTGCGACCGCCGCTATGTCTTCGATGCGCAAGCTCCCCCGAACTCGCCGTCCCCTCCAGTGTTCAACCCGACCGAAAAATGTCCTCCCTTCGTCGTCAATCCGGACGTCGCGCGGCGGGCGCTGGAGAAGCGGCGCACCGACGAGCTCGAATATGCGCGATTGATCGAAGACAATGTGCCGGCGGCCCCGATCTACAGCGGACTCGACGGCGGAATGAACAAGGCGTTCCTGACACGGTTTCCGGGCCGGGTGACGCTTGCGAAAGTCATGCCGTATGCATCCTACCTGCCGCAATTGCCACCGATCCCCTGGACCGACAATGATGGCTCGTTGACGAGCAGATGGTTTGGGAGGTCGTTCGCCGGGCTGGCCGTGTGCGATGCGGCTCGTGTCGGCTTCCCGCCGGGCCGGTGCTGAACGCTCGTGCGGCGTCCGCGGCGGATTATCAGCAGATAGGGCGCGGACGATCTATTGCAGCAACACAGCCTTACTCGGCAGCCAATGCTGATCGCAATTCCGGCTCCTCGTGCGAAGCTCGTGCATGTCATCTGCGGTCGGCTTGACCCGGAACCAGGTGGCATAGAGCGCCGGGAGGAACAGCAGGATCAGCACCGTTCCGACCGCGGTGCCGCCGATCAGCGTGTAGGCCATCGATCCCCAGAAGACGGAGTGCGTGAGCGGGATGAAGGCGAGCACGGCGGCCAATGCAGTGAGGATCACCGGCCTCGTGCGTTGCACCGTGGCCTCGATGATGGCGTGATAATCGTCAAGGCCGGCGGCTAAGTTCTCCTTGATCTGCTCGGTCAAAATCAGGGTGTTGCGCATCAGGATTCCCGCCAGTCCGATCAGGCCCAGGATCGCGTTGAACCCGAACGGTTGGTTGAAGAGGAGCAACATCGGCACGACGCCGACGAGGCCGAGTGGTCCCGTCAGCACGACCATCGCCATCGTCGAGAAGGATCGCACCTGCAGCATGATGACGATCAGCATGGCGGCAATCATGGCGGGAAAAATCGTCGCCAACGCGTCGTTGGCCTTGGTTGCTTCCTCGATCGATCCGCCCAGCTCGATACGATAGCCGGCCGGAAGGGAGGCGATCAGCGGCTGGAGGGCGGTCTTGATGTCCTTGGAAACCTCCGGAGGTTGGGTCGCCTCATTGATGTCAGAGCGAATGGTGACGACCGGCGTGCGATCGCGGCGCTTCATGATCGGCTCTTCGAGTCGGATTTCCGAATGACCGACTTGGTCGAGCGGAATCGCGCGGCCGTCCCTGCTCATCAATGAGAAATCCGCCAGACGCGATGGGTCAAGCCGCTCCCGGCCGGCGCTGCGCGCCACGATTGGGACATTGCGGATGTCCTCGCGAACCTGCGTGACGGTGATGCCGGTGAGCAGGAACTGGAGCTGGCGGCCCACCTCGGCCGGCGACAGGCCTATCAGGTTCAGCCGGTCCTGATCCGGGATGAAGCGGAGCACGGGCGTGCGATCGCCCCAATCCCGATTTGCCTGCCGCGCGTCGTGAACGCCGCGCATGACTTCAAGGGCCTTCTGAGAGATCGCATACAATTGGGCAGGATCCGGCCCCATGATCCGGAACTCCACCGGGAAAGGCGTATAAGGTCCGAATACGAGTTGAGTGACGCGCACATTGGCCTCGGGTGCGAGGCCCTGTGACACGGTCTGCCGGAGCCGGTGCTTCAAAGCCTCGCGCGCCTCCGCGTCAGGCGTCAGCACAACGATCTTCGCGAAGGCCGGATCGGGCAGCTCGGGCGCCATCGCGAAGAAGAAGCGGGGTGCACCCTGACCGACATAGCTCGTGATGATCTTGGCCTCGGGTTGATCGTGCAGCCAACCCTCGAGCTTCTCGACGGCGGCCGTCGTCGTCTCGATGCTGGTGCCTTCCGGCAGGCGAACTTCCACCAGCACTTCCGGGCGATCGGAGGTCGGGAAGAATTGCTGCTTGACCCCACCCATGCCGATAACGGAAAGCGCGAAGGCAACGGCGACGATGCTGCAGGTCAGGAACTTGTGGCGGACGGCGAAGGTGATGAGTCCTCGCAGGCGCCGATAGTTGGGCGTGCCATAGATCGCTTGGTGACCGCCCTCGACCGGCTTGATCGCGGGCAGCATCTTGACGCCAAGATAGGGCGTGAAGATCACCGCGACGATCCAGGAGACGATGAGGGCGAACCCGACGACCCAGAAGATGTTTCCGGCGTATTCCCCGGCCGTCGAGCGCGCGAATCCCACCGGCAGGAAGCCAGCGATCGTAACGAGCGTTCCGGACAGCATCGGCGCGGCGGTGTGGCTCCACGCATAGGCCGCGGCCGAGATGCGGTCCATGCCCTCTTCCATTTTCACCACCATCACCTCGATCGCGATGATGGCGTCGTCGACGAGGAGACCGAGCGCCAGAATCAAAGCGCCGAGCGTAATGCGGTCGAAGAACCGGCCGGTTTCGAGCATGATGAGGAATACGACGGCAAGCGTCAGGGGCACGGCCGCCGCGACGACGATGCCGACGCGCCAGCCGAGGCTCAGCAGGCTCACCAGCAGCACCACGCCGAGCGCCATCGCAAACTTCATCATGAACTCGTCGACCGCCGAGGTGATGTTGACGGCCTGATCGCTGACCTTGGCCAGGCTCATCCCGAGCGGCAATGTTCCGGCGATCGCTGCGGACCTCTCCTCCAGTGCCTTGCCGAGGGCCAGGCCATTCCAGCCTTCCTGCATCACCGCCGCGAGCATGATGGTGGGCTCGCCCTGGTGCCTGATGATGTAGGTGGGCGGATCCTCGTAGCCGCGGCGGACCTCGGCAATGTCGGCCAGCTTCAGCGTCCGCCCGGCGGCGACGATCGGCGTGTCGGCAATCGCCTGGACGCTGTCATAGGCGCCATCGACCCGGATGAAGACCTGCGGTCCCTTGGTGTCGATCGATCCTGCCGGGGTCAACGTGTTCTGCCGCTGCAAGGCGGCAACGATATCCGTTGCCGCTACGCCGAGGGTCGCCAGCTTGGCATAGGAAAACTCGACGAAGATCTGTTCCGGACGCTCGCCGAGGATGTTGATCTTCTTGACGCCGGACACATGGAGGAGGTCCTGACGGATGGTCTCGGCTTGCCTGGCGAGTTCGCGCATCGGCATGCCCTTGGCCTTGAGGGCATAAAGGGCGAAGCTCACGTCTGAATATTCGTCGTTGACGAAGGGACCGAGCACGCCGGAGGGCAGCTTGCGGGCTTCATCTCCGAGCTTCTTGCGAGCCTGATAAAACTCCTCCTGCACGATCGAGGGCGGCGTGCTGTCCTTCAGCGTCACCGTCATGTAAGCATAACCGGGCCGCGTCGTCGTCTCCACCCGATCGTACCAGGTCAGTTCCTGAATCCGCTTCTCCAGGGGTTCGGCGACCTGGTCCTGGATCTCGCGTGCCGTCGCGCCTGGCCAAACCGTCGTGACCGTGAGCGTCTTGATGGTGAAGGATGGGTCCTCGGCCCGACCGAGCTTGAGGAAGGCGTAAGCACCCGCGGCAGCCAACAGCAGGATGAAGAACAGGGTGACGGCCCGCTCGCGAACGGCGAGGGCGGAAAGATTGAAGCTCATCACTTGCCCCTGCTTTCCGACGCGGTCCTGACGCGAGCACCTTCGTGCAGAAGATGAGCGCCGAGGGAAACAATCTGGTCACCGGAGTTCGATCCGGAGATAACGGCCGTCTCGCTGGTCACGCGCAGCAGCTTGACGGGCTGCAAGCGTACGGTCGAGGTCGCGCCGTCGAAGACCCAGACGCCTGTCGATCTGCCGTCATCGAGCACGGCACCCAGCGGCACTTGGACATCCGGCTGACTGTCCTGGCTTGCAAGCCGAATGGTCACCGTCGCGCCGAGTGGTGCAGCCGCGGCGTCGCCATCGAGCACGTAGCGGGCCTCATAGGTGCGGGTCTGGGGATCGGCGGAATCCGACAACTGGCGCAGATGCGCGGTATAGCGGCGCCCGTCGCTGCCATAGAGGCTCGCCTCGGCGAGCGATCCGATCGACGGCCGGGTGGTTTCGGGAAGCGCGACCACCGCTTCGCGAGGACCGGACTGTGCCAGCCGAACCACCGCTTGGCCGGCGGCGACGACTTGGCCGGGCTCACCCAGCGTTTGGGTGACCGTTCCGTCCGCATCGGCAATTAGCACGGAATAGGTCGCCTGGTTCTCCGCGACGCCCGCGTCCGCTTCCGCCGCGGCAAGCTGCGCTTTGGCGGTATCCGATGCGGCCTTCGCCT
The DNA here is from genome assembly GCF_000296215.2 of Bradyrhizobium sp. CCGE-LA001. Classification (NCBI taxonomy): domain Bacteria; kingdom Pseudomonadati; phylum Pseudomonadota; class Alphaproteobacteria; order Hyphomicrobiales; family Nitrobacteraceae; genus Bradyrhizobium; species Bradyrhizobium sp. CCGE-LA001. The sequence goes on along the minus strand of NZ_CP013949.1, from coordinate 558,605 downwards.
GCTCGTAGCGCTGCTTTGACGTCCATCCGTCGTTCACGAGATTGGCGTAGCGCCGCTCGTCGGCGTCGGTCTGAACGACAACTGCACGCGCGGCGGCGACCGCGTTGCGCTTGGCCGTGACCGCCAGACGAAGATCGGTTTCGTCGATCCGCATCAACGGCTGTCCGGCCTTGACTTGCTCCCCGACATTGACGAGCCGTTCGACGATCTTCCCCGCGACGCGAAATCCGAGATTGCTTTCCACGCGCGCGCCGACCGTCCCCGTGAAGCCGCGGTCGGATCCGCTGACCCGCGCCGCCGTCACCAGACGGACTATCGGGGGCTCCTGCCGTGGGTCGTTCACCGCGGAGGCTTCATGGGCGGGAATCGCAAGAGCAACGAAGGTTGCCACACCAGCTGGGACCAAAATACCGGCCAGCACCGCAACACCCCTTTTCATGATCGACTCCTTCGAAATTTGGATTTCGTACGACTTCTATATACACTTTAGATTTCGATCGCAATCTAAATTTGGACCGTCACGTGAGCGTGATTACCGAACGCCGGGGAGTTTTGGTCCAGAGGCACCCAAATCCCGCCGTTCCCATTGATAGATTGCAAGTGAACTCTAACTCCGTTATAGAAGTCGAACGAAATCCAAATGGAGCTACACGATGCGAGTGAGTCGCACTCAGGCGGCCGAGAACCGCCAAACCGTTATCAATGTGGCCAGTCGCCTCTTCAGAGAGCGCGGCTTTGATGGCATCGGCCTCAAGGATCTCATGAAGGGGGCCGGGCTCACCCAGGGCGCCTTCTACAAGCAGTTCGCATCAAAAGAGGATCTGGCCGTGGAAGCGTCCAGGCGCGCATTGGAGAGCGCGTCCGGCCGATGGTCCGACGCGGCCGCTCAAAATCCTGATGATCCGCTTGGCGCGGTAATCACGTTCTACCTCAGCGGCGACCATCGCGGAGAGAAGATGGACGGTTGCCCGATCGTGGCACTTGGCTCGGATGCCGCACGGCAGGGCCCCGAGGTGAAGGCGGAATTCGAAGCAGGACTGAAAGCGCACCTCGACGTACTCGACCGCTTTCTCGGCGGAACTGGCGAGGCGGACTCCCGCAGCAAGGCGATGGCCATTCTCGCAACGATGGTCGGCGCGGTGACGCTATCGCGCGTCGTCAACGACCCTGATCTGGCTCAGGCGCTTTTGGATGCCGCGGCCCAACAGGTCCGCGAGGTCGCTGCCGCTTGAAAGCGCGCCCCCTCGAAACACGGAGAGATCGAATGCTCAGCATGACTGAAGCCAAACCAAGCTTGCTGAAAATATCGGACAAGCTAAGCGTGCGTTTTCAAAAGACCGGGAGTGGGCCTCCACTGCTCCTCATACATACGATCCGGACGCAGCTCGAATATTTCCGCAGTCTGGCGCCCCTCCTCGCAAGAGCGTACACGGTCTACGCCATTGATCTCCCAGGTCACGGCCACTCACCAATCGACCCGGACGCCAGCTTCGACGAACCCTACTTCAGGCGAGCCGTCATCAGCTTCATCGAGGAGCTAGACCTCTCCAATTTGACGCTCGTTGGCGAGTCGATCGGCGGAGCATTGGCCCTCACAGCAGCGGCGTCGCTTCCGCAGCGAGTGAAGCAGGTCTACGCAATCAACCCCTACGATTACGAGATCCGCTACGGCGACGGTATTCGACGCGGTAATTGGTTCGCGAACTTCATCATCGGAAGCTTGCAGATCCCCGTGCTCGGCGCGATCAACGCAGCGCTCGAAAACAAGATTGTCCTCGGCAGGATCATGGGTGGCGGATATCACGACCCGCGCAAACTACCAGCCGATCTGCTTGCCGAATTCGACGCGGTCGCTCGTCGCCCGGGATACAAGCGGATGGCGCGCAAGGTGCTGGCAGGCTGGCAATCCTGGAGCAAGGCGCGGGACTATTATGAGCAGATATCGGCGCCCGTGACGCTCGTTTACGGCGATAGCGACTGGTCTCAGCCAAATGAACGCGAGCGCACGCGGTCGCTAATCCCTGCCGCACAGATGTTGACTCTGAAAAGTACCGGCCACTTCTCAGCTGTCGAGAATCCGTCCGAACTGGCTCGTGTGATCCTGGCCACAGGATAACGGTCCGCGCCGGAAAAAAATGGCGGAGGACGAGCAACTGGGATCCAACCTTCTCCGCAATCTAATATTCCAGGCAATCATTTACCTGTGCCGGCACGCTAGGAGAGGGAGCCATGCCAGGACTGCTCGGGAGCGGTGTCGGGGGACGCCGTCCCCGGGGTCAAACTTGGCGCTTTGCGGCCCTCTCATGCCGCCAAGAAGGCCCTTCGAAAGGGTCCCTCCAATCCTGAACCTTCAATTCAAAAGTGATTCGTACTTGGGTCGCGCTGGTTGAATGACATTAACGACGCGTGAGTGACAAGTCCGTAGCTTTCCCGGAATGTGAAAGGGCTCACACGACAATCTTGGCTTCGCGTTACGTTTCAGTCGGGGCGCATGAGGAGGCAGGTCATGGAGAGCACACCAGCCCAGCGTCCGATATGCCGACTGTTCGGTCAACTAGAAGTCTGGGGTCGCCACGGGACCCGCGTCGAGTTTCTCAGCGAACGCTCAAAGCATCTCCTTGCTGTGCTTGCCCTGCAGAAACGGGCACCTGTCAGTCGTGACGTCCTCGTTGCGCGCCTTTGGGGCGATGGACCGGCCGAGCGTCTTCGCCGCAACCTCAGTACGGAAGTGTGGCGCCTTCGTTGCGCGCTTGCGAACGCCGGCGAAAATGCCTCGCAATGGATCAACGCCCGGCCGGAATCGCTCTCCTTATCTGCAAACGAGCAGGTGTGGATCGACATTGAAGCGTTCGATCAGTGCATCAAGGCGTCTTCGCCGCAGTCGAACCCCGCAAGCCCGATTGCGACATCGGAGGCCATCGAGCAACTCTATCGGGGGGATCTTCTCAGCGAACTCAACTACGATTGGTGCTTGACGGACAGGGAGGCCTATCGCGGCCGCTTCCTCGCATGCCTCGAGACCCTGCTGATTGCGGCAAAGCACAGGTCCGATTGGGGAGAAGCCATCCGCATCGCGCGCCGAATCCTGGCCGAGGATTCCTTCCTCGAGCACATCCACCGCGAGATCATGCATTGCTACGACATGATGGGCGATCGGATGGCCGCGCTACGGCACTACGAGAAGCTTCAGCTCGCATTTCGGCATGAGCTCGGAGTCTCGCCAACCCGTGAAACAACAGCGCTATTCCGTCGTCTACGCGACGATGGGGCACAGCAACCGGATACTATCGCTCCGCAGGCCAACGTTGACCGGGACTTTGAGCGTCAGCTTGAACTAATTCAGAAGCACCTCCACCAACTCAGCCAGGAAGTTCGGGCTTTCGCCTCGATCATGCAGGCTGCTCCTCGCCAGAGCCAGCTGCACCAAACTATCGAGATACCGCCGGGCATCGACCTGGCGAGAAAAATTTCTTCCGCATCCTAGTTTGTGAGACCCGAGCACTCCGGTTGTGACCGGCGCGAGACACCAGCGCTCGATGATCGCCCGGTGTCATGGAGCGCGGATGCGAACGAGCCGCAAACCTTGGCCGGTCGCATTATTCGACTCCGAACCACCAATTGCGAGGAACGATCATGCCAAATTACAAAGCATATATCGCTGCCGTCGACCATTATCCAAACCCCGCAAACAACCTCCCGAGTTGTATCAACGACGCGAAGGCGTTCCATCAGAAGATCACCGACGTCTACAAATTTGCAGACGTTCGATTCGACTACGACGAAAAGGCAACCCTGCAGAACGTCGAGGCTGGACTGTCATGGCTGTTCAACGGAGCGAGCCCGGATGATCGGCTCGTGTTCTTCTTCTCCGGCCACGGGTACCAGGTCGCCCAGGGCCAGGATCTGGAAGAAGTGCTGTGTCTGTACGACCAGTTCCTGTTCGACAACGCGCTCAGCCAGAAGTCCCAGGCGGTGCCCCCCGGCGTCTTTACGCTGATATCAGACAGTTGCCATTCAGGCGGCATGTACAAGGTCATGATGACCGACGGTCACATGGATGTCGCCCAGACCAAGGTGCTCAAGGTTCCGCCGATCGTCGAGAATGACAAGGTATTCCTCGATCCGAAGAAGGTCTCTCAGCTGCGCTACCGGCCCTTCGGCGCGTGGCCTGGCGCGGCATCGAGGATCGGCAATCGCCTGGGGTTGACGGTCGGAAAGGAATTCGACGAGGCCGGCCAGTTGCAGATGAATGGGATGCTGCTCTCTGCCTGCCTTGCAGACGAGACCGCATCTGCTTCGACGCCGAAGACCGGCGGCAAGTCGGCCTTCACCTACGCTCTGCTCGAGCAACTCACTGCCCTCGGTCCCCACGTCTCGAACCGGCGGCTCGTCGAAGGAACGACCAAGATGCTGCGGGACCTCGGCTTCCGGCAGACGCCGGTCCTCACCGAACCCACCAATCCCGCCGGTCTGGCCGCCGCGTCATTCCTGCTCTTCCAGGGCCAGGCGGCGCCCCAACCTTCTTCCCCCGACTGGATGACGAGGATCATCCAGGATGTACTCAGCAACCAGAGAAAGGACCCGACCATGATTCACGACAAATCCATCGGCCAGCCTGTTGCAAGCGGCGACGAAAAGTTCTGGGGTGTGCTCGCGAGCCTCGCCTCGGTGGCGGTGCCAGCCATCGTCGATGCGCTGCGAAAGGGTGATTTTCAACCGCAGAAGGACTTCACGGCTATTCCGGGCGGTGAGGAGAAGTTCTGGCGCACCTTGCTCAACGTCGTCTCGACCGCTGTGCCGGCGGTTGTGCAGGCCTTGCGCAAGGGGGGCTATGAACCACAGAAGGATTTCTCGGGTGGTCAGGAGAAGTTCCTTGGGTCCATCCTCGGCATAGCCACCAGTTGCATGCCAACGCTGTTCCGCACGATCTCTGCACAGGGAATCCAGCCGCAGAAGGATTTTGGCGGCGAAGAAAAGTTCTGGGGCGCTATTGCGAGCGCGATCTCGGCGACACTGCCAGTCGTTATTAACGCGCTCAGCAAGCAGGGCACCCCCGTTAAGGGATTCGAGGATGCCCCCGCCGGCGATCAGAAGTTCTTCGGCGCCATCGCAAGCGTTATCGGCACGCTCGGGCCGATCGTCATTCAGGCGCTGAGCAAGAGCGGTGTCGATCCTCAGAAGGACTTCCAGCAGGCCGGCCAAGAAAAATTCCTCGGCGCCCTCATGAGCGTCATCGGTACGGTGGCGCCGGTCGTCATCCAGGCCCTGACGAAAAGCGGCGCCGAGCCGCAGAAGGACTTCGGCGGCGAAGAGAAATTCTGGGGAGCATTCGCCAACATCGTTCAGGCTGCGCTCCCGGCCGTCATCGGCGCGCTGCGCAAGGGCGATTTCCAGGGGGACAAGGACTTCGCCCCAACAGGAGCGGGAGCGGGCGCCGGCGATGACAAGTTCTGGGGTGCGATCGCGCGCGTCGTGGCCTCCGCAATCCCCACGATCGTCGGTGAGCTGACCAAGAGCGGTGCACCAAGCACGATCTCACCGTCATTGGCTCCGAGCCTCGCTCCGAGCGGTTTGGCGATGCCGCACGACCTGGTCGCAAACGTCGTCTCCTCGGCTTTGCCCCAACTGCAGCGGACATACTAGCTAGCGAGAACCCGCGCCTCCTAGCCCCAGGAGGCGCGGCCTAGTTGGGACACCACACGCAGGTTGCCGCCAGTCTAGGCGCCCGCGGATTGTCAGGAGAAGGTCATGGGCGATTTCGTTGACTTTGCGGGAGTTGCCGAGCAACGCGGCGACACCGTTCGACTCGTATCTCTCGGCAATAATGGGGCTCTGCAATTCGCGTCACAAGACGTGAAGCTCGAGAACAATCGGGTCGCAGTGCGCGTAGGCGCCGTGGCCATTGCGATCGAGGAGCCTGGCGACAGCAAGGTCGAGGACCGTCCGCCCGCCGATACGCTTCGCGAAAGTTGCCCAAGTGGCATCACGTGCTGCATCGGATCCGTTCACGTCTGTTGCGACGATTTCCGGGTGCTCGGGACTTGTATAGGTGCATGGGGCTGCGCCCGTGCGCGATTCATCCCCTGATCGAGCCGGCGCAGTTTGGGGCCGCTGGCGCAAACCAACAGCGCGGCTATTCCACGTCGAAGTGCGGCTTTGAGCTGGCGGAGAGAGTGGGATTCGAACCCACGGTACGGTTTCCCGCACACACGCTTTCCAAGCGTGCGCCTTAAGCCACTCGGCCATCTCTCCGGAGCGCCCTCTCTTGAAGGGGCGCCGATGATTTTGCAAGAGACCGCGGGGAAATCGGGTGAATTTTCCGCAAACTATTGTATTTACGAGGGAATATCTGGTGGCGGACGAGCCTCTGAGGGGCCGGTCGGCTGAACCTGCGGCCGGTTTGGGGCGACGATTCACGCGAGGCTGCCAAAGACGCCGGGCGAGGCCGAGAGGATACGATGATCATCCGTCAGACCATCACTGCGCTGAGCCTGATTTCGACCCTTTGTGTTGCGCTCGCGACGCCAGCCCCGGCCCAGGTCTGCACGCGGCAGGGCGTCGATATCAGCTGCGACGACGGCCGGCGGGGCGTACTGTCGGGCAATGCCATCCTCTGGCCGGACGGCACGCGCTCGAGTTCGGCGCCGCATCAGAGCGTGATCATCGGCACCAAGAGCTCGGTGCATGTCGGGCCCGGCGTATTCGTCGGCCAGGGCAAGGGCGTGGTGCCGCTGGATGATCCCAACGCGCCGAACAAGCGGCAATGCGCGATCCTGGACGGCGTGTCGTATTGCTATTGAGCTACCGCGCTTCGCCGTCACAGATCATCGTCATGCCCGAGCTTGTGCCGCCTGCGCGGCCGAAGCCGCTTCGGCGAGGCGAAGGCCCGGGCATCCACGTTCTTGAGGTCCGAGGATTGAGGCGTGGATGGCCGGGACAAGCCCGGCCATGATGCAGGATCTCAGATCAACCGCACGCCTGATATCGCCGATCTCAGCCAGCGCAGGGCCTGCGGCGGCTGGGTTGCGAGCGGAGCGACCGCGGCCTTCTCGGTGCGGCACTTCTCCAGCTCGGCGACGAAGTCGGCCGACCATTGCTGGATGGTGTGGCCGCGCAGCTTCTTCATCATCGCTTCCCAGCGCATCTTGCGCTCGGTGAGCGGCATCGCGGCCGCGACCGCGATCGCGCGCGCCATGCCGTCGATGTCGTGCGGATTGACCAGCAAGGCTGTGTCGAGCTCGTTGGCGGCGCCGGCGAATTTCGACAGCACCAGCACGCCAGGATCGGCCGGGTTTTGCGCGGCGACATATTCCTTGGCGACGAGGTTCATGCCGTCATGCAGCGGCGTCACCACGCCAATCTGCGCGGTGCGATAGAGGCCCGCGAGCACAGCCTGGCTGAAACCCTTGTTGAGATAGCGGATCGGTGTCCAGTCGACCTCGCCGTGGCGGCCGTTGACGTCGGTGACGAGGCGCGCGACCTCGTTCTGCAGATTGCCATAGGCCTCGATGGCGCCGCGCGAGGGGTTCGCGATCTGAAGCAGCGAGATGCTGCGCGCGAATTGCGGCTGCTCGGTCCAGAGCCGGTCGAACGCGCTGATGCGGTTGACGAGACCCTTGGAATAGTCGAGGCGGTCGACGCCGATCGCGAGACGCTCGCCGTTGAGGCTGCGCCGCAGACGCGACACGTCGGGATGCGATGCTGATTTCGCGGCATAGGCTGCGAACTTTTCCGCATCGATGCCGATGGGGAAGACTTCGCAGCGGGTGCGGCCGTGCTGCGACAGCACGACGCCGTCCTCGACCGCAAGGCCGAGCTCGCCGCCGGCATAGCCGAGGAAGTTCTGGCAGTCCTCATTGGTCTGGAAGCCGAGCAGATCATAGGCCAGCATCGCCGTGATCAGCTCGCGATGATTGGGCACGCCCTGCATCACCGCGGCGACGGGCCACGGCGTATGCAGGAAGAAACCGATGGGATCATCGACACCGAGTTCGCGCAGTTCCGCGCCGAGCGCAAGGAAATGATAGTCCTGCACCCAGAACGCGGTCTTGGTTTTTCGAAAGCGCATCAAAGCGCGCGCCATGAAGGCGTTGACCTCGCGATAGCTGACATAATCTTCGCGCGAGACACGGATCAGATCGCTGCGCGAATGCAGCGCCGGCCACAGCGCCGAATTGGCGAAGCCTTCGTAATAGCCGCCATAATGCGCCGCCGGCAGGTCCAGCGTCGCGATCGCACCGGTCCCCAGTGCTTCGATTTCGGCGAACGGTTCCTTCTGATGACCATCACGCACGCGGCCCGAGGAACCCACCCAGATCGCTCCCGAATGTTCCACAACCGGCAACAAGGCTGCCGCAAGGCCGCCCGTCATGGGTTCATTTGGCTTGCCGCGGGCGACGCGATTTGAAACGACGACTAAGTTCACAGGTCGTCCCCTCCTGTTTCATTCCACCCGTTTAACTGCCGTTCATCAATATGGTTCCTGTCATCGTTTCAACCGATTGAAACCAAAATCGGGCACGTGCGTTGGAACTGGTTTTCCTTTCAGGAACCCGCTCATTTCATTGCAAAGTCGGCTTTGGACAATGTGGATGGCGCAGCATGCATCGCAGTGCGCGATGACACTGCGGGCCCAGCATTGTGTCTGCAGGATGGCGCTGCCTTTGTTTCACCTTGGATCGAGCAGGCGCGCAAGGAACGCACGCACATCGCTTGGCGCGTCGAAGTGACCGTTCACGCCCATGGCGCGGCGGCCGACCGAGAAGGCGAGCCCTTTCATATCAGGCATGATCGCGAACACGGTTTCATCGGTGACGTCATCACCGATGAAGATCGGGCGGCGTCCCCTGAAAGGCTCGTGCGTCATCAATTCGCGCACGCCGGTCGCCTTGGTGAAGCCGGAATGCTTGATCTCGCAAACGAACTTGCCGGGCAGCACCTCGATCGGCGCATTGGGCAGCTCTGCACGAATGAACGACACGGCTTCGTAGATCGCCTTCTCCGCATGCGGCGCGAGACGATAGTGCAGCGCCAGAGAATAGCCCTTGTCCTCCAGCAGAATGCCGGGGCTGAGCTTGGCGATCGCGGCAAGCCGCCGCTTCAACTCCTTGTCCAGCGGCGGCGCATGCACGGCATCGGCTTCATTGTCCACCGACAGCCGCATCTCGGCGCCGTGGCCGGCGACGGCGCGAAACACGTCGGGTGCGAAGATCAGGTCGATGTCGTTGAGCGAGCGGCCGCTGACAAGCGCCAGCGCGCCGGAGGTGCGCTCAGTCAAATGCCTCAGCGTTTCCGACAATCCCGGCGGCACCCACACCTCGCGCGGCGTCGGCATCAGGTCGAGCAGCGTGCCGTCGATGTCGAGCAGGATGGCGGTCTCGTCGAGATGCGGCACCAGCGCATGCGGCACGGGCACCGCGTCAGGGGCCTCGTCATCAAGCATGGTGCGCTTCTCGTCCAAAGCCATGTCCGCGAGTTCCGATTTCATAGTCTACTCCATAGTAGCAAGCGGTCGCGCGATTTCTTCGAGTGATTTGCGCTCAGCCGCAACGGCGTAACGCCACGCCACGATCGCCGCCGCGATCATCAAGACAGACCCCAGCAGATAGCCTGCGAACACGCTGGTGCGCGATCCCGTGTCGATCAGTGCGCCGAACAGCGCCGGTCCGATTACGCCGCCGATGCCGGTGCCGACCGCATAGAACACCGCGATCGCCAGCGCACGCACCTCCAGGGGAAAGGTCTCGCTGACGGTGAGATAAGCCGCGCTCGCGGCGGGCGAGGCGAAGAAGAAGATCACCATCCAGGCGATGGTCTGCCCCTGCGCGCTCAGCGCGCCGATCGAGAACAGATAGCCAGACAGCGCCAGCAGCAAGCCCGACACGCCATAGGTGAACATGATCATAGCGCGGCGGCCAAGTGTATCGAACAGGCGGCCGAGCAGCAGCGGCCCGAGGAAATTGCCGGCAGCGAAGGGCAGCAGATACCAGCCGACGTGATCGGAGCGGATGCCGTAGAAATCGGTCAGCACCAGCGCGAAGGTGAAGAAGATGGCGTTGTAGAAGAACGCCTGCGCGCTCATCAGCACAAGGCCGACCAGTGCGCGCTGGCGATAGGCCGAGAACAGCGTGTGGACGACCTCGGGGATCGGCGTGTGATCGCGCATCCTGAGGCGGATCTTCGGAAAGCGCCCCTCGCCCGTGTCCTGGCCATGTCCGACCACCGAGCGCTCGATCTCGTCGACGATGGCATGGGCCTCGTCGGGACGACCATGGATCATCAACCAGCGTGGACTTTCCGGAATCCACATCCGCATCAGCAGCACGAAGAGGCCGAGGATCGCGCCGATCAGATAGGCGAGGCGCCAGCCGAGATCGGGACCGATCGTTGCAGGATCGAGCAGCACGATGGCCGCCACTGCGCCCATCGCAGCGCCGATCCAGAAGCTGCCGTTGATGACGAGATCGGTCCAGCCGCGATAGCGCGCGGGCACCAGCTCCTGGATGGTGGAGTTGATCGCGGTGTATTCGCCGCCGATGCCCGCGCCGGTGAGGAAACGAAACAGCGCGTAGCTCGCGACATCCCATGACAGCGCCGTCGCGGCCGTCGCCGACAGATAAAGCGCAAGCGTGATGAAGAACAGCTTCTTGCGGCCAATGCGGTCGGTGAGCCAGCCGAAGCCGAGCGCGCCGAGCACCGCGCCGGCCAGATAAGCGGAGTTGGCAATGCCGAGATCGAGATTGGAGAAATGCAGCGACGTGCTCTGCTTCAATGCGCCCGAGAGCGCGCCGGCCAGCGTCACCTCGAGCCCGTCCAGGATCCAGGTAATGCCGAGCGCGAGCACGACGCGGGTGTGGAAGCCGCTCCATGGCAGGGCGTCGAGGCGCGAGGGAATGCTGGTCTCGACGATGCGATCAGCGGCCACGGCCGCAATCGCAGGTCCATGATTCAGCGCTCGGCTTTGCTGCAATTCCATCGCGTTGTTGCGTCTGATCAATGGAAGCGGCCCCGCGGCACATGACGTGGACGGGGTCGATCCGATCAAGGGGGTGCGGCATTCCGCCTGCCACCTGCGACAACGTTTGCGATGTGCCCCGGTTCCCAAGAGAACAGCCGTCGAGAACGTCCGTTTCCGACGGAGCTGCAAGGAGTTGGCGCATGGCTCAGGTCAGAAAGACGACACAATCTCGAAGGACACGCGCGTGGTACCGCGTGCCGCGAGACCAGCACGGTGCGCAAGCGAACCGATAAATTTCGGACACCCCTCCGAACTCCGCTGTGGTCCCGGACGAGCGCAGCGAAGATCCGGAATCCTAGCCACAAGCCGACGTTTGGCGAAGACTTGGAGTTACCGCCGTCTGTCCCAACTCCTCCCTGGGAGTATGGGCCCGGATCTGCGCGCGCCTAAGAGGCGCGCTTGTCCGGGACGACAGCGGAGTGTGAGGTGACGGCGGCGCGTTTAACGCGCAGCGCGCCTTACGCCGCCCTGATGTTCGCCATGAAGCGGTCGAGCTCGGCGCGCAGGCGGGTGCTTTCGCTCGACAGCGTCTTGGCCGAATGCAGCACCTCCTCCGAGGCCGAGCCGGTCTCGGCGGCGCCGCGGTTGACCTCGCCGATGTCGGTGGCTGCGGTCTGAGTCCCTTGCGCGACGGTCTGGACGCTGCGCGCGATCTCCTGCGTTGCCGCGCCCTGCTGCTCCACGGCGCTCGCGATCGAGGTCGAGATCGACGAGATCTGGCCGATGGTCGCGCCGATCTCCTTGATGGCGGCAACCGATTCGGCCGTGGCGCCCTGCATGCCCGTGATGTGCGAGGAGATCTCGTCCGTCGCCTTCGCGGTCTGGCTCGCCAGCGACTTCACCTCGCTCGCAACCACTGCAAAGCCGCGGCCGGCCTCACCGGCGCGCGCCGCCTCGATGGTGGCGTTGAGCGCCAACAGATTGGTCTGCTCGGCGATCGCCGTGATCAGCTTGACCACCTCGCCGATCTGCTGCGCCGCATGCGAGAGCTTGCCGATGCGGCCGTCGGTCTCCCTGGCCTGCACCACGGCATTCTCTGCGATGCGGCTGGAATCACGGACCTGGCGGCCGATCTCCTCGACCGAGGCCGAGAGCTCCTCGGTCGCGGTTGCGACCGACTGCATGTTGGAGGAGGCCTGCTCGGAGACGCCGGCAACCTGGCTCGACAGGCTCTGCGTGGTCTCGGCGGTGCGGGTCAGCGTGGATGCCGCCGATTCCAGCTGCACGGCGGAGGCCGAGACGTTGGAGACGATGGCGCCGACCGCGCTCTCGAAATCGTCGGCAAAACGGATCAGCTCGGCGCGGCGGCTGGCCGCCTGCTCCCGGTTCTGGACTTCGCTGGCGGCAGCATCGCGTTCGGCCTTGGCGACGGCCTGAACCTTGAACTCCTCGACCGCGCCGGCCATCTCGCCGATCTCGTCCTTGCGCCCCAAGCCCGGCAGCACGACGTCGAAATTGCCCGAGGCCAGCTCCCGCATCGCCTTGCACATCGCGATCATCGGACGCGAGATGCCGTTGCCGAGCATCCAGGCCAGCACGGCACCGATGGCAAGGCCACCCAGCGCCAACATCAGCATCAACTGCTCGGTCTCCACGATCGTGGCATTGGCACCCGCCTCGATGCGCTGCTGGTCAGCCGTCAGGTCCGAGCGCAGCTCGGCCGAGAGCTTGAGGATGGACGCCGCCGTCTTGGTCATCTCGCCGTTCGACTTGACGATGACTTTCACGTTCTCGGTCAGCTTGGCGAAGGAGGTGCGGTACTGCTTCAGCAGATTGCCGATCTCGGTGACGCGGTCGGTGATCTTCTGGTCGTTGGCGTAGATCGAGACCAGCAAGGTCTCCAGGAACTTGATGCGGGCGATGACGCCGTCGGCGGTCTTCGGCTCCGGCTTGGCAACGAAGGCGCTGACCGAGGTGGAGACCGCGAGATATTGCGAGGTGACGTCTTTGGCGGTGGTCTGGACCGAGGCGAGCCCCGCCAGCGCGGCGCTATCTGCGAGATCGTCGAACTTGAAGCGGATCTTGTTGCCGACGCTGTTGAGCTCGTCGGCCGCGATCTTGTTGTTCTCGCGCGTCAGGATGATGATCTCGCCGAACACCTTCGTGAAGCGCTGGAATTCGGCCTCGAGCTTGCCGACCTGCTCGCGGCGGGCGGCGCCGGTCGTGGCGGCCATCGACTTGCCGATCGCGCTCCTCAGATTCTCTTCCGCCGCCTTGGCCGCGGTTTCGTCGTCGGCCGCGCCCGTCAACGTATAGGCCCGTGCCAGCCCCTGATAGGCAATCAGCTCGCGATCGACCGTCCGGGCGAGATCGGCTTCGGATACGCTGGTCCGGTAGGAGGCCACGGCGCCTGCGATCCGTTCGAAACCGAAAAAGGCGAAAGCCATGCTGACGGCGAGGATGGCGAGCACCGCCACGAAGCCGAGGATGATTTTCGCGCGAAAGCGCAGATTGAGCAGACCAGACTTGCTCGACTTCGACTTGACCGACATTCCCCCACCCCATTCCATTCGCGGAAAACCAGGCGCAGCCCGGAAGCAGCCCGCTTCCCGACTCTGCGGCACGTTACGGGGCAAAGGATAAGCCGTGGTAAATTTGTGGCACCGCGACTGGCGGTAGAGCGAGACGATGAATTGTTAAGGCGCGTTTCCTCGCGATGTTGCAAATGAGGTGGCGCCCCTCGCTCCGCCGTCGTCTCGGACAAGCGGAGTGTGGAGCGATAGCCGCACGCTTAATGCGCAGCGCCTTACGCAGCCCTGATGTTGGCCATGAAACGGTCGAGCTCGGCTCGCAGGCGCGTGCTTTCGCTCGACAGCGTCTTGGCCGAGTTGAGCACCTCCTCCGAGGCCGAGCCGGTCTCGGCGGCGCCGCGGTTGACCTCGCCGATGTCGGTGGCGGCGGTCTGAGTCCCTTGCGCGACGGTCTGGACGCTGCGCGCGATCTCCTGCGTTGCCGCGCCCTGCTGCTCGACGGCGCTGGCGATCGAGGTCGAGATCGACGAGATCTGGCCGATGGTCGCGCCGATCTCCTTGATCGCAGCGACCGATTCGGCCGTGGCGCCCTGCATGCCCGTGATGTGCGAGGAGATCTCGTCCGTCGCCTTCGCGGTCTGGCTCGCCAGCGACTTCACCTCGCTCGCAACCACTGCAAAGCCGCGGCCGGCCTCACCGGCGCGCGCCGCCTCGATGGTGGCGTTGAGCGCCAACAGATTCGTCTGCTCGGCGATCGCCGTGATCAGCTTGACCACCTCGCCGATCTGCTGCGCCGCATGCGAGAGCTTGCCGATGCGGCCGTCGGTCTCCCTGGCCTGCACCACGGCATTCTCTGCAATGCGGCTGGAATCACGGACCTGGCGGCCGATCTCCTCGACCGAGGCCGAAAGCTCTTCGGTCGCGGTTGCGACCGACTGCATGTTGGAGGAGGCCTGCTCGGAGACGCCGGCGACCTGGCTCGACAGGCTCTGCGTGGTCTCGGCGGTGCGGGTCAAGGTCGAGGCCGCCGATTCCAGCTGCACGGCGGAGGCCGAGACGTTGGAGACGATGGCGCCGACCGCGCTCTCGAAATCGTCGGCAAAGCGGATCAGCTCGGCGCGGCGGCTGGCCGCCTGCTCCCGGTTCTGGACTTCGCTGGCGGCAGCATCGCGCTCGGCCTTGGCGACGGCCTGGACCTTGAACTCCTCGACCGCGCCGGCCATCTCGCCGATCTCGTCCTTGCGCCCCAAGCCCGGCAGCACGACGTCGAAATTGCCCGAGGCCAATTCCCGCATCGCCTTGCACATCGCGATCATCGGACGCGAGATGCCGGTCCCCAGCAGGAAGGCGAGAACCGCGCCGAGCAGCGTGCCGCCGACGGCGAGGATCAGCACCAGCTGCTCGGTCTGCCCGATGGTCGCCTCCGATTCCGCATCCAGCCGCTGCTGTTCGGCGACGAGGTCCGCCTTCATGGCGCTGGCACCCTGCAGGATCGCACCGGCCGAGCCGCTCATTTCGGCAACGAGGTCATCCACCGTCTTGGCATTGGCGATCAGCTTCTCGAGCGCTTCCCGATAGGCCGCAAGCAGCGCCTTGGCGTCCTTCAGACCGGCGACGATCTTGTCGTCCATGGAATAGACCGAGCCCAGCGAGTTCTCGACGAATTTCAGCCGCGCCACGGCGCTGCTGGCGGTCGCCTGGTCGGAATTGAGGATGAAATTGTTCGCGGCGGCGCTTGCGGTCTGGAACTGGGCATTGACCTGCTTGGTGCCGAACTCGATCGCCTGCGCTTCGGAATCGGACGCGTTGTTGCCGATGTCGTCGAGCTTGTATTTCAGGAGATTGGCGTTGCGCTGGAGCTGGTTCTGGACCAGCAGCGCGCTGTCGCGCTTGGCTTGCAGGATCTTGGCGAAAGTCGCGGAGAACCTCGAGAACTCCTTGGCGAGCTTGTCGAGGGCTTCCTGCCGTGCCGGCGTCTTGGCGCTCTTGACGGCCTGGTCGATCGCATTCTTCAGGCCGGCTTCCGCCTCCAGCGCGGCCTTGGCGTCGTCCTCCTTGCCGGTCACCACGAAGTAACGGGCGGCGGAGCGATAGGCGATCAGCTCGCGGTCGATGTTGCGGGCGAGGTCGGCCTCGGACACGCTGCTGCGGTAGGACCCCACTCCGGCCGCGACCCGCTCGAAGCCGAAATAGGAGAAGGCCATGCTGCCGGCGGAGATCGCCAGCACCGCTGCGAAGCCCAGTATGATCTTGGCACGGAACCTGAGGGTCGGAAAAAGTGCGCGCTTCGATGGCGACGCGATACGCCCGGACATTCCAACCCCCATTTTCATTTCAGCCGCGATCCGGAGGCGCCCCGCCTCCCGACCTGGATGCGCAAAACTAAGGCAGAATCGATAAAGGGCGGTAAATTTGGCATGCCTGCCCGTCTCAGGGCTTCCATCGGCCAAAGGCCGAACGTGGCCCGTTGGCATTCCACGCCGGCCCGATCGCACTCGCCCCATCCGGCCGCCCGCGCAAATCAAGCGGGCCGGTCTGGATCGATGACTTTTCCATGACCACGGCGACCAAAATCCCAGTTGCAAAGTTCCGGGTCGGTGGTCTCTAATTAGAAGCAATCAAAATCAATCCGGGAGGACTTCACGTGTCTACAGTCAAACTGACGGTCAACGGCAAGGCCGTTGCTGTCGACGTCGAGGATCGCACGCTGCTGGTCCAGCTGCTGCGCGATCACCTCAACCTCACCGGGACCCATGTCGGCTGCGACACCAGCCAGTGCGGGGCCTGCGTCGTCCACATGGACGGCCGCGCGGTGAAATCCTGCACCATGCTGGCGGGGCAGGCCGACGGCGCGAGCGTCACCACGATCGAAGGCATCGCCAAGGGCGACGAGCTGCATCCGATGCAGGCCGCTTTCCGCGACAATCACGGCCTGCAATGCGGCTATTGCACGCCGGGCATGATCATGTCGGCGATCGACATCGTGCAGCGCCATGGTGGCCAGCTCGACGAGACCACCGTCCGCCACGAGCTCGAAGGCAATATCTGCCGCTGCACCGGCTACCACAACATCGTCAAGGCCGTGCTGGATGCGGCCGGTCGCATGAAGGTCGCGCAGGCGGCCGAGTAAAGCGGCCGCCGCAAACAAGAAAACCACCGCCGCTTTCGATGGAAAGCGCGGATCAACGAAATTCCGGTCGGGAGGACCAGACATGGGTGTTGAAGGCATCGGCGCACGCGTCGTGCGCAAGGAAGACAAGCGTTTCATTACCGGCAAGGGCCGCTACGTCGACGACATCAAATTGCAGGGCATGACCCATGCCTATTTCATCCGCAGCCCGCACGCGCACGCCAAGGTGAAGAAGATCGATTCGTCCGCCGCGCTGAACATGCCGGGCGTGGTCGCGGTGCTCACCGGCCAGCAGCTCGTCGACGACAAGGTCGGCAACCTGATCTGCGGCTGGGCCATCACCTCCAAGGACGGCAGCCCGATGAAGATGGGCGCATGGCCGGCGATGGCGCCGGAAACGGTGCGCTTCGTCGGTCAGGCCGTCGCGGTCGTCATCGCCGACAACAAGAATCTGGCGCGTGACGCGGCAGAAGCCGTCGTCATCGACTACGAGGAGCTGGCGGCGGTCGCCGACATGCAGGCCGCCATCAAGGCCGGCGCGCCACAGCTTCACCCCGAAGCCCCCGGCAACCAGGTCTATGACTGGGTGATCGGCGACGAAGCCGCGACCGACGCGGCCTTTGCCAAGGCCGCCAATGTCGTCAAGCTCGACGTCACCAACAACCGCCTTGCGCCGAATGCGATGGAGCCGCGCGCGGCGATCGCCGATTACGACGCGGCGGAGGAGCACTTCACGCTCTACACGACCTCGCAGAACCCGCACGTCGCCCGTCTCGTGCTGTCGGCGTTCTACAACATCGCCCCCGAGCACAAGCTGCGCGTGATCGCGCCCGACGTCGGCGGCGGCTTCGGCTCGAAGATCTTCATCTATCCCGAAGAGATGGTGGCGCTGTGGGCCTCGAAGAAGGTCGGCCGTCCCGTGAAATGGACCAGCGACCGCACCGAGGCCTTCCTCACCGACGCCCATGGCCGCGACCACGTGACCCATGCGGAAATGGCGTTCGACGCCAACAACAAGATCACCGGCTTCAAGGTGAAGACCTACGCCAATTTCGGCGCCTACATGTCGCTGTTCTCGTCCTCGGTGCCGACCTATCTCTACGCGACACTGCTGTCGGGCCAGTACAACATCCCGGCGATCCATGCCGAGGTGATCGGCGTCTACACCAACACCACGCCGGTGGATGCCTATCGCGGCGCCGGACGCCCCGAGGCGAGCTACCTGATCGAGCGTCTGATGGAGACGGCGGCCCGGCAGCTGAACGTCGATCCGGCGCAGCTGCGCCGGACCAACTTCATCACCCAGTTCCCGCACCAGACGCCCGTGATCATGGCCTATGACACCGGCGACTTTAATGCCTCGCTCGATGCGGCGATGAAGGCGATCGACTATGCTGGCTTTGCCGGGCGCAAGGCCAAAGCGAAAGCCGACGGCAAGCTGCGCGGCATCGGTGTCTCCTGCTACATCGAGGCCTGCGGTATCGCGCCGTCCAAGGCGGTCGGCAGCCTGGGCGCTGGCGTCGGCCTGTGGGAATCAGCCGAGGTGCGCGTCAACCCGGTCGGCACCATCGAGATCCTGACGGGCTCGCACAGCCACGGCCAGGGTCACGAGACCACCTTCTGCCAGCTCGTTGCGGACCGCCTCGGCGTTCCCATCAGCCAGGTCTCGATCGTCCATGGCGATACCGACAAGGTGCAGTTCGGCATGGGCACTTATGGCTCGCGCTCGGCCGCGGTCGGTCTCACCGCGATCCTGAAGGCCATGGAGAAGATGGAATCCAAGGCCAAGAAGATCGCGGCGCATGCGCTGGAGGCGTCGGAGGCCGACATCGTCATCGAGAACGGCGAGTTCAAGGTGACGGGCACCGACAAGGCGATCGCCTTCCCGATGGTCGCGCTCGCAGCCTACACCGCGCACAACCTGCCTGACGGGATGGAGCCGGGCCTGAAGGAAAGCGCCTTCTACGATCCCACCAACTTCACCTTCCCGGCCGGCGCCTATATCTGCGAGCTCGAGGTCGATCCTGGCACCGGTAAGACCAGCTTCGTCAACTTCGTCGCGGCCGACGATTTCGGCCGGCTGATCAACCCGATGATCGTCGAGGGCCAGGTCCATGGCGGCCTCGTGCAGGGCATCGGGCAGGCCCTGCTCGAGCACGCGGTCTACGATGCCAACGGTCAGCCGATCACGGCCTCGTTCATGGATTATGCCATGCCGCGCGCCGACGACGTGCCGTCGTTCAACCTCTCCCACACCACCACGCTGTGCCCGGGCAATCCCTTGGGCATCAAGGGGTGCGGCGAGGCCGGCGCGATCGGGGCGTCAGCAGCCGTGATCAACGCGATCACGGATGCGATCGGCAAGAACAATCTGGAAATGCCCGCAACCCCCGACAGGGTGTGGCGCACGATCCACGCGGCTTGAGAGGGAGCAACCAAGATGTACCAGACCACTTATCATCGCGCTTCCTCGGTCGACGAAGCCGTCAGCCTGTTCGGCAAGAGCAGCGAAGCGAAATTCCTTGCCGGCGGCCAGACGCTGCTGCCGGTGATGAAACAGCGGCTCGCGGGTCCCTCTGACGTGATCGACCTCGGCAAGATCAAGGAGCTGCAGGGCGTCGAACTCTCGGGAGACACGCTGACCATCAAGGCCGCCACGACCTATTACGACATCATGACGAATGCCGATGTGAAAAAGTCGATCCCCGCGATCGCCTATCTCACCTCGGTGCTGGGCGATCCCGCGGTGCGCTATCGCGGCACGATCGGCGGCTCCATCGCCAACAACGATCCCGCGGCGGACTTCCCCGCCGCGCTGCTCGCGCTCGGCGCCACCGTGAAGACCAACAAGCGGTCGATTGCGGCGGAGGACTTCTTCCAGGGCCTGTTCACGACAGCGCTGGAAGACGGGGAGATCATCACCGCCGTGTCGTTCCCGGTGCCGGCGAAGGCAGGCTATGAGAAGATGCGGCACCCGGCCTCGCGCTTCGCGCTGACCGGGGTGTTCGTCGCGCAGACCAAGTCGGGCGAGGTTCGCGTCGCCGCCACCGGCGCCTCGCAGAGCGGCGTGATGCGCGTCCCCGCAATCGAAGCCGCGCTGAAGGCAAACTGGTCGCCGTCGGCGATCGACGGCGTCAGTGTTTCGGCGAACGGGCTCTTGGCCGATATCCACGGCACGGCGGAATATCGTGCCAACCTCGTCAAGGTCATGGCGCAGCGCGCGGTGGCTGCCGCGAGCTGATAGCGCCTCGACACAAATTTTCCGCGGCGCGCACTTCGGTGCGCGCCGTTTTATTTTAGCCGTGCGGCATGAAAACCGCTTGCCTCTGTGACGTGAAGGCGAGAAAAGTTAATCAGCCAATTAACTCGCCCAAAGAGGCGTGTCCGAGGCACTCGCCAACCCATCGGCGATCGGCCCGCGACCCGAGGAAACAATAACGTGCTCGATAAATCAGCCCCCACCTCCACAGTCCGTACCTCCGGCCCGCTGTCGGGCTTTCGCATCGTCGAATTCGCCGGCATCGGCCCCGGCCCGTTCGCCTGCATGATGCTGGCCGACATGGGCGCCGACGTCGTCACACTCGATCGCGTGGGCGCGAAGAAGAGCATGAAGTCGGTCGCCGGACGTGGCCGCAAGGTGATCGAGCTCGACCTCAAGGACAAGGCCGCGATCGCCGAGGTGCTCGACCTGCTGGCGAGCGCAGACGCGCTGGTCGAAGGCTTCCGTCCCGGCGTCATGGAGCGACTCGGGCTCGGGCCGGACGTCGTGCTCGCGCGCAATCCGAAGCTGGTCTATGGCCGCATGACCGGCTGGGGCCAGGAAGGTCCGCTCGCCAACGCCGCCGGTCACGACATCAATTACATCTCCATCACCGGCGCGCTCGCCGCGATCGGACCTAAGGAAGCGCCGGTGCCGCCACTCAATCTGGTCGGGGATTTCGGCGGCGGCGCGCTCTATCTCGTCGTCGGCGTGCTCGCCGCGCTCCTGGAAGCGCAGAAGTCCGGCAAAGGCCAGGTGGTCGACGCCGCGATGTGCGACGGCGCGGCCTCGCTGATGTCGTTCTTCTTCGACATGACCACACTCGGGCGCTGGACCGAAGGGCGCAACCAGAACTTCCTCGACGGCGGCGCGCATTTCTACGGCGTCTATGAATGTGCCTGCGGGCACTTCGTGTCGATCGGCTCGATCGAGCCGCAATTCTACGCGCTGTTGCGCGAGCATGCGGGCCTGACCGACGCCGATTTCGACGCGCAGATGAATCCCAAGGCCTGGCCCGCGCTGAAGGAGAAGCTCAAGGCCGTGTTCAAGAGCAAGACGCGCGAGGACTGGTGCAAGATCATGGAAGGCACCGACATCTGCTTCGCGCCCGTCCTGACCATGTCGGAGGCAACACAGCATCCGCACATGGTCGCCCGCAACGTCTTCATCGAGCGTCACGGCGTGAAGCAGCCCGCGCCTGCGCCGCGCTTCTCACGCACGCCCTCGGCGGCGCGCGAGCCGGAAGCGGCCGAGATCGGGGCGGTGACCAAGGCGTGGGCGGGGCGTTAAGATCCCTGCTCGCCTCAACTCGGTCGCCCCACGAGCTTCCCTCGGTTGACGCCTCAAGACATCAAACCCGGCTGAAATCGAGGGAACTACGTCATTCGTGCAGCGGTCGCGATCTGCGATGATTGAAGCCGGCTAGCGGAGATTCGACGATGGCCCTCCAGCTGCGACCGAATTGCGAATATTGCGACCGTGACCTGCCGCCGCACGCGACGGAGGCGCGGATCTGCTCCTATGAATGCACATTCTGCGCGGAGTGCGTGGAGACCAAGCTCTTCAACGTCTGCCCTAACTGCGGTGGCGGGTTTGCACCGCGCCCGATCCGCCCCACGCAGGAATGGCGGCCGGGCGTGTGCACGACCAGGCAGGCGCCGTCGGACAAGCGGGTGCATCTGAAGTACGGCCTCGACGACGTCGCAGCGCATTGCGCGAGGATCAAGGACGTGCCGCCCGAGCAGCGGTAGGTCGTCGGCTAGCCGATCTCGCGCCTGACCTTCGCCGCGGCGTCGCACATAGCCTTCAGCTTCCCGAACGCGGTCGCGCGCGGCATGTATTTCATGCCGCAATCGGGCGCCGGAACCAGGCGCTCGGGCGACACATATTTCAAACCGTTGCGAATGCGGCCGGCGACGGTATCGACGCTCTCGATCGCGGGATCGGCGAGATCGAGCACCCCGAGCATGATCTTCTTCGACGACAGGTCCTTGAGCACGCCAAGATCGAGCTTGGGCTGCGCCGCCTCGATCGAGATCTGGTCGGCGGTGGTGTCGTCGAGCTCGGCCAGGAAGGAATAGCCGGCCGGCTTGTTCGATCCGGGCACGACGGCCGCGTAGCCGAAGCACAGATGCACCACGGTCGGCACGGTGATGCCTTGCAGGGCGCGGTTGATCGCCTTGACTGCATAGCGCTTGGCGAGCTCGGGATTGTTGCGCACCCAGGGCTCGTCGAGCTGGATCACGTCGGCGCCGGCCTTCTGCAGATCGAGCGCCTCGGCGTTGACGGCCTCGGCGAGAGCCATCGCGAGCTCTTCCTCGTCCTTGTAGAACTCGTTCTTGGCTTGCTGGCTCATCGTGAACGGGCCGGGAAGCGTGATCTTCGCCGCGCGCTCCGTGTTCTTGCGCAGAAACTGCATGTCATGCAGCTCGACCGGGCCTTTGCGCCTGACGGGGCCGACGACGCGCGGCACCGGCGTTTGCGTATTGCCGGTGCGCGCCACGATCATCGCGGGATTGTCCCCGTCGATGCCGTCGAGCGCGGTGGCGAAGCGATTGGAGTAGCTCTCGCGGCGGATTTCGCCGTCGGTCACGATGTCGATGCCCGCGCGCTCCATGTCACGGATCGCGACGATGGTGGCATCGTCCTGGGCTTCCTCCAGATGCTCCGCCGGCAGCCGCCACATGTCGTGCAGGCGGGTGCGCGGCACCACCTTCGACAGCATGGCGCGATTCACCAGCCATTCCGGCTGCGGATAGCTGCCGACCACAGTGGTTGGCAGGATGTGGCTTGGCATGGGCATGGGGGTCTCCTTCTTCTTGTTGTTCAACGCGGCAGTTCAGGCCGCGCGCGTTGTCGCGGCCGGTTCCTCGTCCTTGACAGGGTTGCGCAGGATACCGATGCCGGAGATCTCGATTTCGACGACGTCGCCGCCCTTCATCCACAGCGGTGGCGTGCGATAGGCGCCGACCCCGCCGGTCGTGCCGGTCACGATCACGTCGCCAGGCACGAGCTCGGTAAAGGTCGAGCAGTAGGCGATCAGCGCCGGCACGTCGAAGACGAGATCGGAGATCGGCGCCTTCTGCACCTCGACGCCGTTGAGCCGGGTGATCAGCGTCTGCTTGCTGACATCGGTCAATTCGTCGGTCGTGACCATCCACGGCCCGAAGCCGCCGGTGCCGGCAAAATTCTTGCCCGGCGCGAATTGGGAGGTGTGGCGCTGCCAGTCGCGAATGCTGCCGTCATTGTAGCAGGCATAGCCGGCAACGTGGCTGAGCGCGGCTTCACGCGAGATGCGGCGGCCGGCCTTGCCGATGATGACGGCCATCTCGCCCTCGTAGTCGAAGCGCTCGGATTCCAGCGGCCGGATCATCGGCTGACCGTGGCCGACCTGGCTGTTGGCGAACCGGGTGAAGATCATCGGATGCGCCGGCGTCGGATGGCCGCTTTCGGCGAGATGCGTGGCGTAGTTGACGCCGATGCAGAAGATCTTGTCGGGATCGGGCACCGTCGGCATCAGGACGACGTCCTGGAGCGCGTAGTCAACCTTTTCGCCGGCAAGCTTCTTCAGCTCGTCGAGCGAACCCTTCGCCAGCAGCGCCTTCAGCGTCGGATACGCCTTCAGGCGCTTGCCGGCGTCGATGACACCCTTGTCGGTGACGATGCCATAGCTCGCCGTGGCCGCGATGGTGAAGCTTGCAACTTTCATCAGTCAGACACTCTCTTCGATGGAGGAAACATAGTCGTTGAGCGCGAGCGCGATCTCGCCTTGGCGGATCGGAACGCATGGCGGCGGGAAGTCCTGGCGAAAACGAGCGCCGGCCGCGCTGGCACGATCGAGAAAGCGGTCCAGATGCGCCATCGCGCCGGTCGGCAGGTCGTGCAGCACCATCAGCGTCCAGGGCTGCCGGCTGCACTGGTCGAGCGCGCGCTCGGTCCAGCCGTCGGGGTCGTCCCAGTCGCGCGGAATGGAGTTCCACAGCACGCAGCTATGCTGTTTGCGGACGAGATAGTCGACCACGGACGGCTTGAGCAGCCGCTTGTCCAGATTGCCGCCGCCGCCGAACGGCCGAAACCAACGTTGCGGATGCGCGAGGTCGCCGATCGCATCCTGCGTGCGGCCGATCTCAACCTCTGCGGTGTCGCGCCCGAATTGCTCGCCGAGCGGAATGCTGTGCGTAAAGGTGTGATTGCCTATCCAGTGACCCTCACGATGGGCTCGCTCCGCAAGTCCGCGCCGCTCGGGATCGGCAAGCTTCTCGCCGATGACGAAGAAGGTGGTCTTGATGCCGCGCGCGCCGAGACTATCGAGCACGCGCGGCGTCACGTCAGGGTCGGGACCGTTGTCGAAGGTCAGGGTCAGATCGTACACGCGCATGCCTCAGGTCGCCGGCTGCATCGCGCCCTGCGCGACATCGTCATTGGCCTGGCCGCCGCGGGTGCCGGTCTGCCAGATCGCCGCCTTGCGCTCGATCCACCGGATCACGGTGTTGAAGCCGATGGCGAGGAACAGCACGAGCAGCACGCCCGCAAACACATGCGCGCTGTCGAGGATGGTGCGGTAGCGCGAGATCAGATAACCGATGCCGGCCGAGGAGATCAGCATCTCCGACACGACGACGCCGACGATCACCAGAGCGCCGCCGACACGCAGGCCGGACAGCACCGTCGGGATCGCAGCCGGGATGATGACGCGGACCAGCCGCTGGCGCAACGTCGCGCCCATGCTGCGGGCCGCGAGCAGGAGCTGCGGGTCGATGGTCTGGATGCCGGCGGCTGTCGCAAGCATCGTCGGCAGGAAGCCGTAGATCGAAGCGAACGCGATCTTGGATTCCGAGCCGATGCCGAGCCATACCGTGAAAACGGGATAGAGGATCACCAGCGGCACCGCGTAGAGGCTCGACACCATCGGCATGATCAGGATGCGCGGACCGGGCAGGCTGCCGACGATGGCGCCGAGCAGGATGCCGCCGCCGCAGGCAAACGCCATGGAGACCACGATCTCGTAGAGCGTGACCGCAAGCGCATGGCCGTATTCACCCGCGTCTGTCCAGCCCGCCATCAGCGTGGACGACAGCGAGGGCAGGAACAATTCGGCAATGAGCCCGCTGCGGGGCAGCAGCTCCCACAACGCGATCAAGCCGATCACGATCAGATGTCGCAGCGTCTTTGCGCTGATCCAGGTACTCATCCCCGCCTCACGCCGATTTGCGGATATGCCGCCAGATACGATCGCGCAGGCTGCCGAAGGCATCGCCGCTGAGCATCTCGTAGGTGCGCGGCCGCGGCAGCGGCACCTGGAGATGGTCCACGATACGGCCGGGCCGCGCCGACATCACGATCACCTCGTCGGCGAGGTAGACAGCTTCGGTGAGGCTGTGCGTGACGAAGACGACCGTTTTGCCGGTCGCGGCCCAGATCCGCAGCAGCTCGTCGCCCATGGTCATTCGCGTCTGCTCGTCGAGCGCTGCGAACGGCTCGTCCATCAGCAGCACCGGAGGGTCCTGCACCAGGCCGCGCGCGATCGAGACACGCTGCTTCATGCCGCCCGAAAGTTCATGCGGATGACGTTTGCCGAACCCGTCGAGCCCGACCAGCTTGAGCGCATCCTGCGCCTTGGCGCGGCGCTCGGCCTTGGGCACGCCGCGCAGCGCCAGCGGAAACTCGACATTATCCTCGGCCGTCAACCAGGGAAACAAACTGGCCTCCTGGAACACCACGCCGACCCGGTCGGGGTCGGGCTGCGGGATCGGCGCACCGCTGACGGTGATGGTGCCCGCAGTCTGCTGGCGCAGGCCCGCCATCATCATCAGAAGGGTCGACTTGCCGCAGCCGCTGGGGCCGACCAGCACGACGAAGCGGCCGGGCTTGACCTCGAGCGAGACGTCCTCCAGCGCGACGACGTCCTGCGTCCGGGTCTTGAAGACCTGGCCGACATTCTTCACCTCGATCGCGCCGGCGCGCGCGGCGGGCTTCAAAGGGGTCACGTTCGCCAATGGCTGCATCGCGTTTCCACCCATCTGACAAGTTCGTTGAAGGTCATGGCGATCGCGGCCACCATCACGACGCCGGCGAGGAGCTGCTTCATCTGGAAATTCTCGCCCCAGGTCGCGATCTGGTGACCGATGCCGTCGCGCGAGGCGTACATCTCGGCGAGGATGACGCCGGTCAGATTGAAGATCATCGATATCCGCAGGGCTTCCAGCAGCACCGGCAGCATGCTCGGCAGATAGACGCGAAACGCGGTCTGCCAGGGCGTCGCGCCATAGGAGCGCGCCACCGTGAGATGCTCGACCTTGACCGATTCCACCGCCGTTGTGGTCGACATGATCACGATGAAGATGGTGGAGAAGAAGCCGAAGCCGACCTTCTGGGCGAAGCCGACGCCGAACACCAGGATGAACATCGGCAGGAAGATCGATTTCGGGATGCTGAAGGCGAAGAACAGCAACGGCTTGGCGACATCGGCAAAGTAGCGGTTTTCCGCGACCAGGTAGCCGATCAATGCACCGAAGGGCACCGCGAGCGCAAACGCCGTCAGCACCTCGGTCGCGGTGACCACCAGGTCCTTCTGCACCGCCGCGCGCTGCAAGAGGTCGCCGAGCGTCACGAACGTGTCGGATGCCGACGGCAGCAAACGCGGATTGACGATGCCGGTGCGCGACAGCATCTCCCATAGCGCCAGGATCGCGACGATGATCGCGATCCGCGCCAGGTTGACGGCGAGCGTGCTCTGCATCGCGGCTACTTGGTCGGAACCGGCTTGAACTTGGTCGAGATCACCTCCTCGACCGGCACGATGTCCTTGAGCCCGCCGAGCTTGGCAAGATCGAGCGACAGCTGCACGGCGGCACTCACATTCGCCGCGCCCATGTCGCCGCTGGTCTCGAGCTTCATGATCGTGTTGTCGTATTCGAGGCCGGCGATCTCCGGCGGCATTTCGTAGAGCTCGGCGATCAGCTTGACGGTGACGTCACGGTTGGCCCGCATGAACGCGACCGCGCCGTAGAGCGCGTTGACGGCCTTCTGCACCAGCTGAGGCTTGGCGTCGGCGAATTTGTCGAGCACGATCCAGCCCGCGGTGAGGTTAGGCGGAACCGCGGTCGCGTAGTCGAGGATGGTCTTGGCTTCGCCGGATTTCGAGATCTGGAAGCTCAGCGGCGAATAGACCACGGCGGCATCGACATTGCCGGCCAACAAGTTCGGCACCAGGCCGCCGCCGCCGACGGGAACGCGCGTGAAATCGATCTTCTTGTCCTGGATGGTCCACAGCGCGAGCAGGTCGGAGCCGGAGCCGGCTGCGGTGATCGCCACCTTCTTGCCGTTGAGGTCCTTGACGTCGAGCGTGGACTTGGTCGGCACCATCAACTGCCAGCCGAAATTGCCCATCGCGGCATTGGCGACGATGCGCGACATCACGCCTTTCTTGCGCCCGGCGGAGACCAGCGACGGCGGATCGAGAATGATGTCGGCCGCGCCCGCTGCCATGCCCTCGAAGGTCTCCGCGCCGCTACGATAGATCGTCAGCTCGGCCTTGATGCCCTCCTTCTCGAACAGCTTTTGGCGCACCGCCGTCTCGGCGATCGTCGTCGGCCAGTAGGTTTTCGTGGGCAGGCCGACGCGGATGGTGTCGGCGGCGCTCGCAGGGCCGGCCAGGATAGCGGCGGCAACGAGCGACATGAACGCATGACGGCGATTGATCTTCATTCTGTTTCCTCCCGGTCTGTCTTTTTTTATGCCGAATGTCTGGGGATCGTCAGGTCGTGCGGCTCACCTCCGCAATGCGCGAGGCGGCGAGCTCGACGAATTCCTTGGTGGTGCCGAAATGCTCTGACAAGGCGCGAACTGCCGCATCCGCATCGCGCTTCATCACGGCCCCGACGATCGCCTCGTGTTCGGCCTCGACGTCGCGCGGCTTGACCCCGGGCTCGCGGCGGATCGACAGACGGCGATAGCGCTCGCTTTGCTCGTGCAACACGTCGCGGAAGCCAAGCAGCCATGGCGAGCCGCAGGCGTTGACCAGCGCACGATGGAAGATGCGGTGACGGATCACCCATTCCTCGTAATGCACGGTCGGATCGTCGGGGTAATGATACGGGACGGCTTTCAGAGCCGCCCAGGTCGATTTCACCGAGGCGAGCCAGGCTTCATCGCCGCGCTCGATCGACCGTCGCAGCGCGAGCCCTTCGATGTCGATCCGGGTCTGGGTGACGTCGGCGAGATCGGCGAGCGACACCGGGCTGACGCGGAAGCCGCGCTGGTCCGACGCCTGCACGAGTCCATCGGCAACGAGCCGCGACAGCGCCTCGCGGACGGCGGCAAGGCTCACCGAAAACTGCTTGGCGAGGCCGGCGATATGCAGCTTCTGACCCGGCATCAGCCGCGCCGCCAGGATGTCGGCGCGCAGCCGCTCGTGCAGCGCCGAAGTCAGGCTGCGCGGACCGTCGCCCGGGTTGCCGGACATATCAAACTGGAGCGGACCCATTGGGCGATGATCGCAAGGCATCGCCGCTCGGTCAACAAAAAATCGATTTTCGATTTTTAGACCGCGGGTTGTGCCGTGGAGGCGGCCGCACGCTCGTCGGGATCAGCCGCACGCCCAGTCGAACTTCATATCCCTAAAGTCGAGCTGCGCGTTGCCGCCCCCGAAATTGTAGCCGCCAAAATATTCCTCGAACTCGATGTAGAACGGGCTCATCTCCGGCACGGCCTGGCAAGGCCGCATGGTGCCACCGAGATGGTTGGGAGCGTGGTCCTTGGCCCAGTCGTGCTGGCGATAATTGTCGCCGTTCACCACCTCGCCGGCGAAATAATAGTACGATTGATAGCCGGTCGGCGGGTTCTTGCGGGTGTGCTCGTCCTGCGGGCCCTTGCCGGCATTGGGATCGTTCGCGCGGGGCGTCATGGCGATCGCGCGGGTCTCGCGGAGATCGGCGCGCGGCGGCGCGGCGAACATCTTCCGGGCGTAAGGCGCGGCGGCCTCGTAGAACGCACTGGCGCCGCCGACGTCGAGCCAACGCGGCCGTTCGGCGGTGGCGAGCGCAAGCGGCGCGGGCGGCGGCGCGAAAGGTCCCTCATATTCGACCCTGGTCAGCAGCAGCGCGGCATATTCGTAGTCGAGAATATCGGTCATCCGCGACAGGCGCGGATGTGCAGGCATCGCCATCACGGCCTCGCGAACTTCGGGATCGTCGGGCGCGCCACCGTCATTGTGATCGGGCGCGGTGGCAAAGAACGACACCGCGACGATGTCAGGGCCATGCACGCGGTAATCCTCCGGCAACAGAAGCGTGAAGCCGTGCATCAGCGGATACCCGCTGACCGGATCGAACGGCCATTGTTCGCTCCTGATGCCCGGCGGCAGCCCATACACCCAGCCCTGGTCGCGCGCCCGGTCCACGGGACGATCCAGCATCTGCAAATCATGAGCACGCGAAGGCAAGGCCACGGGTGGTCTCCATACGGACTTAAGGCCTCGCCGTTGAGGCGAGGGTTGGTCGCGGGGAGACGGGATGTGGTTCGGATAGGGACGTGGGAGAGATGCCCCTCTCCCGGTGTTTTGCCCGACGTGTCAAACGACACGAGTGCTCGCGCGGCGCTCGCGTAAGTCATTGATCCCACAGCACTCGCCTACTGTGCATGGGGTTGTTTTCGTACGTTGCGTTTGACTACCCCCGCCGCCTCGCCGCGGAAGCGTCGACGACATTGTCCACCTCCTCGCGCCAGCTCAAGATCTCCATCGCGAGCACGGGGTGGTTGAAGCCCTTGAGCTGGAGATCGTCGAGGGCGCGCGCTTCCACCCACGGCTCCACCATGCCGTAGACGCGGCGGCTGACCACGACTTGGCCGGCCTTGGCCTCGCCGCAGAGGCGGGAGGCGAGGTTGGTGACGCTGCCGATCGCGGCATATTCCAGCCGCTGCTCGAAGCCGACCTGGCCGAGCGTGGCATAGCCGAGCGCGATGCCGATGCCGAACCCCAGGCTGTGGCCGCGATTGCGCCAGCGCTCGGTCAGGGGGCCGATGGTGTCGCGCATCTCCATTGCCATCTTCACGGCGCGCTTGGTGTGGTCCTCGAACTGGATCGGCGCGTTGAACAGCACCATCACGCCGTCGCCGGCATATTTGTCGAGCGTGCCCTCGTATTTGAAGATCAGCTTGCCGAGCGCGGCGTGATATTCGCGCAGCACGTTCATCGCCTCTTCCGGCTCGGTCGCTTCCGTGAAGGCGGTGAAGCCGCGCAGATCGCAGAACACCACGGTGACCTCGCGGCGCTGGCTGGTCAGCAGCCCCTCGGGGCTGTCGGAGGAGGCGATCAGCTGCGCCACCTGCGGCGCCAGGAAGCGCTCGAGCTTGCGGATGCGCTCGATCTCACCGAGCTGGGTCCTGACGCGCTCCTCCAGCGACTTGTTCCAGTCCTTGAGCTGCTCGGTCTGCTGCTTGAGCTTGTCGGCCTGGGCACGCACGGTCTCGTTCGCGGCCTCGAGCTCGCGGCCCTTGTGGTCGACCTCGGTGAACAGGCGCGCATTGCGCATCGCCAGCACCGCCTGGTTGGCGAAGGTGCGCATCAGGCCGATGATGCTGGGCGCGAACGCGCCGCCGGCACGGCGCAGCACCACCAGCGAGCCCAGCGTGCCCTGCTGGTCGATCAGCGGCACCACCAGCACCGAATGGAAGCCGGCATTGACGGCGACGTCGCGCAGCGGCTGCTCGGCCGCCTCGTCGAGATCGGCCAGCGCGATCGGCGCGCCGCTCGCTGCAGCGTCGCTCAGGATGTTCGCGCCTTCCGCGATGGTGACGTGGGCCCCCTCGGCCGATTTGTCGATGCCGTTGGCCTCGACCAGATTGAAGCAGTGCCGTTGCGCGTCATGGCCGTAGATCAGCACGGCATCGGCATGGGTGATCTCGATGGCGCGGGACGCGATCGTCGGCAGCACGGCGTTGAGATCGAGCGAGGAAGCGACCGCGCGGCCGACCTCTTCCAGCACCTTGAGCTCGTGGATCGACTGCGCGAGATCGCGGGTGCGCTCCTCGACCTTGGTCTCGAGGTTCGAATAGGTCTCCTGGATCTGGTCGGCCATGCGGTTGAACTGGCCGGCGAGGTCCTCCAACTCGTCCGAGGTGTGCACGTCGATGCGGTGGCTGAAATCGCCCTCGCCGAGCTTGTGCGCGCCGTCGCGCAGCGCCGTGATCGGGATGATCATGCGGCGTGCCAGCAGCGTGCCGGCAAGGATCGCGACCATCAGGCCCATGCCGATCAGCAGCGCGATCCGCACCAGCTGGTCGCGGATCGGCATCAGGGCCTGCGTGGTCGGCTGCTCGAACAACACGCTCCAGCCGAGCTTCGGCACCGTGCTCGCCGCGCTCATCACCGAATGGCCGTTGAAGTCGGTGCCCGAGGTGTCGGGCTCGCCGCCGGGTGCGATCAAGGCCGCGACCTGCGGCAGCTTCGATAGGTCCTTGCCGACTTCAGGCCCTCTCGAGGACGTCGCCAGCACGCGGCCGCGCGGATCGACCACATAGGCAAAGGCCGCCTTGCCGACCTGGGCGTCGGACAAGAGATCGGAGAGGAAGCTGAGATCAATCTCGGCGACGGTGACGCCGGCGTTGAAACCGGAATGCGCCACCGAGATCGCCATGTACGGTGTCTGGTCGGCGAACCAGGCCGGCGCGTAGCTGACGCCGCGCGCGACCGCGTCGGTGAAGCGCATGTCGCGCGAGAGGTCGGAATTGCTGCCGGTCGTGGTCGACTGGCGCGAGACGCGCAGCACCTCGCGGCCGTCGCCGTTGAGCTGGAACAGCTGGTTGACGACCGAGACCTGGTGCAGCAGCGAGGCGTAGTCGGCGCGGCGCTTCTCGAGCGTGTCCTGGCTCGCCCGCGTCACCCAGCTGATCTGGCGCTCGAGCTCCGAGATCGACTGCTCGATGCGACGGGCGGCGCCCTGCGCCCTGTCCTCGAGCCCGTCGGTCAGCTGCGTCCGGGTGGCGCGGTAGGAGATCCAGGTCTCCATCGCGCCGTTGACGGCGAGCACGAACACAACCAGGCCGACGAGGGAGACGACGTATTTGGCGAACAGGCCCCCGCGCAGAGATCGTGTCTTGTCGTTCGCTCCTGCCATCCCGATCCTCTCGCGCCGCCACTGACGCTGCGCGCTATGGGCCGTACGGCCCTTTCGAGCCTTCTACCACAGTTTGGGCCGGGGGATTGTCAAGCGCCGGCCGGGCCGCCGTCGTGGTTACCCGGTGTGAGGCGATGCAAAGGAAGGGCCGCGAGGGATCAACGCGGGGCTTGCCGATCACCGATTGAAGAGCTGCCGCAGGACGTCGTTCATTGGCTGACTGTCCTGCTGCGCCATCGATGCGTCGTCCTGAGCCGGGGGCGCCGGAGAGGCCTGCGGGGCCGGCGCCGATGGCGGTGCCGGCAGGCTGCGGCTGCGGCCCGTCCCAGTGCCGGGGCTGGCGCCTGCCCCCGTTCCGCTGGAAAGGCCCTGCTGGATCAGATTGCCGAGGGCCTCGCCCAGAGGGCCGCCTAGCAAATTGTTCTGTCCCGGCTGCTGACCTTGCGGATTGGCGCTGCCGGCGCCCGGTGCGGGGGTGCCGCCGAGACCGAGGTTGCCCAGAATGTTGTCGAGGCCAGCACCGTCAGGGCCGAACAGGCCCTTGCCCATCTCGCGGAGCTTGGCATAGGCGGCGTCCGGATTATCCAGCATGCCGGCCATGTCAGGATAGATCCGCGGTTGCGACCAGCTGCCCTGGATCATCACAGGAATGCCGAAGCCGACCGGATCGGAGGTGCGGCCCTGGCCTTCGGTCGTCATCACGAGCTTCGGCTCGACGCGAAAACCCATCATCTTGGTATCGAGCGCGATGGTGCCGGCGCCGGTCACCCGCACCAGTGGCCCGATCAGATTGAGATCGGTCGTCACTGCCTGGCCCTTGTCGATACGGAAGGAGGCCGAGAGCTGCGACAGGTCCGTGCTCTGCTCCGGGCTCGGGTTCTGGTTTTCCTGCCAGCCGGACAGCGTGCTCGTCGTCAGCGAGCGGATCATCTGCGCGACGTTGATGCCGCGGATCGCGCCGTCCTGGAAATTGACGAAGGCCGTGCCCTGCATGTTCGCCATCAGCGCGCGCTGGCTGGTGCCGGCGCTGCGCAACGCGAGCTTGGCCTGCAGCTTGCCGTCGATGCGGTCGAATTCGGCAAGTCCTTGAAGCAACGGCAGCGCGCGCACGCCAACGAGGTCGGAATGCATGGCAAAGCTCGGCGCACCCGTGGTCGCGTCGAGGATCACTTCGCCCGAAATCTGGCCGCCATAGGCGCCGAGATTGGCGGTGCCCGCCTTCAGCACGCCGCCGGCGAGCTTGGCCTCGAGCGCGAGCGGCGCGATGCGCGCATCGCCGATCACGGCCTCGTTCGCGGAGATCCGCACCTGCGCATCGACATAATTGAGCCCGGAGACGTCGATCGGCGCATTGCTCCAGGGCTGGCCGGACGTCCCCTGCGGCGATTTCGCCAGCGGGATCGCGAGCCGCTGGAAGTCGAGATCGACCTTGACCAGAGGCTTGCTGGCGATGTCGACCGACGCCCAGCCGTTGAACGTTCCATCGCCGAGCCTGCCGTTCACGCCGTTGATCATCACGACGTCGCCGTTCATCCGCATCTCGGCATGTCCCGCGAGCTGGGACTTCAGCACGCTGGGCATGTCGATGGCGAAATCAACTGGAATCGCCTGCCGCTCGCCCGGCGCGGCCGGCGTCGTAGCCTTGATGTCGAACTTGGTCGGGTGCTCACCGACGCGCGCGGTGCCGGCGATGTTCACCTTGCGGTCTCGGCCGACGACGGCATCGGCATTGATGGCGCTGATGCGGCCCTCGATGCGGTCGCGCACGCGCGCAAATGCGACCTCGCCGTCGATGATCTTGATCTGGTCGATGATCGCACCACCGGTGTCGATCGTGCGCGGCCTCGCTGCGGTGCCGGCATTCGGCAGGCGCTCACGCAGCAACGGCTGGTAGAGCACGGGATGGGTGACGACGAGCTCGCTGATCTCAGGACGGCCCGACCATACGCTGGAGAGCGACATGTCGGCCTGCACGCTGTCAACCGTCAGGCGCGTGAGGCCGTTGCGGTCCTTCGGGTCTTGCAGCGTGAGATCGTTCAGGGTGACCTTCAGCGTCGGCCACAGGCTGATTTTCGTGGTGCCGTCGACCGACAGGCGATAGCCCGTTGCGCTCTCGACCCGCGAGGCAATCGTCGAGGTCAGGAAGCCGGAGGGGATCCCGATCACCAGCAGGATTGCGATCACGACGATGACGACGGCCAGTGCCGCGCCGACGAACCTCAGTGCTCTCATCTCGACTTCCCAGCGGCGGACAATGGGCTGCAACCCGGCAGATTGCCCGTCTTTTACTCGTGAGTTTATCCCGGGACGGGAAGCGGCTCCAAGCGCGCAAAAATAGTCTTGGGGTGCTGCAAAGTTATGTGACTTATGACACACTTCCCCGGCGTGGTTTTAAGCGATCCTGATGTTGATGGTTCCAAGCGATTTGCCAAGGGCATTCACGACCAAATTGACAGGACATTGAAATGAGCAAGCAGGCCGAATTTGCGGTCATCCTGAAGATGAATGCGATGTTCGCGGATCTCGGCGCGGACGAGCTCCAGCGATTGTCCAGCCTCTGCCACACCCAGCATCTGGGCAATGGCGAGGTGCTGTTCCAGAAGGGCGATCCCGGCAACGCGCTGTTCGGCGTGCGCCGCGGCCAGGTCCGCATCGAGACCGGCGCCTCCGACGGCAGCCGGCTGACGCTGAACTTCATGGGCCCGGGCGACCTGTTCGGCGAGGTCGCGGTGCTGGACGGCCAGAGTCGCACGGCCGATGCGACCGCGGGCGAGACCAGCGAGCTGTTCGTGCTGCGGCGCGAGGATTTCCTCGGCTTCCTCGAGCGCGAGCCGAAGGTCGCGATCAAGATCATCGCGCTGCTGTGCCAGCGCATCCGTTGGCAGAGCGAGCGCATGGAAGAATCCATGCTGCAACCGCTGCCGGTGCGTCTGGCCCGGCGGCTCTGCGCGCTCGCCGCCGATTTCGGTTCCGAGGTGCACATCTCGCAGGAGCAACTCGGCGTCTTCGTCGGCGCCGCCCGCGAAAGCGTCAACCGCCAGCTTCAGGCCTGGCGCAAGGAGGCGATTCTGGATCTCCAACGCGGCCGCATCCTGCTGCGCAACATGACCAAGCTGACGGCGATCGCGCGGAACGAGTAGCGATCAACCGACCGGAAGCCTGCGCCGGCGGACGCGATCCCGATCGACGGTGACGATGCTGCTCTGAATCTCGTCCTCGGTCAGCACGGATAAGACCTCTGCCAATCGGAAGCGGACGGCCGCTTCTGCCCAGTCACCGCCTCGGAATAGAATGAGGCTTGGGCCGTCGCTGCCTGCAGTCGCAATGAGCCGCGGATAGTCTAGGTCTGCCGTAATGATGGTGCGCGCTTCCCGCCTGGAATAATCGACAATGTCAACGTCACTGGCAGCGTGGAGCCCGATCGCGGAAGCATGGACGGCGTCATGCCCCGACTCCGCGAGCCAGCGCGATAGCGCTGGCGAGAGCGGCATATCGATCAAGAATTTCACTTCGCCGGAACTGCAGGGTGCAGCTCGACAGCCTCATCCTCTGCTAGGAAAGCGGCATAACGCAGCGCTTCATCGATGTCTTCGCGTTCGAGATAGGGATATTCATTGAGGACTGACTCGCGGGTCTCACCGGCCGCCAATAAGCCGAGCAGCCGCGCGACCGGAAACCGCAGCCCGCGAATGCAGGGCTTACCGGTGCAGACCGCAGGATCGATCGTGATGCGCGTGAAGTTCATAAACACAATATAGCTCGCACGGCCGGCTTTCGCCAGTGCGAGATCCGCCGCCGTCTTGCCTCAGATCCTACTCCGCCGCGGGCCGCGCGACGTTCGTCGGCGCGGCGTTCGCCGGCGTTGTGCCCGCCGTTGCGTGATGGCCATCAATCTCGGCATCTTCGCTGTGCACGATCAGGCGCTTGGCGAAGCGCCAGATCAGGGCGCCGAGATCGTCCATCACCATGAACATCGCGGGCACGAACACCAGTGACAGGATGGTCGAGAAGATCAGGCCGCCGATCACCGCGAGCGCCATCGGCGAGCGGAACTCGCCGCCGGCGCCGACCGCGAGCGCGCTTGGGATCATGCCCGCTGCCATCGCGATCGTGGTCATCACGATCGGGCGGGCGCGTTTCATGCCGGCATCGATCATGGCCTCCTCACGAGGCTTGCCGGCCTTGATGGCCTCGATGGCGAACTCCACCAGCATGATCGCGTTCTTGGTGACGATGCCCATCAGCATCAGGATGCCGATCCACACCGGCGTCGTGAGCTGCTTGCCGGTGAGGAGCAGAGCCGCGATCGCGCCGCCGATCGAGAGCGGCAGCGAGAACAGGATGGTGATCGGCTGGAGGAAGGTGCCGAACAGCAGCACCAGCACGGCATAGACCATCATCAGGCCCGCCGTGATCGCTGTCGCGAAGCCGTCAGACAGTTCGTTGAGGCTTTCGGCATCGCCGGAGGGCGAGACCTTCACGCCCTTCGGCCGGCTCTTCATCACCGGCAGGTCGTTGATTTTCTTGGTGGCGTCGCCGAGCGCGGCAGAGCCGACGAGATCGGCGGCGACGGTCGCTTGCCGTTCACGATCGTAGCGGTTGATGCTGGTCGGTCCCTGGTCGAGCTTGACGTCTGCGATGACCGAGAGCGGCACGCCGCCCTTCTCACCGCGCTCGCCCAGCGGCACGCGGAGCTGCTCGAGCGTCTTGAGATTGCCGCGCGCGGCATCCTCGAGCTGGACACGGATCGGCACCAGGCGATCGCCGACGTCGAACTTGGCGAGTGCGGGACCGACGTCGCCGATGGTGGCGACGCGGATGGTCTGCGACAGGCTTTCGGTCGAGACTCCAAGCCGCGCGGCGAGATCGGCTCTCGGCTCGATCCGCAGCTCGGGCCGCTCCAGCGTAGTTTCCGAGATCACGTTGGAGATGGTCGGAATCCGCTTCATCTGCGTGGCGAGCTCGCTCGCGAAATTGTTGACGATGTTGGCGTCGACGCCGGTCACGACCAGCGAGATGGCGCGCAGGCCGTTCTCGTCGAGGAACCAGAAGCGGATGTCGGGAATGTTCTCCAGCTCCTGGCTGATCGAGAATTCGAGCTCGCGCTGGGTAATGTCGCGGTCGTCCTTGGGCGTGTAGTTGATGATCAGAGATGCGCGCCGGACCTCCTGGGTCCCCGGCGGAACTCGCCCGCCGTCGACGAAGATGCTCTTCACCTCGGGTCGCTTGCGCAGGCGCGCGACGATGTCCTCGGTGACCTTTTCGGTGTAGGCGAGCTGAGTGCCCGGCGGCAGCTCGAGAGCGAGCAGCGAGCGGGCACTGTCCTGCGCCGGCAGGAAGCCCTGCGGCAGCAGCGTGATGCTCCAGATCGAGGCGGCGAAGACGCCGAGGCCGACCAGCACCGTGATGAAATAGTGTTTCACCGACCAGGCCACGATCCCATGGTAGGCTCGCAGCACGCGGCCTGGTGGCGGCTCTTCGTGTTGGCCGTGTTTGAGGAAATAGGCGGCGAGCACAGGCGTGACGAAGCGCGCCGCGAGCAGCGAGAAGAACACTTGCACCGAGACGGTGATGCCGAATTGCTTGAAGAACTGTCCGGCGATGCCCGACATGAAGCTCGCGGGCGCGAAGATTGCGATGATCGTCAGCGAAATCGCGATCACCGCGAGGCCGATCTCGTCAGCGGCTTCGAGTGCGGCGCGATAGGGCGACTTGCCCATGTTCATGTGCCGGACGATGTTTTCGATCTCGACGATGGCGTCGTCGACGAGGATGCCCGTCGACAGCGTGATGGCGAGGAAGCTGACGAGGTTCAGCGAGAAGCCAAGCAGGTCCATCGCCCAGAATGCCGGGAAGATCGACAGCGGCAGCGAGACCGCGGCGATGATCGTGGCGCGCAGGTCGCGCAGGAACAATAGCACGATGATGACGGCGAGGATGGCGCCTTCGAA
Source organism: Bradyrhizobium sp. CCGE-LA001 (assembly GCF_000296215.2). Classification (NCBI taxonomy): domain Bacteria; kingdom Pseudomonadati; phylum Pseudomonadota; class Alphaproteobacteria; order Hyphomicrobiales; family Nitrobacteraceae; genus Bradyrhizobium; species Bradyrhizobium sp. CCGE-LA001. The sequence continues at coordinate 520,661 of NZ_CP013949.1, read as the reverse complement.
CAGGGTCGAAATCGCCGCGTGATAATTGCCGTTGGTGTATTCGACCGAGGTGTCGATCACCTTCAGGTCGACGTCGGGATAGGCGGCCTTGAGCGCGTCGATGCGCTTCTGCACGGCCTCGGCCACCTTCACGTCGCTGGCGCCCTTGGAGCGCTTGATGCCGAGCGCGACGATGGGCTCGCCGTTGAAGCGGGCGAAGGTGCGGCGGTCGGCGATGGTGTCGGTGACGGTACCGAGATCGTCGAGCCGGACCTCACCGCCACCGAACAGCGGGATCATCGTGCCGGCAAGGTCGCCCAGCGTCTTGGCGCCTGCGAGCGTGCGGATCGCCTGGTCGTTCTTGCCGATCTCGGCACGGCCGCCGGCGACGTCGACATTGGTGCCGCGCAGGCTCTGGCTGACATTGACCGCGGTCAGGCCCATTGCCTGCAACCGGTCCGGGTCAAGCGAGACCAGGATCTCGCGCTCGACACCGCCGATACGCTCGACCTGGGCGACGCCGCGGACGCCTTGCAGCGCGCGCTTGACCACGTCGTCGACGAAATAGGAGAGCTGCTCCGGCGTCTTGCCGGGCGAAATCGCGGCATAGGTGACGATCGGCAGGCCGATCACGTCGACGCGCTGGATCAGCGGCTCGGTGACGTTCTGCGGCAAATTGGAGCGCACGCGCGTCACGGCATCCTTGATGTCGTTGAGCGCGCGGTCGGTGTTGGTCTCCAGCGCGAACTGGATCGTGGTGACCGACACGCCGTCGGTGATCGAGGAGGTGATGTGCCGCACGCCCTCGACGCCGGAGACGGCGTCTTCGACCGTCTTGGTGACCTGCGATTCAAGTTCGGCGGGCGCCGCGCCGAATTGCGAGACTACGACCGAGATCACGGGAATGTCGGCCGACGGCAGCCGCGTCACCGCGAGCTTGGTGAAGGAGACCCAGCCGAGAACCAGGAGGATGATCGAGAAGACGACCGACGGCAGCGGATTGCGGATCGACCATGCCGAGATATTGAGAGCCATCAGCGTACCCGCGTGCGATCGAGTTCATCGGCGAACATGGTTTTGATATGGTCGCCGTCATGGAGAGAAGAGCCGGCATCGGCGACGACGATTTCGCCGACCTCGAGCCCTTCCAGAATTTCCGTGGCCGTGTCGGACGACAGCCCGACCCGTACCTTGCGCGTCTCGACGACATTGCCCTTGACGACCTGCACGGTGAGATGGTCGATCGCGGTCTTGGGGATCGAGACGCCGCAGCTGCGCTTGGCGTCGATCGAGGCCCGGGCGAATACGCCGACCTTCAGCGAGGGATTGTTGGTGACGCTGATGCGGACGCGCCCGAGCTGGGTCGTGCGGTCGATTTCGGGGGCAACCAGCCGGACCCGCCCAATCAAATCGGGTGCGTCGTCGCGGCTGATGCGCACGGTCGCGCCGGGATTGAGCTTGGTCATGTGCACCGCCGGGACCTGGGCATCGAGTTCGATCTCGTTGTTGACGGCGATGCGAAACATCGGGCCGGCCTGAGGGGAAGCCGGCGCTCCGACGATGGTGCGGACCTCGGTGATGAGACCCGGCGCGGGCGCCTTCAACGAAATCGGGCCTTGCGGGCCGGGTCGCTGCGGCTGGCCCGGAATCTGCGGCGGCGGGGTCAGACGCGCTAGCTCCTGGTTGTCGGTGACGACCGCACCCTCGGTGACGAGGAGATCCGTAACCCTGGATCCTTCCTGGTCGGCGACCACGACCGCCTCGCGACGCGGCACGAAAAATCCCGTCACGCGCACGAGGTCGGAGAAGCAGGCATTGGTCGACTTCGTCACAATGACGAGCGCCTCGCCCGGCGTCTCCTTCGGCTCGGGGCGACGCCGATGCTCGAAAAGATAATAGCCGATGCCGACTGCAACGACGAACACCACGGTTCCGGCAGGCTTGAGATATTCGGTGAATTTCATCGCCGGATCATCCTGGCCTGGCTCACGGCCATCCGCGCGAGGCCCATCGAGAGCGTTTCCCTGAAATAAAGCGGCGTCCCGCACGGCTGCGGGACGCGCTTTTGAAGCGAGATTTTACACCGCATCACGACTCGTCACTGCAAAGGATTGCGTCGTGCTCACTTCGATGCGGTGGTCTTGTTTTCCATGTTGACGACCTGCACGCGGCGATTGACCTCCGCCAGCGGCTGGCTGGGGTTCTTCAGCTTGCTCTTGCCATAGCCGACGGTGACGAGATCGGTGGCCGAGATGCTGTACTTGTCGACGAGGTAGCGCTTGATCGAATCCGCGCGACGCTCCGACAGGTCCTGGTTGTAGGCTTCGCCGCCGGCAGCGTCGGTGTGACCCGCGACCACGAAGGTCGAACCCTTCAGGTCGGGGCTGGTCAACGCGCGGCCAAGCGCCTGCACGGAGGGCATCGACTTCGCGCTGATATTGGCGGAATTGTAGTCGAACGTAATCTCGAGATCGATGTTCGGCTTGTCCTTGGCAGCCAAGGCGATCTCCTCGCGCTCGGTCGACGACAGCGAGCGCGTCGAGCGGCCACGGACGGACTGGATCAGCTTGGTCTCGGTCGCGCTCGGCGCGGGCTCGGCCGGCGGGGCGATCGAGAGCCCGCGGGTCAGGGGCTTCTTCGCCGGCGGAGCGAGCGCGCGGAGGATCTCATCCTCGGTGACGTTCTTGCTGTTGCTTTCGTCGCCCGCGAAGGCGGACGAGGCCGGCAGCGACAGAGCGGCGCCGATGATGATGATGGACAGGATCGCGGTCAGTCCCCTTGCAGCCAATCTCATAGCCAGTCCCTCCTGCGCAGCCAGATCGCGTGTTTCCAAATTCCTGCAAGCGGCCCTCGAAAAGCGCCGCCTGTAGCATCCGCCCCATTAGTCTTCCGTGGGCAGCTTAAGGTTCGAAAGCCCCAATCACCTCAGCCCAAAAAAAATCAACGGACTCCGTAACTTGCGAATTCCTGAACGATGTTCGGGTCCATCGCTTTGGCATTGGCAATGTCCAGCGCCCCTTCCTGGGCGGAACCGTTGCGCTGCTTGGCGAGGCCGCGCCCGTAGAGCGAGGAGGTCAGGCGCGGATTGATCTTCAGGGCCGCGTCGAAATCGGCGATGGCGTTCTTGACCGCTCCCGACTTCAGATTGACGAGCCCCCGGCTGTCCAGCGCGTCGACGAAGTTCGGCCGCAGCCGCAGCGCCTCGTTGCAATCTTTCAGCGCGGCCTGGAGATCGCCGACCACGGTGCGAGTCCAGCACCGGTTGTTCAACGCCTCGACGTCCTTCGAATTGATCCGGAGCGTATCGTCGAAATCCTTGATCGCGAGGTTGTAGGCGCCCTTGCTGGCATAGACCTGTCCACGCCGGTATAGCGCGTTCACGTCGTCAGGATTGGCGGCGATCTTGGCCGTCAGGCTCTTGATCGTGGGGTCGTCGGCCAGCACGGCCGCGCTCGGCCCGCTGTCCGCGCTCGGCGCCGGAGCGGGATCAACCGGCTTCACGGGCGGCGGCGGAGGCGGCAGGGCAGCCTCGACCTGCGGCTTCGGCGAAGGGGCTGGCACGGGCGCCGGCGGAGGTGCAGGCGCCGCAACCGTGTCGGCCGGCTTCGGCGGCGGAGGCGGTGTCGGCGGCGCGGGTGGAGCCGGCGGCGGATTGTTGGCGACAACGGCCGGCGGCGCGGGCGGCGGCGGCGGATTTGACGGGCGCGATCCGCCGGCCCCCGGAATGAACGAGAAATCTTCGGCCAAGGAAGAGGATATCCACGGCACCTGCTCGCCGCGCGAGGCACGGGTGACGCCCATCTTGGTACGGTTCAGCGTCTCCTCGGCCATCAGGTCGGGGACGCGGATTTCCTTCAATAGTTCCTGGACGAACAGGCTGCGGTCGCCACCAGCGTCCGAGACCACCGAGGCCAGTGCCGCCGAATACATCACCAGCGTGCCGTTCGGCGCGATGACCGGCGTCAGGCCGGCCGAGAAGCTGCGGAACCGGCGTTCAAACGGGTTGCGCCTGGAGGCATCGATCAACGCGATCTTGACGCCGGCACCGCGGGTGTTGAGCTCGCCGAGCACCGTCTCCAGGCTGAAACCGTCGCGGCGCACGTCGGATTCGGTCCAGATCTGCGCATCGACCGGCAGCATGTAGCTTTGACGGGCCGACTGGATGCCGAAACCGCTGAAGAATACCAGCGCCACCGAGCCCGGCTTGATCTTGCTGTAGAGCTTGTCGAAGGCGCGGCGCATGGCGTCGCCGGTCAGATTTTCGCCGATCTCGACCGAAAAGCCGTCGCGCTTGAGCTCGTCGGCGACGGCGCGCGCATCGTTGATCGGTTCCTTCAGCGGGGCGTCCGCATCCGGATATTTGGCGTTGCCGATGACCAACGCAAAGCGCTCGCCGGCCGCAAGCGATGGGGCAGTCGGGACGAGCGAGATGAGCAAGAGCAGCAGAAGAAAGAAGCGAATTTTCATAATCAGCGCGGTCCAGCCAAAAAGGCGCCGTTCCCAGCTTGCGCCGCGGCGACCTTAACTTACGCTCCATTCATTATCAAACCGGGGGTGGGGGGCGTCAACCGCTTGGAGATTCGACTTTATTGCGACGATCGACCGCAAGACAGGGGCACGTTGCGAAGGCAATGAAGAAGCTGTCATGGTTGTACTCAATGGATCGGCTCGATCCTGTCGGCGGATGTTGGGGCAGCCAGGGCGTCAGAGATGTGATTGGTCTCACATTGCAGGAGTATGGCCTTCGCAACCTTGTGGTCTTCGCAACCTCAGGTGTTTGACCTTTGCGTCGGACAATGGCTTGGTGCGCCGGCTCGTCCCCGAAGGTCCATTCAAAAGAAAAAGCAAAGAGCAGAGTCATGGGAAACGCCTACGAGATCTACGCGCTGCGCTATGCGACGATGTCGCCCCGCACCCCCCACATGAACTTCCTCGTGCCCGATCCGCATGACAGCGCGGCGCAGGATCTCGATTATTTCGTCTGGCTGATCCGCGGGCACGGCCGCGACATCCTGGTCGATACCGGGTTCAACGCCGAGGAGGCAAGTGCGCGAGCCCGCAAGCTGACGCTCAATCCGGTCGATGCACTGGAGCGGTTTGGCGTCGCCGCGTCCGCGATCCGCGACGTCATCGTGACGCATCTGCATTACGACCATGCCGGCAATCTCGATCGCTTCCCGCAGGCGCGCTTCCATCTTCAGGAGCGCGAGATGGCCTACGCGACGGGGCGCTGCATGTGCAACGGCCTGCTCCGCCATCCGTTCTCGGTCGAGCACGTCACGCTGATGGTGCGCCATGTCTATGGCGAGCGCGTCACCTTCTATTCCGGCGACGGCGAGGTCGCCCCCGGCGTGACCGTGCATCGCGTCGGCGGCCATTCCGACGGCTTGCAGGTGGTCAGGGTGGAGACTTCACGCGGGCCGGTCGTGCTGGCCTCCGATGCCGCGCATTACTACGCCAATCTCCAGCGCAAGAGTCCCTTCCCGATCGTCTACAATGTCGGCGACATGGCGCAGGGCTGGGAGACGATCGAGCGCCTCGCTGGTCACCCCGACCGATTCATTCCCGGGCATGATCCGATGGTGACGGAGATCTATCCGCGCGCCAGCGACAAGGTCGATGCCTGGGCGCTACACCTGCCGCCGTCGCGGTCGTTTGCGGAATGATGCGATAGCGTCATTCCGGGGCGTCGCATCGCGGCGAGCCCGGAATGACGAAAGCGCTAGTACGCCTGCTTGGCGTCGGCCTCTTCGCTGGTCTGGATCAGGTCGAGGCTCTGCTCGATCTTGCCGAGGAGGGCCGAGAGCTGCTTGCGCTCCTGTGCGGAGAGGCAGGCGAGGATCTCGTCTTCCCGCCGAAGCAATTGCGGAAACAGCTCCTCATAGAGCGCGCGGCCCTTCTTCGTCAGCTGCAGGCGGAATTCGCGGCGGTCGGCTTCGTTCTCGACCCGCTCGATCAGCTCCCCGTTGAGCAGCGCGGTCACCGCACGGCTGATGGTCGATTTGTGCGTGCGGGTGCATTGCGAGATGAATTGCGCGCTACAGGCATCGTTGCGGAAGCCTAGCGTGGCGATCACGCGCCATGCCGGAATGTCGAGGCCGTGGCGCTCCTGATATTCGACCGCGAGCGCGGAACTCACCTCCGCCGCGAGCCGGTTGAGGCGGAACGGCACGAATCTGAACAAATCGAGCCGGGGCTTTGCTTTCGGCAATGCCTGGTCGGCCCCGCGTGTCTTCAGCGCAGTGTCTGTCGTCCTCGCCAAAAGAGCGCTCCGAATTCCAGTTGACGACCGGCCGGCTCCGGTCCAAAATAGTTGCACGTGAGACTATCTAGCAGATCAGTCCGCTTCTGACCAGAGCCGAGGTTCGTCTATGGCCCAGGCCAAATCCCAGTTCGGCTATCGACGCCACCCCGATCAGGATCGTCCGGGCCAGAACCCGGCCGCACATCCGGTCGTGGTCGTCGGCGCCGGTCCGGTCGGACTGTCGCTGGCGATCGATCTTGCCCAGCGCGGCCAGCGTGTCGTGCTGCTGGACGATGCCGACCGCATCGGCGAAGGCTCGCGCGCGATCTGCTTCTCGAAGCGGTCGCTGGAATATTGGGACCGGCTCGGCGTCGGCGACCGCATGGTCGAGAAGGGCGTGGTGTGGAGCGTCGGCCGCATCTTCCACGGCGAACAGCAGCTCTACCAGTTCAATCTGCTGCCGGAGGACGGCCACAAGCGGCCGGCCTTCATCAATCTCCAGCAATATTACGCCGAAGCCTATCTGGTCGACCGTATCCAGGATCTGCCTGCGATTGATCTGCGCTGGCGCAACAAGGTGACGGCGCTGGAGCAGCGCAACGATGCCGTTGCGCTCACGATCGAGACGCCCGAGGGGGCCTATCGCTTGCACGCGCAATATGTCATCGCCTGCGACGGCGCGCGGTCCTCGCTGCGGCAGATGGTTGGTGCCGAGTTCGCCGGACAGGTGTTCGAGGACCAGTTCCTGATCGCTGACGTCAAGATGACGGCGGAATTCCCGACCGAGCGCTGGTTCTGGTTCGATCCGCCGTTCCATGCGGGACGCTCGGCGCTTCTGCACCGGCAGCCCGACGACGTTTGGCGCATCGATCTCCAGCTCAATCGCTATGCCGACCCCGTCGTCGAGAAGAAGCCGGAGAACGTGCGGCCGCGAATTGCGCGCATGCTCGGCCACGACAAGTTCGAGTTCGAGTGGATCTCGCTGTATAAATTCCAGTGCCGGCGGATGGACCGCTTCATCCATGGTCGCGTCGTCTTCGCGGGCGATTCCGCGCATCAGGTCTCGCCCTTCGGTGCGCGCGGCGCGAACTCGGGTCTCGAGGACGCCGAGAACCTGTCCTGGAAGCTCGACCGCGTGCTGCGCGGCACGTCGCCCGCGAGCCTCCTCGAGAGCTATCACGTCGAGCGGAGCCTGGCGGCAGACGAGAACATCCGCGAGTCCACCCGTTCGACCGATTTCATGGCACCGAACTCGCATCAGGAGGCGCGGCTGCGCAAGGCGGTGCTGTCGCTGGCCAAGGAGACCGAGTTCGGCAAGCGCATGGTCAATGGCGGCCGGCTTTCGGTGCCATGCAGCTATGACTCGCCTTTGTCTTCACTCGATGCGGATGCCTGGCGCGGTGGACCATCGCCCGGCTGTTCCATGCTCGACGCGCCCGCTGCAACGCCGGCCGGCGAGCAAATCTATCTGACGGATGCCTTCCGCAAGAGCGGAACGGACTTTACCTTGCTGTCGTTCAGCAACGGCGCGCCGATCGATGCGCCCGATGGCGTCAAGCGAATCCACATCGGTGGTGAGGGTGGGCTTGCCGATCCCTCAGGCCTGGTTGCAAAGCGCTACGGCGCCGAACCCGGCGCCGCCTATCTGCTCAGGCCCGACGGTTATGTCGCGGCGCGCTTCCACCGTCCAACGCGGGCGACGATCGCGGCAGCCCTGGCGCGCGCCGAAGGCTTGTATTGAGGTTTCACATGCCGCTCTCCACCAGCTCCAACTTTGCGCGGCCGGACGATGCGTTCCGCGCCATCGTCGAAGCGCATCGCGGCCTCACCGAGGAGCAAAGCGCCGATTTCGACGCGGCGCTGGTGCTGATTCTCGCCAACCATATCGGCGACATCGACGTGCTGCGCGAGGCGATCACCCTCGCCAAGAGGCGCATGGTCGATGGCCAGCAGCAACAACAGCAACAACAATAACCCCTGATTTAAGGATGAACTGATGGCGAAGAACTTCGCATCCACCGGTGATCTCTCCGAGAAGAAGATCACCTTCTCCGAGATCGGCACCGATCTCTACGCCTTCACCGCGGAAGGCGATCCGAACACGGCGGTCATCGTCGGCGATGACGGCTGCCTCGTATTCGACGCGCAGGCGACGCCCGCGATGGCGAACAAGGTGATCGAGCGTGTGCGCACCGTCACCGACAAGCCGATCAAATATGTCGTGCTGTCGCACTATCACGCCGTTCGCGTACTCGGCGCCTCCGCCTACAAGGCGCAGGGCATCGTCGCTTCGCAAGAGACGTACCGGCTGATCGAGGAACGCGGCAAGCAGGATTGGGATTCCGAATACGGCCGCTTCCCGCGTCTGTTCCAGGACGCGCAGAGCATCCCCGGCCTGACCTGGCCGACGCTGACCTTCGAAGGCGAGATGTCGATCTATCTCGGCAAGCGCGAGGTGCGCCTGATGCAGTTAGGGGCCGGCCACACCTCCGGCGACATCGTCGCCTGGGTGCCCGATGCCGAGGTGATGTTCTCCGGCGACCTCATCGAATATCACTCGGCCTGCTATTGCGGCGATGCTCACTTGCGCGAATGGCCGACGACCCTGAACGAGATCCGCAACTACAATCCCAAGGCGATCGCACCAGGCCGCGGCGATGCGCTCAAGGGCACCGCCACGGTGCGCGAAGCCATCGCGATGACGCGCGACTTCGTCACCTCGCTCTATGGTGCCGCCGAAATCTCAGTCGCGAAGGGGCGTACGCTGAAGGAATCGATGGCCGCGACCCGCGAAGTCATGGACCCGAAATTCTCGAGCTTCGCCATCTACGAGCACTGCCTGCCGTTCAACGTCTCGCGCGCCTACGACGAAGCGTCGGGGATCGACGATCCCGTGATCTGGACCGACAAGCGCGATCAGGAAATGTGGGCCGCCTTGCAAGGAGGAGGATAGTCATGAACATCAATACCTCGCCTGATCAGATCGTTCGCAGCTCCGCACAGGTGACGCCCGGCTACATGTCCGGCTTCGGCAACAGTTTCGAGACCGAGGCGCTGCCGGGCGCGCTGCCGATCGGGCGCAACTCGCCGCAGCGCTGCGCCTACGGTCTGTATGCCGAGCAGCTCTCCGGCTCGCCCTTCACGGCGCCGCGCGGCACGAATGAACGCTCCTGGCTCTACCGCATCCGCCCCTCGGTGAAGCATTCCGGGCGCTTCGAGAAGGTCGATGCCGGCCTCTGGCGCTCGGCACCATGTCATGAATATGATCTGCCGATCGCGCAGCTGCGCTGGGATCCGACGCCGCTGCCGAAGGAGGATGTGACCTTCCTCCAGGGCGTGCAGACGATGACGACCGCCGGTGACGTCAATACCCAGGCCGGCATGGCCGCGCATGTGTACCTCATCACCAAGTCTATGGTTGACCAGCATTTCTACAATGCCGATGGCGAGCTGATGTTCGTGCTCCAGCAGGGCAATCTTCGCCTCGTCACCGAGTTCGGCCGCATCGACGCCGAGCCCGGCGAGATCGTGGTGATCCCGCGCGGCGTCAAATTCCGCGCCGAGATTCCGAACGGACCGGCGCGCGGCTATCTCTGCGAGAATTACGGCGGCGCTTTCACGCTGCCGGAGCGCGGGCCGATCGGCGCCAATTGCCTCGCCAATGCACGCGACTTCCTCACGCCGCTCGCGAACTACGAGGACAAGGACACGCCGACCGAGCTGTTCGTGAAATGGGGCGGCTCGCTGTTCAAGACGCAGCTCCCCCATTCACCGATCGACGTCGTCGCCTGGCACGGCAATTACGCGCCGTATAAATACGATCTGCGCACATTCTCTCCCGTGGGCGCAATCGGCTTTGACCATCCCGATCCCTCGATCTTCACGGTGCTGACCTCGCCGTCCGAGACCGCGGGCACCGCGAATATCGACTTCGTCATCTTCCCCGAGCGCTGGATGGTCGCCGACAACACCTTTCGTCCGCCCTGGTATCACATGAACATCATGAGCGAGTTCATGGGGCTGATCTACGGCGTCTACGACGCCAAGCCGCAAGGCTTCGTCCCCGGCGGCATCTCCTTGCACAATTGCATGCTGCCGCACGGTCCGGATCGCGACGCCTTCGAGCATGCCAGCAACGGCGAATTGAAGCCGGTGAAGCTGACGGGCACCATGGCCTTCATGTTCGAGACGCGCTACCCGCAACGCGTCACCGCGCATGCCGCGAAGTCGTCGACGCTTCAGGACGATTACGCGGATTGCTGGAAGGGCCTGGAGAAGCGGTTCGACCCGAACAGGCCGTAGCTTTCTTCCCCTCTCCCCTTGTGGGAGAGGGTGGCTCGCCGTGAAGCGGCGAGACGGGTGAGGGGTCTCTCTCCGCGTGTGACTCTCTTACTTCTGCATTCGCGGAGAGAAACCCCTCATCCGGCGCTTCGCGCACCTTCTCCCACAAGGGGAGAAGGAAGATAGGACCGAGCCAAAGTGACAACGCACCCCAACGATCCCAGCCTCCGCTCCTTCATCGAGGTCGATCCCGCCTCCGACTTCCCGATCCAGAACCTGCCCTATGGCGTGTTCTCGACGGCGGCCAATCCGACGCCGCGCGTCGGTGTCGCGATTGGAAATTACGTGCTCGATCTCTGGGCGCTCGAGCAGGATTCCCGGCTCGACGTTGGTCCGCTCGGCGTCTTCTCCGCGCCCTCGCTCAACCCGTTCATGGCGCTCGGGCCGAAAGTGTGGACGAAGACGCGGGCGCGGATCAGCGAACTCTTGCGTCACGATCATCCGGAGCTGCGCGACAACGAAGAGCTGCGCAAGCAGGCCCTGGTCCCGATGCGGGATGCGAGGCTGCATCTGCCGTTCACCGTCTCCGGCTACACCGACTTCTATTCCTCCAAGGAGCACGCCACCAATGTCGGCGTGATGTTCCGTGGCAAGGACAACGCGCTGCAGCCGAACTGGCTGCATATGCCGATCGCCTATAACGGCCGCGCCTCCACCGTCGTGGTCTCCGGCACGACGGTGAAGCGGCCGCGCGGCCAGCTGAAGCCGCCGAACGTCGATCTCCCGAGCTTTGCACCGTGCAAGCGGCTCGACTTCGAGCTGGAGATGGGTGTCGTGGTCGGCCAGCCCTCCCCGATGGGCGGCATGCTGAGCGAGCAACAGGCCGAGGAGATGATCTTCGGCTTCGTGCTGCTCAACGACTGGAGCGCGCGCGACATCCAGCAATGGGAATATGTGCCGCTCGGCCCGTTCCTTGCGAAAGCGTTCGCGACCTCGATCAGCCCGTGGGTGGTGACGCGCGAGGCGCTGGAGCCGTTTCGCCTCAAAGGGCCGGAGCAGGAGCCGGCGCCGCTCGATTATCTCAGGCAGACGAAGCCGCAGAACTACGACATCGCGCTCGACGTGTCCTTGCGCGCCGCGGGCGCAAATGCGCCGGCCGGCATCAGCCGCACCAATTTCAAATACATGTACTGGTCCTCGGTGCAGCAGCTGATGCACCACGCCTCCTCGGGCTGTGCCATGAATATCGGCGACCTCCTGGGCAGCGGCACCATCTCCGGGCCCGCGAAGGAGCAGCGCGGCAGTCTTCTGGAGATCAGCTGGAACGGCACCGAGCCGGTCGAGCTGCCCGGTGCCACCAAGCGCTCGTTCCTCGAGGACGGCGACAGCCTCGTCATGCGCGGCTGGTGTCAGGGCAATGGTTATCGGGTGGGGTTCGGTGAGGTCGAGGGGACGATCTTGGCAGCGGAGTAGAGCTTGACACACTCAGACCGATCTTCACGATCGCGCGGCCGCTAACGCGCCGCGCTTCGGCCCGATCGCCTCGAAGCCGGCCTTCTGCTCGTCGCTCAGATCGGCCTGGAAATCATCGAGCGCATCGCTGACGCCGCCGACTGCCTGCAGCATCGTCTCCAGCCGTGTCTTCACCGAAGCAAGGCGGCCCTGCGGTGTCTCCGCAGTCTTCGCGGGACAGGCACTCAGCGTCTCCAAGGTGCGCAGGGTGGTGTCCTGGAGCACGTCGAGGCGGGCGCGGGCGACCTCGTCGAGCTTGAGCGTGGAGGCGATGTCGGCGGGCCATTGCTGCTGCACGAGCTGCTCGTATTGACGCTGCGCCTTTTCGTCGTAGCGGGGATCATAGTCTGGGGCGCAGGCAGCGGCGGCCGCCTGCATGTCCTTCTGCGCATCCTTGCGCTGGACCGCGGCAAGCGCGGCGCGGCGCTCGTTGGCGAGCGCATCGAGCCTGGCTTTCTGGTCGTCGGTGAGGAGACCGACGAATTTCGCAAGCGGCGCCGCGACCGCGTCCGTTGCCTTGATCATGGCCTCGAGGCGCCCGCGCATCAGGCCGAGACGTTCGGAAGCGGTGGCCGGAGCCTGCTCCGGACATGCTGCGCGGATGGTATCGCGCGCAGCGTTCCAAGCCGATGCAAGCTCGTCGAGCGCGGTGCGCTGCAATTCGTTCGGCTGCACGGTGCCGGCGATGCGTTCGACGGGCAAGCCGCCGGTGTCGCTGGCGTCGCAGAGAGCCTCGGCAGACGGGATTTTCCGCGCGCGCCGGCCTTGCGGGGCGGTGTAAGCGGCAAGCTCGGTGGCGGCGTAAGGCGCGAAGATCGCGGCATAGATGTCGCCATAGCCATACAGCGAGAAGCTGGTGGTATCGCCCAAGATGACTGCGGTTGTGAGATCGTCATGCGCGAACGGCCAGAACACCGGGCCGACCCAGCCATAGCTACCGTCGGGATGGCGCCACCAGCCCTGCGGACGCCTTCCGCCCTGCCAGCCCGACAGCGCAGCCTGCGCCGTGAGCGCGGCACGCATGACATAAGGATTGGCCGGCTGGCCGCGCTCGGCACCGCGAGGATCCTGCGACCTCAGCGCGGCGGAGCGGTAGCGGCTTCCGCGCACCGCCATGCGGGAATGACGCAAGCGCGCCATGCCGAGCACGTGACCAACGGCAAAACGCGCGACCCCGACGGGGCCGCCGCGAATTCCGAACTGAGCTTCGGCTTTATTCGGCAGCAGCACTGCCACAAACAGGAGAGCGGCGCCGGTCAGCGCCAGTCCCATGCGTCCCGACACGAAAGCTGACCTGAGCACCTCGGCCTCCTCCCAGCGCCAAGCGCGCACTGCGCCGCATCACGATGACGCGTGGAGGGACCGAATGTTCCATGGCGACACAGGGCAAAGCGTCGCGGGCGATGTTGCCTCGCTGCTTTCGGCCCTCACTGCGCCTTTTGCGGCACGACGAAGGTCTGGCCGGGATAGATCAGGTTGGGGTTCTGGATCTTGTCGCGATTGGCATTGAAAATCACGGCGTAGCGGGCGCCGTCGCCATAAGCGAGCCGGCTGAGCGCCCACAAACTGTCGCCGCGCGAGATCACACGGTTGCCGCCCGCCTCTGCCGGTCCAGCGCTGATCGCATCCGCAGGCGACGCCGATGCGACGGTGGTGTGGGCCGGTGTCCGCGCCATGGCCCTCGGCTTCGACGCGCCGGTCAATCTGGGCCGCGCCGCAGGGCCGTCGGGGGCGGAGGCCAGGCGCGGCGAAGCCGACGGCAAGGACGCTACGACATCCGACTTGTCGCCAGGCGTCTCGGCCTGTTTCGCTTCCTGACGCGCGGCCGGCGCCGGGCGTGCCGGCGGCGATGCGACCTCGGCGATGGTCACAGGCATGGAGCGGCTGGATTGCGTGACGGTTCCGTCCGTCGATTTCGCCCGCAGGCTCAGCTCGTAGGAGCCGGCCGGAAGCTGCGGCGGCGTCATCACGAACTGACCGGACGCATCGGCCACGACCGAGTCGAGCGGCTTGCCGTCGCGCAGCAACTCGACCTTGGAACCCGGCGCCGCCCGCCCGGCGATCACCGCCGCCTCGCCATGATCGTCGATGCGCGCGACGTCGAAACGGGGACCGGCATCGGCCACAGGCGGCGCTGGCTTGACCGGCGCGAGATCTGCCAGCGCCGCGACCTGCTTCTGCGTCTCGGCCAGCGCGTCGGCCTTCGGCTCGGGCGCCGGTGCCGGCGACGCGGCTGGTGACGTCGGCGCGTTGGAAACAAGCTTCTGCTGTTCCGGTTTGGGTTGCGACCTGGTTTCGGCCTTGGTTTCGGCCTTGGTTTCGGTCTTGGCTTCCGCTTGGGGCTCGACCTTGGCTTCGGTCTTGGCTTCGGTCTTGGCCTCCGGCTTGGCCGCGATGGCGACCTCGGTCTTCGCCCCCGACGGCAGCAGGCGGCGCAGCTCGGTGGGGCCGATCACCAGCACGGTGCCGATCACCGCGAGCAGACAGAGTGCAATGAAGGCCTTGGACGCGGTCATCATCGGAAGAACCTTAATCAGAACCTTGGGTCGCAAATCAGCCGGATGCGCAAATTGCGCCGATTTGGCTGCGGCAGCAAGACGATCGTTGGACTGATACGGCCGGACAAGCCCCCCAAGAACGTCGCCGTGAAAGGCCTCGCCGGACCGGCGGATCCGCCGGTCACGCCAGGGAACAACCCTCTGATTTCGCTCCGATTCATACTCTCCTAACCTTCGCCGGTAACGGCGTCTTGTTGGTTTTGCTGCATCTTGCGTCCGACGGGAGGGCTGGATGGGCACATCGATACGATGGACCGCGCGGATGCGCGCGTTGCTACGCCGCTGGCGCGGGGCGCCGCTGACATGGCTGATCGTTGGCGGCTTCGTGCTGATGGCCGCGACTGCCATCGCCACCGCGCTCACCGTCGACCGCTTCCGGCAGAATGCGATCGAGAGTGGCCGCGACAGCCTGGAAAACTCCGTCCGGCTGCTGGCCCGGCATTTTGACCGCGAGTTCGAGGACTTTGCGGTGCTGCAGAAGAGCATCATCGCCGAGCTCGAAAGCCATGGCATCGAATCCGCCGAAATCTTCCGCAGCGAGATGGGCACACTCGCCATGCACGAGGTGCTGCGCGCAAAGGCCAGTGGCTGGTCCGACGTCGCCGGCGCCAACGTGTTCGATTCGAACGGCATCCTGATCAATTCGTCACGGCGCTGGCCGGTCGCCGATGTTTCGGTCGCCGACCGCGGCTATTTCAATCGCCTGAAGAACGATCCGGCCGCGCAGGAAGAGATCGAGGTGGTCCAGGGCCGGTTCGGCAACGGACCGGCAATCGTGTTCGCGCGGCGCGTCTCCGGCCCGCATGGCGAATTCCTCGGGCTCGTCTCGCGTGCGATCGCACCGGGGCAGCTCGAATCCTTCTTCGCCTCGACCGGGCTCGGCGAGGAATCCTCGATCGCAATGCACCACCAGAACGGTCAGCTGCTCGCGCGCGTTCCGCATGTCGAGGCGATGATCGGGCAGAACTACCGCAAGGGCACGCCGGAGCAGATGGCGGTGTTCGAGCGCACCTTCGTCACGACGCAGCTCGCAAGTCCGATCGACGGAAAGGACCGCATCGTCGCCGCGCGCCTCCTCACCGGCGAGCCGCTGGTGGTCGTCGCGACCAAATCACTCGATGCGACGCTGGCCACATGGCGCACCCAGACCAAGTTCTTCGTCACCGTTGCCGTGCTGTCGATCGGCCTGCTGGTGCTCACGCTCTATCTGATCTTCCGTCAGATGACGCATCGGCTGTCCCTGGAGAAGCAGCGGCTCGACACTGCGATGAACACCATGACGCAGGGTCTCCTGATGTTCGATCAGGACGAGCGGATGATCGTCTGCAACCGGCGCTACATCCAGATGTACGCCTTGTCGGGTGAGGTGGTGAAGCCCGGCGCCTATTTCCGCGACGTGATCCAGCACCGTCACGATACCGGCTCCTTCCACGGCGACGTCGCATCCTATTGCGACCGCGTCCTTGACAATGTCGGGCGCACCCAAAGCACCATCGTCGAGACGACCGACGGCCGCCTGATCGAGATCAAGAGCCAGCCGAGCGCAGCCGGCGGCTGGCTCGCGACCCATGACGACGTCACCGAGCGCATTCGCGCCGACGAGCGCATCGCGCACATGGCGCATTACGACGCACTGACCGACCTGCCCAACCGCGTGCTGATGCGCGGCCATCTGGAGCGGCGCGTCGCCGAGCTCGGCCAAGGCAAGCCGTTCGCGATCCTCTATATCGACGTCGACGAGTTCAAGGGCGTCAACGATTCGCTCGGACACGAGGTCGGCGACGAGCTGTTGCGCCAGGTCGCGAATCGCCTCCGCGCCTGCGTCAGCGGCAACGATATGGTCGCGCGGCTAGGCGGCGACGAATTCGCCGTCATCAAGGCTGGCACCAACGATCCGGCCGAGCTGACGGCACTGGCGGAAACCGTTCTTGCGGCGCTGCGCACGCCCGTGCATTACAAGGGCCAGGAAATCCCGACCGATGCCAGCATCGGCATCGCGATCGCGCCCGACCATGGCGACAATATCGACGATCTGCTCAAGCGCGCCGATCTGGCGATGTACGCGGCAAAGTCCGAAGGACGCCGAACCTTCCGTATCTTCTCCCCGGAATACGACGCCAAGGCGCGGCAGCGGCGGCAGCTCGAGCTCGATTTGCGCCAGGCACTTGCGCGCGGCGAGTTCGAGGTACACTACCAGCCGCTGGTCGACCTCGCGGCCGATGTGGTGACCGGCTGCGAGGCACTGCTGCGCTGGCGCCACCCCGAGCGCGGCATGGTCTCGCCCGCGGATTTCATCCCTGTCGCCGAAGACATCGGCCTGATCGGCGAGATCGGCGAATGGGTGCTGAAGCAGGCCTGCCTGGAAGCTGCGAGCTGGCCCGGCCAGATCCACATCGCGGTAAATGTGTCGCCGGTGCAATTCCGCTCCCGGACGCTGGCGCTCAAGGTCGCGGCCGCGCTCGCGGAGTCCGGCCTTGCGCCGAACCGTCTCGAGCTCGAGATCACCGAGACCGTGCTGATCCGCGACGACGAGGAGGCGCTGACGATCCTCCAGCAGCTGCGCGAGCTCGGCGTGCGCATCGCGCTCGACGATTTCGGCACCGGCTATTCCTCGCTGAGCTATCTGCACCGCTTCCCGTTCGACAAGATCAAGATCGACCGCAGCTTCATCAACGACATCGGTCGGTCCGAAGATTCCTCTCCGATCGTGCAGGCCGTGGTGCACATGGCCGCCGCCCGCCACATGGCGACGACAGCCGAAGGCGTCGAGACCGAAGCCCAGCGCGCGGTGCTGCGTCAGCTCGGATGCAGCCAGATGCAGGGCTGGCTGTTCAGCCCGGCCGTGCCCGCGGCGAAACTGAAGCAGCTCTTGTCGGCCCAAGCGGCAGCTGCTTAGGGGGCTGACCGCCCCTTGTCACGAAATGTCCCGCCTCCATCCGGTCGTGCGTTTGCGAAAACGCGCGCCGGCTTGGCGCAGGATCAGGCAAAGCATGGCTGCTTCAGGCAATACGCCACGTCCTGCAACCCATAGAACGCACCCAGTCCGTAGAAACACGGGCGACTGATCCAAAGCTCGACACGATCAGGAGAACCGCAATGACCGGGAACACCGCTCCCATGCGCGATCCCTCGCAGCAGGGCCTGCCACCCCCACCTCATGCACAGCCGGAGGACAGCTCGCACTCCGACCGGCGCGTCGCCGGCGCGGAGATGGCGCGCGTGCTCAGGACCGAGCCGTTTCGCGTGGCGCTGGACGCCACTGGCGCCGGCATCGCGCACTGGAAGCACGATCCGCTGCACGACGTGGTCGAGCCCATGAGCCACCACGTGATCATGGCCTATAACGGCGTGATGCAGCGCATGGAGCGGCGTTCGGGACGATCAGTTGCGATCGGCACGTTTCGTCCCGGCGTGCTGATCATCATTCCGGAAGGATCGAGCTCCAGATGGGACATTCCGAAACCCGTCGACGTGGTTCAGCTCTATCTTCCCGATGCGACGCTCAAGCGCGTTGCCGACGAAGCCGGAACCGCGCCGGCCGACCTGCTCGAACGAACGGCGTACCCCGACCCCATCACGTCGCGACTGCTGCTGAGCGCGGCGGACGCGATTGAAGGTCATGGTGCGCTGGATGATCTGTTTCGGCATCAGCTGACGGATCTTCTGGCCACGCGCATTCTGGCTGCACATACGGGCACGCCGGCGACGTTACAGCCGAGCATGGGCGGGCTGGCACCGAAGATCCTGCTCCGCGCGATCGAACGTTTGCGCTCGGACAGCGATGCCGACGTTTCGCTTGATGCGCTGGCGTCGGATGCGGGTCTGTCGCGCTTCCACTTCTGTCGCGCCTTCAAGGAAAGCACCGGCCTGTCCCCGCATTCCTGGCTGCGCCAGCACCGGCTCGAGCAGACCATGAAGATGCTGCGCGACAGCGACGACACGGTCGTCTCGATCGCAGCCGCTCTCGGCTATTCCTCGCAAACGGCCTTCGCTGCGGCATTCCGCAAATTGACCGGCGAGACGCCGAGCGACTGGCGCAGGCGCCACACGCGATAGCGACGATCGTTCGAAGCGCAAGCTAAGTCCTTCTCGACGACGCGGGACGCGTTGATGGCGCGTGCCCGCGCCGTAACTGTCAATCCCACCACCCACCCTCATCTTCCGCTGCGAACGCCGGAGCGCATCGCCCGGTGGCCGGCACTTCCGCGCCAACTACTCACGGCAGCAATCGGCGACAGCCCGAGCGATTGGCGCAGGCGCCGGCGGTGACAGCAATCGCGCTGGAATCACGGCAATCGCTCTGGCGCAGCGGCAGATCCGATCGACTAGACCATCATCATGCCCAGACCGATCGAGGGAGACCGAAGATGAGCTGGAAAGAGATGACCCGGAAAGAGACGAGCTGGAAGAACTTCATCGGCCAGCGGGTGATCGCGTCGCGCCGCCGAGGCCTTGCGACCGCAACGTTGTACGGACTCTCGCTCGCCGTCCGCTTCACGTCCGCAACGGGCGAGGAGGTGGTGATTCCGGCGCATGCCATGAACCCGACCTACCCGCTGGTCTCCATCATGAATCGGAATGGCTCCGGCCTTCCGTATCAGGACTGGGGCTCGCGGAATCAATCGGTCGTCTTCCGTCAAGGCTGGCCATCGAGCTCGCCGCTGTCGCGCTGTATCGCGCCTTAGGGCCGACGATCGACCTCACTTCGTGCCGTCGCCGGACGCTGCCCCTGAGCGGGGCTGCGACGGCTCCCGCTTGGATTTTCGAAACGCAGAGATCAAGGAGTAAACTCATGCGAATAGTCATCATCGGCGCCGGCTTTGCCGGCATGTACGCCGCGCTGTCCGCAGCGCGCCTGCGTGAGATTCAGGGCGTGACGCCAGACCAGCTCGAGATCGCGCTGGTTGCCCCCGAGCCGACGCTCGTGGTTCGCCCGCGGCTCTATGAGCCGAAGCCCGAAACCCTGACGGCGCCGCTGCTCGACGTGCTCGCGGCCATCGACGTCAACTATGTGCAAGGCAGCGCCGAGACGGTCGACACCAAGTCCTGCATGGTGAAGATCGCCACCGTGAAGGGCACGAAAAAGACGCTCTCCTACGATCGCCTCGTCGTGACCACCGGCAGCCGGCTGTTTCGCCCGAACATCCCGGGGCTTGCCGAGCACGGCTTCAGCGTCGATTCCCTCGCGGACGCGATCACGCTCGACAAGCACCTGCACGGCCTCGCCAGGCGGCCGGCCACCAACGGGCGCAACACCGTCGTCGTCGCCGGCGGCGGCTTCACCGGCATCGAGGCCGCCACGGAAATGCCGGCACGGCTTCGCGACATTCTCGGCGCGAATGCCAATACCCGCGTCATCATCGTCGAACGCAACGATGCGATCGCGCCAGACATGGGCGCAGGCCCGCGCCCCGTCATCGAGGACGCCCTTCACAGACTTGGCGTGGAAACCCGCGTCGGCGCCGGTGTCGCCTCGCTCGACGAGTCCGGCGTCACGCTCTCCAGCGGCGAACACATCGAGACCGAGACGGTGATCTGGGCGGCGGGCATTCGGGCGGCGCCTCTGACCGCGCAGATTCCCGCCGAGCGTGACAAGTTCGGCCGGCTGCTGGTCGACCGCTGCCTGCAGGTGTCGGGCGTTCAGGGCGTCTTCGCCGCCGGCGATGCGGCACGTGCCGCCTGCGACGACGAGGGCAATTACGCGCTGATGTCGTGCCAGCACGCCACGCGGATGGGCGCCTTCGCCGGCAACAATGCCGCGGCCGAGCTGCTCGGCCTCGCGACGAGGCCCTATCACCAGAAGGGCTACGTCACCTGCCTCGACCTCGGCGACGCCGGCGCGCTGTTCACGCGCGGCTGGGAGCGCGAGGTGACGATGGTCGGCGACGTCGCCAAGAAGACCAAGCAGGAGATCAACACCGTCTGGATCTATCCGCCCAGAGCCGAGCGCGCCGCCGCGCTCGCCTCGGCCGATCCGGAGCGTGTGACCGACGTGTCCGGCTTCCTCTAGGCCCAGCACGCGATACGGGCCGCGCTTCGTCGCCGAAGCGCGGCCCGCTTGCCGTCATGCCGTCGAATGCAGGAGGGTATCGTGGTGCATCTGAACAAGAAGGCGATCGGCCTGTCGCTGTGCCTCGCCGCCGTCGCGGTCGTGGCCGCGGGTTTCACCTATGCTCGGTCCGGCGAGACCTCGACCGACAACGCCTATATTCGTGGCGACGTGACCTCGCTCGCGCCAAAGGTTGCGGGCTACGTCACCGCGGTGGAGATCCAGGACAACCAGGCTGTCCGGGCTGGTGACGTCCTGTTCCGGATCGATGATCGGGACCACCGCGCGCGACTCGCACAGGCCGCCGCCAATGTCGAAGCGGCGCGGGCCCGGCTGACCAATGTCGATGCGGAGATCCAGCTTCAGCATGCCCTGATCCGGCAGGCCGAAGCCCAGTGACTCGCGAGCGCGGCCGAGAAGAACCTGGCTCGCAAGGCTTCCGACCGCCGCCGCGAGCTCATCCGCACCAACGCCGTCAGCCAGGCCCAGGTCGATGAGAGCGACGCCGCATTGTCGAAAGCCGAGGCGGCCGTCTCCGCAGCGGAGGCAACGATCGAGGCCCAGCGGCAGCGCATCTCCGTCCTCGCCAGCCAGCGCGAAGCCGCCGTCGCTGCGTTGGCGCAGGCACAGGCCGCACGAGAGCTCGCTCAAATCGATCTCGACAACACCGTCGTCCACGCGCCGGTCGATGGCGTCATCGGCAACCGTCAGGTCCGTGTCGGCCGTCTGGTTGCGCCAGGCACTGCCCTGCTCGACATCGTTCCGGTCAGGGACGTCTGGGTCGTGGCAAACTTCAAGGAGACCCAGATCGAGCAAATCCGTCCGGGTCAACGCGTACGCATCGTCGTCGACGGTTACAGGCACACGGCGCTCGACGGCATCGTGGACAGCTTTGCGCCGGGCAGCGGATCCGCCTTCAGCATGCTCCCGTCGGACAATGCGACCGGCAACTTCGTTCGGGTCGTTCAGCGCGTCCCCGTGAAGATCCGCTTCATCAACAATGAGCTGCCCGGCCGCCTGGTCCCAGGGCTGTCGGCGCGCGTCGACGTCGATCAGGGAAGCGGCTCATGACGGCGATCGTCGCCGCCGCGCCTCCCCGCGAACGGTCCGCGGCGGGAGCCCTGTTCGTCGCAGGGATCGTGCTGGCCACGCTGACGGAGGCGATCGCAAGCACGGTTCTGTCACTCGGGCGCGGCTACATCATCGGCGACGTCCATGTCACGCCCGACGAATTCGCCTGGCTCGACGTCGGTTACATGGCTTTGAAGCTGATCGGATTCATGACGGCGCCCATGCTGGTGCACCGTGTCGATCCCCGCCGCCTGATCATCGGCTCGACCCTGGTGATGGGCGTCGCATGTGGCTTGACGATCGTGACTGCGCGGCTGGATCTGCTGATCGCGCTCCGCGTGATTCAGGGTCTCGCTGGCGGCATCCTGCTCGTCACGGGTCAGGCAACGATCTTCGATGCCTATCCGCGGTCCCGGCAACCGATCCTTCAGGCCTTGTTTGCGATGGGATCGGTCGTCGCTCCCGCGACGATTGCTCCGGCCCTGCAAGGCTGGCTGATCGACAGCCGGTCCTGGACGTGGATCTTCTTCAGCGTCGTTCCGCTGGCGCTGACGGCTGCCGGCCTGCTGCTGATCGCCGACGGCCCGAAGCCCGTCATGCGTCAGCGCCGCCCGATCGACTGGATCGGCATCGGGCTGATCTCGGTCGCGCTCTTCTGTTTCTCCTACGTCCTCAACCAAGGCAGCCGATGGGACTGGTTCGAGGAGCCCCGCATCCTCTGGCTCACGGTGATCGGAGCGGCCGCGCTGCTGGCGTCTCTCGGCCGACAGGTACTGGCCAGCGGCCAAGGCCTGCTCGACTTCTCCTTGTTCGAGTGTGAGGATTTCTGCTTCGCGTTCGTCGTCAGCTTCGTTGCGGGCGCCGCATTGTTCGGCAGCGCGTTCCTGATCCCATTTTTTGCGGTGTCGGTCCTGGGGTTCAGGCCGACCGACGCCGGTCTGCTGCTGCTGCCGAGCGGCGCATGCTTCGTCGTCACGCTGCTGGCGGCCGCCTTCCTCATGCAGGTCCGCCGCGTTGCTCCCGTCGCCACGGTGCCCTTTGGCATCCTGATGATCACGGTTGCGATGTGGATGTTGTCGGGCTCGACCAGCGAGAGCGGTGCCCATGACATGATGGCCGCCATCCTCCTGCGCGGCCTCGGACTCGGCTTTCTGTTCCTGTCGATCACCCTGATCGCCTTCGGCAACCTGGGCGAACACAACCGCGCCTTCGGCATCGGCCTCTTCAATACCAGCAGGCAACTCGGCGGCCTCATCGGCGTCGCGGGCCTCGAGACCCTGATCGAGCACCACACCGCCGGCAATTTGACGGTGCTCGGCGCCAATCTGACCGCCGGCGTTCCCGCAATCAGCGAACGATTGGCCTCGACGGCCGCGATGCTCAGCGCGAGGGGAATGGAAGCGCTGGCCGGCCGCGCCGCCACGAGCCTGCTGGACGGCGCTCTCATCCGCCAGTCGACGGTGATCGCCTTCGACACCGCGTTCAATGCCGTTGCCCTGCTCTTCGTGTTCGCCGTGCCCGTGTTGGTCACCGTGAAGCTCGGGCTGCACCGATACGCTCAGGCACGCGTTGCGCAGTCGCAGCAGATCGACGCGCTACGGATCATCGACCCCGTCGCATGCTCAGGCGCATGCCTTGGCAGCAATTGCTCTACAGCGACGGCAATCGCTCTGGCGCAGCGGCAAGCCCGATCCGGTAGATCATCACGCGAAGGTCGAGCGCTCGACTCGGCCGAGCCAAGCTACGTCAGCAATCTCTGAACATCCCACCAGCGCGCAAAACAGAGGAGCACCAAGATGAATCAGGCGATCCGCAACACCCAGGAGAAGACGAACATGAACTTGCACAAACCCGTACAGTCTAGCAGACCGGGCCCCGAAGAGCTGGTCCCGTCGCGCTATGCGCTGAAGATCGGCGAGATCGACGTCATGGTGATTAGCGACGGCGTGCTGACGCTGCCGGGCGCGATGCTGGCCCACAACGCCGACCCGGCGGTCCGCGCGGCCTGGCTGAAGGACATGTTCCTGCCGCCGGACGCGTTCGATTGGGCGCTGAACGTGGTCGTGGTGCGCAGCGGCGGGCAGACCATCCTCGTCGATGCCGGACTGGGATCCGATCCGGACTTGCATCTGCCGCGAGCCGGGCAGCTGAGCAAGCGACTGGAGGCCGCTGGCATCGATCTCGGCTCGGTGACCGACGTGGTGCTGACGCACATGCACATGGACCACATTGGCGGGCTGCTCGTCGACGAGGTGAAGGATGGGCTGCGTCCCGACTTGCGGATCCACGTCGCAGCTGCCGAGGTCAAGTTCTGGGAGGACCCCGATTTCTCCCACGTCTCGATGCCGCCGGGATTTCCGGACGCGCTGCGGGCGACTGCCAAGCGGTTCGCGAAGGAGTACCACAACCAGCTGCGCACCTTCGAGGAGGAGCATGAGGTGGCGCCGGGCGTGGTGGTCACGCGCACCGGCGGCCATACCCCCGGGCACAGCATCGTCCGCCTGGCATCGGGCGGCGACCGGCTGACATTCGCCGGCGATGCCGTGTTCACCGTCGGATTCGATCACCCCGACTGGCACAACGGCTTCGAGCATGATCCCGAAGAGGCCGCGCGCGTTCGCGTCCGTCTCCTGCGCGAGCTGGCCGCGAGCCGCGAATTGCTGGTGGCCACCCACATGCCCTTCCCTTCGATTGGACATGTCGCAGTGGACGGCGATTCGTTCCGTTGGATCCCGGCGTTCTGGGACTACTGACCGCTGGACCGGTCCGCCTCACGTGAGAGCGTGATCCGATCGTGACCTGAAGCGCGATGACGATCGTCCCGATCTCATCGCGCTTTGCGGCGCCGCAAGAATTTACATCAGGCGTTTTGCGGCGCGTACTTCGGCGATTTCGGCGTCGGGATGGCTGACAATGGTGGCGAACATGATGCCGCTGATGATGAGCGACCAGGCGGTGTTCCAATAGATCCAAAACACGTGCCAGCCTCCGTTTCGTCTCTACCGCCCGCGGATTCAGGTAACGGCAAGGCGACGCTGCCGTTCCCGACGCGACTACAGTGCTACTTTTGTTTGGTCGGCGGCGCGGCGCGATCGGTTTGACCGGTGTGGCGCTTTGCCACGACGTCCGCGTCGTTCTCACCCTCATGCGGGCGCGGCGGCGGCTTTGGCTGGCCTTTCTGACCGCCATGCTTGCCGCCCATGTCGGGCTTGCCTTCGAGATCGTTTTCACTGGGCATGATGCTTCAATGCACTGGCGCGGCATTGGTTTCGCAGTTGCGCGTGAGACAGCTTCGCCTGTGAACGAGGTCATAGGATCGCCGCGGTTTGCGGTGCACGATGACGGCAGGGACATCTCTATTTCGGCCGGCGGACGGGGCCCGATGCGCAGACGATTGATCACCTGGACCATCCTGACCTGCGCCCTGCTCGCAGTCGCCGTATGGTCCGTGCTCGGTCCGCCCAACCAACCGCCCGGCCCGCATCTGCCCTCCCGCGGCGTGACGACAGCGGCGCGGTAGCGATCCAGCGACCGATACAATTTCGGCATCGATCAATTCCAACTGGAATTTGGTGCGGCGGTGCGCCTCCCGCTATCCTCAACGGCAAAACGACAATGCCGCACTGGCGCCGAGGAGGAGACCATGTCGAGACCGCCCCTGCGCATCGCATCACGCACAGCGATCGCCACCACCCTTACCCTTCTCGCCCTCATTCCTGGAGTCCGCGCCGGCATGGCCGAAACCTTCGCTTATGTCGGCAACGCCGACAGCAACGAGATCAGCGTGTTCAAGATGGCCGAGAGCGGCGAGATGACACCGGTCCAGACGGCTGCGTTCCCCGGCGTGGAAAAGCCCGGCTCCTCGACGCCGCTCGCGATCACGCCCGAAAAACGCGTGCTGATCGCCGGCATCCGCTCGCAGCCATATCTCGCGGTGAGTTTTGCGATCGATCCCAAAACCGGGCGGCTCAGTCATGTCGGTAACGGGCCGCTCGCCGACAGCATGGCCAATATCGCGGTCGATCGCAGCGGCAAGTTCCTGTTCAGCGCGTCCTATGGCGGCAACAAGGTCGCGCTGAATCCGCTTCAGGCAAATGGCGTCGCAGCCGAACCGAAGCAGGTAGTTGCGACCGGGCTGAACGCGCACGCGTTCCTGCCTGCGCCTGATAACCGATTCGTGTTCGCGACCAATCTCGGCTCCGACCAGGTGCTGAGCTTCGCGTTCGATCCGATTGCGGGCACGCTCACGCCGAACGATCCGCCGGCGATCAAGATGCCGGAGAAATCGGGACCGCGGCACTTCGTATTCCACCCGAGCGGCAGGTTCGTCTATCTCGTCCACGAGCTGAACGGCGACGTGGCCGCGTTCAGTTATGAGGCCAGGAGCGGCGTCTGGACCGAGATCCAGCGCACCACCGCACTGCCGGAGGGCTTTGCTGGCAAGCCCTGGGCCGCCGACATCCACATCACCCCGGACGGGCGCTTCCTCTATGCCTCGGAACGCACCACGAACACGCTCGCCGCCTACAGGATCGATGCAGGCAGCGGCAAGCTGACCACGATCGGCAGCGTGCCGACCGAGAAGCAGCCGCGCGGCTTCAACATCGATCCCTCCGGGCGCTACCTCGCCGCGGTCGGCGAGCTTTCCGACGGCATGACGGTCTACGCGATTGATCAGAGCAGCGGCGCGCTCACCAAGCTGAAATCCTATCCCACCGGCAAGAAGCCGAACTGGGTCGAATTCCTGAGCCTGCCGTGACGGGGCGTCGACCGGCCTACGTAATGATCCGCAATTTCGAAAGGCCGGCCTGGCGCCATATCGTTCGCCATGGACCGTCAGATCGTTTTCAAGTGCCCCCGGACCGGCATGAACGTGCAGCATCGGCTGGGCGACGAGCCGGCCGATCGCACGCATGTTTCCGTGTCCTGTCCGGCCTGTACCGGACTGCATCTGCTCGACCGTTCCACGGGCCAGCCACTCGGCGATCGCCGGAACTGACCGCCGGCGAGTATCTGCCGTCGCTCTCCTGGCAGGCAGCGAACCTGATCTCCAATCCCGCGACTAATCAAGGACTTGCCGCAACGGCGCGCGCCGGCGCGGCATCCTGTCAAAAGGCAACAGCGCCGTGGTCCGGCCCGTTGCCATCTGCTATCGATTGAAGGGCTTGAACCCCTGTGGAATTTTCGATGCGTCATTTACCCCGTGCCGTTGCCCGAAGCCTGTTTCCCGCAGCCATCGCCGGAATGTTCGCCCTCGGCCCATATCCGGCCGGCGCCGCCGAGGACGATGCTCCCAAGGGGCCGGCGGTCACGGTGCTGAAGGTCGCGAAATCCTGCTTCTCCGATATCGTCGAGGCGACCGGCTCGATCATCGCACGCGAGGAAAGCTCGGTACGGCCCGAACGTCCCGGCCTGAAGGTGACGGAGGTACTGGCAGAAGCCGGCCAGACCACCACCGCCGGCCAGGTGCTGGCGCGGCTGGCGCTGCCGGAAGGCGGCACGCTTCAGGTCACCGCGCCGGTGGCAGGCGTGATCGCCACCTCGACCGCACAGATCGGCAATTTCGCATCGGCCAAGGGCGAGGCCCTGTTCACGATCGTGGCGCGCAGCGAATACGACCTGGTCGGCCTGGTCGCGACCACCGACATGCGCAAGCTCGCGGTCAACCAGCAGGCGACCGTGCGCATCGCCGGCTCCGGCGACATCGACGGCAAGATTCGCCGCATCGGGCCGACCGTCGAGCAGAACATCCAGCAGGGCATGGTCTATATCGGCATCTCCTCGCAGAAGCGCCTGTTGCTCAACGCGAGCGGGCGCGCGCTGATCAAGACCGGGCAGAGCTGCAACGTCGCGGTGCCGCTGACATCAGTGCAATATTCCTCGGCCGGCACCGTGGTGCAGGTGATCCGCCGCAATCGCGTCGAGACCAAACGCGTCGAGGTCGGATTGATGTCGGGCGGCAATATCGAGATTCGCGACGGCCTCAACGAGGGCGACGTCGTCGTGGCGCGCGCGGGCGCGCTGCTGCGCGAGGGCGATCCGGTGCGCCCGGTGATGGCAAGCGCGGAAGCGGCGAAGTAGCATTCACCATCGTCATTGCGAGCGAAGCGAAGCAATCCAGATTCTTTCCGCGGAGGGATTCTGGATTGCTTCGTCGCAAGAGCTCCTCGCAATGACGTTGCAGGCGCAGCGCGCCCCAAATAATCGGCCCCGGCTCAGCGTCGCATCATTGCATGATGCGCCGCGTCCGGGGCACGAGACTTCGCAGTATGTCGTAAGACCTAAGAAAAACTAGCCGCCGGCTTCGCCGAAACGAACATCCTCGAGCAGTGACGAGGAGATGGTCGGGACCTGATCGCCTTCGCTGGCACGCGAGATGGCGAGGCGGGTCTTGTTGAAGACGCTCTCGGCGCTGCCCTGCGCATTGAGGTTGTTGAGGAACTCGCTGACCAGCACGCTGTGCTCGCCCTTGCCGTCGTCGACGACCTTGCCGGGCGAGGCCGAGGAGAGGATCAGCGCATTGTCGGGCGCGCTGATCGGCGCGAGGCCGTGGCTGTAGGAGCGGAAGCGGCGCTCGAAGGGATTGCGGCGGGAGGCGTCGACCACGACGAGCTTGGCCTTGGCGCCCTGCTCCTTCATCATGTCGAGCACACCATCGATGGAGACGCCCTGGCGGCGGACGTCGCTTTCCTTCCAGATCACGGCATCGACCGGCAGCATGTAGCTCTCGCGGCCGGCCTGCACGCCGTAGCCGCCGAAGAACAGCATGACAACGGTGTCCTGCTTGATGCGGGACTTCAGGCGGTTGACGGCCCGGACCATGTCGTCCTTGGTCGCATCTTCCACCATGTCGACGTCAAAGCCGTTCTTGCGCAGGGACGAGGACAGCGCGCGGGCGTCGTTGATCGACTGCGTCAGCGGCGCGTTGGCGTCGGGGTAATGTCCATTGCCGATGACCAGCGCCAGGCGCGAGGTCTGGCCGATCGAGCCGGTGATCTGGTCGGTCGAGACGGCCTTGGCAGCATCGATCGCGCGCATGTTCAGAGCAGCATGGGCGCCGATCACCAGCGAGACCGTGCCGATGAGGGCCGCGGCAAGGGCGATCGTGCGTCGGGAAATGTCGAGCTGCCTTACATTCATCTCGCTTCATTCCTGTCAGTGCCAAAGACCAGCCAAGCGCGCGCACACTGTTTGAGTAGCGCGATAGCGTCTTTAGGTTTGAGGGATTGGCCGGGGAAGTGCCCCCGAATTGCGCGCAATTTGCGGCGCCGCACCAAATAAACCCTTAACCGGATATAGGTGCCCCGGCAATAGATTGCTCAAAATTTGATCTAAGTCACTGAAGGTATTAGTTAATCCTCCAAGCCAGCTTCCTGCATTTTCCGTTCCCCGTGGCCTTCCGGAGACCGATCATGCAGCCTCCATGCCGCCTTTTTCCGTGATGGCGATCACATTTGTATTTCCTGCGAATCCGGGTAGCTTTTTCAAAGACTTGCAGGGGGTGGCGTGTGGCTGTCAGCGCGCTGGCCGGCCCTTGGCCAAGCCTCCAGTGAAACGACCCGCCAAAGTCCCTGCGACCAGGTATTTCATGAGCTTTCAATATTTCGCCGGCGCCGCCTGCCGGGCGCTGACGGCGCGGAAGGACGGTCCCTCGCTTTACGACGTGTGCGATCCCGTCTTGTCGGGCTCTGTCGGCGGCGATCCGCACCTGGCCAAATTCTACAAGACCGCCCTCGGCAACCCCGCGCTGCGGGTGCTGCTGCGGCGGGCCGGGCTGCCCGAGCTGCGCGACGAAGCCAGGCTGATGGCGTTGCGCCAGGCGCTCGCCCGTGCGCGGGACGAGGCGGAGCCGGACTGGTCAGCCGTCGGCCAGCCCGTGGCCGACCTCGTTGACAGCATCTCGCTCGACCATCCGAGGCCGCCGCCGGCCATGTTCGTCGGCGCGGCGCCGGATCAGTCGCGGATCGACCGCGTGATCCGCGACTGTGCGCAGCATCTGCTCGGCTCGTACCGCCGAAACGGTTTTCTGCCCACCTACGCCGCCTTCAACCTGATCGGCGATCCTGATTTCCGCGGACGCGAGCTGATCATGGCGCTCACGGGGCTGAACGCCCGCGGCTACAAGAACTCCTCGCTGCTGTTCAACCTCGCCCGCGTCTTCATCGCCCGCTCGAAGGCGGCCGCCGTTGTCAATCCGCCCTGGCGAGGGATCGCCGAGCCGATGTGGGAGCCGGTGCAGATCCGCCACCGCTCGGCCTATTACGACGCGTTCTTTATCGAGGCGCTGCTGAGTTATGTCGAGACCGGGCTCGCCTCGTCCGCCGACAAGACCGCGGCGGAGCGCGCGATCGCCGACATGGTGGATTTCTGCGTCAATATCAGCCGCGAGGAGGTCGAGGGCTTGGGTGGCGCGCGGTTCAATGTCATCACCGCGCTCGCGCCGGCGCCACATCCGCGCTTCTCGCGCTTCTTCGCCCAGATCAAGCAGGATCTCGGCTTCGGCATCTACGTGCCCGATTGCGACACCACGGCCTGCTCGATCTCCGCAGCGACGCAGGCCGGCTGCACCGATGCGATCATCGACCAGCCGCTGTTGGATTTCTACGCGGGGTACCAGGTGCAGGCCGGCGTCAACGCGCCGCGCGTGACGGTGCCGCTCAACGACAACATCGAGTACGAGGGTGGCGTCGCGACCTGGATCGACAATCTCGCGGGCGAGCGTCCCTACGGCAACGATCTCGATCCGACGCTCAATCTGGACATTCTCGAAGTCAGCTTCCGCAATCTGGCGCGCTGGAAAGTTCTGGAGACACCGGCGCGGCTCGCCACCGTGCATCGCATCATCGGCTTCCAGAAGCGCCTGGCGGCCAGCGGCGCCTTCGCCAATCCGCGCTCGCACATCTACTATCTGCCGGAGCTCTACAGTGCCTATTTCGGCCGCTGCTATGCCGCGTTCCTGTCGCTGCCGCTGGCGG
Source organism: Bradyrhizobium sp. CCGE-LA001 (assembly GCF_000296215.2). Taxonomy (NCBI): domain Bacteria; kingdom Pseudomonadati; phylum Pseudomonadota; class Alphaproteobacteria; order Hyphomicrobiales; family Nitrobacteraceae; genus Bradyrhizobium; species Bradyrhizobium sp. CCGE-LA001. Next base: position 489,992 of record NZ_CP013949.1, on the reverse strand, counting down.
CCCAGGCCGCGATCGATCCCGCCGGCGATTTCGATTTCATCCGCCACCGCGTGCTGTCCTACGTCAAGGGCGAGCTGATGGCCGCCGAGATGAACGTGTTCGACGCGGCGCTGGCGCTGATCGCGCTCGGCCATCTCGGCGCCGATCCGCGCGCCTTCGCACCCGCGCTGAACGTGATCGTCGCGAGCCTCGGCGAAGGCGGCCGTCGCGGTCCGTTCCGCGCCTATGAATGGAACAAGATGAAGACGCCGACGCGGATCCTGGTGGGTGGGCCCGAGGTGACGTCGGCATTCGTTCTGATGGGCCTCGCAATAGCGAGGCGGCGAATGGTGAATGGCGAGTAGCGAAGGATCGTGTCCCTATTCGCGCCCCCGAGATGACGGGAAGTTGAAAGCCTAACCGTTAGGCATAAGCTGGCCGGGCGGACAAAAGCCGACCACAATTGCGACGTCTATCGAGATTTTCTTCACACGCGGACCGGCATGTTGCGAAAAATCCTGATTGCGCTGTCCTTGCTCGGCTTGTCGCTGCCCTCACTGGCCGAGGCCGCCGACATCGCTGGTATGGCAAAGGTGCGCGCCGGCGATGCCGTGGTGATCGGGAACGCGCGGATCCGGCTCGGCGGCATCGACGCGCCCGCGGTCGACCAGCTCTGCCTCAACACCAAGTCCGAGCGCTGGACCTGCGGCGTCGCCGCGCGCGACGAGCTCGCCAAATATGCCGAAGGCAAGAACTGGGTCTGCCACACGAGGTCGATCGACCGGCGCGGCCGCACCGTGGCGCGGTGCGAGGTCGGCGGCGAGGACATCCAGAAATGGCTGGTGCGCAACGGCTGGGCACTGGCCTACACCCGCATCTCCAAGGACTACGAGCCCGACGAGGCTGCCGCGCGTGAAGCAAAAGCCGGAATGTGGCAGGGTGCCTTCATCGCTCCCTGGGACTGGCGCGTGCGCAACAAGAAGACCACCATCCTGGGCGCCACCAAGCCGCCGGACGGAGCTCATGCCGTGCTGCTCGCCTCGGCCTCCGGACCGGTCGCGCCCTCGCCCGACTGCACCATCAAGGGCAACGTCAACACATCAGGCGAATGCATCTACCACCAGCCGACCAGCCGCTGGTACACCCAGATCAAGATGAAGATCAGCAAGGGCACCCGCTGGTTCTGCTCGGTCGAAGAAGCAGAGGCCGCCGGTTGCCGCGAGACGAAGCGATAGCCCACTCCAGACCTGCGTTTTGTGCGCTTTTCTTGCGTGCTCGCGGCGCGTAAAACGGGACGCAGCAACCTATCAGCCTGTCCACCAGCAACAAGGACCAACAGCAATGACCGTTCGCGCGGGCCGGGAATTTCTGGCCATCCCCGGGCCCACCACGATGCCCGACGAGGTGCTGCGGGCAATGCACCGTCCGGCAATCGACATCTACTCCAAGCAGATGACCGATTTGACCGAGAGCCTGCTCAGCGACATCTCGAAGCTTTTTGCGACCAAGGGCAAGTCCTACATCTACATCGCCAACGGGCACGGCGCCTGGGAAGCGGCGCTCAGCAACGTGCTGTCGCGCGGCGACAAGGTACTGGTGCTGGAGAGCGGGCGCTTTGCGATCGGCTGGGGCAACGCCGCAGCGCTGATGGGCGCCGAGGTCGAGGTGCTCAAGGGCGACTGGCGCCGCGCGGTGCGGCCGCACGAGGTCGAGGAGCGCCTGCGCCGCGACAAGGAGCACACGATCAAGGCCGTCGTGGTGGTCCAGGTCGACACTGCCTCCGGCGTGCAGAACGACATCGAGGCGATCGGCAAGGCGATCAAAGCGAGCGGCCATCCCGCGCTGTACATGGTCGACACCGTCGCCTCACTCGGCTGCATGCCGTTCGAGATGGACAAATGGGGCATCGATGTCGCGATGTCCGGCTCGCAAAAGGGTCTGATGACGCCGCCCGGCCTCGGCTTCGTCGCCGCCAATGCGCGTGCGATCGAGGTGCACAAGACCGCCAACATGGCGACGCCCTATTGGAGCTGGAGCGAGCGCGAGGGCACCGAGCACTATCGCAAATATGCCGGCACCGCGCCGGTGCATCTGTTGTTCGCGCTGCGCCAGGCCGTCGACCTCCTACACGAGGAGGGGCTGGAGAATGCCTTCCGCCGCCACAGCCTGCTCGGCGAGGCCGCACGCCGTGCAGTCAGCGCATGGTCGGAAGGCCAGGTGCTCGGCTTCAACGTCGCCGAAGCCAGCGAGCGCTCCAACACCGTGACCACGGTCACCATGAGCAACGGCCACGACCCGGCCGTGCTGCAGCGCTATTGCAAGGAAAAGTGCGGCGTCGTGCTCGGCACCGGCATCGGCGACCTCTCGGGCCAGGCCTTCCGCATCGCCCATATGGGTCATGTGAATGCGCCGATGCTGCTCGGCACGCTCGGCGTGATCGAGATCGGGCTCAACGCGCTGAAGATCCCGCACGGCAAGGGCGGACTGGAAGCGGCCGTGGCGTATCTCGGTGAAGAGGTGGCGGTGTAAAGCGCAAGCCACAAACGGCGCTGTCGTCCCGGACACGGAGCAGCTCTGGCAACGCGCAGCGTTGTCAGCGCGGAGCTTTGATCCGGCACCCACGGCCACAAGACGTGTTCGGGGCGCGGCAGCGCCGGCATTTCGTGGAATCGGGACGATATAAGGTGGACGTGCCTTCTCTTCCCATTCTTACGGGAACGCGAGAAGGACCGCTGCGCGAATACGCATACGACGAGGACCGCGAGTGACACAAGCCAAGACGCCTTCCCAGCCCCCCGTCGCCCCGCGCCGGCCGCATTCCTTCACGCGGCATGGCATCACAGTGACCGACGATTATGCCTGGCTGAAGGACGAGAAATGGCAGGAGGTGCTGCGCGATCCCGCTGTGCTCGATCCCGACATCCGCAACTATCTCGATGAGGAGAACGTCTACACCGAGAGCCTGCTCGGCCACACTGCCAATCTGCAGAAGACGCTGGTGCGGGAGATGCGGGGGCGGATCAAGGAGGACGATTCCAGCGTTCCCTCGCCCGACGGCCCCTTCGCCTATTTCCGCAGGTTTCGCAAAGGCGGCCAGCACGAGCTGTTCGGCCGCATGCCGCGCGACGGCGGCGAGGGCCAGATCGTGCTCGATGGCGACGCACTCGCCAAGGACCACAAATACTTCAAGTTCGGCGGCAGCCGGCACTCGCACGATCACAAGCTGCAGGCCTGGAGCGCCGACACCAAGGGCTCCGAATATTTCTCGCTCCGCGTGCGCGACTGGGCAAGCGGCAAAGATTTGGATGACGTCGTCGAGGAGACCGACGGCGGCATCGTCTGGGCCGCGGACTGCAAGAGCTTCTTCTATGTGAAGCTCGACGACAACCATCGCCCCATGCAGGTGTGGCTGCATAGACTCGGTACGAAACAAGCTGACGATGCGCTCGTGTACGAAGAGCAGGATGCCGGCTGGTTCACCCATCTGCACGAGAGCACCAGCGGCCGCTTCTGCGTGATCGCCGGCGGCGACCACGAAACCTCCGAGCAGCGGCTGATCGATCTCGCCAACCCCGAGGCGCCGCCGCGCCTTGTGGCGGCGCGCGAGGAAGGCGTGCAATATTCGCTGGCCGACCGCGGCGACGAGCTCTTCATCCTCACCAATGCCGACGACGCCATCGACTTCAAGATCGTCACGGCGCCGCTTGCCGCACCCGAGCGCAAGAATTGGCGCGATTTGATCCCGTATCGTCCGGGCATCTACATCATCGACCTCGATCTCTACGCCGGCCATCTGGTGCGGCTGGAGCGCGCCAATGCGCTGCCGTCGATCGTGATCCGCGATCTCGCGACGAAGGAAGAGCACGCCATCGCCTTCGACGAGGCCGCCTATTCGCTGGATACGATGGGCTCCTTCGAATTCGAGACGACTACCCTGCGCTTTGCGTATTCCTCGATGACGACACCGTCGGAAGTCTACGACTACGACATGGTCAAGCGCACGCGCACCTTGCGCAAGCGCCAGGAAATTCCGTCCGGCCACGACGCGGCCGACTATGTCACGACGCGCATCATGGCGAAGGCGCAGGACGGCGCCGATGTACCCGTGTCGATCCTTCATCGCCGCGGGCTGAAGCTCGACGGCTCGGCGCCGCTCCTGCTCTACGGCTACGGCTCCTACGGAATGGCGATGCCCGCCTCGTTCAACGCCAACCGCCTGTCGCTGGTCGATCGCGGCTTCGTCTATGCCATCGCCCATATTCGCGGCGGCGCCGACAAGGGCTGGGGTTGGTATCTCGACGGCAAGCGCGAGAAGAAGACGAACTCGTTCGACGATTTCTCAGCCAGCGCCCGTGCGTTGATCGCGGCAAGATACACCGGCGCGAAGCGCATCATCGGCCACGGCGGCTCGGCCGGCGGCATGCTGATGGGTGCAGTCGCCAACCGCGCCGGCGAATTGTTCGCCGGCATCGTCGCCGAAGTACCGTTCGTCGATGTGCTCAACACCATGCTCGACGACACGCTGCCGCTGACGCCGCCCGAATGGCCGGAATGGGGCAACCCGATCGAAAGCGAGAAGGATTTCCGCACCATCCTGTCCTACTCGCCTTACGACAATGTCGCGGCCAAGGACTATCCGGCGATCCTGGCGATGGGCGGGCTTACTGATCCCAGGGTCACCTACTGGGAGCCCGCCAAATGGATCGCGCGCCTGCGCGCCACCATGCGCGGCGGCGGCCCGGTGCTGCTGCGCACCAACATGGGCGCCGGTCACGGCGGCGCATCGGGGCGGTTCGACCGGCTGGATGAAGTCGCGATCGTCTATGCGTTCGCGCTGTGGGCGGCGGGAATGGCGGAGGCTGGGGTGTAGCCACACCCTCCGCCGTCGTCTCGACCTAGCGACCGTTCTTCTTCCGCCACTCCGCGAAGTCGGTGAGCGTCTGCGGGTCGGTGGCGGGATAGAGACCGAAAATGCCGCGGCCCTTGCCGACTTCCTCGGTGACGAAGTCCTCGAACGCGGTCATCTCGAAGGTTTCGTTGGCGATCTCGTCCGCGAGATGCGCGGGGATCACGATGACGCCGTCGGCATCCCCCAAAATGACGTCGCCGGGAAACACCGGCGCATCACCGCAGCCGATCGGGACGTTGATCTCGATGGCCTGATGCAACGTGAGATTCGTCGGCGCCGAGGGGCGGTGGTGGTAGGCGGGAATGCCGAGCTTGGCGATCTCGGCGGAATCGCGAAAGCCGCCGTCGGTGACGACGCCGGCAACGCCCCGCTTCATCAGCCGCGTTACCAGGATCGCGCCGGCCGAGGCCGCGCGCGCATCCTTGCGGCTATCCATCACCAGCACCGCGCCCGGCGGACAGTCCTCGACCGCCTTGCGTTGCGGATGCGAGCGGTCCTTGAAGACCTCGATGGTGTTGAGGTCTTCGCGCGCCGGCATGTAGCGCAGCGTAAAGGCCTCCCCGACCATGGTCGGCTGGTCCGGTCCGACGGGATGCACGTCCTGGATCATCTGGATGCGCAGGCCGCGCTTGAACAAGGCGGTCGCGACCGTGGCGGTGGAAACGGATTTGAGCTTGTTGCGGGTGGCTTCGGAAAGTTTGGTCATCGTGGGCTCTCTCTGGTCGTCATCCGGGCGCGCGTAGCGCGAACCCGGAATCCATCAGGCCGCACGTTCTGCTGCACGATGGATTCCGGGCTCATCGCTTCGCGATGCCCGGGAATGACGGGGACATCAATAAATCGACGGCTCGCCGATCGGCGCGCCGAAATCGGTCTCGAGGAAGTCGAAGTCGCAGCCGTCATTGGCCTGCTTGATGTGCTTGGTGAACATCCAGCCATAGCCGCGCTCGAAGCGGCGCTCGGGCTGCTTCCAGGCGGCACGGCGTTCTTCCAGTTCGGCCTCTGATACATCGAGATTGATGGTGCGGGCAGCGACGTCGAGCGTGATGCGGTCGCCGTTCTGCACCAGCGCCAGCGGGCCGCCGATATAGGATTCGGGCGAGACGTGCAGAATGCAGGCGCCGTAGCTGGTGCCGCTCATGCGCGCATCGGAGATGCGCACCATGTCACGCACGCCCTGCTTCACGAGTTTGGTCGGGATCGGCAGCATGCCCCATTCCGGCATGCCGGGCCCTCCTTGCGGCCCTGCATTGCGCAGGATCAGGACATGGTCCTCGGTGACATCCAGGTTGAGATCGTCGACCGCCTTCTTCATCGAGGGATAATCGTCGAACACCAGCGCCGGTCCCGTGTGCTTGAGGAAGCGGGGCGCGCAGGCGGAGGGCTTGATGACACAGCCGTCGGGGGCGAGATTGCCCTTGAGCACGGCGAGCGCGCCTTCCTTGTAGATGGGATTGTCGACCGAGCGGATCACATCGGCGTTGTGCACCTCGGCGCCATCGATGTTCTCGCCCAGCGTCTTGCCGGTGACGGTGATGCAGTCGAGATGCAGATGTTGCTTGATCTCACCCATCAGCGCCGGCAAGCCGCCGGCATAGAAGAAATCCTCCATCAGATAGGCGTCGCCGCTGGGGCGGACGTTGGCGATCACGGGCACCTTGCGGCTCGCGATCTCGAAATCGTCGAGACCGATGTCCTGGCCGGCGCGGCGGGCCTGCGCGATCAGATGGATGATCGCATTGGTGGAGCAACCCATCGCCATCGCCACCGCAATGGCATTCTCGAAGGCCTTGCGGGTCTGGATCGTCTTCGGCGTCAAATCCTCCCACACCATCTCGACGATGCGGCGGCCGCATTCGGAGGCCATGCGGATGTGGTTGGCGTCCGCGGCCGGGATAGAGGAAGCGCCGGGCAGCGTCATGCCGATCGCCTCCGCGATCGCAGTCATGGTGGAGGCGGTGCCCATGGTCATGCAGGTGCCGTAGCTGCGGGCAATGCCGGCCTCGATGTCGAGCCAGTCCTTGTCGGAAATTTTCCCGGCGCGACGCTCGTCCCAATATTTCCAGCCGTCCGAGCCCGAGCCGAGCGTCTTGCCTTTCCAATTGCCACGCAGCATGGGACCTGCCGGCAGATAGATCGCCGGAATGTTCATCGAAGTCGCGCCCAGCAGCAGCGCCGGCGTGGTCTTGTCGCAGCCGCCCATCAGCACCACGCCATCGACGGGATGGCTGCGCAGGAGCTCCTCGGCGTCCATCGCCAGCAGGTTGCGGTAGAGCATGGTGGTGGGCTTGAGCAGGGATTCCGACAGCGACAGCGCCGGCAGCTCGATCGGGAGGCCGCCGGCCATCAGGATGCCGCGCTTGACGTCGTCGACCCGCGACTTGAAGTGCATGTGGCAGGGCTGCGCATCCGACCAGGTATTGAGGATCGCGATAACAGGGCGATCCTTCCACTCTTCCGGCGCGTAGCCCATCTGCATGGTGCGCGAGCGGTGGCCGAACGAGCGCAGATCGTCCGGCGCGAACCAGCGCGCGCTGCGGAGCTGGTCGGGCGTTTTCTTCTTATTGGTCATGATTGGGTGCCCCATTTCTGGACGGTGTTCCGCTCGATCGCGCGGAAGATCAGGTTCTCGACAAAGAGCCCGATGATGATCACGGTCAAGAGGCCTGCGAACACGGCGGGTATGTCGAGCAGATTGCGGTTCTCGAAGATGAACCAGCCGAGCCCGCCCTGGCCCGAGGACACACCGAACACCAGCTCGGCCGCTATCAGCGTGCGCCAGGCGAAGGCCCAGCCGATCTTGAGACCGGTGAGGATCGAGCCGAAGGCTGCTGGGATCAGGATCTTGGCGACGTAGGGCAGCCCGCGCAGGCCGTAATTGCGGCCGACCATGCGCAGCGTGTTGGACACGCTCTTGAAGCCGGAATGGGTGTTGAGCGCGACCGGCCACAGCACCGAATGGATCAGCACGAAGACGAGGCTGCCATTGCCGAGGCCGAACCAGATCAAGGCAAGCGGCAGCAGCGCGATCGCCGGCAAAGGGTTGAACATCGCCGTCACCGTCTCCAGGAAGTCGGTGCCGATGCGGGTGGAGATCGCGAGCACGGTGAAGATCGCGGCCAGGACGATGCCGGCCGAATAGCCCATGAACAGCACTTTCAGCGACGTCCACGCGCGCATCGGGATCGTGCCGTCTTTGACGCGATCGAACAGCGTCGCGAAGGTATCGTGCAAGGTCGGAAACAGCAGGGGATTGTCGAGGAAGACGCCGTAGACCTCCCAGACCGCCGCAAGGAACAGGATGATGACGGACTTGCGGACGAAACCGTCGTTCCACAGCAGCTCGGCAACGCTCAGCTTGCGTTCGACTTCGCCTTCGGCGACAGCCGACGGCGCGTCACGCAGCAGGATTCTCGCTTCACCCATGGTGGCTCCCTCAGTGCGCGGTCGCTTCGGCTGCGAACAGGAGATCGTGGATGTCCTTCTCGAGCCGTCCGGCGCTGCCGTCCTCGTTCGAGACCTTGTCGACGTCGATCACCTCGGCCTTGACCCGGCCGGGATGCGGCGACAGCAGCAGGATGCGGTTGCCGATGCGGATCGCTTCCGCGATCGAATGGGTCACGAACATCACGGTGAATTTGGTCTCGCTCCAGAGCTGGAGCAGCTCGTCCTGGCAGGTCCGGCGCGTCAGCGCGTCGAGCGCCGCGAACGGCTCGTCCATCAGCAGGATGTCCGGCTCCATCGCCATGCCGCGCGCGATCGCGACGCGCTGCTTCATGCCGCCGGAGAGCGTGTGGGGATAGGCCTCGACCACGCGCGTGAGCCCGACCTTCTCGATATAGGCCCGCGCCTTGGCCTCGGCGTCCTTGCGCGACAGCTTTCTCGCCGTGAGCAGCGGAAACATCACGTTGGCGAGCACGCTCTTCCAGGGCAGGAGCTGATCGAACTCCTGGAAGATCATCATGCGGTCGGCGCCGGGGCCGTGGATCTCGCGGCCGCCGATGGTCATGCGGCCTTCGCTCGGGCTCATGTAGCCGCCGACCGCCTTGAGCAGGGTCGACTTGCCGCAGCCGGACGGACCGAGCAGCACGAAGCGGTCGGACTTGTCGACGGTGAACGACACTCTTTCCGTGGCGGTGACGACGGCGCTGGAGGTCTTGTAGCGCAGCGTCACCTCATTGACGTCGAGCAGCGCCATCAATTGCCCTTCAGGTCGTGCGCGACTGGTAGATAGTAGTCGGTCCAGGCCTTGGGCTGATTCTTCAGCGTGCCGGTCTTGTAGAGATGGGCTGCGAATTTCATCGTGCCCTGCGGCTCGAGATTCCACTCCATCATGCCGGGCTCCTTGAGCAGGTCGAGCAGCTCCTCGACCGAGGTCTTGTCGCCGGTGATCTCCTTGTAGATCTCGACCGCCTGCCTGGTGTCGCTGCGGATCAGGTCCTGCGCTTCCCTGGTCGCGTCGCGCACGGCCTGGATGATCTTTGGATTGGCGTCGGCGAACTTCGTCGTGGTGAAGAATTGCGCCTGGCTGAGCGGGCCGCCCATCACGTCCGGCGACGACAGCACGACATGCGCGCCGGGCACGTTCTTCAGCTCCAGAAAGGTGAAGGGCGGGATCGAAAAGTGGTTGTGCACCTCGTGCTTCGGGTTGGACAGCGCGGCATAGGCGTCGGGATGGCCGAGCTGCACCGTGTTGGCGTCGAGCTTCGACCATTGGTCGGCGCCAAAGGCCTCGGCGGCCGCGATCTGGAGCACGATCGCCTGGGTCGAGACCTTGACGGTCGGCACCGCGATCTTGTCGCCGGGACCGAAATCCTTGATCGACTTGATATTGGCGTCACGGCTGATCAGCGTCATCGGCTGCGCCGAGGTCGCGACAATGCCCTTCACGCCGCCGCGGGTCCGATCCCACAGCAGAAGGAGGTTGCCGGTGCCGGTGTTGAGAATGTCGACGCCGCCGGCGAGCAGCGCGTCGGTCTGTGCGCCGCCGCCGGAGAAGGTGATCCACTTGGTGGTGACGCCGGCGACACCGAGGGAAGCGGCATGCTTCTCGATCAGCTTCAGCTTCTCCATGATGTGGCTCGGCATGTAGAAGATGCCGGGCTGGCGCGACAGCGCGATCTCGGATTTCTGCTGGGCGTGCGCGGCGGATGTCGACAGGGCGGTCGCGGCGAGCAGGACGGCAGCCGCAAGCCTGCTGCGAAGATGCGTGATCATTGTTGTGGGTTTCCTCCGGTCATCGTCGAGCTGCGTTGACGCTGCTGATGCACTAATATATTAGTGCATCAAAGGCAAGCCCGCGGGACCCGCCATGGAATCATCCCACCCCGCGCCGCGCGCGGCGCCACGACCAGCCGCCCGGCTCGATCGCGGCCGCCAGGCCGCGCCTCAGGTGTTCGAGCGGCTGCGCAATGCGATCATCGCCCTGGAATTGCCGCCTGGTTCTCCGCTGTCACGCGCCGCGCTCGCCGGCCAGTTCGGCGTCAGCTCCACGCCGGTGCGCGATGCGTTGATGCGGCTGGAGGAAGAAGGTCTGGTCGACGTGTTCCCGCAGCATGCGACCGTGGTTAGCCGGATCGACGTCGATCGCGCGCAACAGGCGCATTTCCTGCGCCAGGCGCTAGAGCAGGAAATCGTCCGCCTGCTCGCAACCGGTCACGAAGCATCCCTGATCGTTCGCCTGGATCAGGCCATTGCCTTGCAACAGCAATTCGCCAAAGCCGGGGACTTCGAGTCCTTCATGGCCGGCGACAACGATTTCCACGCCCAGCTCTATACGGCCGCCGGCAAGCAGGATCTGTGGGCGCTGGTGCGCAGCCGCAGCGGGCACAGCGATCGTTTGCGCCGGCTCCACCTGCCCTCGCCCGGCAAGGCCCAGAACATCGTGCGCCATCACAAGCTGATCACGCGCGCGATCGAGGCCAAAGACCCCGAGGCTGCGCAGCAGCACCTGCGCGAGCATCTGTCAGGCACCCTCAGCGAGCTCGACAAGATCCGGAGCCTTCACCCCGAATATCTGACCGATTGAGCGGGAACCCAGGATGGTTCGCCCTATGCACGTGTCCATGCATAGGATACCGACGACAGTCGGCTAGTTCGAACGGAACGGGCGCTCGCGAGGTGCTTGCGACGCGGAGAGAATTCGCGCAACAATTTCGCATTTGCTGCTTTGATTTGCGGTCGCTGGGACACTCCCATGCGACCCCGGAGATTTCAGACGTGGCCAACATCCTGATCGTGGATGACGACCCGGCCGTGCAGGCCACGATCCGGCTGCTCCTGGAGAGGGCTGGTCATCGCGTCACCGTCGCCGGCGATGGCCGCAAGGGACTTGCGCTGTTCGAGGTCGGCCAGTTCGACCTGCTGTTTCTCGACATCTTCATGCCCGGCATGGACGGGCTCGAGACGATGCGCCGCATTCGCGCGCTGGCTCCGGCTATCCCCATCATCGTCATTTCCGGCCGCTCGATCACGCCGGACGCCTATGCGGAGCCGGATTTCCTGAGGATGGCGACCAAGCTCGGCGCAGTGGCAAGCCTGCAAAAACCGTTTCGTCCCGGCGCTTTGCTCGCCGCGGTCGATGGCTGCCTGAAGACGGCGTGGCCGGAGGCACCCGATGTCAGCACCGGCAGCCGATGACAAGGATATCCGTTCCGTCTCGAGCCAGGGCTGGCGGGGTGGCCATTCGCGGCGCGGTGCGAATTTTCACATGACGCTCGCAACGCGGCTTGCCATCGCGATGATCCTGCTCGTGGCGGTGACGGTGGCCGCAGTCGGATGGTTGGGCTACCGCAACACCACCCAGGCCGTCATTCCACGCGTCCTGGAACGGGTCGAGGCGCAGTCTCGCCTGCTGGCGACCAATCTCGAATCCTATGTTGCCGGAGCACGCGGCGATCTCATCGGCTATCGCGCCGCAGCGGCGATCAATGGCCTCATCCGTGCTCACGACAATGGAGGCATCGACCCGACCGATGGGGTCTCGGAGCAAACCTGGCGCCAGCGCATCGCAGCGCGGCTCGCTGCGGAGATCGAGGCCAAGCCCATCTACGGCCAGTTCCGGATCATTGGTGTCGATGACGACCAGCGAGAGTTGGTTCGAGTCGACCGCTCCGGATCAAACGGAACGGCACGCATCGCGCCCGACAGCGAGCTGGAGAGCAAGAGCGACCGCCCCTATTTTCAGCAGACGATACGGCTCGCACCCGGCGAGATCTATGTGTCTTCCGTCGATCGCGCCACGCGGCAGGGAGGCACTGAGGTGCTCCATGCTCCGACGCTGAGGGCAGCGATGCCGCTGTTCGCACAGGACGGCAAGCCGTTCGGCATCATCATTGCCAACATCGACATGCGACCGGCCCTCGATCGTGTCCGCTCGACAGTCACTTCAGGCGGAGAGGTCTACGTCGTTGACTCGCGCGGCAATTATCTCGTCCATCCCGACCGCGCGCGTGAATTTGCGTTACATGAAAGCTCCAACGACTGGCGCAAGGACTTCCCGTTCTTCGCGGCCCTAGCCGGTACGCTGGAAGGTGCCACGCGACTCATGACCGACGATACCGGCCGGCCAAGCGGCGCAGCGATTGCGCCCGCTCTGCTCGCGGGCAAGGAATGGGTCGCGATTGTCGAAACGATACCGGCGCCTGTGTTTAGCCTCGTGCCCGCAGCAATCCAGAAGACATCTCTGCTGGTTGGTCTGTTGGCCGTGCTCGCAGCGGCTTTGCTCGCGGTCCTGGTGGCGCGGTCGCTGACGCGTCCGATCGGACGTCTGACCCGGGCGGTCGAAGCCATCGGCAGCGGGCGGGCGGCGGACATCCCCGTCGATGCCAGCGGCGAGACGGGGGTGCTGGCGCGGGCCTTTGCCCAGATGGTTGAGGAGACCCGGGCGAAGACGGCCGCGCTCGAACGCGAAGTCGAGGAGCATCGCCGGACCGAGGTCGCGCGAAGCCACCACGCAGCGCGCGAGCGCTTGTTCAGCGCCGCGATCGAATCGTCCGACGATGCGATCGTGATGCAATCGCTCGATGCCATCATCACGGGCTGGAATCCCGCCGCCGAACGCCTCTATGGCTATTCGGCCGACGAGGCGATCGGGAAGTCCACCGCGATTATCGTCCCGCCCGATCGCCGCGAGCAGGGCAAGGACTATCGGCGGCGGATCGCCCGGGGCGAGCCGATCGAGCGTTTCGAGACGGTGCGCCTGCGCAAGGACGGCACGGCGGTCGAGATCTCCCTGAGCTTGTCGCCGATCAAGGGGCCGTCGGGCGAGATCGTCGGTGCCTCCGGAACCGCGCGCAGCCTCACCGAGGCGCGGCGGGCCGAGCGGGTGCTGCAGCAGCAGCTCGAGGAGCGGCGGCAGATCTTCGAGACCTCACAGGACCTGATCCTGGTGATGGATGCGCGAGGTCATGTCGCGCAGATCAGCCCGAGCAGCCAGACCATTCTCGGCTACAGCCCCGAAGAGATGATCGGCCGTAGCGGCGCCGATTTCGTCCATCCCGATCATCTGGAGCAGTCCCGCGAGGACATGCGCGCGCTGCGGCGCGGCGCCCGCCCCAAGCTCGCCGACACCCGCTGCTTCCACAAGAATGGGCACGCGGTCTGGCTGTCCTGGCTGGGCAACTGGTCCGAGCCGGCCAAGCGCTTCTTCTTCGTCGGGCGCGATATGACGGAAGCGCGGCTCGCGCAAGAATCGCTGCGCGAGAGCGAGCGGCTCGCGCGCAACATCGTCGAGACCTCGCTCGACGCCTTCGTCCAGACCGACCAGACCGGCAGCATCCTGAACTGGAATTCGCAGGCCGAACAGCTCTTCGGCTGGCGCCGCGACGAGGTGCTCGGCAAGAGCACGATCGACCTGATCGTCGCCGAGAGCGAACGCGAGAGGGTGAGGACGGGCCTGAAGCGTTTCCTCGAAAACGAGGATGACAGGACCCTGAATCGCCGCCGCGAGCTGATGTGCTGTCGCCGCGACGGCAAGGAGTTCAGGGCCGAGCTGAGCGTCACCGCGCTGAAGCGCCGCGAAGGCTTGCTGTTCAACGTCTTCTACCGCGATCTCACCGACAAGATGGCGGCCGAGGAGCGCATCCGCCATGCCGAGAAGATGGAGGCGGTCGGCCAGCTCACCGGCGGCGTGGCGCACGATTTCAACAACATCCTCACCGTCATCACCGGAACGATCGAAATTCTCGCGGAGGCGGTCGAGAAGGAGCCGCAGCTCGCGGCCATCACCAAGATGATCGACGAGGCCGCCGGGCGCGGTGCCGAGCTGACCCAGCATTTGCTCGCCTTTGCGCGCAAGCAGCCGCTCCAGCCGCGCGAGATCGACATCAACTCACTGATCGTCGACACCGCGAAACTGCTGCGTCCGACGCTGGGCGAGCAGATCCAGATCGAATCCGTGTTCGAGGACGAGAACTGCGTCGCGATCGTCGATCCCAACCAGCTCACCACCGCGATCCTCAACCTCGCACTCAACGCCCGCGACGCCATGCCCGGCGGCGGAAAGCTGATCGTCGAGACGGGCGGCGCCTATCTCGACGAGGTCTATGCCAGCGTCAACGACGTCCGGCCCGGGCATTACGTGCTGATCGCCGTGAGCGACACCGGCACCGGAATTCCGGCGACCATGCTGCCCAGGGTGTTCGACCCCTTCTTCACCTCGAAGGGGCCCGGCAAGGGCACCGGACTCGGGCTTTCGATGGTCTACGGCTTCATCAAGCAGTCCGCAGGGCACATCAAGATCTACAGCGAAGAAGGCCACGGCACCACGATCAAGATGTACCTGCCGCCGGGCAAGACGCCGACGGCGGTCGGCGAGGGCGTGATCGCGGCGACGATCGAGGGCGGACGCGAGACCATCCTGGTGGTCGAGGACGACCGGCTGGTGCGTGACTACGTGCTGGCTCAGCTGCATTCGCTGGGATACGTCACCTTGCAGGCTGCGAACGCCGCGGAGGCGCTCGCGATCGTCGCCGCCGGCAAGCCGTTCGACCTCTTGTTCACCGACGTCATCATGCCCGGCAAGATGAATGGACGTCAGCTCGCCGACGAACTGATGAAGACGCGCCCCGATCTCAAGGTCGTCTACACGTCAGGCTATACCGAGAATGCGATCATCCATCACGGCCGACTGGATTCGGGCGTTCTGCTGCTGGCCAAGCCCTATCGCAAATCGGATCTGGCGCGGATCATCCGGAGGGCGCTGCAAGCCTGAACCGCCGTAGCCCGGATGAGCGAAGCGACATCCGGGACGCTGCAGCAGCATTCCCGGAGATCGCTTCGCTCACCCGGGCTACGAAAATCCTTACGATGCGCGCTGGGCCGCAGTCATCACGATGCGGATCAGGTCGGCGGCATTGCGCGCGCCGAGCTTCTTCATGATGTTGGCGCGGTGGTCCTCGATGGTGCGCGGGCTGATGCCGAGCGTGCGGCCGGCTTCCTTGTTGGATGCACCGGAGGCAAACTGCTCGAGCACCTCGCGCTCCCTGCGCGTCAACGGCTCGCGACCCGGGAAATGCAGCGAGCCGAACTTCGGCGACGCATTCTCCGCCTGCCTGCGTGCATAGGCGCCGATCGCCTCGTCGAGCCGGCCGACGATCTCGCTGCCGCGGAACGGCTTCTCGATGAAGTCGAGCGCCCCGCTCTTGATGGCGCCCACCGCCATCGCGATGTCGCCCTGCCCGGAGATCATGAAGATCGGCGCCGGATAGTCCTCGCCTTGCAATTCCTTGAGAATGTCGAGACCCGACTTTCCGGGAATGTGAACGTCGAGCAGGATCGCGGCCGGCGTGCGGTTTCGCGCGACGGAGAGCAGCGCTGCACCGTCCGCAAAACAGATCACGTCATAGCCCGCCGCCTTCAACACCATCGATAGGGTGTCGCGAACAGCAGGGTCATCGTCGACCACGAAGATTTCACCACGAGAGGTTTGCTCGGCCATGTGCCACATCCAGTTGGCATTACGGACTCGCGTCCGCACCAATCGTTATGGCGCTCGGCGCGGATTCGGCCCACCCGTATTTGTACGGGACATGGACTTAACGCACAAGTAGCGGCAGCGCGCCTAATTGCGGGGGACGGAGAATATCCATGCTAAATTTCACCGATACGCCCGCTCTAGTCGCAGTGCCCGCAGTCGAGAGCCGCGAGTTGATTGCGGCCGACCTTCGCTTGCTGATCGCACAGATCGAGACCAGCATGCGCCGGATCGCCGCAGCCATGGACCAAGAACACGCCGGCGGTCCCGAAAGTTCCTCGGACGTCGTCATACTCGACGACGTCACGCCCCATTATGCCACCGCAAGCGCGGCCCTCGCCGCGTGCCGGGCGGGCCTCCGTCAGGCTCTGCAATTCCTCCCGGAATCCGGCAGCGCTATGTAGATCGCGATCGACACGGCCGCGGCCACCCTCGATCGCATGGCAGCTCCGTGCCTCAGGCGCGGTGCCGCTCCACGATCGCATCGGTGGCGACCCCACCCCAGGTGTGAATCGCCGGCAAACCCATCGCGGTCTTGCCGAGATTGGCGAGGCTGATGCGCAGCGCCGCGAGGTCCAGCGGCTTCGGCAGGCTCTGGAGTTCGATCCCGACCGAGCGGGCGAAGCTGCGGGCGGCGCTGCGGCGCTTGCCGTCCATGCCGCTGATGACGATCACCTTGCCGGCGAACTTCGCCTTCGCCATCTCGTGCAACACGTCGACGCCGTCGCCATCCTCCAGCACGAGATCGAGCGTCACGCAATCGAAGCGCGCGGCACGCAGCTTCTCGATCGCCTCCGCCACCGACGGCGCCACGGTGACTTCGTGGCCAGCCTGCTTGGCGGCAACCGTGATGAGGCTGCGCTGCGTGGCGTCGTCATCGACCACCAGGAGCTGAAGCGCACGCCGCTCGGCGACGTCGGGCAGGTTTGACGGGATGGGAGAGAGAGAGCTTCTGGGCATTGCCGTATCCTAAGATTGAGACCAGCAACGGTTGCATGGTTCGCGCTTAAGCGGCGTAAAGCCGCTACGGCAAATTCGTTCGGATGTTTCAGCAAATATAAAGCAACGTCGCCGCAACCATTTCGATCAGGCGGCCTCGTCGCGGCCGCCGGCGGCGCCGCGCTTCTTCCTGTTCTTGCCGCGCAGGAACTGGATGTCCATCTCGGCGCCGTTGACGCGCACCAGCTCGCAGCGCCGATAGGCAAGGCCCGTGGACGACAGCAGCAGGAAGAACTCCTTCAGGTTCAGTCCCTGGATCGAGCCTTCCACCGTGAGGATGGCGTCGGTGTCGGAGATCGCGTTGAGCTTGCAGTCACGACGCCAGGTACCATCGATGGCCATGATGCAGACGTCATAGCCGCGACTGAACGTCACCCGTTCTGCGCCCTTGCCATCCTCGGCCATCGTCAGCGTCCTGCCATGACCGCCATGCGCGGCGCCGCGCCGGCGAGAGCCGGCTTGGCGGCCGCGGCACGCGGGTCGTTCGGCTTGTAGAGACCGCGCCGCTCCGGAATCGGCCTGAACGTGTCGGTCAGTCCGACCACGGTTTCGGCTGCGCCGAGCACCAGGAAGCCATCGGGCTCGATCTGGCGCGCGAGACGGTTGAAAATGTTGATCTTGGTGTCCTGGTCGAAATAGATCAGCACGTTGCGGCAGAAGATGACGTCGAATGTGCCGAGCTGGGCGAAATCGTGCAGCAGGTTGAGCTGCCGGTGCTGGATCATCGCGCGCAATTCGGGATTGATCTGCCAGGTCTCGCCGGTCTGCTTGAAATATTTGACCAGCAACTGGATCGGCAGGCCACGCTGCACCTCGAACTGGCTGTAAATGCCGGCCTTGGCCTTCTCCAGCACCTCCTGCGACAGGTCGGTCGCGATGATCTCGACGCGCCAGCCGGTGAGAGCCGCGCCCATCTCCTTCAGGCACATCGCCAGCGAATAGGGCTCCTGCCCGGTCGAGCCGGCGGCGCACCAGATGCGCACGCTGCGGCGAGCGGCGCGCGCCTTGATGATTTCGGGCATGATGGTGTCGCGGAAATGATCGAACGGGACCTTGTCGCGGAAGAAGAACGTCTCGTTGGTGGTCATGGCCTCGACCACGTCGGTAATCAGCGTGCGCGAACCGCCTTGCAGCTTCTGCACGAGCTCGGTGATGCCGGAGAGCCCGGCCTTGCGGGCCAGCGGCAGCAGGCGGCTTTCGATCAGATATTGCTTGTCTGCGGACAGGTCGAGCCCGGAATTGTCCTTCAGGAACTTACGCAGATACTCATACTCGGTCGGGGTCACGGATGGCCTCTTCGAAGCTGTACTGGAACACTCTGGCCGAAGCAGTTCGGCCAGACACACTCAGACCATGGCTTGTCCGACCGGGATCAAACCAACCTCAGCGAATTTGTCGGCGATGATGTCCTTGTCGAAGGGCTTCATGATGTACTCGTTGGCGCCGCCGCTGAGCGCCTGGGCGATATGAGCCACGTTGTTCTCGGTGGTGCAGAACACCACCTTGGGCTGGTCGCCGCCGGGCAGGCGGCGCATGTGGCCCATGAACTCGAAGCCGTCCATCACGGGCATGTTCCAGTCGAGCAGCACCGCATCGGGCAGCTTGCGCTGGCAGATTTCCAGTGCCTTCGAGCCATCCTCGGCCTCGGTGACCTCGAATTCGAGGCCCTCCAGGATCCGGCGCGCGATCTTGCGCACGACGCTGGAATCATCGACCACCAAACACGTTTTCATTTCGGTTCTCCGGCTTCGATGTTTTTCAATGGCTCACGCAGCCATTTGCACTTTGGTTTCGAGTTCGAGGACGCGATCAACGTCGAGGACGACCATGAGCTGGCCGTCGAGGCGATGGACGCCGCCGGCGAGCTTGGCCATGCGGGGATCGAGATTGACGGGGTTCTCCTCCATGCCGGCCTCGGGCAGGCGCAGGACTTCACCGATCTGGTCGATCAGCAGGCCGTAGGATTCGCCGCGCAGGTCGACGCCGACCGCCATCGGCACCTTGCCATCCTCGGCCTTGGGCAGGCCGAGGCGTGCGCGCATGTCGACCACGGTGACGATGCGGCCGCGCAGATTGAGCACGCCCGCGATCTCGCGCGAGGACAGGGGCACGCGGGTGACGCGCTCGGGCATGAACACGTCCTGGACGCGGGAGATCGGCAGGCCGAACAGCTGGCCGCCGATCATCGCGGTGACGTATTCGACCATGGCGCCTTCGCCCACTTGCGTCTTCTTGCTCATCTCGTCTCTCCTCAGGTCCTGCTTAGGCTGCCGCGCGGCTCAGCTCGGAGGCGCCGGCGGCACCCGCGGTCTGCTCCTTCAGCGCCGCGATCAGACCGGGACGGTCGAACTTGGCGACGTAGTCGTGGAAGCCGGCCTGACGGCCGCGCTCGATCGCCGCCGGCGACACCAGGGCGGAGAGGCCGATGATCGGCATCGAGCCGAGATTGTTGTCGGAGCGGATCACTTCCGCGAACTCGAACCCGTTCATGTCGGGCATCTCGATGTCGGTCAGCACCACGTCGAAGCTCTGCGCGCGCAGCGCAGCTAAGCCCTCCTGCGCGGTCGGCGCGGTGCGGACGCGGTAGCCGGCCGCCTTCAGCACGGGGGCCAGCATGTTGCGGAAGAACGCGCTGTCGTCGACCAAAAGCACCGATTGCGAGTGCAGCGACGGCTTCATCTCCTTGCGGGTGAACCAGTCGGCGAACGCCATCGGCAGGAAGTGGCCGACATCGATCACCTCGGTGGCTTGGCCCTTGATCACGGCCGAGCCGAGAATGCCGGAGGCGGAGCCGCCGACCTCGATGTTGAGCCGCTCCTCGACGATGTCGATGATCTCGTCGACGACGAGGCCCATGGAGCGGCCGTCATCGGCGAACACCAGGATCGGCTGGGCGCCCTGGCTGGCGATGGTGACGCCCTCCATAGCGACCAGCGGCATCAGCTGCTCGCGGTACTGCACCATGTAGCGGCCGTTACTGAGCTCGATCTTGTCGGCGGGCAGCTCTTCGAGGCGCGTGACCAGCCCGAGCGGGACCGCCTTGGGCTGGGACGAGCCGGCGCGGAAGACGAGCAGCGAGGTGGTCTGCTCGCCCGCGCCGATGTGATGCGCCCCGTTCTCGTCGCCCATGTCATGGGCCGAGGAGCCGGCGGCGCCGAGCGCCTTGGCAATGCCGTTGGGATCGATGATCATGATCACAGCGCCATCGCCCAGGATGGTGTTGCCCGAGAACATGTCGATGTGACGCAGCTTGGTCGACATCGGCTTGACCACGATCTCCTCGGTGTGGAACACGCCGTCGACGACGATGCCGAAGGTCTGGCTGCCGACCTGGGTCACCACGATGAAGCCGTTCTCGGGATCGGAGGCCGCGCCGTCGTCGATCTTGAGCAGCTTCTTCAGGTGGATCAGCGGCAGCAGCTTGTTGCGCAGGCGGAGCACCGCGGTGTCCTTGATGCGCTCGATGCGGTGCTCGGAGTTGGCGCGGGCACGCACCAGCTCGACCACCGAGAGCTGCGGGATCGCGAAACGGTCGCCGGCCGCTTCGACGATCAGCGCCGAGACGATGGCGAGCGTCAGCGGGATCTTGATGGTGACGGACGAGCCCTCGCCGGCCACGGACTTGATGTCGATGGTGCCGCCGATCTGGTCGATATTGGTGCGGACCACGTCCATGCCGACGCCGCGCCCCGACACCGAGGTGATGGCGGCGGCGGTGGAGAAGCCGGGCGCGAAGATGAACTTGTGGATCTGGGCCTCGCTCATCTTCTCGAGCTCGGCCTCGGTGACGAGACCTGAGGAGAGCGCCTTGGCCTTGATCTTCTCGGTGTTGAGGCCTCTTCCGTTGTCGGCGATGCAGATGATGATGTGGCCGCCCTCGTGATAGGCGGACAGGCGGATGGTGCCCTGCTCGCCCTTGCCGCTGGCGAGGCGCTCGGCCGGGGTCTCCAGGCCATGATCGGCGGAGTTGCGCACCATGTGGGTGAGCGGGTCCTTGATCAAATCGAGCACCTGGCGGTCGAGCTCGGTGTCGGCGCCGTGCATCTCCAATTCGATCTGCTTGCCGAGTTCGCTCGACAGGTCGCGGACGATGCGGGGCAGCTTCTGCCAGGCATTGCCGATCGGCTGCATGCGCGTCTTCATGACGCCCTCCTGCAACTCGGCGGTGACGTTGGACAGGCGCTGCAGCGGCACCTTGAACTCGGTGTCCTCGTTGCGGCGGGAGATCTCCAGCAGCTGGTTGCGGGTCAGGACCAGCTCGGAGACCATGGTCATCAGGTGCTCCAGCGTGTCCACGTTGACGCGGATCGACTGGTTGGCGATGCTGGCCCCTTCGCCGGCAATCTCGTCGGCCATCGACTTCTTCGGCGCGGCCTTCTCCTTGGCGGCAGGCTTTGCGGCGTCCTTCGCAGCTTCCTTGGCAGCCGGGGCTTCAGCAGCCGGCGCGGGCTCGGCCTTAGCAATGGCTGCCGGGGCCGGCGCTTCGATCGCGGTCTCGCGGAAGGCGCGCTCGAGCTCGTCGAGCGAGACTTCGCCCGGACGCAGCGGACGCTCCAGGGTCTGCTCGATCAGCGTGCCCATGGTCATCTCTTTTGCGGGTGCAGGCGCAGCGGCAATTGGCGCTTCGGGCGCCAGCGGCGGCGCATCGGCAACGGGAGCAGCGGCACTTCCAGCGGCCATTGCCGCCATGCCTTGCTCGACCATCGCTTCCAGCTTGTCGATGAGGTCGCGGTCGTTACCCTCGGGCTCGGCTTCGGTCGCCTCCAGGCCAGCGAGGATTTCCTTGATGCGATCGATCGAGGACAGGATCACCGTCACCGCCTGCCCGGTCACCGGCATGCCGTCACGGAATTTGCCCATCAGCGTCTCGCCGGCATGCGCCAGCGCTTCAAGCCTGGGCAGGCCGAGGAAGCCGCAGGTGCCCTTGATGGTGTGGACGAGGCGGAAGATGTTATCCAGGATCTTGGCGTTGTTCGGCTCCTGCTCGAACTTCACCAGCTGATTGTCGACGGTGTCCAGGCTCTCGCTGGTCTCCGTCAAAAACTCCCGCAACAGATCATCCATGAGCTACGCCCTACTGAAATCGACTTCGACGCCCGAGCCTCGCTTGGAATCGACGGAAGCCCTCATCCTGGATCGTTAGACATCCCCTTTCACAGTCTCGTTAATTTCAGCCTCCGTGCTAATACGGACATTGAAGAGAAGTTTGCCATTCGGCTGCATGCAATGGCGCTTTTCGGCAAGACCGGCGCCTCGACGCGATGCGGGGAGGCGTGAGGCGAACGCACCGATGAGAACGCGACGGCGCGCGCGAGAAAGTCCTGCATGTGAAGGACGATAGGCACGGCCTACGCGAAGCCGACCAGAGACGGCCGCAATCGCGAACGAGACCGCGACTTTCATTTCGTGCGGGGCCGAGTTCGAGAAAGTTCGTGCTTTCGGTAAACGAACGGTTACCCGTGGTCCGCGCCGCGCTAACTTAGCCGTGGGGGCAAGCTCATCCAGGCATCGGGGCGATACTCCACCAGGCAATCGTTGATGGCGGCGAGCAGTGCATGCGGCGTGAAGGGCTTGCGCAGGCA
Organism: Bradyrhizobium sp. CCGE-LA001; assembly: GCF_000296215.2. Lineage (NCBI taxonomy): Bacteria > Pseudomonadati > Pseudomonadota > Alphaproteobacteria > Hyphomicrobiales > Nitrobacteraceae > Bradyrhizobium > Bradyrhizobium sp. CCGE-LA001. The sequence continues at coordinate 467,548 of NZ_CP013949.1, read as the reverse complement.
GCGCGCGGCACCGATCTCCAGCGCCATCCTGAGGAAATCAGGTGCGGGCAAATTCAGGTTCGCGAAGGCGTAACCGGACATCGCGATCAGCGGAATGGCGGGCGCCCGGTCGTGGAAGATCCGGATCGATTCGAACCCGCGCATATGCGGCATGAAGATATCGATGATCATCAGATCGAACTGCTCGTGTGCGAGAGCCCGCAACCCGGCTTCACCTCCCTCGGCGATCGTCACCCGAAATGGTTGCGCTGGAGATAGATCTCGATGGCCATGCACACCATCGGGTCGTCGTCGACAACGAGAATATGGCGCATACCCTCCCCTCCCGTTTGAGCCTCCCGTTCCGGCAATTCAATCATCGAGCCGTTGGGCACGCCTTTCTCCTTTGGTTTCGATCAATGAAGGGATGGTCGCCAATATCAGTGGAGCCGCCGGGAAACGGAGACGATGGACGCGACACACACACGGCGCCATGGTTCGGAGCAATGCTGGAACGCTGAAAGCATTCCTCCAATGTACGAACATGTGCGGGGTGGCGGCGTCCGATAACAGCACGACGCAACGACTCCGGCAGGAAGGCCCCCTACCGCTTTTTCCTGCGCGCCTGTGCAGGGCGGGTTGCCCAGAACTCAAGAGCGAATCAGCGGGCGATTCTAACTTCCGCCGCAAATGTCGCAGCCTTTCTGCCCTCTAACAGGTATATGGGCAGGTCACAATTGTTAAAATATGATCCATAGTTGCACAACTTATGACGAGCCGGTCTGACGCCCGACGGCGCCGGATTGATCGGCATGGCGGCCGCAGCCCGCTATTGCTGCAATTGCTGAATGTCTCATTGGAGTCTGCGTGCGCCGGCCAGAAACGTCAGGAAGGCTGTCTTGAGCCCGGGCGCCGCCGCGCAGACTGTCTGCTTGTAAGATGGATCGGTGTTAGTCGACCTCATCTGGCCAGACGGAGGTGATCGAGATCGCAATGCTGGCCGTGGAGGACGCGAAGCATTGGGGCCCGCACTACATGCGGACGTGCACACATGTCGCAGCACGACGAACATCCAACGAGCCGCGCTCGGACATATTGTCCCAATTGCCAATATATCCCGACGGGAACATGATGGAATTTGCTCGCAGGGAGCGCTTTCAACGCCGCGCCGGTACAGGAGACGGGAGTCAGCTTTGGAAACGATGGTGCGTCCAGCCAACGGTTTCCTCTCTGCGCTGTCGGCAGACGACTATGACCTGATCCGCCCGTATCTGCGCACGGTCGATCTGCCCCACGACGCGGTGCTGGTCGAGGCCGGCGAGACGCTCAAACGTGCCTATTTTCTCCACCGCGGCGTCATCTCACTGGTGGTGAAGCTCGCCAAGGGCGAGCATGTGCAGGTCGCGATGATCGGCCGCGACAGCCTGCTCGGGACGCTCTCGACCATGGGCGACGCCTGCGCGCTGAACACGGCCGTCGTGCTGGTTCCCGGCTCAGCCTCAGTGATGGATCTCGACCGGCTGCGCGATGCGGCCGAGCAGAGCAGCAGCTTGCGGTCCTTGCTCACGCGCCATGGCCTGGCGGTCTACGCTCAAGTCCAGCAGACCGCGGGCTGCAATGCCGCCCATCCGGTCGAGTCGCGCTTGTCGCGCTGCCTGCTCCACACCCATGATCTGTCGGGCGACTCCCGCCTGCTGCTGACCCAGGAGGCCATGGCCCAGATGATCGGGGCGCGGCGCAACAGCGTATCGCTGGTCGCCAACACCTTGCAGCAGGCCAATTTCATCCATTACAGCCGCGGACACATCCAGCTCATGAATTTGGACGGCCTGCGCCAGACCGCGTGCGAATGCTACGCCACCGTGAAGGCGCAATACGAGCGGCTGCTCGGCCAGCGCTGAGCCGCAGGCGTGGTAAACCTGAGGCTAACGCCCACCCGCAAACACGAACCGTCCTGCTTGCGGAACTGAAATTCGAATGACTTAGACACGACCTGCCTCGCACCGATATCGGCCCGCGCGGCATCGAACCTTGATCGGGGCAGGCTAGCCATGTTTGAAGTGACCGTCGCGCCGGCGCAGAAGGTGCTCGATTGCACCCCGCTGCGCGACCCGAACGCCTACGCGGCGCTGGTGCGCGAGATCGGCGAGGACGGAGCCTGCGAGGTGCGCGCCGTGTTCTGGAGCGAGACCTGCGCGCGGCTGCAATTATTCCGCACGCTTTCGCGCGAGCAGCACCACGCCAGGATCGCGCGCGAGGCACATTCGCTGAAAAGCGCGGCCGGCACGTTCGGCTATGCCAGGCTGGCGGCGCTGGCGCTGCGGCTGGAGAAGTCTGCGGAGACGCTTCACGACGCCGACCTCCGCGATCTCCTGGACCAGATGGATGCCGCCTACGCCGCGGCGCGCGCGCAGGAGCCGGAAGGATAGATACTTGCTCGGCGCGTTTTCGCCACGCGAACCGGCATCCTCGAAAGCGCTCCAACCACCCGCGCGGGTATACCCGCCGTACTTCTACGGCTTGGGATATTCACAGATGGCTAATCATAGGTGGCGATAGTCGCGGAAAACCAGGAGGGTTTTCATGTTCACCTATGAGACTGCGGACCAGAAGGAAGTCCGTCGCTTCCGCATCGCTCAGTTCAACGGCCGGATGGCGACGGTGAAGTCTGGCGAGTCGACGGTGACTGGCTTCGTGCGCTCGGTGCTGGAGCAGGAATCGAGCATGCCTCCCCGCTGGACCATCACGATCATCCCGAACGCGCCGAAGGACGAGCCCAAGCCGCTGCGCCCCGCATCGCGCGCGCGTCCCTTTGCCGAGGACTATTTCTGAGTCCAGCGACTTTGGCCCGGGCCGCCCGGGCACAATGCAATCATCAATCTCAGTCGATCGAATGCAGCAGCGCCGCGCGGACGAGATCCGCGGTGTTGCGGGCACCGAGCTTGCGCATCGCCTCGGCGCGGTGGCTTTCGAACGTGCGCGGACTGATCTGCATCCGAAGCGCGCCCTGCTTGTTCGAATAGCCTTCACTGATCAGCCTCAGCACCTCGCGCTCGCGCTTGGTGAGCCGCTTCTGACCGGACAGGCCGAGCAGTTCGGCGCTGGGCACGCGGTGCGGCACGCGGGCAGCCCGCGCCTCAGTGTCGTCGGCCCCGGATGGGACCGGCAGGCTGCTGCCCTTGTGAGGCCCGGCAAGCTGCTTGACGAGGCCGCAGACACGCTCGGTCTGCGCCAGCGCATTCTCCACCACGCGCTGCAAATAAGCGCGATCGCCGGTGACGGGCGCGAACTGATCGCTGTGATGCTTGATCTCGCCCATGTAGAGCAGCAGCGCCGTCAGGGGACCGTTGAGCTCGCGGGCGATGGCGGCGGCCATTTCGTCGGCAGCCTTGGCGCGGGCCGCATTCAAGCGGACGAAATCGAGCTCTTCGACTGGAGCAGTGCTGCTTTCGTACCATTCCGACGGCCGCGAATCGGCGGCCGTATCATTCTGTGACCCCATGTCACTCGTTTACCGGAACCAGGCCCGGTCTGTAGTTAACTTTTTGCTCCGTAAGACTACGGTGATTTCGGCAGTTTTAAGCTAAATGCACGGCATAGGCACAATTTGTGCTTGCGCGAAGCTGCCGCCGGCCCCGCGGGGGTTGAGATTTCCGTTCAAATTCTGGGCCAACAGGCGCGACATTCGTTAACCGCCGCCGCCGCCCACGGCCGCCCCCCGGATTTTACGGATTAATTAACGGCGACTTGCTTCTCTAAGGGAGTTGAGAGCGCGCAAATGCCTCCACGCATGGGCCTTCTTGGCCTGCGGGAAACGCTGCGGAAGATTGCGTGCCATGAACGAGATCGATCGGCTGTCGGAATTCCTGCAGAGGCTGACGCCGCTGTCGCGCAGCTGTCTGCTCAGTGAATTGGAGCGGCTCGAGCTGTGCGGCATCGACATGCCGGGCTCGACCGACGTCCAGTCCCGCCTGCGCGCCGAGTTTCGCAAGGACGGATCGACCCAGGCGCGCGCCACCAGCCCGTCGCGCTATTTCTTCGCACCGCTCGAGCTGCTCCTGATCGACGGCGCGCCCGAGCATGCCAATATGGGACGGATCTCGCGCAACACCCTCACCCCAATCTGGGAGTGGATCTGCCGCGACCTGCTGCCGACCATGGCGCGCGACTACGTCAAGGCGATCAACGACCAGGTCGCCGCCAACAACCCGAAGGAAGTGCAGAAAATCGCGTCGACCTTCCAGGTCAAGGTCATCAAGGTCCTCGAGAACACCCTCGCCTCGCCGGAGAGCGCCGAGATCGCGCGCGGCAAGCTCGCGCAGTACACGGCATCGCGCAGCGCCTTCGACGATGTGAGGAAGATGCAGCAGGTGCTGCGCGCCGGCAACGCACTGCCGAAGTTCAACGAAAAACTGCCCGAGAAGATCGCCAAATTCAACGACGGCCAGGTCACCCAGATCACCGCGCAGCTCGATGCCTTCAAGAAAGCCCATCCCGAGGCGCTGCCTTTCGCGCTGGCGCTGGTGGCTCGGCGCCTGAAGACGCCCTGGCAACTGGTCCGGCTCGCCACCAAGGCCGCCGCGAGCAAGAGCGCCGCGGACGTCGCCGCCGCCCCCTATGCCTGTGTCGTTCACATGGTGCTCGACCGGCTCGACGACAGGCGTCTCGCGCTCCGGGTCGCGCTCCGGCACAATCGCGTGCTGGTCGCGCGCGATCTGCTCGCGGAGATCTACGACACCGAATATGCGCTCAAGGTCCGCATCGACGGTATCGAGCAGTCCGAATGGGGCGTCCGCCTCCAGCAATTGATGGCCGCGATCCAGGCGCTGGTGTCCGCCGAGGTCAGCCGCTTCCCCGCCAATGTCGGCCACATTCTCGGATCGCGCCGGCTGCGCAGCCACGATACGCTAGGCGGCAAGCTGACCCAGCTCGCCTGGAAGGGACGCGACGCGATGCAGGACGGTGCAGCGGCGTTTCGCAAATTGATCGGGCAGACCTGATAATCGCGCAGCCTCTCTTGCGCGACGCATTGGCTTCAATGCGCGCGCGGCAGACACAGGAAGCGATCGAAAAATCGCCCCGACAGCACGAATCTCAACCACCAATACATCACTCGCCGCGTCGTCATCGCTGTAATCCTCGACAGCCCACCACCGGCTGTGTCGAGCAATAGCGCAGGCGCAGCAATGCACATGTGATGTGCTTCACATTCGTGCGCCCAACGACGCACGCCGTGTCGCAGAATTGTCGCGAGCGAAAGAGACATATGCGCGCGCCCTGAATGAGCGCTTTTGCTCTCACATCGTGCGGCCAAGAGGCAGTCGGCACCGCGCAACACCAAAAAAGCCGCCGGAAATTAATCCTCAAACGGCCTCGTCATGGCAGCAAAGAGACACGCAATCGCATCGCTCGATGCATGATGCTGCAAGCCCGCGCGCGCGTCGATCCCGCGCACGAAATTACGCATGCGCCGGCTGTCGTTGCGCATGCGGTGCCCGAGTATGCAAATTCTTTTCGAAGAATCTTCCGACAAATTAGCTCGAATTGCAGAGCTTAACGTTACTCAAATAATTCAACAACGACGTGAAGCTCTCCTTATTTGAACCCACGCTCCGCGTTTAAGAAACCGTCACGGAACGGGAGTGGTGTTGATGAACGATGGGATTGTTGAACTCGTCGGACGAAGGCCTGTGACCTTCGGACGACGAAAGGTGACGCCGCGCGCCTGCGTGGCCGACAGCAAGCGTCACTTGCGCGCTTTTCTCAGCGAGGTGCTCGAGGATCTTGGCTTCGTCACCAGCGAATGCGCCAGCGCGGACGAGCTGCAGAGCGTGCTCGCCACCGAATTGCCGGACCTGATCCTGCTCGGCGTCGCCACCGACGGCATCGAGCCGGGCAGATTCCTGGAGATATTGGTGCGCGAGGGCTTTGCCGGAAAAGTTCTCGCGGTCGGCGCCCGTGAATCGATCATCGTCAGGGCGGTGCGGCAGGTCGGCGAGGAATATGGCCTCGCGATGCTGCCGCCGCTGACCACGCCCTTTGCCGCGGAGACGCTGCGCGAACGTGTCGCGATGCTGCTGCCGGAGGAGCCGGCGCCGAGCCCGGCCGTGCATGTCGGCGAAGCCCTGCACGCCGGCTGGCTGGAGCTCTGGTACCAGCCGAAGATCGACGCGCGCACGCTGGTCCGCAGCGGCGCCGAGGCGCTGGTGCGCATGCGCCATCCGACCTGGGGCGTGGTGCCGCCGGCCTATTTCATTCCCGAGGAGCACGATCCGCATCTGCGTGACCTCTCGGAGTTCGTGATCGACCGCGCCATACAGGACTGGCACTATCTGCTGGAGCAGCAGAGTCCGGTCGATCTCTCGATCAACCTGCCGGCGTCCTACCTGAAGGAGCCGCAGGCGGTGCGCGATCTCTGCCGCCGCGTGCCGACGCATCCGGCCTTCGGTGGGCTGACGGTCGAGATCGACAGCGAGGAGGCGATCGGCGAGCTCGATCTTCTGACCGAGGTCGCGCGCGAAGTCGGCCTGCACAATATCGGCCTGTCGATCGACAATCTCGGCGCCAACTGGCCGTCGCTGATGGGTCTGGACAAGATTCCCTTCGTCAAGCTGAAGGCGGACCGGCAGTTCGTCACGGGCAGCGGCGGTGACCGGCTGAAGCGCACGGTGTGCCGCCACATCGTCGAACTGGCGCAAGGATACGGCGCGCGGGCGGTCGCCCAGGGCGTCGAAAGCCGCGCCGATCTCGTTGCCGCGAACGAGCTCGGCTTCGATCTCGTGCAGGGCTTCCTGTTCGGCAAGCCGATGCCGCTGAAGAAGTTCGCACGGAGCACGCTGACACGGACCGTGATGGGGAGCGCGTGAGGGGCGGCCTCACGCGAACCGTCGCGCGGCGACCACGAGCGTGGTCACCGCGATCACCTTTGAGGCAAAGCTGGTGCTCCTAGCGACAGACCCAGACGCCGTTGACCAGCACCCGGGCGCAGGTCGGCGCCGCTACGGCCGCTCCTGCGGCTGCTGCACCGACGGCCGCTCCACCGACGACGGCACGGCGCGTCGTCCGGCGCGCGACGCCAGCGACGCTCGCTGGGGTCGCCGGTCGCCCGACGCGAGCCTCTGCGCTCTGAATCGACCATGAAAGACCATCCTCTGGCGACCACTGCACCGAGCTCGTCGCTGCGCAGAGAATAACAGCGCCGGCCAACCAAAGATGAGTTCCGTGTCGCATGACGTCCTCCTTCGCTCCAGTTTGTGAACAAGCCATTTCGCGTTTCGAATCTTGCCCGCGCCCGTTAGAGGTAGCGAGAGCGGGTCGACGATTAATGTTCATGACGCCACGCCCAAGCTACACTGATGTCGAGAGTTCGATCGGCCATGGACACTCCGCATGATGGGCTGACGTCTGTCAGACGAGCGACGATGCCGGTCACGCCCCGTCAGTAAAAAGAGCAGAAGCTACCGGCCAAGCCGGTATTGTACCGTCACTGCGAAATAGGCGCGCGATGCGCCAAGGAGATAACTGACTTCGTCCAATGGCACACCGCGCGCTGGAACAGACGTTGATCTAGATCAACACGGGTGGCCCGAAATGCTTGGTCGGGGATTGCTCTGCATCGGGCTCACGCAAATCGGCGCGCGAAGAACACGCAGACGACCACGAGCGCGGTCGCCGCGATCATGCTCCAGGCGACCGGCTCGTGCAGCAGGAAGCCGGCGAGCGCCAGACCGAAGAACGGCTGCAGCTGCTGCAGCTGGCCGACGCGCGCAATGCCGCCGATCGCAAGCCCGCGATACCAGAAGATGAAGCCGACGAACATGCTGAACACGGAGACATAGGCGAGCCCGATCCAGGCCGGCGTTCCGATGCCGCTCCATGTCGGCGGCAAGGTCCAGACCGCGACCGGCACCATCAGCGGCAGCGCGAGCAGCAGCGCCCAGGAGATCACCTGCCAGCCGCCGAGGCGACGCGACAGCGCGGCACCCTCGGCATAGCCGAGCCCGCAGAGAACGATCGCGGCCACCATCAGAAGGTCGCCGGCGAGCGAGGCGGCGCCGCCGTTCGACAGGGCGAAACCCGCCACCGTGGCGCTGCCGAGGACCGCGAAGAGCCAGAACAGGGGTTTCGGCCGCTCGCCGCCGCGCAGCACGGCAAAGATCGCGGTCGCCAGCGGCAACAGGCCGATGAAGACGATCGAACGGGCCGAGGTGATGTGCTGTAGCGCCAGCGCGGTGAGCAAGGGGAAGCCGACCACGACACCCAGCGAGACGATGGTGAGCGAGGCGAGATCCCCGCGCTGCGGCCGCGCCTGACGGAGCAGGCCGAGCACGATGATGCCGATCAGCGCCGCAATGACCGCGCGCGCGGATGTCAGGAACAGCGCCGAGAACCCGCCGACCGCCACGCGCGTCGCCGGAAGCGAACCACTGAAGATGATGACGCCGAGAAGCCCGTTGCCCCAGCCGCTGGCTGCAGATTGCATGTCCGTCCCGCTTGTCGAACGGCGATCCTCGCCGTTCAGCGATGGCAAGGCCAGCGACAATCCCGTACAATCCAACAAAACTGTATGGGTATGGAAGGCAATACAACTTGGACGGCGGGACACAAACGAAGGGACGGGGCGGAACGCGGACCGTGGACGTGATGAGCGCGATCCGCGCCAAGGTCGCCGGACGCGCGCTCAATGCCGGCGACCGCCTGCCGTCGATCCGCAGCCTTGCGGCAACGATGGGAGTTTCGCCGTCCACCATCGTCGAGGCCTATGACCGCCTCGCCGCGGAAGGGCTGATCCGCGCCCGCCGTGGCTCGGGCTTCTACGTCGCGCCGGCGATCATGCCGCCGCTTGCGCTGGCCGAGGTCGGGCCGCGCCGCGACCGGGCGGTCGATCCGTTCTGGGTTTCGCGGCAGTCGCTCGATGCCGATGCGGCCGTGCCGAAGCCCGGCTGCGGCTGGCTGCCGCCGGAGTGGATGCCGGAAGCAGCGCTGCGACGCGCCGTCCGCGCGCTGGCCCGCACCGACGTGGGCGTGCTCACCAATTATGGCAGCACGCGCGGCGCCATGGCGCTGCGCCGGCTGCTGCTCGCGCGCCTCACCGAAGATGCGATCGAGGCATCGACCGACCAATTGATGCTGACTGCCTCGGGCACGCAGGCGACCGATTTGATCTGCCGCTTCCTGCTGCGTCCCGGCGACACGGTGCTGGTCGACGATCCCTGCTACTTCAATTTCCGTGCGCTGCTGCGGGCGCATCAGGCGAAGATCGTCAGCGTGCCCTACACGCCGACGGGCCCGGACCTGACCCGCTTCGAGCAGATCCTCGGCAGCGAGCGGCCGCGGCTCTACATCACCAATTCGGCCCTGCACAATCCGACCGGCGCGACGCTGTCGCTCCAGACGGCGCACCGGCTGCTGACCGCGGCCGCCGCGCATGATCTCACCATCATCGAGGACGACATTTTCGGCGACTTCGAGCCGGAGCGCTCGCCGCGCCTGGCCGCGCTGGATGGGCTCAATCGCGTGATCCGCACCGGCAGCTTTTCCAAGACGCTGTCGGCCTCGGTGCGCTGCGGCTACATCGCCGGGCGTGCCGACTGGATCGAGCATCTCGTCGATCTCCAGGTCGCCTCCAATTTCGGCGGCCCGAGCCCGGTCGCGACCGAGATCATCACGAAAGTCCTGGCCGGCGGCAGCTATCGCAAGCACATGGACGAGCTCCGCCAAAAGCTCACGCGCACACGCCGCGACGTCGCGCGAAAGCTTCAGGCGCTGGGCGTCGAACCCTGGCTGATGCCGCGCGGCGGCTTCTTCCTGTGGTGCCGCCTTGCGGGCGGTCAGGATGCCACCGCCGTCGCGCGTGCTGCACTCGAAGAGGACGTGGTGCTGGCGCCGGGCAACGTCTTCAGCGTAGCGCAGACGGCGCCGGACCTCATGCGGTTCAACGTGGCGCATATGAACGATGCGCGCGTCTGGGATGTGTTGCGGCGGGCGCTGAAAGCGAGCGCCTAATACAACGGCTCCTCATAGACGGGCTCACCGTCGAGCAGCAGGCGCTTGATGGCGGTGCGTCCCGAGGGCAGCACGGCGGCGACGATGCGCAGCTTCTGCTGGTTGCGGGCGTCTTCGAGCTTCTTGCCCTCGCCTTCGGGCACGAAATAGCTTTCGAGTCCGTATTTGATCGGCAGCTTGTCGCAGAAGCGGCGGCGGTCTTCGCCGCAGGACCCACCGTAACTGCCGACGCGGCCGCGGATCAGTACCTGGGGCGCGGTGACGGCGACGGGCTCGGCGTGCACCGAGATGGCCTCGTAAAGGCCATTGGCATTAGGCGCGAGCTTGACGAAGACGTCGGGATGGCGCGCGTCGGCGGGCTTTCCGGCGAGCGCGCCGGCCGGCACTTGCGAGATGTCGTAACTGAGCACGACGTAATCGCCGCGCAGGAGATCGCGGGGATCGACCGGCTGCGTCTGCAGGGTGATCTCGGTGCCCCCGCGCAGGATCTGCATGCGGTCGGCGACCATCAGAACCAGCAGCGCGCATTGAACCAGGACCGCGACGGCGAACAGCACGGTTTTCGGAATGCGCTGCCAGAGTTTTACGAGGGACGTGGCCAGCCCGATCATCGCGCGGCCCTCGGCAGCATGCGGTTGAGCGCGGTCGCGAAGGCGACGGCGGCGATCCCGGCCGCAGCTAGGAAGGCCGAGCGGTGCAGCAGCGAGCCCTTCACGGCCCAGGTGATGCCGGCGACAACGCCGGCGATGCCGAGCCAGCCGGCAATGATGCGCGGGCGCACATCGTCGAGCATGCCTGAAACGACGAGGCACAACATGGCGCAGAGCAGCGCGGCATAGGCAAGCCAGGGCTCGCCGGCCTCGGCAGCCGGCCAGAGCGGCGCGGCGAGCAGCACGAGCCCGATCGCGCCTGCCGCAAGGACTTCACCGACGCGCCTGGTGATCCCTGCGGATGCGAGCGCCAGCACCACGCCCGCGATCCCGCACAGGATCGCCCAGATCGGCTGAGCGGACACCGTCTTGGTGCGGATGCGGAGGATGTCGTCGGCGGTGGTCACCTCGAGGAAGGCCACGGCGGCCAGCGCAAGCGCGCCGTAGACCGACAGAACGCTGCCGAGACGGAGCGCGCGCGGCGACGGCGCGGCGGCGAGCGCAAGCCCGGCACCAAACACCAGGGCCGCACCGTTCGCGAGCAGGAACGACGGCTCGGCGCCGTCGAACTCGAAGCGCAGCGAGGTCGCGATCCACCAGGGCAGCAGCGCCAGCGAGACGAGATGGGCCGCGACGCGCGAATTCCATGCGAAGGCCGTCGCGGCCGCGATGAGCCAGACCGCGATGAACGGCAGATGCAGCGCGTCCGGCGTGTCGGTGGTCCGCATGCAGGTCCAGATGCTGGCAGCCACGAGCCCGACCGCGAGCGCACCGCGCGAGCCGGTCAGCAGCGCGCCGGCAAAGGCGCCGATCGACCACAGCAGCATGCCGCCGGCAAAATCCTCGCCGAGATGATACATCTGGCCGACCAGCGCGATGCCCGCGCCGAACACGATGGCGCCGATGCTGGCACAGAGATCGGCGAGCAGGTCGCGCCCCCTCGCGGCGAACCACGCGCCGAGACCGCCCGCGACGACCATGCCGGCGAGCAGGATCGAAAACCGTAACAGCCGCGCGATCTCGGTCCAGTGCGCCGCGACGAAGGCGAGGAACGCCGCCGCGATCAAGAGGCCGCCGACGATGGCGACGACGACAGCGATGTTGATGCCGGGCGGAAGCGGCGGCAACGCATTGCGGATGGAGGCGGCAGAAGCCGGCGCGATCACGCCATCGGCCTCCCATCGCGCAAGATCGGCTTCGAGGCGCTGGCGGTAGGTCTTGTCGAACATCGTTTTGAAATCACCTAGCGCCCGCCGGATGGCGGGACCTTGCTAGGTCGGATCGTGCGGGACGTGGGTTCAAGAGGGCGCCTGCGGGCGTTTTTGCGGGGCTTGGACAATATGAAGGTCGAAAACAACCCCATGCACAGTAGACGAGTCCAGCAATATCAATGGCTTACGCAAGCACCTCAACGGGCATGCGTCGGGCACCATCCGAGCGGGCCAGGTCGGGTGATGCGGTGTCTGGATCGGCCCGCGGAAGCGTCCGGCAATGCGGCGACTTTGCCATGAATAGAGCGGCCGCATCGCCATCACGCAGCGCGCAGCCGGCGCTATTGCGCCGGCGAGGGGATGCGCCGCAGGACATCGTCATAGGGTGCGAGGTCGAGATAGGCCGTCACCTCCGCCGCCTTGCCGTCCTGCATGCGCATGATCCACGAATAGCTGTTCGCATAAGGGTTGCCGTCGCGCGCCACGCCGCTGCCCTCCCAATGCGCGATGACGTGGTCGCCATCGGCAAAGATCCTCACGCTTGTCGGACGCACCGGCGTTGACAACCGGCTCGCGAACGGGCGCACCGCGCGCTCCACGAACACATCGCGGCCTCGGAATTCGCCGGCGCTGGGGCCCGATCCCTTGATGCGCCAGACCGCGTCGTCGTGCAGCAGGTCGTTGAAGAAGCTGGTTCCTCCCGCCGCCCAGCGATGGAACGCATCGGTCACGATGCGCTTGTTGTCGTCCTGCAGCGAATTGGCCTGTCCGCAGGGTGCTGCCGTCGTCAGGGTGGAGGCCGTGACGATGACCGCGTAGACGCACGATGCAAGTGCGCGGTTGAGCATATTTGCCATTGGTGTCTCCCTTTCTGGTGCAAATGTCGTCTGCCCCGAAGTGATGCACGCACGATCGGCGATGATCGCCGACTTGTTGTTGCTCGCTCTATTCGCGCCGGGCGACGGTGGCGCCGCCGAAGATGAGTTGCTCGACCATCGGACGGCGCAGGAAGCGGCCCGGAAAGATCGGCTCCGGCGCGGTCGCCTGGTCGAGGCGCGCCATCTGCTCAGGCGAAAGTGAGATCGAGACGGCGCCGAAATTGTCTTCGGCCTGCTCCAGCGTGCGGGCGCCGATCACCGGGGAGGCGACCGCAGGATTCGCCAACGTCCAGGCAATGGCCACCTGCGAGGACGTCGCGCCGAGCTCGGCGGCGATGGTGCGCACCACGTCCGCCGCGTCCAGCGATCGCGCATTGAGAAGGCCGGATGACGCGATGATCGAGGCGCGCGTCGCTCCGACACCTCGCTCCTGGGAATCCCTGAGATCGGCCCGGGTGTACTTGCCGGTGAGCACGCCACCGCCGAGAGGCGACCAGGGCAACACGCCAAGGCCGAGGGCGGCTGCCAGCGGAATGAGTTCGTGTTCGACGGTGCGCTCGACCAGATTATATTCGATTTGCAGGGCCACGAAGGGCGACCAGCCGCGCAGCTCTGCAAGAGTCTGCAACTGTGAGATGCGCCAGGCCGGCGTGTTGCAAATGCCGACATACTGGACCTTCCCGCTGCGCACGAGATCGTCCAGGGCGCGCATCACCTCATCCGGCTGTGTCGTCGCATCCCAGCCATGGAGGTACAGCAGGTCGATGCGGTCGGTCTCGAGCTGACGCAGGCTCTGCTCCAGCGAACGCACCATGTTGAGCCGGTGGTTGCCGCCGGAATTGGGATTGCCGGAATCGCGCGCCATGGTGAACTTGGTCGCGAGCACGAGACGATCGCGCTTGTCGCGGGCGAACTCGCCGACGAGGCGCTCGGACGCGCCATTGGTGTAGTTCACCGCCGTGTCGATGAAATTGCCGCCGCGATCGACATAGAGATCGAAGATCCGCCGAGCCTCATCGGGATCGGCGCCCCATCCCCATTCGGTCCCGAAGGTCATCGTGCCCAGCGCGAGTGGCGATATGCGCAGGCCGGAGCGGCCAAGCAGGCGGTATTGATCAAGTGCTGTCATCATTGCCTCCATCGATGGCCGGGAGATAGCGCTCGGCGACAAATAAGAGAAGTTGGCCAATGATTACCGGGGTGTTAAGTTCAACTAACCAATGGCCACCGACTTGAACCTTGTCGCCGTTTTCATCGCGGTCGCGGATGCCAGGAGCTTTCGCGGCGCCGCCGATCGGCTGGGCGTGACCCGGTCCGCCGTGAGCCAGGCCATCCGGCGCATGGAAGACCGGCTGGGCGTGGCGCTGGTCCAGCGCACGACCCGCAGCGTCAGCCTCACCGAAGCCGGCCTGCGCCTGCATGAGCGCGTGGCACCGGCGGTCGCCGAAGTCGAACAGGCGATCAATGGCGCGCGGGACCGTGACGCGCAGCCGACCGGGCAGCTACGCCTCGCCGTGTCGTCGATCGCCGAGCGATTCATTCGCGGCCCGCTGCTGGCCGAATTCACGCAGGCCCATCCCGGCGTGCAGGTCGACGTCACCGTGACCGACGAGGAATTCGACATCGTCGCCGAGGGCTACGACGCCGGCGTCCGGCTCGGCGAGGTGATCGAGCAGGACATGATCGCCGTGCCGGTTTCAGGCGATCAGCGCCAGCTCGTCGTGGCCGCTCCGGCCTATCTGCAGCGCTTCGGCACCCCGTCTCATCCGCGCGAACTTGCGCAGCATTGCTGCATCGGCTGGCGGCCGGCGCCGCACGTCGCCCCGTACCGCTGGGAATTTGCGGAAGACGGACGCGAGTTCGATGTCGCAGTCGAGCCGCGGATCACGACCAACGACATGTGGGTGATGGTGCGGACCGCCTGCGCCGGCGGCGGCCTGACATTCGGCATGGAGGAGACGTTTCGGCCCTATATCGAACGAGGCGAACTGGTGTCGGTGCTGGAGGACTATTGCCCGTATTTCCGCGGGTTTTTCCTGTACTTCCCGGATCGGCGGAATCTTCCGCCGAAGCTGCGGGTGTTGATTGATCACGTTCGGTATCGGGGGAGTGGGAAGGGTTAGCGGCGGCACGAGCAGATATTACTAAGCGGCGTTTGTCGGCGCTAACGCACGCTGTCATCGAAACCCCGGTGGGCAGAGGACGTTGCTCTCGCACGAGTCGATGGACTGTATTGTCGTTTCTTTCGACGACATGGAGGGATCGTTTGATAGCAATGAAGAAGATGGGAGCCTCAACGATCACACGGTTGAGCAATTAAGCAAACTAAGCATCTAGTCGTTGATTGACGGGACAAGGAAATGGGGTACAATTCTTGCGGCCTTAAGCACAGGCCAGTGTGCCCACCGCTCGCGAAGCTTAGCAGTGCTTTTGAATTTCGATCATGAACCGTTCCCGATTGGGCGGACTGATTGGCAGTGGGCACCTAGTCGGATCCGTGCACGTAAGGAATGGATCATGACTATCAAAAATCAACTCGACGAATTCCGTATTTTTGCAAAGCGCCTCTCGCGCAAGCTCCAAATTCCACATCATAATGCTCTGGACATCATAGCGATGCAGCAAGGGCATGCGCACTGGAAAGCCCTTATGAAGGCCTGGGACCAGGGCTGGCGTCCGGCTCCTTGGGACGTCATCGATATCAAGGAGTCCAGCGTTATCGAGTCCCCGATCAGGGGCTTCGGTAAGGTCAAAACGACCGAAGGTGATGTCGCCGGCGAACCGTACACTCTCAGCGTCTACTTCGACGAAGTTCTTATCGGCGGTAACGGCTGGGGAATCCATCTTGGACATGCCCCCTCCGAACCTGCCGAAATCGAAACGTACACAAAGCCCAATCCTCTCGATGACAAGGCGTTCTTTTCTCAAGTCATGAAGATCGCAATGGCGGCTGCTGACGAAGTGCGAGAGGCAATAGCGAAAGACTGGGGCCCTGCTTCGATGCAGCCCGAAGAGGACGGAAGCGCAAAGCATCCGCTTTTCGGCGGCGTTTCGTCTGAATGGCACTGCTTGCATTGCGACACGCATTCAACCGGGCCCCAGATGGCAGCCAACATGTGGCACTGCCCGAAATGCAACGCGTCTCCGCTCGATATACACCCGGCGGCGGTCCCGAAAGAGCCGGTCCCGCCTTCATAATCCTGCCCCGCGCTCCTGCGGCAAGCCCGGCCGCAGCATTGCTGCATCGGCTGGCGCCCGGCGCCGCACGTCGCCCCCTACCGCTGGGAATTCGCCGAGGACGGCCGCGAGTTCGACGTCGCGGTGGAGCCGCGGATCACGACCAACGACATGTGGGTGATGGTGCGGACCGCCTGCGCCGGCGGCGGCCTGACGTTCGGGATGGAGGAGACGTTTCGGCCGTACATCGAGCGCGGCGAATTGGTGCCGGTGCTGGAGGAGTATTGCCCATGTTTCCGCGTTTTTTTGTACTTTCCGGACCGGCGCAATCTTCCACCGAAGCTGCGCGCGCTGATTGATCACGTGCGTTATCGGGCGGGTGGGAAGAGTTAGCGGAATGGAGTCGGTCTGACCGACGCTCTGCCGGGGGCGCATCCCTGCATCGACAATTCCTTGTTTCGAACATCCATCTCTGGCCCCGACCTGCCGAACATGTTTTGCTGCGGCCATGCCTGAACCAACCCGAGATCAAGTCGAGCAACTGACGCGCGCGTTCGGACGTTTCACGCGCCGGTTCAAGGTGGCCGAGGCGGTCGCGGCGGCCGACAACGCGCTCAACGCGCTCGATGCCCAGACCCTGATGTTCATCGCGGAGCATCCGGGTTGCGGCATGGGCGATGTCGCGCGCTATCTCAATGTCGCGATGACGACGATGTCCTCTGCCGTGGATCGGCTGGTGAAGAAAGATCTGGTCGAGCGTCGCCGCCCCGAGGACAATCGCCGCGCGGTCGCCCTGAGCGCGAACGACAGGGGGCGCCAGGTGGTTGACGACCAGATCGAAGGCTACCGGCAGGCTTGCCGGACCATGCTGCGGGCGCTGGAGACCTCCGAACAGGACGAACTGATCCGTCTGACCGAAAAGATTGCCGACAACGAAACTTGAATAGTACGAATTTCGTATTATCTTGGTGATGACTGCCCGAGCTTGAGGAAAGCTTGGCCCAGAGATGGAGGCGTCATGGCTATCGTCGTCAACGGCATCGCACATCCTCCACCCGACGATCCCAGGGTTTCCCTGCTGGATCTGCTCCGGGAGCGTCTCGGCCTGACCGGGACGAAGCTGGGCTGTAACCAGGGCGGTTGCGGCGCATGCACCGTCATCATCGATGGCGAGCGGGTGCTGTCGTGCCTGACGCTGGCCGTGCAGGCCGACGGCCGCGAGGTGCGTACCATCGAGGGCCTGGCCTCTGAAGATGGAGAGCTGCATCCGTTGCAGCATGCCTTCATCGAACACGACGGCTTCCAGTGCGGGTATTGCACGCCGGGCCAGATCTGCTCGGCGATCGCCATGATCGAGGAATTGCGTCGCGGCGATCCCAGCTACGTCACCGCCGATCTCAGTGAAGGGCCATCAGGCGCGCGGCGCCAGGAGATCCGCGAGCGCATGAGCGGCAATCTGTGCCGCTGCGGCGCTCACAACGGGATCATCGATGCCATCGAGACGCTGATCGACGGAGAAGCGGCATGAGAGCCTTTGCCTATCAGCGCGTTGCCGACCAGGACGCGGCGCTGTCCGCCGCAGCCGCGGGACCCGCCCGCTACCTCGGTGGCGGCACCAATCTCGTCGATCTGATGCGACAGAACATCGAGGCGCCCCAGGCGCTGGTCGATGTCTCGCGCCTGCCGGCCGAGATCATCGAACTGCCGGACGGTGGCCTCAAGATCGGCGCGGCGGTGCGCAACAGCGCGCTGGCTGCGCACCCCGCCGTTCGTGCGCGCTATCCGATGCTGTCGCGCGCGCTGCTCGCCGGAGCCTCCGCGCAGATCCGCAACATGGCGACCGTCGGGGGCAACATCCTCCAGCGCACGCGGTGCGCCTATTTCTACGATGCGGCGGGCTCGCGCTGTAACAAGCGCAAGCAGCATGCCGGCTGCGACGCCATCGGCGGCTTCAACCGCTATCACGCGATTCTCGGCGCATCGCCGCACTGTATCGCGACCCATCCCTCGGACATGTGCGTCGCGCTTGCGGCGCTCGATGCGACGGTTCACCTCGTCGGCAGCGGCGGCGAGCGCAGCGTGCCCCTGACCGATTTCCATCGCCTGCCGGGCGAGACGCCGCAGATCGAAACGGTGCTGCATCCCGGCGAACTCATCACTGCGATCGAGCTCGCGCCAAGCGCGGCGGCCATGTGCTCGACCTATCGCAAGGTGCGCGATCGTTCGAGTTACGCATTCGCGCTGATCTCGGTCGCCGCCGGTGTCGATGTCGTCGACGGCAAGATCCGGGATATCAGGATCGCGCTCGGCGGCGTCGCCGCCAAGCCATGGCGCGCGCGGCGGGCTGAGAAAATGCTGCTGGGTGAGGCGCCGACGCCGGATCGCTTTCGTGCATCGGCCGATGCCGAACTGGCGGCGGCCAGCTCATTTGACGGCAATGCCTTCAAGGTCGAACTCGCGAAGCGGACCATCGTGGCCGTGCTCGCCCAGCTGACGGGAGCGGACGCATGAGCAAGCTGCAGAATGCGATCGTCGGCGGCGTCCGCGCCGCGATGGGCTACGTTCCCGGCAGCTGGTTGCCGGGCGGCACGCCGGATCCGCTGATCGACAAGCGCGTCAACCTCGGGACGCAGCAGTCGCGCATCGACGGTCCCGACAAGGTGAAGGGCGCCGCACGCTTCGCGGCCGAAGTCCCCATGGAAGGGCTGCTCTATGCGGCCTTCGTCCACTCCACGATCGCGCGCGGGCGCATCGTCGAACTCGACGTCGCTGCCGCCGAGGCGGCGGACGGCGTCGCGCTGGTCATGACCCACCGCAACGCCCCGAAAATGGCGCTGCCACCGCCGATCGGCCTGACCAATCTGAAAGCGGCCGGCAACAACATCCTGCCGGTGATGCAGGACGCGGAGATCCGCTGGAACGGCCAGACGGTGGCGGTGGTGCTTGCGGAGACGCAGGAACAGGCGAACTTCGCGGCGTCGCTGATCGTCGTCCGCTACGAGGCGGCTGCTGCGCGGACGGACTTCGAGGCCGGCAAGGCGGTTGCGCGTACGCCGGATTCCCTGATGATCGAGCGTAACCGGCTGAAGAAGGGCGATGCGGATACCGCATTCAAGACGGCGGCCACTGTCGTCGACGCGGTCTATCGCACGCCCTGGCACAGTCACAGCCCCATGGAGCCTCATGCCGCAACCATCCGTTGGGACGGTGACCGGCTGATCGTGCACGACGCCACGCAGATGTTGAACGGCACGGCCGGTTCGCTGGCGAAGGTGTTCGACATCAAGGAGACGCAGGTCTTCGTCAGCTCGCCTTTCGTCGGCGGCGGCTTTGGCGGCAAAGCCCTATGGGATCATCAGATCCTCGGCGCCGCGGCGGCGAAACTCGCGCAGCGGCCGGTCCGGCTGGTGCTGTCGCGCGCCAGCATGCAGCGTCTCGTCGGCGGCCGTTCGCAGACCGAGCAACGCGTGGCGCTCGCGGCCGACCGCGACGGCACGCTGCTGGCGCTTCTTCATCACGGCTATTCGGTCAAGCCCGCGCACAGCGTGACCGACGAGGCGTTCACGCTGACCAGCCGGTCGCTTTACGCGGCACGAAGCTTCGACGTCGTGCAGCACGCCATCGACCTCGATCTGCTCGCCAATACGTTCATGCGCGCGCCGGGCGAGGCGCCAGGGACTTTCGCAATCGAGAGCGCGATGGACGAGCTGGCGCATGAACTCAAGATCGACCCGATCGAGCTGCGGCGCCGCAACATCGGTCACGCGGATCCGGTCAGCGGCGCGCCGCATTCGCAGAGCGACCTGATGCTGGCCTACGACCTCGGTGCCAAACGCTTCGGCTGGGAGCGGCGTACGCCCACGCCGCGTTCGCGCAAGGAAGGCGAGTGGCTGGTCGGCATGGGATGCGCGTCCGGCTCGTTCCCCTACGTGCGGATGCCGGGCATGTCGGCCCGGATCACGATCGACGGCGATGGTCGCGCGACCGTGGCGAGTGCCGCGCACGAGATGGGCATGGGCACCGCAACCGTGCAGCGGCAGCACGCGGCCGATCGTCTCGGACTGCCACTCGACAGCGTCACGGTGCGGATCGGCGACACCAGTCTGCCGTTCGGCAGCTTTGCCGGCGGTTCGTCGCAAACGGCGTCGCTTGGCGCAGCGATCAATGCGGCGAGCACGAAGCTCGCCGGCGAACTGCTGCGCCTCGCCGGCAACGACACGCCGCTCGCCGGCCTGCGGGCGAACGAGATCGAGTTCGCCGAAGCAGGCTTGCGCAAGATCGGCGATCCGTCGCGGCATGAAAGCTTCGCGTCGATCCTCAAGCGTGCCGCGCGCAGCGACATCAGCGTCGTCGGCGAAAGCTCGGCGCCGCTCGAGGTGCTGAAATTCTCGATGCACAGCCGGTCCGCGATCTTCTGCGAATTGCGCGTCAGCGAGGTGACGGGGGAGGTGCGCGTCGACCGTCTCGTCGGCTCGTTCGATTGCGGTCGCATCCTCAACCCGAAGACGGCGGCCAGCCAGTTTCGCGGCGGCATGATCATGGGGCTCGGCATGGCGCTGACGGAAGAAACCCTGCTCGATGAGCGCAGCGGGCGGATCATCAGTGCGTCCATCGCGGACTATCACATCCCGGCCCATCTCGACGTCCCCGAGATCGACGTGTTGTGGACCGATATTCCAGATCCCCGCACGCCAATGGGCGCGCGCGGCATCGGCGAGATCGGGATTGCCGGCGTGGCCGCGGCGATCGCGAATGCCGCCTTCAACGCCACCGGCAAGCGCATCCGCGATCTGCCACTGACGCCGGACAAGCTGCTGTAGGCTTGAGCCGCGCAGGAGCTTTCCGGACCACCGGGAAGCACCATGCCGTTCGGACCGAAGGGCTCGCTGTTTTCGGCTGGTTCGATTTTGATGGCGGAGAGGGAGGGATTCGAACCCCCGATAGGCTTGCACCTATGCCGCATTTCGAGTGCGGTGCATTCAACCACTCTGCCACCTCTCCTGAAGGCGCCATATAGGAGCAGGGCCCCTGTGGTTGGGGGCGTTAATAGGCGAGGATGGCGGGCCAGACAAGGCGCGAAAGGGGAAAATCCGCTGCCTCTTTCGCCGCCGTCCCGCCCCGCGAAAGGAACTGCCATGGAGCATCTGACGGTCACGGCCAATGGCGCCGATTTCCATCTGGTCCGCACCGGGCGCGGCAAACCGCTGCTTTTGCTGCATGGTTGGCCGGAATTCTGGCTCACCTGGGAGCCGGTGATGGCGCGGCTTTCGAACCGCTTCACCCTGATCGCGCCCGATCTGCGCGGCTCGGCGACAGCGACAAGCCGGATGGGCCTTACGGGCCGGACGGCCACGCGGCGGATATGCTGGCGCTGATGGACCGGCTCGGCATCGACCGATTCGGCGTGGTCGGCCACGATGTCGGCGGCGCCGTGATGCAGCCTTTGGCCCGGCAGGCGCCCGGGCGGCTCACTGGGCTGTTCTTCTTCGATTTCGTCTATCCCGGGATCGGTGCACGGATGGCCGCACCCGACAGGCTCAACCACATCTGGTACCAGTCCTTCCACCAGATGGAGATGGCGCCTGCGCTGGTCGGTGCCAGCCGCGAGAGCTGCCGGCTTTATATCGGCCATTTCCTGACAGGCTGGGCACACCGGAAGAACGCCTTCGACGATGTGCTCGACGCCTTCGCCGACAATTTCCTGAAAGAGGGCAATCTTTCCGGCGGCTTTGCGCATTATCGCGCCTCGCATGCCGGGCGCGTCGCGATGATGAAGGGTGAGGCGCCGCGTCTGCCGCCGATCGGCGTGCCGACCTGCGTGCGCTGGGCCGAGCACGATCCGCTGTTTCCCTATGCATGGACCGATCGGCTGTCCGAAACCTTCAGTGCGCTCGATCTCAAGATGTTTCCTGATGTCGGCCACTTCCCGCATCGGGAAGATCCGGATCGCGCGGCGGCGGAAATCGCGGCGTTCTTTCAGCGGGTGGGGTGGAGCTGAAGAACGGGGTGGGACCGCCAGACGCGGTAAACACTGGCGGTCCCGATGCCGCTCATTGAAATGCTGACCGTGAAGGGCGGCTTCGCCGGCCAGGTGAGGCGACGATTCGAACCTAGCGTGCGCCGGGCACGCCGCAACGCAATCCGGTCCTTAACCTAACCGGTCAAGGTTACTCGTCGTCGTTCTTCTTGCTGTCCTTACTCTTTTTCTTCCCGTTCTCCGTGGAATCCCGGGTTTTTCCATTGCCTCCACTGCCGCTCTCCTTGCGGCGATTGGTGAAGCGGGCGTTGCCGAGGCCGGTGCCGATGGTGAGCACGCCCCAGCGGTCGACGTCCTGCATGAACGGCACCTCGGAGAGGCCCTGCACCACCCCGTCATTGTGCATCAGGATCGCGGTGTCGTGCTCGCCGATCTCGGGAATCCCCTCGAGCAGGCTCGCCGGCAGGTTGAACTTGCTGCTCTCCCAATTGCCGGGAAGATTCTGCGCGCCCTTCTCGATCGATCCGTCCGGATTGATCACGCCGGGGCAGGCGATGCCGATGAAGGGAGCGAGCTTGAACCCTTCATTCTCGGCTTCCGTGATCAGCCCCTTCAGCATCTTGGTCAGCCGCTTGACTGCGCCTTCGCGCGTCGGCTCGTCGTCGGCATGACGCCACAGCTCGGAATGCACAACCTTGGCCTTCGACAGATCCTTGGCCTTCTTCCAGCTGGTTTCCACCAGGCCGCAGCGGATGTTGGTGCCGCCGATGTCGACGGCGAGGATGCTGTCATGGGCCTCGAAGATCCAGGACGGCGCCAGATGCAGCGCGCCGATCAGGCCGGCTTCGTCGGGGTGATGGCGGATCGGGAGCATGTCGATCTTGAAGTCCTCGGATTTCAGGATGATCTCGGTGCGCGCGATCGCGAGCTCGCCGAGCCGGGAATCGCGAAAGCCGCCGCCGACCACGATGCGCTCGGTCTTGGCCCAGGCCTTGGTCTTGAGGAAGCGACGCGTGACGTAAGCGAGCTCCTGGGCGAAATCCTCGATCGCGCTGTGCACCACCGCCGAGGCCTCGACGTCATCGCCAATGAGAATGTCGTCCAGCGTCTTCTTGCTGATGTTCTCGGAGGGTTCCTTGCCGAACGGGTCCTCCCCCGTTTTGCGCAGTGGCTTGCGCCAGCGGTCCAGGATTTCGCGGAAGGCGCCCTTGCTGGCGCGGTCGCCCAGGAAGCCGTCCTCGTCCTTGATCTCGATGTTGAAGCTGTCGACATCCACCGACGGCAGCCGTTCGGCGCCGTGCTGAGCAATGCCCGTCGTTGACTTGACCAGTTCGTCCGTTGCCATGAGAGCCCTGCCCGCTTGAGTGTTCCGGCCGGGACAACTGCGGGGGAACCCGTTTGTTGCATAGCCGGTCGAGATTCGGCTGCGCGCTTTCAGCACGGCCAAATCCTTCGAATTCCGGGCCTTTTCGGCGGTTTTCCTTGACTTGGCGCGATCGGCGGCTATAAGTCCCACAGCCGGCGCGGGGCGTTTCTCGCGCCGCTTGTTTTTGCGTGGGTTTTCAAAGGGATAACTCCCACCCGCACAAAACGCACATAAACCCGTAGCGACTGACAAAAAGCCGACCCGGACGATGCTCGTCCCGAGGCCGGGATTGAACACGGAGAAAAAAACGATGTTCGCAGTCATCAAAACCGGCGGCAAGCAATACCGCGTCGTGCCGGATGATGTTCTCGAAGTAGGCAAGATCGAAGGCGAAGTCGGCTCGATCGTGCAGTTGAATGAAGTGCTCGTGGTCGGCGGCGACACGCCGGTGCTGGGCATCCCGACGGTCGCAGGCGCGTCCGTTGCGGTCGAGGTGCTTGACCACAAGCGCGGACCGAAGGTCATCGCGTTCAAGAAGCGCCGCCGCAAGAACTCGCGCCGCAAGCGCGGCTATCGCGACGAGATCACCGTGCTGCGCATCAGCGAGATCCTGACCGACGGCGCCAAGCCCACCAAGGGCCCGCGTCCGAAGAAGGAAAAGGTGGCGAAGGAGCCGGCAGCGGAAGCCGCCGAATAAATAGATTTGATCACGCCAATTCACGAATTGATGCGTGAGAAATTGTGAAATGATTCCGTCAAGGAATTGATCTAGACATACGCAGGATTTCGGAGACGAGCCATGGCTCACAAAAAAGCAGGCGGTTCATCGCGCAACGGTCGCGATTCCAAGGGCAAGCGCCTCGGCATCAAGGCGTTCGGCGGCGAGATCGTCACGCCCGGCAACATCATTGCGCGTCAGCGCGGCACCACCTGGCACCCCGGCCTTAATGTCGGCATGGGCACGGACCACACTTTGTTCGCCAAGATTGAGGGTCGTGTTGCGTTCCAAGCCAAAGCCAACGGCCGCACCTTTGTATCGGTGCTCCCGATCGCAGAGGCTGCTGAATAGACGGTGGATCAAATTGGAGTCCGCCGGTCCCGACTGAACCGGCGGAGTCCAAAAGATCGAGAGATCGAAGGCTCCAAGGGGAGGCGGGAAACCGGCCTCCCCTTTTCTTTTGACTTGCTCACTTTGACTTAGTGACTTTCCAGGAGCCGGACATGTTGCAGGATTTCTCGAGCGTGACCTTGGCTGAGGCGAGACCCAGCGTCGTCGCCACCGAGCGGCTGACCTTGCGGCGACCGACACTCGCCGACGTCAGGACCATCGCCCGACTCGCCAACGACCGCCGCGTCGCGGAAAACACCCGCCGCCTCCCCCATCCCTATTCGCAGGACGACGCGGTCGAATTCATCCGCGCCACCGCCGCGCTCGGCAGCGAGAGCGTGTTCCTCATCGAGCACGACACCGGGCCGGTCGGCATGGTCGGCATCGACTGCTCCTCGCCCGACAATGCCGAGCTCGGCTACTGGCTCGGCGTCGAGCATTGGGGCCAGGGCTTCGCCACCGAGGCCGCGCGCGGCGCGATCGACTTCTTCTTCGAGGAGTTCGAGGACGAATATCTCTATGCCGGCGCGCGCGTCACCAATCCGGCCTCGCGCAAGGTGCTGGAGAAGTGCGGTTTCCAGTGGAGCGGCGTCCAGCTGCACCGTTTCCTGGCGCTGGGCTCCTCCACGCCGGTCGATTGCTTTCGCCTGTCACGCGGCGTCTGGGCGTCGCTGAAGAGCTGGAGCAGTGCGAGGAGAGTGAGGTAGGGCGCAGGCCACATACACGGCTGTCGTCCCGGGGCGCGACGAAGTTGCGAGCCCGGGATGACGATGCCGCTACGCCGGCGGATTCACGTCCGTGGTCTCGCGCCCCAGATCCCGCTCCCGCAGATAGATGTAGAAGCCGGCGCCGATGATGATGGCGGCGCCGACGAGTGTTGCGATGGAGGGCACGTCGCCGAACACGACGAAGCCGAAGATCACGGCCCAGACGATCATCGAATATTGATAGGGCACGACGACGCTGGCCGGGGCGAGCTTGAGCGAGCGGTTGACGCAGAACAGCGCGGTGACCGAGACACATCCGGCCAGTGCGAAGATTGCGAGGCTGCCAGGGGTCGGTGGCACCCAGTGGAAGGCCGACAGCACCGCCCCCAGCGAGAACGTGCCGACGAATTGCGAGGACGCCATCACGATGTCGGGCGTCTTGCGCAGGCTGCGCGTGATCAGCATCAGCGTTGCGAAGGAGAGACTGCCGCCGAGCGCGATCAACGCCGGCAGGCTGACCGTCTGCGCGGAGGGACGCAGTGCGATGAGGACGCCGCAGAAGCCGATCAGGATCGCGGTCCAGCGCCGCCAGCCGACCTTCTCCCCTAAGAAGATCGCCGACATCGCGGTGACGAAGATCGGCCCGGCGAGATAATAGGTGATGACGTCGGCAAGCGGCAGATACACCGTGGCGAGGAAGAACGCCGCGACCTCCAGCGTCGACAGCACGACGCGGATGAACTGCAGGCGCGGCCGCTCCAGCTCCAGGAACAGGTGACGCTGCCGCCAGATCAACGGCGCCAGCAGCAGCAGCGCCGCGCAGGCCCGCAGGAACAGGAGCTGTCCCACCGAATACGTCCCGACCAGGAACTTGCCCATGGCATCGCCGAACGAGAACATGAAGATCGACAGCACCATGAAGGCGATGCCGGCCAGCCGCGCCGATCGGTCGTCATAGGCGGAGAGTGATTTGAAGAGGGGCATTTGCTTTCGTTTTAATCAGGTGGGCGCGCGGGACAAGTCATCTCTGGCGAATTGAACGCATTGTCGCACTGCGTCCAGCGCGATACGGATTCGCTTTCGAAATCCGTTCAGAATGGTGCAGCGCATGACCGACTTCGATCCCACCCAGCATCGCATGATCCCCGCGCAACGCTGGTTTGAGGATTTCGTCCTCGGCGAGCGTTTCGTGCTGCCGAGCCGCACCCAGACCACCGCCGTATTCGCCGCATTCCAGACCGCGAGCGGCGACACCCATCCGGTGCACTATGATCTGGAGTACTGCCGCGCCCGCGGCATGCCGCATCTGCTCGCTCACGGCTTCCAGACCTTGATCCACACCGCGCCCGGCGCCGGCCTGTTTCCGTTCATGGTCGAGGAGTCCCTGGTCGGCTTCCTCGAGCAATCGAGCCGCTTCCTCAAGCCGGTATTTGCCGACGACACCCTCTATCCCGCGCTAGAGGTCACCGAGCTCGTGCCGGGCCGCTCGACCGGCGTGGTGACGCTGCGCAGCACCGTGTTCAACCAGCGCAAGGAGCTGGTGCTGGAGGGCATGCAGAAATTCCTGATCCGGAGACGCGCGGCGGGTTAAGTACGCCGCGAAATCGCGGAATTTCCGCCGATTTGCCGGTCGATCCGGGTTGCCGCGCGGGAGCGGCTGGCCTACCTATGGCCCATGAAATTCCTCGACGAAGCAAAGGTCTATATCCGCTCCGGTGACGGCGGGAACGGCTGCGTGGCGTTCCGCCGCGAGAAGTTCATCGAATTCGGCGGCCCCTCCGGCGGCAATGGCGGCCGCGGCGGCAATGTCATCCTCGAGGTCGCCGACGGCCTCAACACGCTGATCGACTACCGCTACCAGCAGCATTTCAAGGCCCAGAAGGGCGAGAACGGCATGGGCTCGGACCGCCACGGCGCCAACGGCAAGAACATCGTGCTGAAGGTTCCCGTGGGCACGCAGATCTTCGACGAGGATCGCGAGACGCTGATCCATGACTTCACCAAGGTCGGCGAGAAGTTCGTGCTGGCCGAAGGCGGCAATGGCGGTTTCGGCAATGCGCATTTCAAATCATCGACCAACCGCGCGCCGCGCAACGCCAATCCCGGCCAGCCCGGCGAAGAGCGCTGGATCTGGCTACGGCTGAAGCTGATCGCCGATGCCGGTCTCGTCGGCATGCCCAATGCAGGCAAGTCGACCTTTCTCTCCAAGGTCAGCGCCGCGAAACCGAAGATCGCCGACTATCCCTTCACCACGCTGCATCCGCAGCTCGGTGTCGTGAATGCCGACGGCCGCGAATTCGTGCTCGCCGACATTCCCGGCC
The DNA here is from genome assembly GCF_000296215.2 of Bradyrhizobium sp. CCGE-LA001. NCBI lineage: Bacteria > Pseudomonadati > Pseudomonadota > Alphaproteobacteria > Hyphomicrobiales > Nitrobacteraceae > Bradyrhizobium > Bradyrhizobium sp. CCGE-LA001. Next base: position 440,169 of record NZ_CP013949.1, on the reverse strand, counting down.
TGATCGAGGGCGCGCATGAAGGCACCGGCCTCGGCGACCGCTTCCTCGGCCATGTCGAACGCTGCCGCGTGCTGCTGCATTTGATCGACGCAACCTGCGAGCACGCCGGCAAGGCCTACAAGACGGTGCGGACCGAGCTCGACGCCTATGGCGGCCAGCTCACCGACAAGATCGAGATCGTCGCGCTGAACAAGATCGACGCGGTCGAGCCGGACGAGCTGAAGAAGCAGAAGGATCGCCTCAAGCGCGCCGCCAAGAAGACGCCGCTGCTGCTCTCCGGCATCACCGGCCAAGGCGTCAAGGAAGCCTTGCGCGCGCTTGCGGAGGTGATCGGCGAGAGCCCGGTGTCGGCCAAGGCGAAGAGCGCGGCCGAAGCGGAGCCGTGGTCGGTGTAAGCTCTCTCCACCGTCGTCCCCGCCAACGCGGGGACCCATACCGCGTGATCCATCGGCTGCGATCGGTCGAGGTACCGAACGACGAGTCCTCGCCAAACCACTCCCTGTGGTTATGGGTCCCTGCGTTCGCAGGGACGACAGCGGAGTGCGTGGTTGCGGGCACGCGCATCACTGGCAGGTTGCCATCGCGACCACGATAGCGCAGCATCCAACAAACAAGAACCAACAGGAACGACGCATGGCGCGCGCGAAGAACGTCCTCTGGATCATGTGCGACCAGCTTCGCTATGACTATCTCGGCTGCACCGGCCATCCCACGCTGAAGACGCCGAACATCGACGCCATGGCGAGGCGTGGCGTGCTCTTCACCAAGGCTTACGTGCAATCGCCGATCTGCGGCCCATCGCGGATGTCGTTCTACACCGGGCGCTATATGCGCTCGCACGGCTCGCATTGGAACGGCTGGCCGCTACGTGTCGGCGAGCCCACGCTCGGCGATCACCTCAACAAGATCGGCGTGCGCAACGTGCTGGTCGGCAAGACCCACATGGCGCCTGATATCGAAGGCATGAAGGCGCTCGGCATTCCCCCGGAATCGGTGATCGGCGTGCATGTCGCCGAATGCGGGTTCGAGCCTTACGAGCGAGACGACGGCCTGCATCCGACGGGACGGCCGCGGCCGAAATACGATGACTATCTGCGCAGCCAAGGTTTCGACGCCACCAATCCCTGGGAGCATTGGGCCAATTCAGGCGCGGCCGACGACGGCTCGTTGCAGAACGGCTGGCTGCTGGTGCATGCCGACAAGACCGCGCGCGTGCCGGACGAGCATTCCGAGACGCCCTACATGACGCGGCGTGCGATGGACTTCATCAGCGAGGCCGAGGTCGACGGACGGCCGTGGTGTCTGCATCTATCCTACATCAAGCCGCACTGGCCCTACATCGCGCCAGAACCCTACGCCAGCATGTACTCGACATCAGACATGATCCCGGTGATCCGCTCCGAGCGCGAGCGGCAGAACCCGCATCCGGTGTTCGGCGCCTACATGGACATGCGCTACTCCCGCAACATGGCCCGCGACGATGCGCGGGAGAAGGTGATCCCGACCTATATGGGCCTGATCACCCAGATCGACGACCAGATGGGCGTGCTGATGAAATTTTTAGGCGAGCGCGGCCTGCTGGACACCACGATGATCGTGTTCACCTCCGATCATGGCGATTATCTCGGCGATCACTGGATGGGCGAAAAGGACCTGTTCCACGAACAGTCGGCAAAAATTCCGCTGATCATCATCGATCCTTCCAACGAGGCCGACGCCACGCGCGGCACGCGCAGTGACGCGCTGGTGGAAGGCATCGACCTCGCGCCGACCTTCGTCGATTATTTCGGCGGCAAGGTGCCCGGCCACATCCTCGAAGGACGTTCGCTATTGCCGCTGCTGCGCGGCTCGACGCCGTCGGACTGGCGCAAGGTGGCGTTCTCCGAATACGACTACGCCATGCAAGACGTGCGGCTGAAGCTGAACCAGCCGATCGAGCGCTGCCGCCTGTTCATGGTGTTCGACGGCCGCTGGAAATACATCCACGCATCCGGCTTCCGCCCGATGCTGTACGATCTCGAAACCGATCCGGAGGAGTTCCTGGATCGCGGCGACGACCTTGAATGCGCCGGCATCGTCGCGCGGTTGCAGGCCGAACTGTTCGACTGGGCGCTGCATCCGAACGGCCACATCACCACGCCGCGCGAGAAGATCGCAACCTATGCCGACAACCAGCTGCAGGTGAAGGGCGGCATTCTCATCGGCATCTGGGACGAGAAAGAACTCGCTGCGATCAAGGACGGCATCGCCCAGCGCGCGAAGATGTAGAACCCTCATGGTGAGGAGGCGCGGCGGCGCCGTCTCGAACCATGAAGGCCGAGTTGCAGCGGCGGGGCCTTTCATCTTTCGAGACGCGCGCAAGATCGCGCTCTACAGGACGACGGGATAGAGGGAATGCGGGCTCTCTCAACCCGTCATGCCCGGAGTGTTTTGCGCGCTCCGTCGATTCTAATTCTCGATCTTGTATCCCGTCGCCTTCACGATCGGCTGCCACAGCGCGATGTTCGCGGCGAGCTCCTTGGTCAATCCGTCCGGGGTCGAGCCGACCGGAATGAGCCCGATGGCGGTGAGCTTCTCCTTCACCTCGGGCTTGGCGAGCGCGGCGCTCGCGGCGGCACCGAGCTTGCCGGCGAAGTCCGGCGGGCTGCCGGCGGGAAGCCACATGCCGTACCAGGCATCCGCGACGAGATCGATGCCGCTCTCCTTCAGCGTCGGAACCTCGGGCGCGAACGGCGAACGTTCTGCACTGCTGACCGCGATGATCTTCACGCCCTTGGCGCGATGCTGCGGCAGCGCATCGGCCAATGTGGTGATGCCGAACGAAATGTGGCCGCCGACGAGATCGTTGAGGATGGGAGCGCTGCCGCGATAGGGCACACGCGTTAAGGGAATACCGAGATCCTTCTCGAGCTTGGAGCCCATGAAATGCGGAATGGTGCCGTTGCTCGGCACCCCGAACGAGGTCTTGTCCGGATGCGCCTTGAGCCAGGTCACGAAGCTCTTGAAATCGGTGGCATCGACCGCCGGGTTGATCACCAGTGCAAACTCGAACCGCGCCAGCAGCGAGACCGGCATGAAGTCCTTGGCGCTGTCGAAGCTCGGTGTCTTCTCCACCATCGGCAGCAGGTACATGGTCGGCCCGGTCGTCACCAGCACCATGCCGCCGTCGGGACTCGCGCCTTTGACCGCCTTGATGCCGATCAGGCCGTCGCCGCCGGTGCGGTTCTCGACCACGACGGTCCGCTGCAGCACCGGCGCCATCTCCTGCGCGACCAGCCGGCACAGCGTGTCGCCGCCGGCTCCCGCTGCGAACGGGAAGATGACCTTGGTCAGCCCGGCCTGCGCTAGCGCCCCACCCGCCTGCGCCAGAAGCGGCAGACCAAGATATCCCCCAAGGCATCCGGCCATGAATTTGCGGCGATCCATTCGTTTCCTCTTTCGGCCTGTTATCGTTGACCGCCATTAGAGCGAGGCGGACGCCCGGCACAAGGCCGACATGCGCCGTTTACTATCCCGGCTGCCTTGCGCCGGTCACCGTCCTGCTGCAAAAGCAGGCGCATCGGCGCCGCCTGTCGCTCCGCCGTTTCCCGAGCAATTCGCATCCAGCGCCAGCACACAGAGACATGGCCAGTCCCGAACTCAGTCAATTCCGCCGCATCGTCGTCAAGGTCGGCTCCGCATTGCTGGTGGATTCCGACCGGGGCGAGGTGCGCGCGTCCTGGCTGGCGGCGCTGGCCGACGACATGGCCAAACTGCACCGCGAGGGCCGCGACGTGCTGGTGGTCTCCTCCGGCTCGATCGCGCTCGGCCGCAGTCGGCTCAAATTGCCGCGCGGCCCGCTGAAGCTCGAGGAGAGCCAGGCCGCCGCGGCCGTCGGCCAGATCGCGCTGGCACGGATCTGGTCGGAGGTGCTGGGCGCCCACGGCATCGGCGCCGGCCAGATCCTGGTGACGCTGCAGGACACCGAGGAGCGCCGCCGCTATCTCAATGCGCGCTCCACCATCGGCAAGCTGCTGGAGTGGCGCGCCATCCCCGTGATCAACGAGAACGACACGGTCGCCACCAATGAGATCCGCTACGGCGACAACGACCGCCTCGCCGCGCGCGTCGCCACCATGGCAAGCGCCGACCTGCTCGTGCTGCTGTCCGACATCGACGGGCTCTACGACGCCCCGCCCAAGAACAACCCGAATGCCAGGCTGATCCCGGTGGTCGAGAGCATCTCCTCCGAGATCGAGGCGGTGGCGGGAGACGCCGAGTCCGAGCTGTCGCGTGGCGGCATGCGCACCAAGGTCGAGGCCGCCAAGATCGCCACCACGGGCGGCACCCATATGCTGATCGCCTCCGGCAAGATCGAGCATCCGCTCCAGGCCATCGCCGATGGCGGCCGCTGCACCTGGTTCCTGACGCCGGCCAATCCCATCACCTCGCGCAAGCGCTGGATCGCCGGCACGCTGGAGCCGAAGGGCACGCTGACCATCGACGCCGGCGCAGTGACGGCGCTGCGCGCCGGCGCCAGCCTGCTGCCGGCCGGCGTGGTCAAGGTCGAGGGCCAGTTCGCTCGCGGCGACGCCGTGATCGTGCGCGGCCCCGACAGCAGCGAGATCGGCCGCGGCCTGATCGCCTATGACGCCGAGGTCGCCGAGCGGATCAAGGGCCGCTCCTCGCCGGACGTGATGGCCATTCTCGGCATCAGCGGGCGGTCGGAGATGATCCACCGGGATGATCTGGTGGTGGGCGGGTAATACCAGCGGACGCCCAGCTATTGCATGTCGTCGGCGTCGATATCCAGCCGGCCGTGCATGACACGTACGATCTCCACGCCGTCAGGCAACGGGATGTAAAAAATCACGTAGTTGCCCACCGGGAAACTGCGCAAGCCCATACGCAATTCTCGGCGCTCTCGCTGGCCAGCGGGTTGTCAACGATCATCTCGAATATCTCGCCGATGCGCGCGATCTGCTTCTCGGCAGCGCGAATGCTATTCGATGCGATGAAATCCCAGATCGAGTTCGAGATCGCGGTCGGCTTGAGGAGACTTGCGGAATCTAGTCGCCACGTTTGCGCGCGGCCAAACGTTGCCGTCCCCGCGCCTTGATGTCGTTCATCCATTCCTGGACATCGACCTCCTGCATCGGCCCGCTGTCAAAGCCCTTCTGGATCTCCTCACGCAACGCCTCCAGCTTGAGCTTGCGCCGCTCCTCGCGCTCCTCGACGAGGCGCAGCCCTTCGCGCATCACCTCGCTCGCGGTGGCATAGCGGCCGCTCGCGACCAGATTGTCGATCAGGTCCTCGAAATGCTTGCCAATGCTGTAGCTGCTGGCCATAGGAGGCTCCGTTATCAAATAATGATATTTATTGATAACTGGGAAACGCGCAAGAGTTCCCCTTAACCCGGCCACTGGCCTCCGCTGGGCACGCACCGGGAGACCTGCCATACCCGTCCCGCCCTTCGCAGATGCGGGATTTCCGTGCTAGGACACCGCCTTAGCAGAAGGTTTTGACCCATGGCCGCCCCCCTCAAAGCCGTTGACGGCAATGCCGATCTTCAGGCGCTGATGTCCGATCTCGCTAGCCGAGCCCGCGCGGCCGCGCGCGTGCTGGCGCTGGCGCCGCCGGAGCAGAAGAACCGGGCGTTGGAAGCCATGGAGCGGGCGATCCGCGCGAACTCTGCGGCGATCCTCGCCGCCAATGCCGAGGACGTCGCGGAAGCCCGTGCGTCCGGCAATGCCACCTCCTCCTTCATCGACCGGTTGACGCTGACCGAGGGGCGGGTCGAAGGCATGGCCGAGGGCATCGGCATCGTGCGCGGGATCGCCGATCCGATCGGCATCGTCACCGAGAGCTGGCAGCGGCCGAACGGCATGACCATCGAGCGCGTGCGCGTGCCGCTCGGCGTCGTCGGCGTGATCTTCGAGAGCCGGCCCAACGTAGCCGCCGATGCCGGCGTGCTGTGCCTGAAATCCGGCAATGCCGTGATCCTGCGCGGCGGCTCCGACAGTTTCCGCTCCTGCCGCGCCATCCATGAATGCCTGGTGCAGGGTCTGCGCGAAGCGGGCCTGCCGGAAGCTGCGATCACGCTGGTGCCGACGCGCGACCGCGCCGCCGTCGGCATGATGCTATCAGGCTTGACCGGCGCCATCGACGTGATCGTGCCGCGCGGGGGAAAAAGCCTGGTCGCACGCGTCGAGCAGGAAGCGCGCGTGCCCGTCTTCGCCCATCTCGAAGGCGTCAACCACGTCTATGTCGACGGCAGCGCCGACCTCGCGATGGCGAAGTCGATCGTGCTCAATGCCAAGATGCGCCGCACCGGCGTCTGCGGCGCCGCCGAAACCCTGCTGGTCGATCGCGCCGCTGCCGCATCGAGCCTGAAGCCGCTGGTCGAGATGCTGCTGGACGCCGGCTGCGAGGTGCGCGGTGATGACGTCGTGCAGAAGGCCGACGCGCGCGTAAGACCTGCCAGCGAAGAGGATTGGGACACCGAATATCTCGACGCGATCATCGCCGCCAAGGTTGTCGACGGCGTCGACGGCGCGATCGCGCACATCCAGAGCCACGGCTCGCATCACACCGACGCCATCGTGAGCGCGGACGAAGGTGCGGCGAACAGATTCCTCAGCGAGGTCGATTCCGCGATCGTGCTGCACAACGCCTCGACGCAGTTCGCCGATGGCGGCGAGTTCGGCTTCGGCGCCGAGATCGGCATCGCCACCGGCCGATTCCACGCCCGCGGCCCGGTCGGCGCCGAGCAGTTGACGAGCTTCAAATATCGCGTTCGCGGCACCGGACAGACGCGGCCGTAAGCGTGACGTCGCGGGGCACGCATTGAGCAACACATTCGTCGTGCCGCGCTTTGTGGCGCAAGCGGCTCCCCCCTATGCGCAGGGCATGCGCATCGGCCTGCTCGGCGGCTCGTTCAACCCGCCGCATCAGGCCCACCGCGCCATCAGCCAGTTCGCGCTGAAGCGATTGCAGCTCGATCGCATCTGGTGGCTGGTGACACCGGGCAATCCGCTCAAGGAGAACGGCGCGCTGCACGAACTCGGCGCGCGCATGCAGGCGGCGCGCGAAATCGCCAACGATCCCAGGATCGAGGTGAGCTGTCTCGAATCCGTCATTCGTACCCGCTATACTATCGACACGATCAACATCCTGCGCCGCCGCTTCTCCGGCTTGCGCTTCGTCTGGATCATGGGCGCCGACAATCTCGCTCAATTCCACCGTTGGCAGGACTGGCGGCGCATCGCCGCCCAGGTGCCGATGGCAGTGATCGATCGCCCGCCGCAGAGTTTTCGCGCCCTCGCCTCTCCTGCCGGACAAGCGCTATCGCGCTACCGCCTACCCGAGGACAAGGCAGCGCTGCTTGCGGACCAAGCGGCGCCGGCCTGGGTCTTTTTGACCGGATTGAAGCTGAATCTCTCCTCCACGGGCCTGCGGAACCCGGACGGGAGCTGGAAAGGTACGAAATGAGACGGAGTGTTCCGACGGTGTGTGGGTGTCGGGGCTCTCTGGCATATTGAAACCCTTAACCCCACATGATGTAGTGTAACCAGTGAGCGCCGGATTCGGCGGTCGCGATACAGGAAAGGAATGGTCCCTGACCACATCTGTATTGTCCAAGTCAGCTTCGACGAAGTCCGTTTTACCCAAGGTTGCAAAGCCGGCGCGTAAAACATCGACCAAAGCTGCGGCCTTGGAGGCGCAACCCGACGCCGACAAGACGCTGAGCCTGATCCTCTCCCGCCTCGAGGACATGAAGGCGGAAGAGACGGTCACCATCGACCTTCGCGGCAAATCGGCGTACTCCGACTACATGATCGTCACCACCGGCCGGGTGAACCGGCATGTCGGCGCGATCGCGGAAAACGTCACCAAGAGCCTCAAGGAAAACGGCATCAAGAACATCCATGTCGAGGGCTTGCCCAATTGCGACTGGGTGCTGATCGATTCCGGCGACGTGATCGTGCACGTGTTCAGACCCGAGGTCCGTGAGTTCTACAACCTCGAGCGGTTGTACACGCAGGGCCCAGGGGCGGCGAAGGCGATCTAGGCTCGAAGGCGATTAGGTTCTGGCCGGTTTCGAATCGGCTGACGCGCATGCTAGCGTCGTGCGCGCGCCTGATGCGCGCGACCTCGAACACGACGCTGAAATCATCATGCGTGTTGCTGTCATTGCCGTGGGCCGGTTGAAGCAGGGCCCCGAACGGGAGCTTGCCGACCGCTATTTCGAGCGGTTCTGCGAAGCTGGCGGCAAGCTTGGCTTTCGCGGGCTGACGATCCACGAACTCCCGGAAAGCCGGGCGCGCGACGCCGCGACGCGGATGGCCGAGGAAGCCGCCGCGATCTCCGCGAATATTCCGGAGAAATCGATCCTAGTGGCGCTGGACGAGCGCGGCCAGAATCTGGAGTCCACCGTATTCGCACGGCATCTCGGCCGCTGGCGCGACGAGGGTGCCGTACATACTATCTTCGTGATCGGAGGGGCGGACGGACTTTCGCCCGAATTGCGCCGTAAGGCCAAGCTCGCGATCGCGTTCGGCTCTGCGACCTGGCCGCACCAAATGGTCCGCGTCATGCTTCTGGAACAGCTTTATCGGGCCGCCACCATTCTGGCCGGCCACCCCTATCACCGCGCGTGATGCGCGCACAACGAGCACCTTTGCCGACACGATGCGAGCGCCGCTCCTCAACCTGTTGCTGATCACGAGCTTCGCCGGCGCCAGCCTCGCGCAAGCTCAGACCGCGACGCCGCCGCAAACGGCGGCGGTCTCGCCCGACGCGATCAAGCAGCGCGAGCAGGAGCTCGAAGCCGCGCGCGCCAGGCAGAAGAGCGCCGAGGAAGCGCAGGCCAAGCTGAAGGCCGAGATCACCGCGCTCGGCCAGGACCGCACCCAGCTCAACCAGCAGCTGATCGACACCGCCGCCGGTGTGCGCAGCGTCGAGACCAAGATCGACGAGACCGAGGCGCGACTGCGCACCCTCAACGGCCGCGAGCAGGAGATGCGCGCTTCGCTCGATTCGCGCCGCGCCGACATCGTCGAGGTGCTGGCGGCCCTGCAGCGCGCCGGACGGCGGACGCCGCCGGCGCTTCTGGTACGTCCCGAAGACGCCCTGCAATCGCTGCGCACGGCGATGCTGCTCGGCGCCGTCGTGCCGGAGCTGCGCGGCCGTGCCGAAAAGATCGCGGGCGAGCTCGGCGAGCTCGTGGCGCTGCGCAAGACCATCGCCACCGAGCGCGACCAGCTCGCGACCGATCGCGACAGGGTCCGCAACGACCAGAGCCGGCTGACGGCTTTGGTGGACGAGCGGCAGCGCCAGCAGGCCGCGCGGGAAAAGGATCTCGACGCCGAGAATTCGCGCGCGATCGCCTTGTCAAAGCAGGTCGGCGATCTCCAGGGACTGATCACCAAGATGGAGCAGGACCTGCAGAGCGCGGCCAAGGCCGCGGAGAAGGCGGCCGAGGCTGCGAGGCAGGCCGAGGCCAAGGCGGCCGCCACTGCCGCCGCGAGCGCCAAATCCGGCCCCGCCGCTTTCAAGGACAAGTCCCGGACCACGCCAGCGATCGCCTTCGTCTCGGCCAAGGGACTCCTGCCTCTTCCGGTTAACGGTAATAAGATCAGGGACTTTGGCGGTTCCGACGGGGTCGGCGGGGTCCAGAAGGGCATTTCGCTGGCCACCAAGCCCGGCTCCCAGGTCACGACGCCGTGTGACGGCTGGGTGGTCTATTCCGGCCCCTTCCGCAGCTATGGACAACTCTTGATCCTTAACGCCGGGGGCGGGTATCATGTCCTGATCGCCGGGATGGAGCGCATTTCGGTCAACATCGGACAGTTTGTGCTCACGGGGGAGCCGGTCGCGACCATGGGGTCGACCTCTCAAGTCGCCTCCATTCTCGCCACGAACGCGAGTCAACCTGTGCTCTATGTCGAGTTCCGTAAAGACGGCACTCCAATCGATCCAGGCCCATGGTGGGCCGCAAATGAAGGCGAGAAGGTTCGCGGATGATGCGCAAGACTTCAGTAATCCTCCTCAGCGCGGCCACCGGCGCAGCGCTGACGCTGTTCGTGACCCAGCCGCGCGCCGTGTTCATGGGCTCGAGCGCGCGAGCCGCCACCGCGGACACGTATCGCCAGCTCAATCTCTTCGGCGACGTCTTCGAGCGCGTGCGCTCCGACTATGTCGAGAAGCCCGATGACACCAAGCTGATCGAATCCGCCATCAGCGGCATGCTCACCGGCCTCGATCCGCATTCGAGCTACATGGACGCGAAGAGCTTCCGCGACATGCAGGTGCAGACCCGCGGCGAGTTCGGCGGGCTCGGCATCGAGGTCACGATGGAAGACGGCCTGATCAAGGTGGTCTCGCCGATCGACGACACGCCGGCCTCGCGCGCCGGCATCATGGCCAACGACATCATCACCAATCTCGACGACGAGGCGGTGCAGGGCCTGACCCTGAACCAGGCGGTCGAGAAGATGCGCGGTCCGGTCAACACCAAGATCAAGCTGAAGATCATCCGCAAGGGCCAGGACAATCCGCTCGACGTCACGCTGGTGCGCGACAACATCCGCGTTCGCTCGGTGCGCGCGCGCGTCGAGCAGGACGACATCGGCTACATCCGCATCACCACCTTCAACGAGCAGACCACCGAAGGCCTGAAGCGCGAGGTCGGCAACCTCTCGAACCAGATCGGCGACAAGCTGAAGGGCTACATCATCGACCTGCGCAACAATCCGGGCGGCCTGCTCGAGGAAGCCGTCACCGTTTCCGACGCGTTCCTGGAGAAGGGCGAGATCGTCTCGACCCGCGGCCGCAATGCCGAAGAGACCCAGCGCCGTACCGCGCACTCGGGCGATCTGACCAAGGGCAAGCCGGTCATCGTGCTGGTCAATGGCGGCTCGGCCTCGGCCTCCGAGATCGTCGCCGGCGCACTGCAGGACCACAAGCGCGCGACCATCGTCGGCACGCGCTCGTTCGGCAAGGGCTCGGTGCAGACCATCATCCCGCTCGGCTCGGGCAACGGCGCGCTGCGGCTGACCACAGCGCGCTATTACACGCCGTCGGGCAAGTCGATCCAGGCCAAGGGCATCGTGCCCGACATCGAAGTGCTGCAGGACGTGCCGGACGAGCTGAAGTCCCGCACCGACACCAAGGGCGAGGCGTCGCTGCGCGGCCATCTCAAGAACGACGGAGACGAGAAGACCGGCTCGCAGTCTTACGTCCCGCCGGACGCCAAGGACGACAAGGCGCTCAAGCTCGCCGGCGACCTGCTCCACGGCATCAAGAACAGCGCCTCCGCCGCACCGACGCCGGGCGGCGACAACAAGGCCACGACCGACAAGCCCAAAGCTGCGAACTAAGGCTGCGAACTAAGGTCGGCGCATTCATTCGATCTGACAAAAGGGCGGCTCCTGGAGCCGCCCTTTTTGCTTGGAACTGCTGATGCCCCCGGCCTATCCCGGCCTGCCGCCGCTTGACCCCGGCGTGGTATCGTCATCGCGAGTGATTCGGGATCTCGCATGACTGAAACGGCCGATGATCTGAGCGCCCCGCTCGGACAGGACAAGCCGCGCCGCAAACGCCGGCTGCGGCTGCCGTTCACGGCCATGCAGCTGCTGGCCGTCCTGCTCGGCCTATTCCTGATCACCTTTGCCGGCTTCGCCATCTTCAACAAGGATCCGCTCGGCGGCGAGCCGATGACACGGATCGCGATCAATGCGACGGACAAGGCGGCGGACCAGAAGCCTGCCGCCGCAGGCCATGGCTCGGACACCAAGCCAGAGGGCAAGCACGAGACCAAGGACGCGCCGAAGCAGGCGGGCGAGCCAAAGACCGTCACCATGATCGACGGCTCCACCGGCGCGCGCCACGACGTGGTGATCGGTGGCGAGGCCACGGACAGGAGTGACGCCGCAGCCTCGTCGCCGCCGCCCGTCATGGCCGGGATCGACCAGAAGCTGCTGGAGAAGTCGCGCTACGGCATGATCCCGGTGGTCGCCGGCGACTTGAGGCCGTTCAACGTCTACGCCGCGGATGCGGACCGCGCCAAGGCCGCCAAGATGCCGGTGGTCGCCATCGTGATCGGCGGGCTCGGCGTCGGCGCTGCCAAGACCAATGATGCGATCATGAAGCTGCCGCCGGCGGTGACGCTGGCCTTCACGCCCTACGGCTCGGACCCCGGCAAGCTCGCCGAGCGCGCCCGCGCCCAGCGCCATGAGATCTTCCTGCAGATCCCGATGGAGCCCTACGACTTCCCCGACAACGATCCCGGGCCGCAGACACTGCTAACCTCGCTCAGCGCGGACCAGAACATGGACCGCCTGTACTGGCATCTCAGCCGGATGCAGGGCTATGCCGGCCTCGCCAATTTCATGGGCGCCCGCTTCATCGCAACGGAGCCGGCGATGCAGCCGATCATCCGCGAGGCGGCCAAGCGCGGGCTCGGCTTCTTCGACGACGGCTCCTCGCCCCGCAGCATCGCGTCCCTGGCCGCGGCCAACCAGGCGATGCCGTTCGGCAAGGGCGACATCGCGATCGACGTGGTGCCGACGCCGACCGAGATCGACCGCGCCCTGAACAAGCTGGAATCGACGGCGCGCGAGCGCGGCATCGCCATCGGTACCGCCTCGGCCCTACCGGTCTCGATCGAGCGCATCGGCGCCTGGACCAAGACCTTGGCCGACCGGGGTGTCCTTTTGGTGCCATTGACAACCGCGATGCTGAAATCAAAATCCAGCTAAATCAACGAATTGGTACGGCACGGATCCCCGCGGGGCCGCATCCGCCGACCGAGAACAGCATGCGAGGGGTCTGGCGGAATGGCACGTTACGAGGATCTGCCCTACCGGACCTGCGTCGGTGTGATGCTGATCAACAAGGACGGACTGGTGTTCATCGGCCGCCGCGCCGGCGGCATCGAGCATGTCGACGACACCCATGTCTGGCAGATGCCGCAGGGCGGCGTCGATCCTGGCGAGGACACCTGGGACGCCGCAAAGCGCGAGCTCTATGAGGAAACCAGCGTGCGCTCGGTCGAACGGCTCGGCGAGGTCCCGGACTGGCTCACTTACGACATTCCCCGCACGGTTGCCGGGCGTGCCTGGAAGGGCCGCTATCGCGGCCAGCGCCAGAAATGGTACGCGGTGCGCTTCACTGGCAAGGACGGTGAGATCAATGTCGAGAAGCCGGGCGGCGGCGGCCACAAGGCCGAATTCATCAGCTGGCGCTGGGAGCCGATGAAGAACCTCCCGGGATTGATCATCCCGTTCAAGCGTCCGGTCTATGAGCGTGTCGTGAAGGAATTTTCGCCGCTCGCGGACCAGTAAATCAAGTTGTCATCCCGGGTTCGGTGCTAAGGCATCGCCGGAGTGACAACGAGAGATCCGCGCGTGACCACTGAAAAGCCCTATCGCCCCAACGTGGGCATCGCCCTGTTCAATGCCGACGGCCGCGTTCTGATCGGCCACCGCTTCAAGGGCGACGGTCCCGAGATCATCCTGCCGGGGCTCGACTGGCAGATGCCGCAGGGCGGCGTCGACGAGGGCGAGAATCTGCGCGATGCGGCGATGCGCGAGCTCTGGGAAGAGACCAGCGTCGTCAGCGCCGAGTATCTCGGCGAGACCGATTGGTTCACCTACGAGTTTCCGCCCTATGACGGACCGCAGACCCATCGCCTCGCGAAATTCCGCGGGCAGCGGCAAAAATGGTTCGCGCTGCGCTTCACCGGCAAGGAGGATGAGATCGATCCGCTGACGCCGCGCAACGGCCAGCCGGCCGAGTTCGACGCCTGGCGCTGGGAGCGTCTCGACGTCGTCGCCGACCTCGTCGTGCCGTTCCGACGTGAGGTTTATCACGCCGTAGCGCGAGAGTTTGCAACCTTCGCAAACTGAAGTGCCAAAACAACCCCATGCACAGTAGCGATGTATTTGATACATCGAGCTGATTTCTGGCGACCGGGGAGATCGGCGGAGAGCCGACTGGCACGGCAGCACCTTAGTTGATCGGGCCCACCGTGAACGGGCCGATTGCGATGACATGGCAATCGCTGTCGCGCTTGGCGCAGTCAGCGAGCGCGGTGCTGACAGCGGTCTGCTCGTCGGCGGCCTTCAGGCCGAGGCCCGGCCGGCCTGCGGTGCCGACCGCGACGGCATTCCAGCCCATGGCGTCACCAAGCTTGCGCATGACCTCGGCGCGCGCATCCGCGACGATCGAGGCGTTGGCGGCGGCATTGAAGAAGCCGGTGATCCTGAACAGGGTCGGGATCGGCACGACGAAATTGTCGTCGACCGCGACGACAAGGCAAGCGACGCCGGCGATGGCGCCGCAGGATCCAGAGAGCGGCGAGCCGCGTCGTCCGCAGATGCGGCGCCCATCACCATGAAATACTGGCCGCCCGGCCCAAGCGCGACCGAGCGCGATTTCGCCGCCGGCACGAAGATGTTCTCGAGCCTGACCTTCTGGGGATCGCGCACCATCGGAAAGTCCTTCGACACGAACGGCCGCTCGGTCATGGCATCGCGTCGCACGAAAGGCTGCGGCGGCATCGGCGGCTTGCCGTGCGCGTAGACGACGGTGTTGCCGACTGCGTAGAGCTCGCAGCGCCGCGGCGATTGGGCGGCATCGGCCCGCTTCTGGCATTGCTCGACCGCCATGCGGCGCGCGGCGTCCTCGCTCGGCTGGTTCAGCGCCGAGCCGGTGAAGCCGCCGACATTGAGGGCGAAAGCCTTGTAGTCGCCGGAGGTGGCATAATCATCGGCGAGGAAGTTGCGCACGCGCTCGTTGATGAAGGGCACGCTGTCTGCCGAGAATTTGCCGGCCATCGGCGCGACGGATTGTGACGGTGCCGGCATCGGCGCCATCGCAGCGCCGGCATTCGCGGGAGCCATCGGCGTCATCGGCGCCTTCGCCATTTGCGTCGGCATCGGGCTCGGAGGCACGCTCGGTGTTGCGGCCGGTGTCGCCACAACGGTCGCGGTCTGCTTCAGCTTGGTGTTGTAGAGAAAGCCGCTGACGCCGATCGCGACGATCGACACCACGGCAACCACCAGCGGCCACATCCACACCGACGCAGCGGCGAGCTTTGCGTCGGCCCTCTTCGGCTGCGGCTTGGCATAGCTGCCGTCCTCGCGCCGCATCGCCACCATGTAGGCGTGCACGGGGGTCGGGATGTTCTTGACCTCCTGCGCGCCGATATCGGCGAACTGCACCGAGAGCTTGTTGGCGACCTGCTCGTGCACGGCGCGCGAGACGCAGATGCCGCCGACCTCGGCGAGCCCTTCCAGCCGCGCCGCGATGTTGACGCCGTCGCCGAGGAGATCGCCGTTGCGCTCGACGACGTCGCCGATGGTGATGCCGATGCGAAACGACATCTGCCGGCTCGGCGGATAGGCCAGGTTGCGGGTTCGCAGGCTTTCCTGGATGTCGATCGCGCAACGCACCGCATCGACCGCGCTCGGAAATTCCGCGAGCACGGCATCACCCGCCGTGTTGAAGATGCGTCCGCCGGCCTTGGCGATGAAATCGTCGACGACCTCGCGATAGGAGGCCAGACGCCGCAGCGTCTCCTCCTCGTCTTCCGCGACCAGTCTCGAATAGCCGGCAATATCGGCTGCGAAAATCGCTGCGATCTTGCGTTTCATCTGCGCCCGCCCCGGAACAATCCGCGAGGCAGAATGCCGCCATCGCAAGCGCGGTGCAACAAAGTTCAGCGCCCGTCACTTTCGTGACGAGCGCTGAATTCATTCGGAAGGGTCGAGCTTGAGCCCCGGAGCGATGCCCCGGGGCTTAGTGCATAGCCGTCGCGTTGAGCTGATGCTGGATGCTCTTGAAGTGGTCGAGCCGCTCGATGGCCTGATCGAGTTCGGAGCCTTCGTGCTCCTTCAGATTCTCTTCCATTTCCGCGATCGTCTCGGCGAACTGCGCACGATCGAGCTCGGCCAACGACGTCGCGACGTCGGCGAGCACGGTCAGGCCGCTTTCGGAGACCTCGGCGAGACCGCCGAGCACGATGATCTTCTCGTGGCGGCCGCCGGTGGTGATGGTGAGAATGCCGGGCCGGATCGCAGCCACGAACGGCGCATGCCCTGCCAGGACGCCGAAATCGCCTTCGACGCCGGGGATGTCGACCTGATCGACCTCACCCGAGAAGGCGAGCTTTTCCGGAGAGACGAGATCGAAATGGAAGGTGGCCATTGAGAACCTGCGAATGGTGAGTAGCGAACGGGCGAGTGGCGAGTAGCGAATGGCGAATAGATTCTATTCGCCACTCCCTATTCGCTATTCGCCAGCTTAGGCTGCCTCGGCAGCCAGCTTCTTGCCCTTCTCGACGGCTTCTTCGATGGTGCCGACCATGTAGAAGGCGGCTTCCGGCAGGTGGTCGTACTTGCCTTCCACGAGGCCCTTGAAGCCCTTGATGGTGTCGGCGAGGTCGACGAACTTGCCCGGCGAACCCGTGAAGATTTCGGCGACGTGGAACGGCTGCGACATGAAGCGCTCGACCTTGCGGGCGCGGGCCACGGTCAGCTTGTCCTCTTCCGAAAGCTCGTCCATGCCGAGAATGGCGATGATGTCCTGGAGCGCCTTGTAGCGTTGCAGCACCTGCTGGACCTGACGGGCGACAGCGTAGTGCTCCTCACCGACGACCAGCGGGGAGAGCATGCGCGAGGTCGAGTCGAGCGGGTCCACCGCCGGGTAGATGCCCTTTTCGGCGATCGAGCGCGACAGCGTGGTGGTCGCGTCGAGATGCGCGAACGAGGTCGCCGGCGCCGGGTCGGTCAAGTCGTCGGCGGGAACGTAGATCGCCTGAACCGAGGTGATCGAGCCCTTCTGCGTGGTGGTGATGCGCTCCTGCAGCGCGCCCATGTCGGTGGCGAGCGTCGGCTGATAACCCACCGCCGAAGGAATACGGCCGAGCAGCGCCGACACTTCCGAGCCGGCCTGGGTGAAGCGGAAGATGTTGTCGACGAAGAACAGCACGTCCTGGCCCTTGTCGCGGAAGTCTTCCGCGATGGTCAGACCCGTGAGCGCGACGCGGGCGCGGGCGCCCGGCGGCTCGTTCATCTGGCCGAACACCAGCGCGCACTTCGACTTCACGCTCGGATCCGGATTGTGCGGATCGGCGTTGACCTTGGACTCGATGAACTCGTGATAGAGGTCGTTGCCCTCGCGGGTCCGCTCGCCGACGCCGGCGAACACGGAGTAACCGCCATGCGCCTTCGCGACGTTGTTGATCAGCTCCTGAATCAGCACGGTCTTGCCGACGCCGGCGCCACCGAACAGGCCGATCTTGCCGCCCTTGGCGTAGGGAGCCAAGAGGTCGACGACCTTGATGCCGGTGACGAGAATTTCGGCTTCGGTCGACTGGTCGGTGTAGGTCGGCGCTTCCTGGTGGATCGCGCGCAGGTCGTCCGATTTGACCGGGCCGGCTTCGTCGATCGGCTCGCCGATGACGTTGATGATGCGGCCGAGCGTGCCTTCACCGACGGGCACGCGGATCGGAGCGCCGGTGTCGGTCACTTCCTGGCCGCGGACCAGACCCTCGGTGGTGTCCATCGCGATGGTGCGGACCGTGGACTCGCCGAGATGCTGGGCGACTTCGAGCACCAGGCGGTTGCCGCCGTTCTTGGTCTCGAGCGAATTGAGAATGGCCGGGAGGTGGCCTTCGAACTGCACGTCGACGACGGCGCCGATGACCTGGGTGACGCGACCGACCTGGGCTGCCATTGAATGTCTCCTTCGATCCGAACTTCTAGACCACGGTCAATCTGACCGGGATGTTGCGTGTGATGGGTGTTGAAGCGCCTTGGTCAGACGGCCTCGGCACCCGAGATGATTTCGATCAGTTCCTTGGTGATCTGCGCCTGACGGGTGCGGTTGTAGACCAGCGTCTGCTTGCGGATCATTTCACCGGCGTTGCGCGTCGCGTTGTCCATCGCGCTCATCTGTGCGCCGTAGAACGAGGCGTTGTTCTCGAGCAGCGCGCGGAAGATCTGGACCGCGAGGTTGCGCGGCAGAAGACGCGTGAGGATCTCGTCCTCTTCCGGCTCGTATTCATAAGACGTCGTGTTGGCGGCACCGCCCTCTTCGACGACCAGCGGGATGACCTGCTGGGCGGTCGGGATCTGCGCGATCACCGATTTGAAGCGCGCAAAGAACAGCGTGCAGATGTCGAACTCGCCGTTGTCGAACCGCGCCAGAACCTTCTTGGCGATCTCCTCGGCGTTGACGAAGCCGAGCTGGCGGACGCTGCGCAGGTCCATGTGCTCGACGATCTGCTTGTCGAACTGGCGGCGGAGCTGCTCGTAGCCCTTGCGGCCGACGCAGAAGAACTTCACTTCCTTGCCCTGCGCCATCAGCGCCAGGGCGCGCTCGCGCGCCAGGCGCACGATCGAGGAGTTGAAGGCGCCGGACAGGCCGCGCTCGCCGGTGCAGACCAGCAGCAGATGCACCTGATCCCGGCCGGTGCCGGCCAGCAGCACCGGCGCGCCGGGCGATCCGACGGCTGCGCTGGCGATGTTGGAGATCACCGCGGTCATCTTGTCGGCATAGGGACGCGCCGCTTCCGCGGCGGTCTGCGCGCGGCGCAGCTTGGAGGCCGCGACCATCTGCATGGCCTTGGTGATCTTTTGCGTCGCCTTGGTGGAGGCGATGCGGACGCGCATGTCTTTAAGTGACGCCATTCTTCGTCCCCGACGGTTCGATCCCTCGGATCAAGCCGTTAGCCTATCTCAGTCGTCATGCCCGGGCTCGTCCCGGGCATCCACGTCTTCGTCTCACGCAGCGCACGTGGACGGCCGGGCGGAGCCCGGCCATCACGGCGTTCTTACGAGAAGCCCTTCGCGAAGCCTTCGACCACCGACTTCAGCTTGGCAGCGGTATCGTCGGAGAGATCGCGGCTGTCGCGGATCGAGTTGAGGATGTCGACATGCTTGCCGCGCAGCAGCGAGAGCAGGCCGTCCTCGAACGCGCGCACCTTGTTGAGCGGAAGCGGATCGAGATAGCCGTTGGTGCCGGCCCAGATCACGCAGACCTGCTCTTCCATCTTCAGCGGCGAGAACTGCGGCTGCTTGAGCAGCTCGGTCAGACGCGAGCCGCGGTTGAGCAGGCGCTGGGTCGAGGCGTCGAGGTCGGAGCCGAACTGCGCGAACGCCGCCATTTCGCGGTACTGCGCGAGCTCGCCCTTGATCTTGCCGGCGACCTTCTTGGTGGCCTTGGTCTGCGCCGACGAACCGACGCGCGACACCGACAGACCGACGTTCACGGCCGGACGGATGCCCTGGAAGAACAGGTCGGTTTCCAGGAAGATCTGGCCGTCGGTGATCGAGATGACGTTGGTCGGAATGTAGGCCGACACGTCGTTGGCCTGGGTTTCGATGACCGGCAGCGCCGTCAGCGAGCCCGAGCCCATGTCCTTGTTCAGCTTCGCCGCGCGCTCGAGCAGGCGGGAGTGCAGATAGAACACGTCGCCCGGATAGGCTTCGCGGCCCGGCGGGCGGCGCAGCAGCAGCGACATCTGGCGGTAGGCGACGGCCTGCTTGGACAGATCGTCATAGATGATGACCGCGTGCATGCCGTTGTCGCGGAAGTACTCGCCCATGGTGCAGCCGGTGAAGGGCGCGATGTACTGCATCGGCGCCGGATCCGAGGCGGTGGCGGCGACGACGATCGAGTATTCGAGCGCGCCCTGCTCTTCCAGCACCTTCACGAACTGGGCGACGGTGGAACGCTTCTGGCCGACCGCGACGTAGACGCAGTACAGCTTGATGTTCTCGTCCGGCTGCGCGTTGAGCGGCTTCTGGTTCAGGATGGTGTCGAGCGCGATCGCGGTCTTGCCGGTCTGACGGTCGCCGATGATCAGCTCGCGCTGGCCGCGGCCGATCGGGATCAGGGCGTCGATCGCCTTGAGGCCGGTCGCCATCGGCTCGTTCACCGACTTGCGCGGAATGATGCCGGGCGCCTTGACGTCGACGCGCATGCGCTTCTCGGCCTGGATCGGACCCTTGCCGTCGATGGGGTTGCCGAGCGCGTCGACGACGCGGCCGAGCAGGCCCTTGCCGACCGGCGCGTCCACGATGGCGCGGGTGCGCTTGACGGTCTGGCCTTCCTTGATCTCGCGGTCGGCACCGAAAATGACGACGCCGACATTGTCGGTTTCGAGGTTCAGCGCCATGCCGCGGGTGCCGTTCTCGAACTCGACCATTTCACCGGCCTGGACGTTGTCCAGACCGTAGACGCGGGCGATACCGTCGCCGACGGACAGCACCTGTCCGACTTCGGAGACTTCAGCTTCCTGGCCGAAATTCTTGATCTGGTCCTTGAGGATCGCGGAAATTTCCGCGGCGCGGATGTCCATCAGCCTGCCTCTTTCATCGCGTGCTTGATCGAATTGAGTTTGGTGCGAAGCGAACCATCCACCATGCGGCTGCCCAGCTTGACGACGAGGCCACCGATGATCGAGGGATCGACTTTCACGTTCAGCGCGACGTCCTTGCCGGTCACCGACTTCAGGGCAACCTTGAGGGCGTCGAGATTCTTGTCGGAGAGCGCTTCCGCCACCGTGACGTCGGCCGTCGTCTCGCCTTTGAACTTGGCGACGAGGATGCGGTAGTCGCGGACGATGTCGGCCACCGCAAACAAGCGGCGATTGGCGGTCAGCACTTTGAGGAAGTTGGCGGAGATGCCGGCGATGCCCGCCTTGTCCAGCACGGCCGTCAGCGCCTTGGACTGGGCGTCGGCGGCGAACACCGGGCTGCGGACGAGGCGCTTCAGATCGGCGCTTTCGCTCAGCAAGGCATCGAATTTATCCAGATCGGCTTTGACCTCGTCGACCACTTTCTGGTCGCGAGCCAGCTCGAACAAGGCCGTTGCATAACGGCCGGACACACCGGAAACGGACGTATCTTCTGCAGCCACAGACGCGCTCTTTTTGCTGTCAAACTCGCAAGGGAAAAACCGTCGCCACGAAGCGGCGCCTAGCGATCCAAGCCCTTGGAATTCAAGCGGGACTTCGATTTCCGGCCAGCACGGGAGGTGCCGGGCTCGTTAAAATCGCGGCTTTGCTAACATAGCGGGTGCGCAGGTGCAACATGACGCCAAATTAAAGGCATCGGGTTCTGTCGCCAGTTCGTCGCAGTTCGAGACGACACGAGGGGACCTGCCACGTCACGGAATTGCCGAGAGCCTGGTCAGCACCGCGGCGTTTCGTTCCTGCCCCCAGCGCATAGCCGCCATGAACACGGATCGCTGAGGCGTGAATCCGGCACTGCGAGTTCCACACATCGAATACTTACTCAATTCTAAACAGCGGCCGCCAAGACTTCGCTTTACAATAATAGAAAGTATTCGTGAGGTTAATAAATCGTTAAAGCCGAAGATTTCGAACTTAACGCTGAATATCGGCTGCCGGTAACAAGATGTTTCAAGGCGACACAGAGCAGATTTACTGCCCAATTCACGCCTCATTAGGAATCGAAACGCGGTCCCGCTCACAAACTGATGGGGGCTCCACTTGCCACACATGTGGCAATACTAGCTAGGGACTGATAAATGCTGTCTTTGAAGACGCTGGGCTCTGTGACCCGGCCCCGCACGGCGATTGCTTTCGTTGCCGCAACTCTCCTTATCGGTGGAACTGCCACCGAGGCTTCCGCCAAATCCAGGCATCACCGTCACCACCATCATCACCGCCACCACGCCCAGGTCGACACCAACGCGACCTCCGATTGGCGTAACGCCAATGCGTCGATGACGCCGACCGCAGGCACCGGCCGCAGCTTCTCCGGGGTCGCCTCCTTCTATGGCAACGAGTCCGGCAGCAAGACTGCCTCGGGCCAGCGCTTCAACCAGAACGCCATGACCGCCGCGCACCGTTCGCTGCCGTTCGGCACCAAGCTGCGCGTCACCCATGGCGGCCAAAGCGTCGTCGTCACCATCAATGACCGCGGCCCGTTCATTCGCGGCCGTGTGCTCGACCTCTCCACGGGTGCCGCCCGCGCCATCGGCCTCACCAGTCGCGGCGTCGGCCGCGTCACCGCGGAAGTCATCTAAGGCGCTCTTCCAGCGCCTTCCTTCGCGCAGTTTTCATCAGTTTGATGCGCGCATGAAGCAAGCCCGCGGTCTTGGGGGACCGCGGGCTTTTTTTGTTCGGCCGTTTCGTAGACCGGATGGAGCGAAGCGTAATTCGGGATCTTCGTGCGCGGATCGACTTGCCCCGGATTGCGCTTCGCTCCATCCGGGCTACAGGCGTTGTTTGGCTCCGTCATTGCGTGGAGAGAGTGTGCGCAACCCTACAAGAAGCTCTGCGGATCGACGTCCACTTCGAGCTTCAGATTGCCCGTGGTCTTCGGGCACGCCGCGAGCCAGTTGCGCAAGTACTCGGACAGATCGAAGCCGCGCGCCGATTTGACCAGGATGCGAAAGCGGTAGCGGCCCTTGATCACCGCGAGCGGCGCCTCTGCCGGGCCGAGCACCACCACGCGCTCGTCGCGCGGCGCCAGCGTCACCAGCTTACGGCCGAAACCTTCCGCGGTCGGGCGATCGCCGGCGGAGATGATCAGGCTCGCGAGCCGGCCGAACGGCGGATAGAGCGTCTTCTCGCGCAGATCGATCTCGCTGTCATAGAAAGCCTCGCGGTCGCAGGCGATCAGCGCCTTCATCACGGGATGGTCGGGCTGATGGGTCTGGAGATAGCCGACGCCGCGGCCCTGCTCGCGCCCGGCGCGGCCGATCACCTGGTTGAGCAATTGCCAGGTGCGCTCCGCCGCGCGCGGGTCGCCGTTGCTAAGGCCGAGATCCGCGTCGACCACGCCGACCAGATTGAGCCGCGGAAAATTGTGGCCCTTGGCGACCAGCTGCGTGCCGATGATGATGTCGACCCGGCCCTCCGCGATTTCGGCAAGCTCGCTTCGCATCGTCTCGACCGAGGTGATGAGATCGCTCGACAGCACCATGGTGCGCGCCTCCGGGAACAGCGCCGCCGCCTCCTCCTGCAGGCGTTCGACGCCGGGCCCGACCGCGACCAGCGATTCCTCCGCCGAGCAGTGCGGGCAGAGATGCGGGCGCGGCATCGAGAAGCCGCAATGATGACAGACGAGGCGCTGGCGAAAGCGATGATCGACCAGCCAGGCATCGCAGATGGTGCAGGCAAAGCGATGGCCGCAGGCGCGGCACAGGGTCAGCGGCGCATAGCCGCGGCGATTGAGGAACAATAGCGCCTGCTCGCGCCGCTCGATCGCAGTCTTGATCTCGCCCGCAAGCCGCGGCGAGATGAAGCGGCCGCGCGCGGGCGGCTCGCGGCGCAGATCGATCGCCTCGATATGCGGCATGTGCTGGCCGCCGAACCGCGAGGGCAGCGCAATGCGCTGATAGCGGTTCTTGCGCGCATTGACCTCGGATTCGACCGAGGGCGTGGCGGAGGCCAGCACGATCGGAATCTTGGCGATATGCGCGCGCACCACTGCCATGTCGCGGGCGTGATAATGCACGCCCTCGTCCTGCTTGTAGGCCTGATCGTGCTCCTCATCGACCACGATGAGGCCGAGATTGGCGTAAGGGAGAAACAGCGCCGAGCGCGCGCCGACGACGACGGGCGCGGTGCCTGTTGAGATCGCCGCCCAGTTGCGCGCGCGGGTGCGCGGCGTCAGCTCCGAATGCCACTCGATCGGCCGCACGCCGAAACGTTGCGCGAAACGGTCGAGGAACTGGCCGGTCAGCGCGATCTCCGGCATCAGGATCAGCGATTGCTTGCCGCGGCGGATCGTTTCCGCAACGGCCTCGAAATAGACCTCGGTCTTGCCCGAGCCGGTGACGCCGTCGAGCAGCGCGACGTGGAAGGTGCCGTTGGCCGCGAGCGCGCGCATCGCATCGACGCCGGCACGTTGCAGCGGCGAAAAATCCGGGCGACCGAACTCCGGATCGGGGGCGGGCGGCGGCGCCGGCGGCGGCATCGCCTCGACCGTGAGCGTGCCCTCGTCGACGAGGCCGTCGATCACGCCCGTGGAGACGCCGGCCTCCTTGGCGGCCTCGGACTTGCCGTGCAGCAGCCGGTCCGACAGCACCGCGATCACGCGCTGGCGCGCCGGTGTCAGGCGCTTGGGGGGATCGCCGACCAGGCGCACGCCAGGACGGACCCGCTCGGGCCCGAGATTGTCGCCCATGCGCAGGCACATGCGCAGCACCATGCCGCGCGGGCTCAGCGTGTAATTGGCGACCCAGTCCACCACCGAACGCAGCTCGGGCTTGAGCGGCGGGACGTCGAGCTTCTCGCTGACCTCCTTGAGGCGGTTGTGCAGGCGCGGATCGGGATTGGCGTTCTCGCCCCAGACCACGGCCAGCACCTCGCGGGGGCCGAGCGGCACGCCGACGAGATCGCCGGCCTTGAGCTCCATGCCGCGCGGGATCTTGTAGGAATAGGTCTGGTCGAGCGCGATCGGCACCAGCACGTCGACCATGCGGGTCGCGTTGGCGGAAGGGGTCGTGCTGCGCGACGAATGGTCCATCAACAGTCTTTGGAAGGGAGAATCGGAACCTGGCGTGTCAAGGCTAGCGCCCCGGGGCGGCCTTAGCGAACAGTAAACGGGTGTGATGCGATATACTGAGCGGAATCAATCCGTCCAGAGCGCATGAGCAAAGCCGCCGCACCTCACATCGAGCTCGCCAGCGCCGATCCCTCGATTGCGCAGGAGATGGCGCGCTGGCTGTCGCATCTCGGCGCCGAGCGGCGGCTGTCGCCGAAGACGCTGGAGGCCTATGGCCGCGACCTGCGGCAATGCCTGGATTTCCTTTGCAGCCATTGGGGCGAGCGCGTGACGCTGGCACGGTTCGCGGCGCTGGAGGCGACCGACGTGCGCGCCTTCATGGCGATGCGCAGGGCCGACGACATTGCCGGCCGCAGCCTGATGCGCGCGCTGGCCGGCTTACGATCATTCGGACGATTTCTGGAGCGGGAGGGCAAAGGCAAGGTCGGCGCGCTCTCCGCGATCCGCGCGCCCAAGGTTGCCAAGTCGCTGCCGAAGCCGTTGCCGATGGCATCAGCCAAACGCCTTGCCGATGCCGACGAGCGCGCCGGCGAGGAACGCGAGACCTGGATCCTGGCGCGCGACGCCGCGGTGATGGCGCTGCTGTATGGCTCGGGCCTGCGCATCTCCGAAGCGCTCGGCCTGAAGCGGCGCGAGGTCCCGCGGCCCGGCGAAGGCGACGTGCTGATCGTGACCGGCAAGGGCAACAAGGCGCGCATGGTGCCTGTGCTCCAGAACGTGCTGGAGCTGGTGCAGGAGTACGTTGCGATGTGTCCGTATCCGCTGCCCGCGGATGGGCCCATCTTCGTCGGCGCGCGCGGCGGCCCCTTGAGCCCGCGCATCATTCAGCTCGCGATGGAGCGGCTGCGCGGTGCCCTCGGCCTCCCCGACAGCGCCACGCCGCACGCGCTTCGTCATTCCTTCGCCACGCATCTGCTCTCGCGCGGCGGCGATTTGCGCGCGATCCAGGAGCTGCTCGGCCATTCCTCGCTCTCGACCACGCAGGTCTATACCGGCATCGATTCCGAGCGGTTGCTCGAAGTGTATGCGAGCGCGCATCCGCGGCGTTGAATAGCCGCTGAATCCTGACATGAAGCTGTCACAACGTGTGTGCCTCTTGCGCGGCAGCCGCGGTTCGGTCAATCGTTGCGGAACCGACCAAGAGGGAAATCATGAGCGCACATGAAAGCATGGAGCATGCCGAGCACGCCGAACACGCGTCCGGCTCGAACAAGAAGATCGCGCTTCTGATTGCCGTTCTGGCGCTATTTCTGGCGATCTCGGAGACGCTCGGCAAAGGTGCCCAGACCGAATCGATCAGCAAGAACGTCGAGGCTGCCAATCTCTGGGCGTTCTTCCAGGCCAAGAGCATCCGCCGCACCGTGGTGCTGACCGCGGCCGAGCAGGGCAAGCTGACGTTGGGCGGCACGAGCGACGACGCCATGAAGGCGGCGGTGCAGAAGCAGGTCGACGACTGGACCAAGACCGCGCAGCGCTACCGCTCCGAGCCCGAGACCGGCGAAGGCACCGAGCAGCTCGCGGACAAGGCCAAGCACGCCGAGCACGCGCGCGACGAGGCGACCGCGAAATACCATCATTTCGAGCTGGCCTCGGCCGCCTTCCAGATCGGCATCGTGCTGGCGTCGGCGACCATCATCACCGGTATGCTGGCGCTCGCCTATGTCAGCGGCGTGCTGACGGTCGCCGGCCTGATCATGACCGCGCTCGGCCTGTGGTGGCCGCATCTGTTGCATTTGCATTGAGGGTGATGCGGACAAACCCGCGTCCGCCACACAGACAGTGTCATGCCCCGCGAAGGCGGGGCATCCAGTACGCCGCGACACCTCGGTTCCAGCCTCGCTGCCTCTCGAATACTGGATTGCCCGCCTTCGCGGGCAATGACAGCGAGTATGAGGCGATGACAGTGTACAAGCGGCGGGACTACCGCGCCTGGTGCACGCTCTTCCTGAAGCGCTGGATCAGACGCAGCGTGCGTGACGACCAGCCTTCGCCGTCCCCAGCGATCAGCTCCCGGATGCGCCGCTTGATCGGGTCGACCAGCGCGGCAGCCTTGGCGCGCACCTTCAGCACCAGATCATAGATCCGCTCGAACCAACGCATCTCCAGCAGCTTGGCGCGCGTCACGTCGAACACGAAGGCGGTGACGCCGACGCCGACCAGCTTACCGAACACGATCGTAAAGAACGCACCGGTCCAGTATTCGTGCGCGAGCAGCCACAGGCCGACGAGCTTGAGCGGAAACAGCGGAATGACCGGGACCGCGAACACAAGCAGCGTCATGGCCGGCGACAGCGAATCGACGCGCTCCGTCAGCCATTGCTTGAAGCGCGCCAGCGGGATGGCTGCGACGACCTTGGCAACGATCGGCTCGAGATGGTCCCACAGCCAGGCTTCGATCAGGAAGACGATCGCCAGCAGGACCCAGAGTGGTTGAAGAAGGCGGCGCAGCATATGTTTCCCGTCCGCTTCCGTGCTGGGCGCGTCGTTACATATGGATGGCCCGCTTGCCCACCGCAAGCGCGGCTTCCTTGACGGCTTCCGAGCGGGTCGGATGCGCGTGGCAGGTGCGCGCGAGATCTTCCGCACTGCCGCCAAACTCCATGAGAACGCAAGCTTCGTGGATCATTTCGCCGGCTTCGCGGCCGATAATGTGCACGCCGAGCACGCGATCGGTCTTCGCATCCGCGAGAATCTTCACGAAGCCGTCAGTGGTCTGGTTGACCTTGGAACGGCCATTGGCGGTGAACGGAAACTTTCCGACCGTGTAAGCCACACCCGCCTGCTTGAGTTCCTCCTCGGTCTTGCCGACGGAGGAGACTTCCGGCGTGGTATACACGACGCCTGGAATGACATCGTAATTCACGTGGCCAGCTTGTCCCGCGATGATCTCGGCGACTGCAACGCCTTCGTCCTCGGCCTTGTGCGCAAGCATAGGGCCTGCAACGACGTCGCCGATGGCATAGACGCCCTTCAGGCTGGTGGCGAAATGCGGATCGATCTGCACGCGACCACGCGCGTCGAGCGCAACGCCGGCTTCCTTCAACCCGAGCCCGTCGGTGTAGGGCACGCGGCCGATGCAGACGAGGACGACGTCGGCTTCCAATGTCTCCGCCGTGCCGCCGGCGGCGGGCTCGACCGTCGCCTTCAGCGTCTTGCCGGAGGTGTCGACGCCGGTGACCTTGGCGCCGAGCTTGAACGCAAAGCCTTGTTTCTCAAGGATGCGCTGGAATTGCTTGGCGATCTCGCCGTCCATGCCGGGCAGGATGCGGTCGAGGAATTCGACCACGACGACTTCGGCGCCGAGGCGCTTCCACACCGAGCCGAGTTCGAGACCGATCACGCCGGCGCCGACGATCAGCAGCTTGCCGGGGACCTTGTCCAGCGACAGCGCGCCGGTCGACGACACGACACGCTTCTCGTCGATCTCGATGCCCTTGAGGCGCGCGATGTCGGAGCCGGTAGCGATGACGATGTTCTTGGTCTCGACCACCTGCGACTTGCCGTCGGCGGAGACTTCGACCTTGCCGGCGCCCAGGATCTTGCCGGTGCCCTTGAGCACGTCGATCTTGTTCTTCTTCATCAGGAACTCGACGCCCTTGACGTTGCCGTCGATGCCCTGCTGCTTGAAGTTCATCATCGCCGGCAGTTCGAGCTTCGGCGCGGACACGCTCACGCCCATCTTGGCGAAGGAATGACCGGCTTCCTCGAACATCTCGGAGGCGTGCAGCAGCGCCTTCGACGGCATGCAGCCGACATTGAGGCAAGTGCCGCCGAGGGTTGCGTTCTTTTCGACCACGGCGACTTTCATGCCGAGCTGGGCTGCGCGCACCGCGCAGACATAACCGCCCGGTCCGGTGCCGATGACGACGAGATCGTAGGTAGCCATGAGAGAAAGTCCCGTGAGGTTAGGCGTGATGAGGATGTGTCAGCGTCCGCCGGTGCGTCAGCGTCCGCCGGACACATCGAGAGTGGCTGCGGTGATGTAGGAGGCCTCGTCCGACATCAGCCAGAGGATGGCATTGGCGATCTCGTCGGCGGTACCAACGCGCTTCATCGGCACCATATGAGCCAGACGGTGGTGCCGGTCGGGCTCGCCGCCCGAAGCGTGAATTTCAGTGTCGATCAGGCCGGGGCGAATGCCCGCGACGCGAATGCCTTCGTTTGCGAGCTCGTAGCCGAGGCCGGTGGTGAAGGAATCGATCGCGCCCTTGGACGCGGCATAATCGACATAGGTGTTGGGTGCACCTAACTTGGCCGCAACCGACGACAGATTGACGATGACGCCACCCTTGCCGCCATGCTTGGTCGACATCCGCTTCACCGCTTCGCGCGCGCAAAGGATCGAGCCGGTGACGTTGACCGCCAGCACGCGCTGGATGCGCTCGGCCGACATCTCGTCGACGCGGACGCCGCTGGTGCCGACGATGCCGCCATTGTTGACGAGCGCGCCGAGGGTGCCGAACTTGTCGGCTTCCTTGAACAGGTCGATGATGTCGCGTTCCTCGGCGACATCGCATTTCACCGCGACGGCCTTGCCGTTGCTGGCCTCGATCTGCGCGACGACCTCGTCGGCCGCCTTCTTGTTGCTGGCATAGCCGACCACGACACGGTAGCCGCGCGCGGCCGCTGCAATCGCGGTCGCGCGGCCAATGCCACGGCTGCCGCCGGTGATGACAACGACTTTATCGGTCACATCAATCCCTACGAGTTCGAGCGCACTACGACGTCTTGCCCTCAAGAGCTGCCAAGCGATCCAGCACGGACTTGTCCGTGAGGCTCACCAGATGGAACAGAATGAAGGGCGTGAGAAACGGAATCAGGCACCAAGCGGCAAAGCCGACCCCCTTACCTTTTCTTCGACTGATCGGAATCGCGAAGAAGAAAAAGATAAGGGTGGTCAGCAGGAACGGCACCACGGAGATGAGCGCATGCGCAAGCGACGGCTCCCCCATCGTCGCCTCCCTCAGAGATCGAGCACGAGGCGCGCCGGATCTTCCAGGCTCTCCTTGACGCGAACCAGGAAGGTGACGGCTTCCTTGCCGTCGATGACGCGGTGATCGTAGGACAGCGCCAGATACATCATCGGGCGGACCTCGATCTTGCCGCCGATCACCATCGGCCGCTCCTGGATCTTGTGCATGCCGAGGATGCCGGACTGCGGCGCGTTCAGGATCGGAGTCGACATCAGCGAGCCGTAGATGCCGCCATTGGTGATGGTGAAGGTGCCGCCCTGCATCTCGTCGATCTTGAGCTGGCCGTCGCGGGCGCGGCGGCCGAAATCGGCGATGCCCTTCTCGATGTCGGAGATCGACTTGTGGTCGCAGTCGCGGACGACAGGCACGACGAGACCCTTGTCGGTGCCGACGGCGACGCCGATGTGGTAATAGTTCTTGTAGATCAGATCACTGCCGTCGATCTCGGCGTTGACCGCCGGAATGTCCTTCAGCGCCTGCACGACGGCTTTGGTGAAGAATCCCATGAAGCCCAGCTTGGCGCCGTGCTTCTTCTCGAACGCGTCCTTGTAATGCGCCCGCAGCGCCATGACGTTGGTCATGTCGACCTCGTTGAAGGTCGTGAGCATGGCCGCGGTGTTCTGCACGTCCTTGAGGCGGCGGGCGATGGTCTGGCGCAGGCGGGTCATCTTGACGCGCTCTTCGCGGGCAGCGTCATCGGCCGGCGACGGCGCACGCACCTGCACGGCGGCAGCGGGCTGGTTGACCGGGGTCGGCGCCGAGGCCGCGCGCTCGATCGCAGCTAACATGTCGCCCTTGGTGACGCGGCCATCCTTGCCGGAGCCCGGAACGGTCGAGGCATCGACGCCGCTCTCGGCGGAGAGCTTGCGCACGGACGGAGCAAGGGGCGCGTCAGCGGGCGGCGCCTTCGCAGCAGCCGGGGCCGGCGCGGCAGCCGCAGCTTGTGCCGGAGCAGCGGCTGGCTTGGCGGGAGCCGCAGCGGGCTTGGTCGCGCCGGCACCATCGGTGATCTGGCCGAGCAGCGCGCCGACCGCGACGGTGGCGCCATCGGCGGCGATGATCTCGCTCAGCGTGCCCGCGGAGGGCGCGGGGACTTCGATGGTGACCTTGTCGGTTTCGAGCTCCACCAAGGGCTCGTCGACGGCGACGGGATCGCCGGCCTTCTTGAACCAGCGGCCGATAGTGGCCTCGGTGACGGATTCGCCGAGCGTCGGCACACGAATTTCAGTCATGGTCTTTGTCCTTAGGGATCGCAGTCGCGGTCATGAATTCATACGTCATTGCCCGCCTTGTGCGCACTTGCGCACTGGGGCGGGGCAATCCAGTACTCCGTGACTTTCGTGATAAAACGAAAAGCCGAAGAGTACTGGATGCCCCGCCTTCGCGGGGCATGACAGCGTCAAAAACTTCTCAGCTCAGTGCTTCGTCCAGGAACGCCTTCAACTGCGCCTGATGCTTGGACATCAGACCCGTGGCGGTCGCGGCGGAAGCGGCGCGGCCGACATAGCGCGGACGCCGGCTCGCGCCGTTCACCTGGTTCAGCACCCATTCCAGATAGGGCTCGATGAAGTGCCAGGCGCCCATGTTGCGGGGCTCTTCCTGGCACCACACCATCTCGGCCTTCTTGAAGCGCGACAGCTCGGCCACCAGCGCCTTCAGCGGCACCGGATAGAGCTGCTCGACGCGCATCAGATAGATGTCGTCGATGCCGCGCTTCTCGCGCTCCTCGTAGAGGTCGTAATAGACCTTACCGGAGCACAGCACGATGCGACGCACCTTCTCGTCGGGGACGAGCTTGATCGCCTCGTTCGGCAGCATCTGCGCGTCATCATAGAGGATGCGGTGGAAGGTCGTGTCCTTGGCGAGCTCGTCGAGGCGCGACACGGCGCGCTTGTGACGCAGCAGCGACTTCGGCGTCATCACGATCAGCGGCTTGCGGATCTCGCGATGCAGCTGCCGGCGCAGCACGTGGAAGTAGTTCGCCGGCGTGGTCGGATAGACCACCTGCATGTTGTCTTCCGCGCACATCTGCAGGAAACGCTCGAGGCGCGCCGAGGAGTGCTCCGGTCCCTGGCCCTCATAGCCGTGCGGCAGGAGGCAGACGAGACCGGACATGCGCAGCCATTTGCGCTCGCCCGAGGAGATGAACTGGTCGAACACGACCTGCGCGCCGTTGGCGAAGTCGCCGAACTGGGCTTCCCACAAGGTCAGCGTGTTCGGCTCGGCGAGCGAATAGCCGTATTCGAAGCCGAGCACGGCCTCTTCCGACAGCAGCGAGTTGATGACCTCGTAATGGCCCTGCTCGTGACCGAGATGGTTGAACGGCGTGTAGCGGCTCTCGTCCTCCTGGTCGATCAGGACCGAATGGCGCTGCGAGAAGGTGCCGCGCTCCGAATCCTGTCCGGACAGGCGGACATGGTGGTTTTCGTTGAGCAGCGTGCAGAACGCCAGCGCTTCGCCGGTCGCCCAGTCGATGCCGTTGCCGCTCTCGATCGCCTTCGAGCGGTTCTCCAGGAAGCGCTGGATGGTGCGGTGGACGCGGAAGCCGTCCGGCACCTTGGTGATCTTGCGGCCGATGTCCTTCAGGATCGGCAGGTCGACGCCGGTGACGCCGCGGCGCGCGTCCTCTTCCTGGTCAGCGATCTTGAAGCCGGACCACTTGCCGTCGAGCCAGTCGGCCTTGTTCGGCTTGTAGGAGGTGCCGGCCTCGAACTCGGCATCGAGCCGCGCGCGCCAGTCGGCCTTCAGCTTGTCGACCTCACCCTCGGTGACCACGCCTTCGGCGATCAGGCGCTTGGAGTAGAGAGTGAGGGTCGAGGGATGGGCCGCGATCCGCTTGTACATCACGGGCTGGGTGAACGCCGGCTCGTCGCCCTCATTGTGGCCGTAGCGGCGATAACACCACATGTCGATGACGACCGGCTTGTGGAACTTCTGCCGGAACTCGATCGCGACCTTGGCGGCAAACACGACGGCTTCCGGATCGTCGCCATTCACGTGGAAGATCGGCGCGTCGATCATCTTCGCGACGTCCGACGGGTACGGCGACGAACGCGAATAGCGCGGATAGGTGGTGAAGCCGATCTGGTTGTTGACGATGAAGTGCACGGAGCCGCCGGTGCGGTAGCCCTTCAGATCCGACAGGCCGAAGCACTCCGCAACCACGCCCTGGCCGGCGAACGCGGCGTCGCCGTGCATCAAGAGCGGCATCACGGAGATGCGCATGTCCGGGGGATCACCGTGCTGGTCCTGCTTGGCGCGGACCTTGCCGAGCACCACGGGATCGACGATCTCGAGATGCGAGGGGTTCGCGGTCAGCGACAGATGGATGCGGTTGCCGTCGAACTCGCGGTCCGAGGAGGCGCCGAGGTGATACTTGACGTCACCGGAGCCTTCGACCGCGTCGGGATTGGCCGAGCCGCCCTTGAACTCGTGGAACAGTGCGCGGTGCGCCTTGCCCATCACCTGGGTCAGCACGTTGAGGCGGCCACGATGCGGCATGCCCAGCACGATTTCCTTCACGCCGAGATTGCCGCCGCGCTTGATGATCTGCTCCAGCGCCGGGATCAGTGCTTCACCACCGTCGAGGCCGAAGCGCTTGGTGCCGGTGAACTTGGTGTCGCAGAATTTCTCGAAGCCTTCGGCCTCGACCAGCTTCATCAGGATGGCGCGACGGCCTTCGCGGGTGAACGAGATCTCCTTATCGGGTCCTTCGATGCGCTCTTGGATCCAGGCCTTCTGCGCGGCATTGCTGATATGCATGAACTCGACGCCGAGCGTCTGGCAGTAGGTGCGCTCGCAGATCGCGGTGATCTCACGCAGCGTGCCGTATTCGAGGCCGAGCACGTGGTCGAGGAAGATCTTGCGGTCGAAATCGGCCTCAACGAAGCCGTAGGTGCGCGGATCGAGCTCTTCGCGGTTGCGCTGGGCTTCGATGCCGAGCGGATCGAGCTTGGCGTGGAAGTGGCCGCGCATGCGGTAGGAGCGGATCAGCATCAGGGCGCGGACGGAGTCGCGCGTCGCCTGCAGCAAATCGGCGGAGGAGAGCCCCGCCCCCTTGGCCTGCGCCTTGGCGGCGATCTTGCCGCCGACCGCCTTCTCGACCTCGGCCCAATTGCCGTCGAGGGCGGAGGTGAGGTCATCCTGCCGGGTCAGCGGCCAGTTGTCGCGCTCCCAGGACGGGCCCTCGGCATTCTTCCGGACGTCACCGGGCTGGTCGTTCAGGCTCTTGAAGAACTCCTGCCACTCGGCGTCGACCGAGGACGGGTCCTTCTCGTAGCGGGCGTAGATTTCGTCGATGTAGGTGGCGTTGGTGCCCTGCAAAAAGGAGGAGAGGGCAAAGGCTGCGTTCGCGTCTTGGCGAGACATACTTGAGTTCCTGGCGATTTCGGTTCGCGCATAACAAACGGCGCTGGCGTCGGGCTCCCCGGCAGAGGCCCGACGCGATTGGCACCATTTACCCTATTTGCTGCGAAACTTCGCCCGGAAAAGCACGAAGAAGTGAATTAGCCCTTCAACTTTTCGGCAAGCGTATGGCCGAGGCGCGCCGGCGACGGAGACACCGTGATTCCAGCCGATTTCATCGCCTCGGTCTTGGAACCGGCATCGCCCTTGCCGCCCGAGATGATCGCGCCGGCATGGCCCATGCGGCGGCCGGGAGGTGCGGTAACACCGGCGATGAAGCCGACCATCGGCTTCTTGCGGCCGCGCTTGGCCTCGTCCTTGAGGAACTGGGCGGCGTCCTCCTCGGCGGAACCGCCGATCTCGCCGATCATGATGATGGATTCGGTCTTGGGGTCGGCCAGCAGCATTTCGAGGACGTCGATGAATTCGGTTCCCTTGACCGGGTCGCCGCCGATGCCCACCGCGGTGGTCTGGCCAAGGCCTTCCTGGGAGGTCTGGAATACGGCTTCATAGGTGAGCGTGCCAGAGCGGGAGACGATGCCGACCGAGCCGGTCTTGAAGATGTTGGCGGGCATGATGCCGATCTTGCACTCGCCGGCGGTCATGACGCCCGGGCAGTTCGGCCCGATCAGGCGCGACTTGGAGCCGAGCAGCGAGCGCTTGACGCGCACCATGTCGACGACAGGAATGCCCTCGGTGATGCAGACGATCAGCGGGATCTCGGCGTCGATGGCTTCGCAGATCGCGTCCGCCGCGCCCGGCGGCGGCACGTAGATCACCGATGCGTCGGCGCCGGTCTTCTCACGCGCCTCGCGCACGGTGTCGAACACCGGCAGGCCCAGATGCGTCGCGCCGCCTTTGCCGGGCGAAGTGCCGCCGACCATCTTGGTGCCGTAGGCAATCGCGGCCTCCGAGTGGAAGGTGCCGTTCTTGCCGGTGAAGCCCTGGCAGATGACCTTGGTGTTCTTGTCGATCAGGATGGACATGAGATCTGCTTTCGCGAACTAACGAGTGAGAGGTCAGTGGATGCGGCGGTAGACGCCGGTGAGCACGTCGGCCCAGCCTTCCGCGTCCGGCGAGAACTGGATCTTCAACGAATAGGAATTGTCGTCGATGATCTCGTAGACGTGGCGCGCATTGCCGCGGAGCGAGCCGCGCACCAGCGTCAGGGTCTTGCCGACCCAGCCGCCGGAGGCGGGCGAGGGCGGCGTGTAGCCGAGCGAGTCGTACCAGAACAATTTGTAGGTCCGGTCGTCGCGGTCGAAGGTGAAGATGCCGTGGGTGGCGAAGACCTGCTTGCCGTCGCGCATCTGGACGCTGTCCTGGATCAGATAGAACCCGTTCAGGTCCATGCGCGCGACGGTACGCGATGTGGCCGGCCCGCCCGCCGTCCAGCGCGACGGGAAGACCACCTCTTCGCCATCCCATTCGCCGGCGAACGCGGAAAGACGCGCGTGCTCGGGGAGCGGAGATGATGCGGCGAGATGGTCCTGGGCCATGGCCTTAGCCTCCCTTGACGGCCTTCACGATCTTCTGCGCGGCGTCGTCGAGATTGTCGGCGGGCACCACGTTGAGGCCGGATTCACGGATTATCTTCTTGCCGAGCTCGACATTGGTGCCTTCGAGGCGGACCACCAGGGGCACGCTGAGGCCGACTTCACGAACCGCAGCGGTGACGCCTTCGGCGATGACGTCGCACTTCATGATGCCGCCGAAGATGTTGACCAGGATGCCCTTCACGTTGGGATCGGCGGTGATGATCTTGAAGGCGGCCGCGACCTTTTCCTTGCTGGCGCTGCCGCCGACGTCGAGGAAGTTCGCCGGCGCCATGCCGTAGAGCTTGATGATGTCCATCGTCGCCATGGCAAGACCGGCGCCGTTGACCATGCAGCCGATATTGCCGTCGAGCGTGACGTAGTTGAGGTCGTACTTGGACGCCTCGATTTCCTTGGCGTCTTCCTCGGTCTCGTCGCGCAGCGCGAGCACCTCGGGATGGCGGAACAGCGCGTTGTCGTCGAACGACACTTTGGCGTCGAGCACGCGGAGCTGGCCCTGCTTGGTCACGACCAGCGGGTTGATCTCCAGCATCGACATGTCCTTGGCGATGAATGCCGCATAGAGCTGCGCGGTGAGCTTTTCCGCCTGCTTGGCGAGATCACCGGAGAGCTTGAGCGCATTCGCAACCGTGCGGCCGTGATGGCCCATGATGCCGGTGGCGGGATCCACCGAGAACGTGACGATCTTCTCGGGCGTGTTGTGCGCGACGTCCT
Source organism: Bradyrhizobium sp. CCGE-LA001 (assembly GCF_000296215.2). NCBI lineage: Bacteria > Pseudomonadati > Pseudomonadota > Alphaproteobacteria > Hyphomicrobiales > Nitrobacteraceae > Bradyrhizobium > Bradyrhizobium sp. CCGE-LA001. Next base: position 403,989 of record NZ_CP013949.1, on the reverse strand, counting down.
CGATGTTGACGCCGCCTTCGGTCGAGACGACGAAGGAGACGCGGGACGTCTCACGGTCGACCAGGATCGAGAGGTAGAACTCCTTGTCGATGTCGGAGCCGTCCTCGATGTAGAGACGGTTGACCTGCTTGCCGGCAGGGCCGGTCTGCACGGTCACCAGCGTCGCGCCCAGCATCTGCTTGGCGAATTCGGTGACCTCAGCGGCCGACTTGGCGATGCGGACGCCGCCCTTGTCGCCGGCCGAGGCTTCCTTGAACTTGCCCTTGCCGCGGCCGCCGGCATGGATCTGGCTCTTCACCACATAGATCGGGCCGGGGAGCGCCTTGGCGGCGGCCTCGGCGTCGGCGGGCTGGAGGACCGGCACACCCTTGGAGATCGGCACGCCGAACTCACCCAGCAGCGCTTTGGCCTGATATTCATGGATATTCATATGGTCGCTCCCTGAACCCGCGGGCGGTGACCTCAAGGGCCCACCTCAGTCTTGTGGCTGGCATACCATATACCACAGGAACTGCAACACGGTTTCTTTGATTTCGAGATCTCTGGACTGTCGAACCCGGGACCCGCCCGGTCAATGGGCGCCGGAAGTGAAACCGCCGAAGACCGATTTTCGGTCTCCGGCGGGGCGTTGCTGGCGGTTAGCGACCGAGAAGATCGGGTGCGATCTTCTTGCAGGCATCGACCAGACCCTGCACGGCACCGACCGACTTGTCGAAGGCCTCGCGGTCCTTGCCGGCGAGCTCGATCTCGACGACGCGCTCGACGCCCTTGGCGCCGATCACGACGGGCACGCCGACATACATGTCCTTCACGCTGTATTCGCCGTTGAGATAGGCGGCGCAAGGCAGCACGCGCTTCTTGTCCTTCAGATAGCTCTCGGCCATGGCGATCGCGGACGCCGCCGGCGCGTAGAACGCCGAGCCGGTCTTGAGCAGGTTCACGATCTCGGCGCCGCCGTTGCGGGTGCGGTCGACGATCTCGTCGAGGCGCGCCTGCGAGGTCCAGCCCATCTTGACGAGGTCGGGCAGCGGAATGCCGGCGACGGTGGAGTATTTCACCAGCGGCACCATGGTGTCGCCGTGACCACCGAGCACGAAGGCGGTGACGTCCTCGACCGAGACGTTGAACTCGTCGGCCAGGAAGTAGCGGAAGCGCGCCGAATCCAGCACGCCGGCCATGCCGACGACCTTCTTGTGCGGCAGACCCGAGGCCTTCTGCAGCGCCCAGACCATCGCGTCGAGCGGGTTGGTGATGCAGATGACGAAGGCGTCCGGCGCATACTTCTTGATGCCGGCACCGACCTGCTCCATGACCTTGAGGTTGATGGAGAGAAGGTCGTCGCGGCTCATGCCGGGCTTGCGCGGAACGCCGGCGGTGACGATGCAGACCTTGGCGTTGTCGAGCGCCTCATAGGAGTTCGCGCCGGTGTAGTGCGCGTCAAAACCGTCGACCGGCGAGGACTGCGCGATGTCGAGCGCCTTGCCCTGCGGCACGCCCTCGGCGATGTCGAACATCACGACGTCGCCCAGTTCTTTCAGGCCGATGAGATGAGCCAGCGTTCCGCCGATCTGACCGGAGCCAATCAAAGCAATCTTGTCGCGCGCCATGTGAACCTGTCCTTTAGACACGTAAGGAGGGAAAACTGGGAGGGTGGTTATCCCTTTCGCCTCCCCCGTTCAAGTCGGTGGATGCCCAATTGTCGGGCTTGGCGCGATAGCAGCCATATCTTGTCTGTCATTCCGGAATGCCGACAGGCGCAGGTCCGGAATCCATAACCCCCATCGGGAGTATGGATTCCAGGCTCGCGCTGCGCGCGCCCCGGAAATGACAGCGCTGGCAAATAGGACTTAAGTCTCGACCAGGCCCTTGGTGGAGCCGCTGGCGGTGGAATCCTTGCGGCCGTGAGGCAGCGCCAGATAGGATTCCGAGCTCATTTCGATCAGACGCGACGCCGTCCGCTTGAACTCCATGGCCTCATTGCCCTCATGGCCTAGGTAGAGCGAGATCGGGTTGGCGTCGGCCGAGGCCATCAGCTTCACCGCATTGTCATAGAGCGTGTCGATCAGCGTGATGAAGCGCTTGGCGGCGTTGCGCTGGGAGGAATCCATCACTGGAATATGGTCGACCAGGATGGTGTGATAATCCTGCGCGAGCCTGAGGTAGTCGGATGCCCCGAGCGGCTTCTCGCAGAGATCGGTGAAGGAGAATCGCGCGATGCCATGGGCCGAGCACGGCACGTGCAGGATGCGGCCCTTGATCGAAATATCGCGCGAATTGCATTTGGCGCTGCCCGACATTTTCGACCAGGCGCGGTCGAGCGCCGCATCGGCGTCGCTGTCCGCCGGCGTCAGCCACATCGGCACGCCCTGAAGCTTCTCCAGGCGGAAGTCGGTGCGCGCATCGAGCCGCGCGACGTCCATGTGATCGGTGATCTGCCTGATGAAGGGCAGGAACAGCGAGCGGTTCAGACCGCCCTTGTAGAGATCCTCGGGCGCGACGTTGGAGGTCGCGACCACGACGGTGCCGAGCTCGAACAATTTCGCGAACAGGCGGCCCAGGATCATCGCGTCCGCGATGTCGGTGACGTGGAATTCGTCGAAGCAGAGCAGCCAGCTCTCCTCGAAGATCGCAGTCGCGGTCAGCGCGATGACGTCGCCATCGGCGATCTCGCCGCGCGCGATGCTCTGGCGATAGTCGTAGATGCGCTCATGCGCCTCGGCCATGAACTCGTGGAAATGCGCGCGGCGCTTGTGCTCGACCGAGGCGTGCTGGAAGAACAGGTCCATCAGCATGGTCTTGCCGCGGCCGACCTCGCCGTGGATGTAGAGCCCGCGCGGCGCCTCGTCCTTGTCGCTGCCGAACAGGCGGCTGAGCAGGCCCTGCTTGCGCTGCGGCTTGTAGTCAGCGAGCCGCTGGTCGAGCGCCGCATAGGCCTCGGCGACCTCGGCCTGCGCAGCATCGGGCTCGATCGCGCCGGAGGCGATCTGAGCCTGATAGGCTTCGCTGAAAGGGGAACTGGGGGTCGAGAGCATGGCCCTTTACCGCCAGAGACCGGTGAAAAATGCAACTGCGTATTGGCGCAACGGCTCATGCGCCTGTTTCTTCGACTCACAGATCCGTTGCAGGCCAACCCGACCATAAATGACCCGGTCGACCTTCTCATCGGCTTCCCATCTCGCCATCCAGGCAGGTAGAATATACCTAGCAAGGGACCAAGGAACCTCGATATGGCGCTGAGCATCAAGGACCCCGAAACGGAGCAATTGGCGCGAAGTCTCGCGCAATTGACCGGCGAGAACATCACGACCGCCACCAAGCGCGCCATCGAGGAGCGATTGCGCCGGCTCGGCGGTCAAGCTCGCAAGGACGCGCTGCTCGAAGACATGGCGGAGATCAGGCGACGCTGGAGCGAAATGCGAGCCTTGGACGATCGCACGCCCGAAGAAATTCTCGGATACGACGAGCACGGATTGCCGCGCTGATGGTGATCGACACATCGGCGATCATGGCCATCGCACTCAACGAAAACGATGCAGCCGGTATTGAGCGGCTGATCGCGGACGATCCGATCCGCCTGATCTCAGCGGCAACAGTGCTCGAAGCAACGATGGTGATCGAGACGCGGCTGGGTGATGCAGGCGGCCGTGAGTTCGATCTCTGGCTCGTGAAGATCGGCGCCGAGGTCGTGGCTGTCGATACCGTGCAAGCCGACGCAGCGCGACGCGCCTGGCGACGCTACGGCAAAGGACACCACGCCGCGTCGCTCAACTACGGTGACTGCTTTTCCTACGCGCTCGCGATCACGAGCAACGAACCACTGCTGTTCAAAGGCGAAGACTTCGCGAAGACCGACGTCCGCCGGGCAGGCGCGACGCCGCAGGGATGACGCGCTACTCACACAGCTCGTAGGCGTCCTCGACGACATATGGTCCGCCGCCCGTCGACGCACGCGAGGAGAACAGCACGAAGCGTTCAGCCAGGAAAGCCTTGCTCGGGAAGTAGCCGCGCAGCGAGAGATAGTCGGCGACGTCGCGGTCGGTGGCATCGTGCAACCGGGCCAGCGTGACGTGCGGGATGAACTTGCGCCCCTCGGGATCGAGGCCGATCCGCTGCATCATGCGTTCGAGCTCGGCCTGCAAGTCCATCAGCGGCTTGCTCGGCACGATCGTGGCGACGACCGCGCGCGGCTTGCGGCCACCGAAGCTCGTGAGCCCCTGCACCTTCACCTCGAACGGCTTACGGTCGACGCGAAACAGCATCGAGGCGATCTCGTTGGCGGAGACGCCGTCGATGTCGCCGATGAAGCGCAGGGTGACGTGATAATTTTCGGGATCGATCCAGCGGGCGCCGGGGAGGCCGCCCCTCAAGTTGGAAAGCGACTGGCCGATCTCGGCCGGAATTTCCAGACCGGTGAACAAACGCGGCATCGTTTCGCACTCCCGATGCTTGGCTACGACCCCTGAGCAGGATCATATCCAAATTAGAGCCGGCGACGAATCACCGGTACCCTGATTCCTATCGCAGTTGTGTGACTCTGCGAAGCTTAGGCGCCCCCACTCCGGTAAATCCCTGGGAATACCGGTGAACGCTGCCTGCGTTTCAACGCCGTTGCCCAGCGATCGTGCCAAGAAATGCCTCCACCGTGGGCATGATGTTGCCGACGATGATGTCGACACCGGCCGCGGTCGGATGGATGCCGTCGGGCTGGTTGAGCTTGGCATCGGCCGCGACGCCCTCGAGGAAGAACGGATAGAGCGGCACGTCGAATGTCTTCGCCAGATCCGGATAAATCGAATTGAAGCGCGCCGCGTATTCGGGGCCGTAATTCGGCGGCGCCAGCATGCCGCACAGCATCACCGCGATCTTGCGCGCCTTGAGCCGCTGGATGATCTCGGTGAGCGCGGCGCGCGTCACATCGGGATCGAGGCCGCGCAGCGCGTCATTGGCACCGAGTTCGACGATGACGCCCTCGGTTCCCTCCGGCACCGACCAGTCGAGCCGGTCGCGGCCGCCTGAGGTGGTGTCGCCGGACACCCCGGCATTGATCATGTCGACCGCTATGCCTTTGGCCTGCAACGCTTTTTGAAGCCTTTGAGGGAATGCCTCGCGGGCCGGCAGGCCGAGGCCGGCGCTTAAGGAGTCGCCGAGAACGACGAGCTTGACCGGCTTTGACGCTTCCGCCCAGGCGGGGTGCGCCATCGTCATCAAAGCGAGCATCAACACGGCTATGTGCATGAACAATCCGTAACGCCTCTCGACCGCGCCAGCGGAGTTGCCATATGACCGGACCATGGACACTCGCATCGAAACCTCTTCGCTCACCGCAGGCACTGCGGACACCATCGCCATCTCCAACGTCAATCTCTCATTGGGCACGGGCGCGGCACGCGTTCACATCCTCAAGGATATCAGCCTGCGCGTCGGCCGGAGCGAGACGATCGGCCTGATCGGCCCGTCAGGCTCGGGCAAATCCACGCTGCTGATGGTGATGGCGGGGTTGGAGCGTCCTGATAGCGGAGAGGTGGTGGTCTCGGGCACGCCTTTCAATGCCCTCGACGAGGACGCGCTGGCCCGCTTCCGCGGCCGCCAGGTCGGCATCGTCTTCCAGTCCTTCCATCTGATTCCGACCATGACGGCGCTGGAGAACGTCGCCGTGCCGCTCGAGCTCGCCGGCAATCCGGATGCCGCAAAGCGCGCGGCGCAGGAGCTGCAGTCGGTCGGGCTCGGCGATCGCCTGCATCACTACCCGACGCAGCTCTCCGGCGGCGAGCAGCAGCGCGTCGCGCTCGCGCGCGCGCTGGCGCCCGACCCCGCCATCCTCGTCGCCGACGAGCCGACTGGCAATCTGGACGAGGCCACGGGAAAGCAGATCGTCGATCTCCTGTTCAGCAAGCATGCCGAGCGCGGCATGACCCTGGTACTGGTGACGCACGATTCCTCGCTGGCGCATCGTTGCGACCGCGTCATTCGCCTGCGCTCCGGGCGCATCGACACACAGTCCGCGCCCGCATGAGCACTGCTGCCGAACCCTTCGCGAAGCCTAACGGCGTTGCACTGTCGCTGCGCTACGCGCTGCGCGAATTGCGCGGCGGCCTGCGCGGCTTCTACGTCTTCATCGCCTGCATCGCGCTCGGCGTGATGGCGATCGCCGGCGTCGGCTCGGTGTCGGCGAGCCTCTCCGACGGCCTCGCGCGCGAAGGCCGCACCCTGCTCGGCGGCGACGTCTCCTTCGTGCTGTTCCAGCGCGAGGCCAAGCCCGACGAAGTCGCCTTCCTGCGCTCGCGCGGCACCGTGTCGACCGCCGCCACCTTGCGCGGCATGGCGCGCTCGGCCGAGGGCAAGCTGGCGCTGGTCGAAATGAAGGCGGTCGACGACACCTATCCGATGCTCGGCCAGCTGAAGCTTGCGCCGCAGCTGGCGATGTCCGACCTGCTCGCCGAGCGCGACGGCGCCTTCGGTGCCGCCGCCGATCCGACGCTGCTGACGCGGCTATCGCTGAAGGTCGGCGACCGCGTCAGCATCGGCTCGGCGACCTTCCAGATCCGCTCGACGGTCGAAGCCGAACCGGACAAGCTCGCCGGCGGCATCGGCTTCGGACCGCGCTTCCTGATCAGCGAGGCGGGCCTGCGCGCCACCGACCTGATCCAGCCCGGCAGCCTGGTGCGTTGGGTCTACCGGGTGAAGCTGCCTGACGGCGCCAACAGCGAGCGCGCCACCGAGAGCTTCATCGCGGACGCGCGCAATGCCGCGCCGCACGCCGGCTGGGAGGTCCGCAGCCGCTCCAACGCCTCGCCGCAGCTCGAGCGCAACATCAACCGCTTCACCCAGTTCCTGACGCTGGTCGGCTTGGCCGCGCTGCTGGTCGGCGGCGTCGGTGTCGCCAATGCCGTGAAGAGCCATATCGACCGCAAGCTCGAGGTGATCGCGGCGTTCAAGGCCGTCGGCGCCACCGGCCGCGACGTGTTCGGCATCTATCTCGCGCAGGTCCTCCTGCTCGCCGCCATCGGCTCGGCGATCGGCCTTGCGCTCGGTGCCGCCATGCCTTTCGCCATCGTCGGCCTGTTCGGCAAGCTTTTGCCGCTGCCGGTGGTGCCGGCCGTGCATGCCGAGGAGCTCGCGCTGTCCTTCGTCTACGGCCTGCTCACCGCGCTCGCCTTCGGCCTGTGGCCGCTCGGCCGCGCCCATGACGTGCCGGTGGCCGCGCTGTTCCGCGACACCGTCAGCTCCGAATGGCACCGGCCGCGCGCGGGCTATCTCGTCTTCATGGCCGTCGTGATCGTCCTTCTCATCGCGGTCGTGGTCGGACTCTCGTTCGACAAGCGCATCGCCGCGGTGTTCGTGGCCTCCTCGGTCGTCGTGTTCGCCCTGCTCCGCGGCATTGCCGCGCTGCTGATGGCGATCGCGCGGCGGCTGCCGCGCACGCAGCTGCCGATGCTGCGGCTGGCGATCGCCAACATCCACCGGCCCGGCGCGCTGACGCCGTCGGTCGTGCTGTCGCTCGGGCTTGGGCTGGCCGTGCTCGTCACCATCACCCAGATCGACGGCAATCTGCGCCGCCAATTCCTGGCAGCCCTCCCCGATCAGGCGCCATCGTTCTTCTTCATCGACATTCCGAGCACGCAGGCCGAGCAGTTCGACGGCTATCTGCGCCAGATCGCCCCCGGCGCCAAGATCGAGGACGTGCCGATGCTGCGCGGCCGCATCGTCGGCGCGCGGGGGTTGCGCGCCGAGGAGCTCAAGCCCTCCACCGATTCCGAATGGGTGCTGCAAAGCGACCGCGGGCTGACCTACACCAGCGAGCTGCCGAAAGGCTCCAAGGTGGTCGAGGGCGAATGGTGGAGCGCGGACTATTCGGGCCCGCCGCTGGTCTCGATGGAGAAGAAGATCGCCGACGGCCTCGGCCTCAAGCTCGGCGACGAGATCGTGGTCAACGTGCTCGGCCGCGACATTCCGGCTAGAATCGGCAATCTGCGCACCATCGACTGGCAGGGGCTCGGCATCAATTTCGTGCTGGTCTTCTCGCCGAACGCGTTCAAGGGCGCGCCGCATACCCATATCGCGACGCTGACCGAAGCCGGCGGCCAAGCCGCAGGCGACGGCAACATCATCAAGCAGGTCGCCGACGCCTATCCCATGGTGACCAGCGTGCGCGTACGCGAGGTGATGGAGACGGTCGGCTCCGTCGTGACCAATCTGGCGCTCGCGATCCGCGGCGCCAGCGCCGTGACCCTGATCTCGGCGATCCTGGTGCTGGGCGGGGCGCTCGCCGCCGGCCACCGCCACCGGGTCTATGACGCCGTGATCCTGAAGACGCTGGGCGCGACGCGGCTGCGGCTGCTCGGCGCCTATGCGCTCGAATACCTCCTGATCGGACTCGCCACCGCATTGTTCGGCGTGATCGCCGGCAGCGTGGCGGCCTGGATGATCGTGACGCGGCTGATGACGCTGAGCTTCGTCTGGCAGGCCGGCAGCGCGGCCGGTGTGGTCGCGGCCGCGCTCGTCGTCACCGTCGGGCTCGGGCTCGCCGGCACGCTGCTGGCATTGAACAAAAAGCCCGCGACGGTGTTGCGGAATTTGTGACAAAATGTAGCGGGTGGGCGCGCCGGCACGGAATCGCACGATTCTTCCGATTAACCACGACTGCCCGTCAGCTTCCCGTCAGGATTGCCGCCGAGGGCGACATTCAGCCGCGCGTGGAAGGTTGCAGCGAATGTGTTAGTTTCCCACATATCGAGTGGGTTCGGAGCCCCGATTGTGAGCCAAAATTTAGTCGGCTGGCATCGGCATCCGAGATAGATTTGACGAACCGGCGGCATGGCGACCCTCGTGCCGGGCCGGGCCAACCAACGGGAATTCGACCATGTCGGACCTAGACCGTAACTACGCTTCTCCTTTCGGCAGGGCCGCCGGGCGTGTCGACGCCGCGACGGTCGATGCCGGCCTGCGCGCATATATGCTGCGCATCTACAACTACATGAGCATCGGCCTCGCCATCACCGGCTTGGCTGCGCTCGGCGTCTACATGGCGGCCGTGACTGACGTTCCGACGGCGGAATCCGTCCGCGTCGGCAAGTTGTTCCTGACGCCGTTTGGCTACGCGATGTTCGTGAGCCCCCTCAAGTGGCTGTTCATGCTGGCGCCGCTGGCGATGGTGTTCGTGATCTCGGCGGGCATCAACCGTCTCGCGCCCTCGACCGCCCAGATCCTGTTCTGGGTGTTCGCGGCACTGATGGGCATCTCGCTGTCGTCGATCTTCCTGGTGTTCACGCACACCTCGATCGTGCGGGTGTTCTTCATTACCGCGGCGACCTTCGGTGCACTCAGCCTCTACGGCTACACCACCAAGCGTGACCTGACCGGCATGGGCTCGTTCCTGTTCATGGGCCTGATCGGCATCGTCCTCGCCAGCCTTGTGAACCTGTTCCTGGCCAGCTCGCTGCTGCAGTTCATCGTGTCGGTGGTCGGCGTGCTGGTGTTCTCGGGCCTCACGGCCTGGGATACCCAGCGGTTGAAGAACGACTACATCTACGGCTACGCTTCCGCCGGCGGTGAGGTTGCGGAGCGTGCCGCCATCACCGGTGCGCTGTCGCTGTACCTGAACTTCATCAACCTGTTCACGCTGCTGCTGCAGCTCCTCGGCCAGCGCGAGTAAGCGCGAAACCAGAGTGAACGACATTAGCCCCGGCCGAGAGGCCGGGGTTTTTGTTTGAGGCGGCATTTAGTCAGACCCGCGCTGTCATCGCCCGCGGAGGCGGGCGATCCCGTACGCCGTGACGTCCGTAATTAAATCGAAAGGCCGCGGCGTACTGGATGCCCCGCCTGCGCGGGGCATGACCACGGAGAATGAGGCTGCGCTCGCAATGACGGGGGTGGAGGCGGCGGAACCCCTTCCGGCAGTCCCGGGAAGGCTCTAATCTTCCCGCCATGTCCGCACCTGAAATCAGGCCCACGACCGAGGCCGACCTTCCCGCCATCACCGCCATCTACCAGCAGGCCGTCCGCGAGGGCACCGCGACCTTCGAGCTGGAGCCGCCCGATCTTGCCGAGATGACACGCCGCTATCGCGCGCTGATCGACGGCGGTTATCCCTACTTCGTCGCCATGCTCGACGGCCGCGTCGCCGGTTATGCCTATGCCGGCGCCTACCGGCCGCGGCCGGCCTATCGCTTCACGGTGGAGAACTCGATCTATCTCGATCCCTCCTTCCACCGCCGCGGTGTTGGCTCGCTGCTCTTGGAGCGGCTGATCGTCGAATGCGAGGCGCGCGGCTTCCGCCAGATGATCGCGGTGATCGGTGATTCCGCCAATGCCGGCTCGATTGGCCTTCACACCAAGGGCGGCTTCAGGATGATCGGCACGCATCCCAATGTCGGCCTGAAATTCGGCCGCTGGCTCGACACGGTGATGATGCAGCGCGAACTCGGCGAGGGCGCGGCCACGGTGCCGGGGAAGTAGGGCGCTGTAATTCTCGTAGCCCGGGTGAGCGAAGCGATACCCGGGAACGGTGCTAGACGATTCCCGGATGTCGCTCGCTCATCCGGGCTACAAGACGGTCGTCAGACCACCGCCAGCTTCCGGTCGATCACCAGCAGCACGCGCTCGAGCTCATGACCGCGGCGCAGGATCAGACCCGTCGCCGAGATCACGCTGTATATGCCCTGCTTGCGCGCGAGCCGCGGGTCCTTCTCGATGCGATAGATCGGCACCTCGGAGGCGCGGCGATAGACCGAGAACACGGCGCGGTCCTTCAGGAAGTCGATGGCGTAGTCGCGCCACTCGCCGTCGGCGACCATGCGGCCGTAGAGATTGAGAATACGATGCAGCTCCAGCCGGTTGAACGTCACCCGGTTGGGCTGCGCAGTCGTAGCGGCGGGGCGCGCCGCCGCGCGCTGCTCGCTCGGATCGGCATCCTCCGACATCAGACTCATGGGAAGCGCCTCCTCATCTCACCACAATGACCCGCGTCCCCCGAAACCGTCCCGGACCCCGAGGGGATCATGACAATTGCATGATCGCGCCAACCGTTCCCGGCCGCAAGGGGCTCCTCGTTCAACCTATCGAATCGGCTGCAAATCCGGGCACACGCAGGAGTGGAACTCTGTCGCGACGACCGTCACGGGATCGTTAGCAGGAATCATAGTGTCGCCGCTTTTCCGCCAAGCGCCCGCCGCCCTGCGTTGCGAAAAGACTCACGTGCGTTGACCCGGTCCTTTCGGTTCCGGATTCCTCAGCCCCCAGCCCCCCGGGGTCGAACAGGATCGGGTCTGTACGCACGGCAAGGAGGGCCAACGCAAGTTGGTCCTTTTTTGTTTGTGTCGGGATGTTTCTGCCGATGCGCCGTCCGTCTGAGGGCCGCGCATTTGCGTGGCGTCTCGAAGGATCAAGGCCGAGCTACAGCAGCGGGGGCCTTCCATGGTTCGAGACGCGCGCAAGGGCGCGCTCACCATGAGGGTCGAGAGCGGAGTCTACGAGAAATTCTGAAAATCAGTGCAGCGACGTGTACGCGGCGCCCAGCATTGGGCCCGGCTTCTCCCGGCTGCCGTCCTGGATATAGACCACCGCGCCGTCGACGCCGTCGCGCGTGAGGTTCTCGATGGGCACCGTCCAAGATTCCGGACGGCCGGTCCAGTCACCGACCTTGAGCAGATTGCGCACCACATTGTGATAGGTGACCTGCTGTCCACGATTCTCACCGCGGGTGATGGTGATCGGCACCGACTTGGCGATCGAGCAGATCCAGACCTCGCCGTGGGAGACCGCGGGCTCCTTGCTCGCGGCCACCGAAACGTTGATCTGCTTGCCCGAGAGCGACATCGTCACCGGCACGCTCATCACGCCCACGCCCTTGTCGGTCTTGCCGATCGCATTCTCGATGCCGGTGCGATCGCTGCCGATGACATGTGTGGAGCCGTTGACCACGACCTGCGGCGTGTAGACCTCACGGTCGCCGCGCATGCGCGAATAGGCACGCTGCCGTGCAGAGAAGCGCGAATCCGCCAGCGTGTCCTTCCAGCCGAGATAGTCCCAATAGTCGATCGGCATGCTCAGCGCGATCACAGAGGGATCCTTGGAGAGATCGCCGATGATCTTGTCGGCGGGCGGGCAGGACGAGCAGCCCTGAGAGGTAAATAATTCGACGACGGCGCGGGGTTCAGCCTCGGCGGGGCGGATGACGGCGACGATGGCACAGATGCCCAGAGCTCCCGACCAGAGCGCACCAGACCAACGCGAAACCAGATGAGAAGCCGTCATTGCTGTCATGTCGAACGTCACACACCGTCACTCGTCGAGGAAGATCCTATCGCCTGATGGTCACCGTAGTCTTACGGGCACGGCACGTTCATCCGTCCAACGCGAAGTTTTCCGCCGGGCGGGCCCATCCGAAACGTGCCGCAAACTCGCGAAGGCGGCCTTGTGATAGGCCGCCTTCGTTCAGGCTTCTACTCACTTCGCAGTGAGCCATCGTTCACAAATCCGCGCTTAGGCCGCGAGCTTGCGCAGCACGTAGTGCAGAATGCCGCCGTTGCGGTAGTAGTCGAGCTCGTCCAGCGTATCGATGCGGCAAAGCAGCGAAACGCGCTGCAGCGAACCGTCGCCGGAGACGATCTCCGCGGTCAGCTTCTGGCGCGGCTTGAGGTCGCCGACGAGGCCGCGCAGCGTGACCTTCTCGTCGCCCTTCAGGCCCAGCGACTGCCAGGAGGTGCCTTCCTCGAAGGTCAGCGGCAGCACGCCCATGCCGACCAGGTTGGAGCGATGGATGCGCTCGAAGCTCTGGCAGATCACGGCGCGAACGCCGAGCAGACGCGTGCCCTTCGCGGCCCAGTCGCGCGAGGAGCCGTTGCCGTATTCGGCGCCGGCGAACACGACCAGCGGCACTTTCTCTTCCTGGTACTTCATGGCGGCGTCGTAGATCGACATCTGCTCGCCGTCGGGCCAGTGCTTGGTGAGGCCGCCTTCCGGAATGTTGCCGTCGGCGCCCTTCAGCATGAAGTTCTTGATGCGGATGTTGGCGAAGGTGCCGCGCATCATAACTTCGTGGTTGCCGCGGCGCGTGCCGTACTGGTTGAAGTCGGCAGGGCGCACCTGGTGCTCGCTGAGATATTTGCCCGCGGGCGAGGTCAGCTTGATCGAGCCGGCCGGCGAGATGTGGTCGGTGGTGATCTTGTCGCCGAACATGGCGAGGATGCGCGCCTCCACGATGTCGGTGACCGGCTCCGGCTCCTTCTTCATGCCATCGAAATAGGGCGGGTTCTGCACATAGGTCGACGACATGTTCCAGCGATAGGTCTCGCTCTCGACCGTCTTGATCTTGCGCCAGTTGGTGTCGCCCTTGAACACGTCGGCATACTTCTTCTTGAAGATCGACGCGGTCACGAACTTCTTCATGAAGGCGTTGATCTCCTTGGTCGTCGGCCAGATGTCCTTGAGGTACACCGGCTTGCCGTCCTTGCCCTCGCCGAGCGGCTCGACGGCGAGGTTCTTAGTGACGCTGCCGGCGAGCGCATGGGCGACGACCAGCGGCGGCGAGGCCAGATAGTTCGCCTGCACGTCCGGCGAGACGCGGCCTTCGAAGTTGCGGTTACCGGAGAGCACGGCGGCCGCGACGATGCCGTTGTCGTTGATCGACTTCGAGATCTCCTCCGGCAGCGGACCGGAATTGCCGATGCAGGTGGTGCAGCCGAAACCGACCAGGTTGAAGCCGACCTTGTCGAGATCCTTCTGCAGACCGGAGTCGGCGAGATAGCCGGCGACGACCTGGCTGCCCGGGGCGAGCGAGGTCTTCACCCACGGTTTTGCTTTCAGGCCTTTCGCGGCGGCGTTACGGGCCAGCAGGCCCGCGCCGATCAACACGCTCGGATTCGAGGTGTTGGTGCAGGAGGTGATGGCGGCGATCACGACGTCGCCATGGCCAATCTCGAAGTCTTTGCCCTCGACGGCAAAGCGCTTGTTGGGCTCCTCGGCCTTCTTGTACTCGCTGCCGAGCGCAAGCGAGAAGCCTTCGGCGACCGACGGCAGCGCGATGCGCCCCTCGGGACGCTTCGGACCGGCCATCGACGGCACGACGTCGGCGAGATCGAGCGTCAGCGTTTCCGTGAACACCGGATCGGGCGACTTGGCGGTGCGGAACAGCCCCTGTGCCTTGGCATAGGCCTGCACCAGCGCAACGCGCGGCGCCGCGCGCCCCGAGGTCTTGAGGTAATCGATCGCGGCGGCGTCGACCGGGAAGAAGCCGCAGGTCGCGCCGTATTCGGGCGCCATGTTGGCGATCGTCGCCTTGTCGGCGACCGAGAGATTGTCGAGGCCCGGGCCGAAGAACTCGACGAACTTGCCGACCACGCCGAGCTTGCGCAGCATCTGCGTCACGGTGAGCACGAGATCGGTCGCGGTCACGCCTTCCTTCATCGCGCCCTTCAGCTTAAAGCCGACGACGTTGGGCAGCAGCATCGACAGCGGCTGGCCGAGCATGCAGGCTTCCGCCTCGATGCCGCCGACGCCCCAGCCGAGCACGGCCAGACCATTGACCATGGTGGTGTGGGAGTCGGTACCGACCAGCGAGTCGGGATAGGCGACCTCGAAGGTGCCGGTCTTCTTGCCGACCGTCATCTTCTCCTTCTTGGTCCAGACCGTCTGGGAGAGATATTCGAGATTGACCTGATGGCAGATGCCGGTGCCGGGCGGCACCACCGAGAAGTTCGAGAACGCCTTCTGGCCCCATTTCAGGAACTCGTAGCGCTCCTGGTTCTGCTTGTATTCCTCGGTGACGTTCTTGCCGAAAGCCTTGTTGTCACCGAAGAAGTTCACGATCACGGAGTGGTCGATGACGAGGTCGACCGGCACCAGCGGATTGATCTTCTCGGCATCGCCGCCGAGCTTCTGCATCGCGTTGCGCATCGCGGCGAGGTCGACCACCGCGGGCACGCCGGTGAAGTCCTGCATCAGCACACGCGCCGGGCGGAACGCGATCTCATGCTCCAGCGACTTCTTGCGCAGCCATTTCGACACCGCAACGATGTCTTCCTTCTTGACCGAGCGGCCGTCCTCGTTGCGCAGCAAATTCTCGAGCAGGACCTTCATCGAATAGGGAAGTTTGGAAATTCCCTTCAGACCATTCTTCTCGGCCGTGGGCAGGCTGTAATAGACATAGGTCTTGGCGCCGACCTTGAGAGTCTTTTTGCATTTGAAGCTGTCGAGCGAGGTCATATAGGAATCCCAATTGTTAGTTATACCCGGCAGGGTATTTTAACACCGTCAGCGTATCAGGCTGGGCCGCTTGCAGGGGCAGGTTGAGTTGCTGCATCAAGTAGTTCCGGGCTTATAGAAGCTTTCTAACCGCGCCGCCACAGCCACAATCGTGCCGCAGCAATTCCCGAGCCAAAAATTCCCATGCGCTACCCCAAGTTTTCCTGAGGCCTGGCCTTGAGCGGGTTGAAACGAGGCGAGATGCAGCTTCATGGCCGCGGACTCCGCTGCGTGCGGGGCGGCCGCGAGGTGTTCGCCGAACTCGATTTCGCGGCCGCCTCGGGCGAGGCCGTGGCGGTCGTAGGCCGCAACGGATCGGGTAAGACCTCGCTGCTGCGGCTGATCGCGGGCCTGCTCGTTCCGGCCGACGGGACGATCGCGCTGGAG
Organism: Bradyrhizobium sp. CCGE-LA001; assembly: GCF_000296215.2. Classification (NCBI taxonomy): domain Bacteria; kingdom Pseudomonadati; phylum Pseudomonadota; class Alphaproteobacteria; order Hyphomicrobiales; family Nitrobacteraceae; genus Bradyrhizobium; species Bradyrhizobium sp. CCGE-LA001. The sequence goes on along the minus strand of NZ_CP013949.1, from coordinate 388,362 downwards.
GGGGGCGATGGCGAGCTGACCTTGGCGGAGCAATGCCATTATCTCGGCCATCGTGACGCCCTGAAGCCGGCGCTGAGCGTTCAGGAAAACTTGGCATTCTGGGCCGATTTCCTGGGTGGCGAACGCCTTGATGCCGCCGAGAGCCTCGCCACCGTCGGGCTCGACCACGCCACTCATCTGCCCGCGGGCTTCCTGTCGGCGGGACAGCGCCGCCGCCTGTCGCTGGCCCGGCTGCTGAGCGTCCGACGTCCGGTCTGGCTGCTGGACGAGCCGACCAACGCGCTCGACGTCGCCGGCCAGGACATGTTCGGCGGCCTGATGCGGGAGCACCTCGCCCGCGGCGGCCTGATCATCGCCGCGACCCACGCCCCGCTGGGGATCGAATCGCGCGAGTTGCGGATCGGGGGTGTCGCGTGATTTCGATGGACCCTCAGCTTTTTTCAGGCGGCCAGCCTGCACGGGGTGGCGCCATGACCGCCCTCTCCGCGCTCATCCGCCGGGATATCAAGATCGCGCTTCGCGTCGGCGGCGGGGCGCTGATCGGGGTGCTGTTCTTCCTCACCGTGGTGGTGCTGATGCCGTTCGCGGTCGGGCCGGATCTGGCGCTGCTGTCGCGGCTGGGGCCGGCGATCCTGTGGCTGGGGGCGCTGCTCGCCAGCCTTTTGACCCTGGACCGGCTGTTCATGGCCGACCACGAGGATGGCTCGCTCGACCTGATCACGATGAGCCGGACGCCGCTGGAACTCGCCTGCGCCGCCAAGGCGCTGGCGCATTGGCTGGCCGCCGGCCTGCCGCTGATTGTCGCAACCCCCGTGCTCGGCCTCCTGCTCAATCTCGACATGGTCGCAACCGGCGCGGTGGCGCTGACGCTGCTGGCGGGAACGCCGGCGCTGACCTTCACCGGCATGATCGGCGCGGCGCTGGCAGTGACCCTGCATCGCGGCGGGCTGCTGATGGCCGTGCTGGTGCTACCGCTGTCGATTCCAGTGCTGATTTTCGGCGTTGCAGCCTCGCAGGCCGTGATCGTCGGGCCCATGACGTTCGGCGCGCCATTCTCGATCCTGTGCGCGCTGTCGCTGGTCAGCCTCGTGATCGGCCCCTTCGCGGCCGCAGCCAGCCTGCGGCATGGACTCGACTGAGAGGGGGCGGGCCGACCTTGACCCGGATCAACTTTCGCCGCGCGCTTTCGTGCTGATTGCCTGAGCGCTCCCAGGTGATTATCAGGGTACCATGTCGCTGATCGACCTTGCCAACCCCACGCGGTTCCTTGCGCTGACGGCGCGGGTGCTGCCGTGGCTTGCGGCCGCGACCGCCATCCTGCTCGCGATCGGCCTCTACCAGGCCGCGCTCGCGCCCGACGATTATCAGCAGGGCGCGACCGTCAAGATCATGTTTGTCCACGTGCCCAATGCCTGGCTCGCGATGTTCGTGTGGGGCGTGATGAGCATCGCCTCCCTGGGCACGCTGGTATGGCGGCATCCGCTCGCCGACGTCGCCGCGAAAGCGGCAGCTCCGATCGGCGCCGCCTTCACCTTCCTCGCGCTGCTGACGGGCTCGCTGTGGGGCCGGCCGATGTGGGGCACCTATTGGGAATGGGATGCGCGCCTGACCTCGGTGCTGATTCTGTTCCTGATGTATCTCGGCCTGATGGCGCTGTGGCGCGCGGTCGACGATCCCTCCCGCGCGGCGCGCGCCGCCGCCGTGCTGACCCTGGTCGGCGCGATCAATTTGCCCATCATCAAATTCTCTGTCGATTGGTGGAACACGCTGCACCAGCCGGCGTCGGTGATGCGCATGGGCGGCTCGGCGCTGGACAAATCGTTCCTGATTCCGCTGCTGGTGATGGCGATCGCCTTCACACTGCTGTTCGTCACGCTGCACCTGGCGGCGATGCGTAACGAGATCCTGCGCCGCCGGGTGCGCTCGCTGCAAATGATGCAGGCGAGCCGCATCGCGTTTTCGAGCGAAGCCGGTTCGCGTTCAGAAAATGCCTCGAACGAAGTCGGAGCCGCCTGACCATGTCGCTCGGTCCCTATGCTTCCTTCATCTTGGCGTCCTATGCCGCGGCGGCCGTCGTGATCGCGATCCTGATCGGCTGGGTCGTGCTCGACCATCGCAGCCTGACGGCGCGCCTGCGCGAGCTCGACCGCAGCGGCGTCACGCGCCGCTCGGGCCGCAGCGCGGTGGACCGGCCATGAGAGATCGATCATGAGCGATCAATCGACCTCGGCGTCGCCGCAGCGCCGCACCTTCCTGATGGCGCTGCCGCTGATCGCCTTCGTCGGCCTTGCGCTGCTGTTCTGGTTCAGGCTGGGCAGCGGCGATCCCTCGCGGATTCCGTCCGCGCTGATCGGACGGCCAGCCCCGCAAACGCTGCTGCCGCCGCTCGAGGGATTGCAGGCCGACAGTGCGCCGGTGCCAGGGCTCGATCCCGCCGCGTTCAAGGGCAAGGTTAGCCTCGTCAACGTCTGGGGGTCCTGGTGCGTGCCGTGTCATGACGAGGCGCCGCTCCTGACCGAGCTGGCCAAGGACAAGCGCTTCCAGCTCGTCGGCATCAACTACAAGGACGCCTCCGACAACGCGCGGCGCTTCCTCGGGCGCTACGGCAACCCGTTCAGCCATGTCGGCGTCGACGCCAACGGCCGCGCCTCGATCGAATGGGGTGTCTACGGCGTGCCCGAGACCTTCGTCGTCGGGCGCCAGGGCACCATCGTCTACAAGCTGGTCGGCCCGGTCACGCCGCAAAATCTCAAGACGGTGCTGATGCCAGAGCTGGAGAAGGCGCTGAAGGCGGGGTCGTAAACGGTCGCGTGCCCCGGACGCAGCGCAGCGCCTCTTCAGTGGTGCGCTGCAGAGCCGGGGCCCATATGACGGTTGTGGAGAGAGCCTGGGTCCCGGCTCGCGCTTCGCGCGTCCGGGACACGAGACCGACTACCCCTTGCTCACATCTCCCGCCTCGGCCTCGCTCGCCTCCAGCGACGCCGGCTCGAGATGATAGCGCTTGATCAGCGGCATCTGGATCATGCCGAAGATGGCGGTCAGCGGCAGCACGCCGAAGACCTTGAAGTTCACCCAGAAATCCGTGCTCTGGGTGCGCCAGATGATCTCGTTCAGCACTGCCATGCCGGCGAAGAACAGCGCCCAGCGCAGCGTGAGGATGCGCCAGCCCTGCGGCGTCAGGTTGAACACCTGGTCGAACATCACGGCGATGAAGGAGCGGCCGAACAAGAGGCCGCCGCCGAGGATCACAGCGAACAGGCCGTAGATAATGGTCGGCTTGACCTTGATGAAGGTCTCGTCGTGCAGCACCAGGGTCAGCGTGCCGAACACCAGCACGATTACGCCCGTCACGATCGCCATGACCGGGATGTGGCGCGTCACCATGTAGGAGGCGGCCATCGCGACCGCGATCGCCACCATGAAGGCGCCAGTCGCGGCGAACAGGTTGAATTTCGCGTTCACGAAGAAGAACACGAGCAGCGGACCGAGCTCGGTCGCGAGCTTGAACAGCGGATGCGGCTGGGTCTTGTCCATTCTCTCTTCCGTCTCTCCCATCCTTCGAGACGACCGCTCCGCGGTCTCCTCAGGATGAGGACCTCATGTGTGGCACGACCTCATCCTGAGGAGCCGCGCAAGCGGCGTCTCGAAGGATGACGCTATTCGATTCCGGCGATGGCGCGGGCGAAGTCGCGCGCGGTGAAGGGCGCGAGATCGTCGACGCCTTCGCCGACGCCGATGAAATGCACCGGCAGTTTATATTTCTCCGCCAGCGCCACCAGGATGCCGCCGCGCGCGGTGCCGTCGAGCTTGGTCATCACGAGGCCGGTGACTCCGGCGGTGCGATGGAAGGCCTCGACCTGCGACAGTGCGTTCTGGCCGACCGTGGCATCCAGCACCAGCAGCACCGCATGCGGCGCGGTGGCGTCCACCTTGCGGATGACGCGCACGACCTTTTCGAGCTCGTTCATCAGCTCGGCCTTGTTCTGCAAGCGGCCGGCAGTGTCGATCAGCAGCACGTCGGTGTTCTGCTCCTTCGCCGCGGTGAGCGCGTTGAAAGCCAGGCTCGCCGAATCCGAGCCCTGCGCCCCCGCAATGACGGGTGTCTTGGTGCGCTCGCCCCAGACCTTGAGCTGCTCGATCGCCGCTGCGCGGAACGTGTCGCCGGCGGCGAGCATCACCTTGCGGCCTTCGGATGCGAATTTTTGCGAGAGCTTGCCGATGGTGGTGGTCTTGCCGGAGCCGTTGACGCCGACCACGAGGATCACGAACGGCTTCTTGGCGGTGTCGATCACGAGCGGCTTCGCCACCGGCGCCAGCACCTTCTCGACCTCGGTCGCGACCACGTCCTTGACCTCGTCCGCCGAGATCGCCTTGTCGTAGCGGCCCGTACCGACGGCGTCGGCGATTCGCACGGCGACGGAGGTGCCGAGATCGGCGCGCAGCAGCACATCCTCGATGTCGTCGAGCATGGCGCGATCGAGCTTGCGCTTGGTGACGAGGTCGGCGACCGCGGTGCCGAGCGAGGACGAGGTACGCTTCAGCCCGTTGGACAGGCGGCGCCACCAGCTCAGCTTGGGGGTCTCGGAGGTATCGTTCATAGCGGGGGTGTGTTAGCCGTTCCGGCCCGTAAACGAAAGTCTTGCAATTGCTCGATGTTCCCGAATTGACCGCCGAGGAAATTTTGTCGCGCGTGCTCCATCGCGACGGGCTGATGCTGGTCATCAACAAGCCGGCCGGCCTGCCGGTGCATCGCGGACCCAAGGGCGGACCCAATCTGGAGGATTCCTTCGACGCGCTCCGCTTCGGCCTGCCGCGGCCGCCGGTGCTGGCCCACCGGCTCGACAAGGATACCTCCGGCTGCCTCGTGCTCGGCCGCCACCGCAAGGCGACCGCCTCGCTCGGTCTCCTGTTCAAGCACGGCAAGATCGGCAAGACCTATTGGACCGTGGTCGAGGGCGGGCATATCGAGAATGAAGGCACCATCGACATGCCGCTCGGTCGGCTCAATGCCGAGCGCGGCTGGTGGCAGAAGCCGGACCCGGAGGGGCAAAAGGCGATTACCAATTGGAAGGTGATGGGGCGGGGCGAGGGCCTGACCTGGCTCGCCATGGAACCCGTCACCGGCCGGACCCACCAATTGCGGGTGCATTCGGCCGCGACCGGCTGGCCGATCTTCGGCGATAACATTTACGGCAACGGCCCGCGTTTCGGCGAGCCGAAGCTGCATCTGCATTCCCGCGAGATCGTGGTGCCGATTTCCCGGAACAAGGAGCCGGTGCGAGTCGTCGCGCCGGCCCCGTCCCACATGCACGAGAAGCTCAGGGCCTGCGGCTGGAACGGGGAGTAGTGTCCGACCCTCATGGTGAGGAGGCCGCGTAGCGGCCGTCTCGAACCATGAAGGCCCTCGCCCGTCGCCATACTTCGAGACGCCCGCGGAGCCTGTCATCGGCCCGCGCTTTGCGCGGACCCGTTGGCGGGCTCCTCAGGATGAGGGTCGGTGCTCTCCTTCCGGCCATGGTTTACCAAACCTTCAGCGCTCGCCTCTAATGATAGCGGTTGCTTAGAACAAGCTTCCCTAATCGCTCAGGACGAGCAGCGCGTCATGTCCAAGGCCGAGCTATCGATCATCGACGAGGTCGAATCCGCTTTACGGATGGGCTCGCCGGAAAAAGGCCTTGAAACCGCGCGGCGCGTCACCGAGCTGTTCCTGTCCTCCGCCGGCAGCTTCGACGAGGAACAGATCGCGCTGTTCGACGACGTGCTCGAGCGCCTGATCGGCACCATCGAGCTGCGCGCCATCGCCGACATCGGCGCCCGCGTCGCGCTCGCCGAGATCAGCGCCCAGCTCGCGCCCATCGCGCAGGCGCCGCCCTCCGTGATCCGCCGCCTCGCCAGCAACGATGAGATCCGCATCGCCGGTCCGGTGCTGCAGGAATCCGCGCGGCTCGACGACGGCGAACTGGTGCAGATCGCATCATCCAAGGGCGAGCTGCATCTGCTCGCGATCGCCGGCCGCTGGTGGCTGAAGGAGATCGTCACCGACGCGCTGCTGGCCCGCCGCTATCCCAGCGTCAGCCGGCGGCTTGCGGCCAATCCCGGCGCGCGCGTCTCCGGCAAGGGATTTGCCGCCATCGTCGGACAGGCCGAGAGCGATCCGGAGCTCGCCGTCAGCGTCGGCGTTCGCATCGATCTGCCCTCGGAGCTGCGCCGCCAATTGCTGCGTTCGGCTACGGACGCCGTGCGCACCCGCCTGTTGTCGCGCGCCCCGGCGCATCTGTTCGAGGAAATCCAGAGCGCGATTGCCGCCGTCACCGTCGGCATCGAGCGCGAGATGTCCGGCGCGCGCGATTTCGAAGGTGCCAAGCGCGCCATTGCCGGCCTGAAGGCCACCGGCCAGCTCAACGAGGCGACGCTGCTCGGCTTCGCCAGACAGCGGCGCTACGAGGAAACCGCAGCCGCCCTTGCAGCGCTGTCCGGATCAACCGTCGAAGTCATTCGTCCGCTGATGCAGAGCCTGCGCGACGACGGCCTGCTGGTGCCGTGCAAAGCCGCGCAGCTCAGCTGGGAGACGACGGCCACCGTGCTCGAAAGCCGCTTTGCGACCGGCGCGATGAAGCCGGTGGACCTAGCGCAGGCGCAGCGCCATTTCGCGAAAATGACACCGGAGAACGCAAAGCGGACGCTGCGATTCTGGCAGGTTCGAGCGTCGTAGCTGTCTTCCCCTCTCCCCTTGCGGGAGAGGGTGTCTCGCCGCGACAGCGGCGAGACGGGTGAGGGGTATCTCTCCGCGATTCCAACTCTCATTTGAATTCGCAGCAGCAACCCCTCATCCGGCGCTTCGCGCCACCTTCTCCCGCAAGGGGAGAAGGAAGAAAGCGGCGCGTTATACCGTCAGCCGCTCGCCATCGCTGCCAGCGATCCTCAGCGGCACCACGCTGCCCACGCGCTCGCCCGCAATCGCCACCGGCAGATAATGCTCTGTCCGCCCCTGCCCTTCGCTCTCGATCAGCACATCGCGCGTTGCGCCGATCTCGGTCTGCAGCCGCTGCCGCAGAGCCGCTTCGCCGGACGCACGCAACCGCTTCGCGCGGTCCTTGATCGCGCCGCCCGCAACCTGCGGCATCCGCGCGGCCGGCGTGCCGGGACGCGGCGAGTAAGGGAAGACATGCAGGAAGGTGAGGCCGCATTCTTCGACGAGATCGAGCGAGCGCGCGAACATCTCCTCGGTCTCGGTCGGGAAGCCCGCGATGATGTCGGCGCCGAAGACGACGTCCGGACGCAGGCGGCGGACCTGATCGCAGAACGCGATCGCATCGCGCCGCGAATGCCGCCTTTTCATGCGCTTCAGGATCATGTCGTCGCCTGACTGCAGCGACAGATGCAGGTGCGGCATCAGCCGTGCATCGCCGGCGATGGCATCCAAGAGATCGTCATCCGCCTCGATCGAATCGATCGAGGAGATGCGCAACCGCTTCAGCTCCGGAACGTGCCGCAGAATCTGCTTGGTCAACATGCCGAGCTTGGGCGCGCTTGGCAGGTCTGCGCCGTAGCTGGTGAGGTCGACGCCAGTGAGCACGATCTCGGCATGGCCGCGCGCGGCGAGTGTCCGCACCTGCTCGACGACGGCGCCCATCGGCACCGAGCGTGAATTGCCGCGACCGTAGGGGATGATGCAGAAGGTGCAGCGATGATCGCAGCCGTTCTGCACCTGGACGAACACCCGCGGCAGGCCTGCCGCAAAGCCATCGATCAGATGCGGCGCCATCTCCTTCACGGCCATGATGTCGCTGACGGCAATCTTCTCACTGGCGCCGAGATCAAAGGCATTGCGGGCATCGCGCCAAGCTTCGCCGCGCATCTTGTCGTCATTGCCGACGACGCGGTCGACCTCGGCCATCTCGGCGAACATGGCGCTTTGCGTCTGCGCCGCGCAGCCGGTGACGACGATGCGCGCAGCGGGCCGCTCGCGCTTCAATTTGCGGATCGACTGGCGCGCCTGCGCCACCGCCTCGTTGGTGACGGCGCAGCTGTTGATGACGATGGTGTCGGAGAGGCCCGCGCCCTCCGCCTCACGGCGGATCACCTCGGCCTCGAAGGCATTGAGGCGGCAGCCGAAGGTGACGACGTCGACAGACATTACCGGGCCTGCGCGAACAGCGCCGGATCGAATTTGCCCTCATATTCGAAGCTCGCAGTGCCCGTCATCAGCACGTGATCGTCGCGCTCGCGCCATTCGATGCCGAGCTTGCCGCCGGGCAGCGTGATCTCGACCTTGCGCTCGGTACGCTTCAGCCGCGCCGCGGCGACCGCCGTGGCACAGGCCGCCGAGCCGCAGGCCTTGGTGAGGCCGGCGCCGCGCTCCCAGGTGCGGATCGTGACGTGGTCGCGATCGACGATATGGGCGAGCGTGATGTTGGCGCGCTCGGGAAAGATCGGATGATTTTCCAGGAGCGGACCAAAGCGCCCGAGATCATAGGCGTTGACGTCGTCGACCCAGAACACCGCGTGCGGATTGCCCATGCTCACGACGGAGGGCGAATGCAGGATCGGATTGTCGATCGGCCCGATCTGCAACTCGATGTAGCGGGTGTCGCGAAACTCCTCCGCCAGCGGAATGTCCTGCCAGCCGAATTTCGGCGCACCCATGTCGACGGTGTAGAGATCCGGCGCCGGGCCCTGCCAGGCATTGAGCAGGCCGGCCGCCGTCTCGAACGTGGCCGTGGTCTGGCCGCTCTTCTCGAAGATGCGGCGCACGACGCAGCGCATGCCATTGCCGCAGGCGCCGGCTTCGGAGCCGTCATTGTTGTAGATGCGGATGAAGGCTTCGGTGCCGTCGAGCCGCGGCTTCTGCAGCACCATGAGCTGGTCGTAAGCCACGCCGCCGTTTGCGGACGCCACCGCGCGGGCATCGTCCGGCGTCACCCGGCCCGCGGAATCGCGCATGTCGACAACGACGATGTCGTTGCCGATGCCGTTCATCTTGGCAAATGCGTGGTTGGCCAGCGCGCTCATGAAAATTCCCGAATTTCGCCTGCCTTATATGGCGATCCTTGCCGGCTTGGCCAGTGATTTGCCGCCCGAGCCGGGACATCGGCCAAGGTGCCTGCCATGACGCATCTGTCATGGGACGAATTCGGCGCTCGCGTGTTAGAACGGCGCCGTTGGCGCGAACCGGGGCGCGACCGGGCGCTACCGGGAGTTCGGCCTTGGTGGGCAAGGTCTTGATGCCCAGGGTCTTGATACCCAGGGTGGGGAGAACAGAATGATCAGGTTTCGTCGTCTCGCTCTGGCCGCGCTGATCCCGGCAGCGGCCATATCGCTGGGTCTGTCCGCCGCCCGGGCCCAAACTCCGAGCCCGGCGCCCGCCGCGTCGGCCAGCCCCTCGCCGGCTCCGTCGGCTTCGCCGACCCCTGCCGCGAGCGCTTCGCCTGCACCGGTGGCAACGCCCGCGCCGGCCGCCAGCGCCTCGCCCGCCCCTGCGGCAACACCCTCCCCTGCAGCCAGCGCTTCACCCAGCCCGGCTCCGCCGCCCGCGGCGGCCGCCACCCCCGCCCCGGTGCAGACCGCCGACCCCTTCGGCCTCGAGACCACTCTCGAGTCCAGGAAGGTCGTGATGGTCAAGGGCACCGCCAATTGGGACTCGGCCTTCGACACCCTGGTCGACGCCTTCAAGGCGCTGAACACGCTGCTGGACAAGCAGGGCATCAAGGCCGCCGGCAATTCGATGATCGTCTACACCTCGACCGACGACACCGGCTTCACCTTCCTCGCCGAGATCCCGGTCGACCAGGACCCCAAGAACCTCACCAAGGACATGAGCATCGGCAAGTCGCCGGAGGGCAAGGCGCTGAAATTCGTCCATCGCGGCTCCTACGACAACATGGACAACACCTACGAGGCGATCACCAATCACCTCGACGACAAGAGACTGGAAGCCAAGGATACCTTCATCGAGGAGTACCTCACCGATCCCCTGAAGACGGCCGAGGACAAGCTCGTGATCAATGTTTTCGTGCCGCTGAAGTGAGAATGATGAAAAAGCCTGCCGTACTCGCCGCCGTTTTCGCCACCACGTTGCTGGCCACGCCCGCGCTCGCCGACGATTTTCCCTCCGCCATCTCGGTGAGCGGCGAAGCCACGATTTCCGCGGCGCCCGATCTCGCACAGATCGATGCCGGCGTCGCCAACGATGCCAAGACCGCGAAGGAAGCCTCCGACGCCAACAATGCCGCGATGGGTAAGGTGCTGCTGGCGCTGAAGGGCGCCGGCATCGCCGAGAAGGACTACCAGACCTCGCGGCTGTCGCTGCAGCCGCAATACGGTCAGAACAAATCCACCGGCGCATCCCCGGTGGTCGGCTTCCGCGCCTCCAACCGCGTTACCGTGAAGATCCGCGACGTGACCAAAATCGCCGGCATCATCGACACGCTGGTCGGCGCCGGCGCCAACGACGTCGGCAATATTTCCTTCGAGGTGACGCAGGCCTCGAAGCTGCTCGACGACGCGCGCGAGCAGGCGATCGCCGATGCGCGGCGCAAGGCGGAGGTCTATGCCAAGGCCACCGGCGTGACGCTGGGTGCGCCGCTCAGCGTGTCCGAGGGCGGTGGCCCCGTGCCGCTGTTCAAGGGTCGCATGGCATCGCCGATGGCCGCAGCGCCGCAGGCCGCCGTCGCACCGGGCGAGGAGACGCTGTCGGTGACGGTGAATGTGAGCTGGGCGATCAAGGCGGGGCAGTAGCCCCGTTCATAAGAGGCACGTCGCCGCAACACCAATGGTGTCGTCCCTGCGAGCACGTTCGCAGGAACTGAGCACGCATGCCGTACTCGCGGCGAATCTTTCCGTTGCTAAGTCTGCCCATCGCTCAGATTGCCGTATCCAGTGTCGCTGCGCGAGGCGACCGACCATACGTCCGGCAGCAGTGGATAGCATTGTTGCCTGATCAATCATTCGGGCTGATATCAGTAAAAAGAAACCCCGCCGGCGTCTTGCTAAAGACGAAGATGAGCTCGCCGCAGAAGACGAAGTAACTTTCGTTCTTGTAATCATCGCGATCGTAGACGGCCTTGCCGCGCTGGATACATGCGCGATTTTTCGCCGTGAACGAGGTCCGATAGATCTTGGCGCCAAATTGCGCGGCGCCGCGAATTGCGTTGTCGTTCATGAACGGCAATCGTGTCATAGCGGCGACGGCGGCGGAATCGTTTGCCTTCAGCGCCGCGCGAAACTTCTCGATGAAGCCATCGAACTCCTTCTGCAAGGCAGGAGAAGCGACGGCGCTCTTCGCCTGGGCGACGGCAGGAGCAAGGTTCACGAGAGCGGCTGCAAGCACAATTCTCAGCAAAAATCCCACAGGCCGGCTCCATCCATCGATCAAGCAAGGTCTTCCGACCGAACCCATGGTGTTTGTTGCGTCGTGGGCTATCTGGTTCAACGGCGCAGAGCCGCAGGCACTTGTCGCCATGGGAGCAAAGCGGACATTGCTCTCGTCGCATCACGCCGCCGGGTCTATGGGTACACGAGCTAAATCTCCACCACCTGCCCCGGCTGCATCGCGACGAACCGCTCCTGCGGAATCTTCGCGGCGTCGAGCGCTTCCACCAGCGCCTTGGCGGGCGCGTCGATCGCCTCGTCCGTCAGCTGGAACGTGCCGTGGTGATGGCCGAGCGCAGCTTCCGCACCGCAATCAGCCAGCGCCTTCACTGCATCCTCCGGATTCATGTGCTGGTCGCGCATGAACCAGCGCGGCTCGTAGGCACCGATCGGGAGGATCGCGAGCCGCAGCTTGCCATGCTTCTCGGCGACGCGGCGGAAATGCCGGCCGTCGCCATAACCGGAATCGCAGACCACGTAGATCTTCCCGGCCGGCGTCTCCAATACGAAGCTCGCCCACAGCGCCTTGTTGCGGTCGAACAGGCCGCGCGCGGTCCAGTGCCGGGTCGGCACCAGATGCACGGCGATGCCGCCGCCGAGCTCGACGCGGTCGTGCCAGTCGAACGCCTCCACCTTGATCGTGGAATCCCAGCTGCGCATCGTGACGTCGTTGCCGAGCGGGGTGACGACGCGCGGGGCAAAATTCTTGGTGAGCCGCGACAGCGTCGCGATGTCGAGATGATCGTAATGGCCGTGCGAGACCAGCACGATGTCGATCTTCGGCAACTTCTCGAAGGCGACGCCGGGATCGTTGTGCCGTTTCGGCCCGGCCCAGGCGACCGGCGAGACCCGCTCCGACCAGACGGGATCGACCAGGATGTTGAGGCCGCCGGTCTGGATCAGCCAGCTGGCATGGCCGACGAAGGACAGCCGCACCTTGTCGCCATCGACGCGTGCCGGCGGGGTGTCGGCATGGGGACTGGGAGCCCAATCCGGCCATGCAGCGCGCTGCCGCTTGCCGCCGAACTGCCACCGCAGCACTTCTCGCAGCGATTTCGGCGGAGCCCCGTCCGGATCGAAGAAATTCAGGCCGTCGAAATGGTCGGAAACCGGGCCATCGTAGGTTTTCATGCGGGAGATCCAGATGGATGAGGCGCCGACCAGGGCACCGGCCCCGGCAAGCAGTCCGAACAGGCGGCGGCGGGTGATGGGCACGGGTTCAGCGATGGCAGCGAGGGCAGGTCATGACCTCTCATATGGGTGGAACCCTCGGAAAAGGAACCGGCAGGCAAAACGGTCCTGTTTTCAGGATCTTGCCCTGGCAAAGGCGCCCTTGCACCCTAACTTTCCTTGACTTTTGGGCGTGAGCGGCGTTTAACCCCGCCACTTCATCGGAAAGGCTTTCTTTTCGACCCGCCGACCGGCCCTCGAGGCCGGAGGTCAACGCCCGACAGCGCTGTGCGCCCTCGGGCGTGATGGTGTTTGGAAGATCGCTTTCTGGCGAGCAGGACAAGGACAACGGCATTGTTCGACAATCTGTCGGAACGGCTTGGTGGCATTCTCGATCGTCTGACGGGGCGCGGTGCGCTGACCGAAAAGGACGTCGACGCCGCAATGCGCGAGGTGCGCCGCGCGCTGCTGGAAGCCGACGTCGCGCTCGAAGTGGTGCGCAGCTTCACCGAGCGGGTCCGCGAGCAGGCAATCGGCGCCACCGTCGTCAAGTCGGTCACGCCAGGCCAAATGGTGGTCAAGATCGTCCATGACGAGCTGATCAACACGCTCGGCGCCGAAGGCCAGACCATCGACGTCAATTCCGTGCCGCCGGTGCCGATCATGATGGTCGGCTTGCAGGGCTCCGGCAAGACGACCACCACCGCGAAGCTCGCCCGCCGCCTGGTCCAGCGCGACAAGCGCAAGGTGCTGATGGCCTCGCTCGACGTCTATCGTCCGGCGGCGATGGAGCAGCTGGCCGTGCTCGGCCGCGATCTCGATATCCCCACTTTGCCAATCGTTGCCGGCCAGCAGCCGCCGCAAATTGCAAAACGCGCGCTGGAAGCCGGTAAGCTCGGCGGCTACGACATCGTGCTGCTCGACACCGCCGGCCGCACCACGCTCGACGAAGAGATGATGGCGGAGGCCGCCGCGATCAAAGCCGCAGCCAATCCGCATGAAGTGCTGCTGGTCGCCGACAGCCTCACCGGCCAGGACGCCGTGAACCTCGCGCGCTCGTTCGACCAGCGCGTCGGCCTCACCGGCATCGTGCTCACACGTGTCGACGGCGACGGCCGCGGCGGCGCCGCGCTGTCGATGCGCGCGGTCACCGGCAAGCCGATCAAGCTGATCGGCACCGGCGAAAAGACCGATGCACTTGAAGATTTCCATCCCGATCGTATCGCCGGCCGCATCCTCGGCATGGGCGACGTGGTCTCGCTGGTCGAACGCGCCGCCGCCAATATCGACGCCGAGAAGGCCGCACGCACCGCCGAGCGCATGCGCAAGGGTCAGTTCGACCTCAACGACATGCGCGAGCAGCTGTTGCAGATGTCCAACATGGGCGGCATCAGCGGCCTGATGGGCATGATGCCCGGAATCTCCAAGATGAAGAACCAGATCGCGGCCGCCGGCATCGACGACAAGATTTTGAAGCGGCAGGTCGCGATCATCGATTCCATGACGCGCGACGAGCGCCGTCATCCGGACCTGTTGAAAGCAAGCCGCAAGAAGCGCATCGCGGCAGGCAGCGGCCAGAGCGTCGAGCACGTCAACAAGCTGCTGAAGATGCACCGGAACATGGCCGACGTGATGAAGGCGATGGGCTCCGGCAAGCGCGGCCCGCTCGCCGGCATCGCCCAGGCGATGGGCTTCGGCGGCGGCATGAAGATGCCGTCTCCGGAAGAGATGAAGGCGATGCAGGAGAAGATGCAAAGCGGCGGCGGACAAGGCCTGCCGAACCTGCCGAAGGATCTGCCGGCCGGCTTGCGCCAAGGTCTGCCCAATCTTCCTGGACTGACCGGGATGAGCGGCAAGCCGACGCTGCCGGGCCTCGGCGGCTTCCCGGGCAAGAAGAAATGAGGAATTCGTCACGAGGGATCGCACGGTCTCGCGCGGCGCGAAAATACCAATCAACCGAACAAAACGTACTTTGAAGGAGAACTAAATGTCCGTCGTCATCCGCCTCGCCCGCGCAGGCACCAAGAAGCGTCCCGTCTATCACGTCGTCGTCGCCGATTCGCGCTTTCCGCGCGACGGCCGCTTCATCGAGCGTCTCGGCTATTTCAACCCGCTGCTGCCCAAGGACAACGAGACCCGCCTCAAGCTCGACATGGACAAGGTGAAGACGTGGCTCGCCAAGGGTGCGCAGCCGTCGGATCGCGTATCGCGTTTCCTCGACGCCGCCGGCGTCAAGAAGCGCGAAGCGCGCAACAACCCCGAGAAGGCCGTGCCGCGCAAGGAGCGCAAGGCGCAGGCCGAAGCCGCCGCGAAATCGTAAGGTCGGGCCATGTCGGCGCTGGTCTGCGTCGCGCGGATCGGCGCCGCGCATGGGGTGCGCGGTGCGGTCAAATTGTGGACCTTCACCGAAGATCCCTTTGCCGTCAGGCGCTACGGTCCGCTGCTCGCCAAGGACGGCAAGCGCCAGTTCGAGTTGGCGACGGCACGCGAGGCCAGGGATCATCTGGTCGCGACGTTCAAGGGCGTCACGACCCGCGATGAGGCCGAGCGGCTCAACGGCATCGAGCTCTACGTCCCGCGCGAAAAACTGCCCGCGACCGAGGCGGACGAATATTACCACACCGATTTGATCGGGCTCGCCGCCGTCACCACCGACGGCGACGCGCTCGGCCGCGTGCTCGCGATCCATAATTTCGGCGCCGGCGACATCATCGAGATCGCCCCGCCCAAAGGCACCACGATGCTACTGCCGTTCTCGAACGCGGTGGTGCCGGAGGTCGACATCGCCGGCGGCCGCGTGGTGATCGCGTTGCCTCAGGAGGTCGAGGGGGAGGACGAAGCCGAGGAGCCTGGCGATGCTCCCTCCGCGAGGCGTCCCCGCGAAGGTGGGGACCCATGACCACAGGCTGAAATTTTTCGCTAAGCTGATCGCTCCAGCCATCGCAAAACGAAGTGCGGTGGCTATGGGTCCCGGCCTTCGCCGGGACGACGATGGAAACTATGACCAACCCCTCCCCCTGGCGCGCGACGGTGCTGACGCTGTTTCCGGAGATGTTTCCGGGGCCGCTCGGCGTGAGCCTCGCCGGCCGGGCCCTTGCCGCCGGGATCTGGGAGATCGAGGCGCGGGACATCCGGGCCTCCGCCACCGACCGTCATCGCAGCGTCGATGACACCCCGGCCGGCGGCGGGCCGGGCATGGTGTTGCGGGCAGACGTGCTGGCGGCGGCGATCGACGCCGCTGACATAGGCCCGGACCGCCCCCGCCTCCTGATGAGCCCGCGCGGTCGGCCATTGACGCAGGCCCGCGTTCAGGAACTGGCCACTGGTCCCGGCCCCCTGATCGTCTGCGGCCGGTTCGAGGGCGTGGACCAGCGGGTGATCGACGGGAGGGGCCTGGAGGAGGTCTCGATCGGCGATTACGTGCTCTCCGGAGGCGAAATCGCAGCTTTAGCCCTGATCGACGCCTGCGTCCGGCTGCTGCCGGGGGTGATGGGCAAGGAGGCCTCGGGAACCGAGGAGAGCTTCTCGGACGGCTTGCTCGAATACCCCCAATATACCCGCCCGCAGCTGTTCGAGGGGGCTCCGATCCCGGAGATCCTGACCTCCGGCGACCATGCCAAGGTCGCATCCTGGCGGCGCGCTGAATCCGAGGCCCTGACGGCGGCCCGGCGGCCGGATTTGTGGGCGCAAGTCCCGGCCAAGCCGCCGAATCGGGCCCGCGGCCAAAAAACGCCAAAAAACAAGACAGACGGGTGACAAACGCTCCGGCTTGCCTTATAGGAGCGGCCACATCCGCAATGGCTGGATCAACGAATTTCACGCAGCCCCCGTTTCGAAGGCTGGGCGCGCCGATGGAGATTTACCCATGAACCTGATCAAGCAGCTCGAGCAAGAGCAATTCGAAAAGCTGTCCGCCGGCAAGGACATCCCGGAATTCGGTCCCGGCGACACCGTGATCGTCAACGTGAAGGTCGTCGAAGGCGACCGCACCCGTGTGCAGGCCTATGAAGGCGTCTGCATCGGCCGTTCCGGCGGTGGTCTCAATGAGAGCTTCACCGTCCGCAAGATCTCCTACGGCGAGGGCGTCGAGCGCGTGTTCCCCGTGATGTCGCCGATGATCGACTCGATCAAGGTGGTGCGGCGCGGCAAGGTGCGTCGCGCCAAGCTCTATTACCTCCGCAACCTGCGCGGCAAGTCGGCCCGCATCGTCGAGAAGCAGGACCGCCAGGCCGCCGTCGGCGAGTAAGCTTCGCCCCACCAGGCAAGTTTCCAAAGCGCGGGGCTCGGCTCCGCGCTTTTTTGTTGCCTCAGCCGTGCGCGTCAAAGCTCTCGCGCTTCCAGATCGGCCTGCTATATATCCCTAGAATGTTTCCAGATCTGACCAGCCCCTCGTCCGTCAAGCGCATCGTCATCGATGATCGCTCGAGGCTGCCTGGCCGGTTCTTCGGGCGCTTCGCGACCTCGGCAACGTCAGAGCTTACTCGCGCAGCCTAAAAGCTGCGCTGACGATCTGTTGCCCGCGCGGCCTGCCGCGCTCATCGCTGACACACATTCTTCGGAGCTCAAGCTCATGTCCAAGCCGACCACTCTGTACGACAAGATCTGGAACGACCATCTGGTGCACGAAGCCGAGGACGGCACGTGCCTGCTCTATATCGACCGCCATCTGGTGCACGAGGTGACCTCGCCGCAGGCGTTCGAAGGCCTGCGCGTAACGGGCCGCAAGGTGCACGCCCCCGAGAAGACGCTCGCCGTCGTCGACCACAACGTGCCGACTACCGATCGCACCAAGCCGAATCCCGACCCTGAGAGCATCGAGCAGATCAACGCGCTGGCCGAGAACGCCAAGGAATTCGGCATCGAATATTACAACGAGTTCGACAAGCGCCAGGGCATCGTCCACGTCATCGGCCCCGAGCAGGGCTTTACGCTGCCCGGCACCACCATCGTCTGCGGTGACAGCCACACCTCGACGCATGGCGCGTTCGGCGCGCTCGCGCACGGCATCGGCACCAGCGAGGTCGAGCACGTGCTGGCGACGCAGACGCTGATCCAGAAGAAGGCGAAGAACATGCGCGTCACCGTCGACGGCACATTGCCGGAGGGCGTGACAGGCAAGGACATCATCCTGGCCATCATCGGCGAGATCGGCACCGCCGGCGGTACCGGCTACGTGCTGGAATATGCCGGCTATGCGATCCGCGCGCTCTCGATGGAGGGCCGCATGACGGTCTGCAACATGTCGATCGAAGGCGGCGCCCGCGCCGGCCTCGTTGCGCCCGACCAGAAGGCCTATGACTTCCTGCGCGACCGTCCGAAGGCGCCGAAGGGCGCGGCCTGGGACGCAGCAATGCGCTATTGGGAGAAACTGCGCTCCGATGAAGGTGCGCATTTCGACCACGAGCTGCGCCTCGACGCCGCCAAGCTGCCACCGATCGTGACCTGGGGCACGAGCCCAGAGGACGTGATCTCGGTAACAGGCATGGTGCCCGATCCCGACAAGATCGCGGACGAGGCCAAGCGCATCTCCAAGCATCGCGCCCTGAAATACATGGGCCTGACCGCAGGAACGAAGATCACCGACATCAAGCTCGACCGCGTCTTCATCGGCTCCTGCACCAACGGCCGCATCGAGGATTTGCGCGCGGCCGCGAAGATCGCTGAAGGCAAGACCGTGTCGGCGAACGTCAACGCCATGGTCGTGCCGGGCTCCGGCATCGTGAAGGAGCAGGCCGAGGCAGAAGGTCTGGACAAGATCTTCATCAAGGCCGGCTTCGAATGGCGCGAGCCGGGCTGCTCGATGTGCCTCGCCATGAACCCGGACAAGCTGAAACCGGAAGAGCGCTGTGCCTCGACCTCGAACCGCAATTTCGAGGGCCGCCAGGGCTTCAAGGGCCGTACCCATCTGGTGTCGCCGGCGATGGCGGCGGCCGCGGCGATCGCCGGTCACTTCGTCGACGTCAGGGACTGGCGTTAAGCCCGTCCCCGCAATTGTAGCGATCGCGGCAAACCGCCCTTAATCCGCCTCGCCTCATGCTCGTCCTCGCGAGGGTTTCGCGAGGACGTTGCCTATGGCCAACAAGCCGGAATATGTCGATCTGATCAGCGAGGCCACCCGCCAGAACCGGCGGCGCGCGATGCCGCTTCGCGTCGCCAAGCCGGAGGTCGAGGAGACCTCAAAGCTCAGCCACTGGCCGCCGGCGATGTTCAAGCAATGGAAGCTGGACAACCTGATGCGGTGGAGATCCACATCGTGGAAGCTGAAGGATTAGCTGTAACAAGTCCCTCCGTCATGGCCGGGACAAGCCCGGCCATGACGAATGCGGAGCTAGCAGCTCACATCACCAATACCGATACGGATAGTGCCAGCGCGGCCAGTGGCAGACGCGGCGCGGGCCGTAATAGGTGAAGATGATCCGGCAGCGGCGCGGATAGTGATAATAGGGATAGTAGCCGCCGACATAGTAGCGCCGGTGGAAGTGACGATGGCCGAAATGGGGGCGATGATGGCCCCAGTGGCGGTGGTAGCCGCCATATCCGCCGTGGCGAAAGCCGCCATGGTGATAGCCGCCGACATGCCGGAAGGCCGGCGCGGCGCGGAAGCCGCCGATATGGCGGCCGTGAAATCCACCGCCGCGAAAACCGCCGATATGTCCTCCGCGGAAGCCGCCGCCATGGAAGCCGCCACCGCGGAAACCTCCGCCGTGAAAGTGGCCACCATGACCATGCCCGCCGCGAACCTGCGTGACGAGGTCGTCGGCCGCCGCCTTGGTCGCGGGCGAGGTCGCCGGATTGATCAAGGTGAGTGCTTCAGCGCGCCGCGCGGTGCCAACCGACAGCATCAATGTCGCGGCGGTCGCGAGCCCGAGCAAGCGCATCGGGCTTGCTCGAAGTCCCAATATCCTCAGCATGAAATCCTCTCTGAAGTCGGACAGCGAAAGTTACGAGCCGACGTCTCGGCCGCGCCATCGCTGTTCAATTACGATCGCTCCCACGACAAACTGAGGAGAGCCACGTGAACGCGCCATGAATGAACGACGCTGCGCTCCGCGATGCGACGCAGTGCCGCGACAAGCGGCGTCTCGTCAGAAGGGGCCGTAGCCGAACACGAAGGGTGCTGGCACGCCGTAGGGATAGGGACGGTAGTAAACCGGCCGCGCGTAGTAGCGTGGATCACGGCGGATGGCAGGTCGCGCGATGACATGGGTCCGCGCCGTTCGTCGCGCATCGAAGATCGCGACCCCTGCCGAGGCCTCCGGCACCGTCACCCTTTGCGCAGCGAAGGCGCGCGGCACACCAGCGGCAAGCGTGACAGCGACGGCCAATGGAACCCATCTCATCGCGATCAGCCCGATGAGGCGACGGCGCTGTTTCGCTGGCGACGGCGTTAAGCCAGGCATCAGCCGCGGCGCCAATAGCAGCTCACGCGGGGCACGATCACCGTGCCGCTCGGCCGGTATTCCTGAACATAGGTGGCATTGCAGACGCGGAGGGCGTCAGGGCCGGGATTGTAGCGCGGATAGACGCCGTCGGGGCTGTAATAGGGCGTGACGCGCAGGCGCCGCTGCTTGCGCGGGGGCGGGACCTCGTCCGGGGGGGCCGCCTGGGCGAGACGGATCGTGGGGCCAGCGGTCTGGGCCTGAGTTTGAGCTTGAGCATCAACGCCAAGCTGCGAAAACAACCCCATGCACAGTAGCGTCAGCGCTGTTTTCGCTCGCATTTTTCTGCCCACCTGAAACGTCCCCTTCGAGCCCCCACGCTCCCCGTTTTGGCGGCGCGCGTCAACCTCGCCGCGCTTATAAAGCGGGATGCATCGCCGCGGAACCCACGCTAAGAGAGGGTCATGTGGACTGAATTGAAAGCGCCCTCGCTGGCCGAGATGGAAGCGACGGCGCACGACATCTTCGAGCGCCTGCCGGCGGAGTTTCGCAAGCTCTGCGAGGGCGTGATCATCCGCGTCGACGACTTCCCGACCGAGGAAGTGTTGGACGAGATGCAATGCGAAAGCGAGTTCGACCTGCTCGGCCTGTTCCAGGGCGTCGGCCTGCCGCAGCAGAGCCTCGGCGACGTGGCGCGGCTGCCCAATATGGTCTGGCTCTATCGCCGACCGATCCTGGACTATTGGGCCGAGCACGACGAGACCCTCGGCCACATCGTCCGTCACGTGCTGATCCACGAGATCGGCCACCATTTCGGCCTGTCGGACGACGATATGGCCGCGATTGAGGCGCAAGCAGACTAGATCTGCCGAATTCGGCCTAGGATTTCCGCCCCGATCGCGATAAACACCGGTTCCTCTAGACCCATCCGGGAAAGCGCAACCATGGACAAGTTCACCACGCTGGAAGGCGTTGCGGCGCCGCTGAAGATCATCAATGTCGACACCGACATGATCATTCCGAAGCAGTACCTCAAGACCATCAAGCGCACCGGCCTTGGCAAGGGGCTCTTCTCCGAGCAACGCTACAAGGACGACGGCAGCGAGAACCCGGACTTCGTGCTGAACCAGCCGGCCTATCGCAATGCGAAGGTGCTGGTCGCCGGCGACAATTTCGGCTGCGGCTCAAGCCGCGAGCACGCGCCCTGGGCGCTGCTCGATTTCGGCATCCGCTGCGTGATCTCGACCTCGTTCGGCGACATCTTCTACAACAACTGCTTCAAGAACGGCATTCTGCCGATCCGCGTTTCGCAGGAAGATCTCGACAAGCTGTTCGACGACGCCGAGCGCGGCGCCAACGCGACGCTGACGATCGACCTGCCGAACCAGGAGATCCGCGGCCCCGACGGCGGCAAGGTCAAGTTCGAGATCGATCCGTTCCGCAAGCACTGCCTGATCAACGGCCTCGACGACATCGGCCTCACGATGGAGAAGAAGGCCTCGATCGACACTTACGAGGACAAGCTCAAGCGCGAACGCGCCTGGGCCTAATCTCGCGTTTCATTCGAGCCCCGGCGTGACGAGCGCCGGGGCTTTTTCTTTGTTCAAATTGTCCTTTATAGCTTCCGCGCATGCTGCCCGAGATCGTCACCTTCTGGCATGGCCCGATGGACGCGCTGCGCCAGACCTGTCTGCGCTCGCAATTGGCTGCCGGCCACAAAGTCACCGTCTACAGCTTCGACACCATTCCGGGCCTGCCTGCAGGGATTGCGAACGCGGATGCGGAGGCGATCCTGCCGCATGCATTCTCGGAACGCTTGCGTCCGCCGCAGCCCGACGGCAGCTGGCGCGACTGGACCACGCTGCAGTTCAGCGACTTCTTCCGCATGAAGCTGATGGCGAAGAGTCTCGGCCTCTGGCTCGACGCCGACGTGCTGCTGCTCAAGCCGGTCGAGATTGATCCGGCAAAGCCGTATTTCGCCTGGGAGCGGCCGCGCCAGCTCGGCAATTCCGTGATCTATCTTCCGCCCGAGCACGGCATCGTCGCCGCGTTCGAGGAGCTGATGGAGCAGGAGGAGCTGACGCCGAACTGGCTCTCCATGCGCCACCGCATCACCTTCATGATGCGTCGCCTGCGCGGCGGTTCGAACCGGCTCTCCGATATCCGCGTCGCGATCTACGGCCCCGCGGCGCTCACCGCACTCGCGCGGCGCACCGGCGAGCTCGCTTGCGCGCTGCCGAAGCAATCGTTCTACGCCGTGCATGCCGAGCCGAAGCTGTTCTTCGATCCCTCGAGCTATCTCGGCGTCGTCACCAACCCTGACATCATCGGCCTGCACATCTCGCCCAAGGGCCGCGGCGGCGAAAAGCCGATTCCGGGCAGCCTGTATGCGTGGGCGACGGAGCGGTTTGGCTGACTCTCGTGCCCCGGACGCGGCGCAGCACCCCTTGGTGATGCGCTGCTGAGCCGGGGCCCAGCAATGTGGCGAGATGGGGAGATGGGTCCCGGCTCTGCGCAGCAGCGTTTCACGCTGCAGCGCGTCCGGGACACGAGACCATTTTGCTTCTCCCTTCCCAATTTGATCCAGCGCAACGCGTCCCTGCACCATTGTGCCTAATCTGGCTCCATTTCCACGATCCCAACGGAGCCTCGCATGAGCACCGCAAGCAGGCCTTATCCCATCGTCCAGGACCTCATCGAGTCCTTTGCCGGCTGGCTGAAGCATCGCCGCGAGATCAACGAGATGCGGCGGCTCGACCGCGCCGATTTCGACCGGATCGCCAGCGATCTCAGGATCGCGCCTGACGATCTCGAGGAGCTGGTCCGCCATGGCAAGCACGCCGCCGACGAACTGCCGAAGCTGCTGGACCAGCTCGGCATCGATGCCGAAGGCCTCGGCCGCGCGCAACCGCTGCTGCTGCGCGACATGGAGCGGGTCTGCTCACTCTGCGATCACAAGGGCCAGTGCGACCGCGACCTCGCCGCCGGCACCGCCGCGGAGAATTGTCATGGCTATTGCGCCAATGCCGCGACACTGGAGTCGCTCGATCGCGCAGAGATCGTGCCGCACTGAGCCGCGGAGGCGCCGACGAATGAGTTTCTCGGCCGGAACGCGGCCGTCGGCCTAACGCACGTCGCAAGCCTCGCGCCGGTCGTTGTAACGCGCTATCCTGAATCGGTATGGTGTCGCCATACTGACTCAACGATACCGCATGATCCATTCCGCGAAGACGGGGACGAGGAAGCGACGATGGGCTTACGGGCTGGCCTTTGTCGTGCTCGTCTATCTGGCCCTCGCATACGTTCTGGTGCCAACCCTGTGGATTCACCACGAGCATGAAGCAGGGCTCGCTTCGTTGCCGATGCTCACCAGGACGTCGGACGATATCCCTGGCGATCCCCTGAACGTTGGACTTGTTGGCGACGGCGAGGATGTGGTCCGCGCCATGCATGCGGCCGGATGGTTCGCGGCCGACGCCGTGACGCTGCGATCGAGCATCGAGATCGTCGGGAGCGTGGTCCTGGATCGACCGTATCGCGACGCTCCTGTCAGCCCGCTCTATTATCTGGGAAGGAAGGAGCAATACGCGTTCGAGAAGCCTGCAGGGAAAAGTGCCGATCGGCGGAATCATGTTCGGTTCTGGAAGGCCCTTGAAAAGGGTGATGACGGTCGTCCCGTCTGGCTCGGTTCAGCGACTTTCGACCGAGGCGTCGGGCTAAGCCACGATACGGGACAGGTCACCCATCACATCGCGGCCAACATCGATGCCGAGCGGGATCTCTTGATGGGCGACTTGCGAGCGGCCCGCGTCGTCAGCAAGTTCTTTCAGATCTCCGGCATAGGCCCGACCCTGTTCGGCCGAAACGGTGGCGGCGACCCCTACTATACGGATGGCGCGATCCACGCCGCCGTCCTGGTGCCGGGAGCGGCAAACGGGCCTGCCGATCCGCCGACCGTTCCACCGCCCTCACTCATCGCTCTCAAGGATGCCATCTGGCACGGCATCGCTCGCCAAGCCGAAACGAAGCCCTAGAGCGCGACGAGATCAGGATGAATCGTCATCGCGCTGCTACCAAGCCCGGCGTCACTTGCCGGACACGAAATAAAAATCCTGCCGGCCGGAGATCGAGCCGTAGCTGAACGGCTTCTGCTTGCGGCCGGTCGCTTCCATGACGTCATCGCGCACGAAGTCGAACAGCCTGCGGACCTCGAGGCCCGGCGTCGGGACGTTCTTGACGAAGGCGGCCGCGAACGGGCTGTTGCTCCCGTCGCCATCGAGCGCGGTCTCGCCATCCTTGGCGGCGTAGACCACCAGCGTTCCAGCTTCCGGCTCGACAGGGGCCAGACCTCGCGACACCGAACGCGACGCCACCGTCATCGTGCGCTTCATCTGGGCCGCGAACGGGTTGTCACGGCAGGCATCGAGAATGACGAGGCGCAATTTCTTCGCGCGCTCCGCGGCATTGAGCACCTGATCGACCGGCACGGCTTCAAATGCGATCTCGCGATCCGCGGCGATCCTGGCATCCGTCGGGATGAGATAATTGACGCCACCGACCTCCATGCCGTGCCCGGCATAATAGACGACGGCCCAATCCGCCGTTTCCGCGCGTGCAGCGAACTCGCGCAAGGCATTCACCAAGGCGTCCTTGCGAAGATCGGTCAACAGCGTGACCGCTTCGAACCCGGTGAGCTTCAGCACGTCGGCGACGAGGCTTGCGTCGCGCACGGGGTTCGGGAGTGCGGCGACGTTTTCATAAGCCGAATTGCCGATGACGAGGGCGATACGACGATCACCGTTCGCAGCTCCGGGCGCCACGACGGCCGGAGGAACGCTGGGTTTTTCGACCAATATCGTTGTTGGCCGCGGCGCAGGCAAGACAGCAAGCCGCTCGCGTGCCTTGTCCAAAGCCCATTTCGTGGCACTCTGGGTCAGGCCGAGCGTCGCGTTGAAATCGGCTCTTGCCCTGGCGAAATCTCCGCGCTTCTCGTAGGCGAGACCGCGGTTGACATAGGCGTTCGCGTATGTCGGATCCACGCGTAGCGCTTCCGTGTAGTCCGCGATGGCCCGGTCCGAATCGCCCTTGTTGCCGTATGCGTTGCCGCGATTGAAATAGGCGTTCGCATTCGTCGGCTGCAGGCGGACCGCCTCGGTGTAATCGGCAATGGCGCGACCCGTGTCGCCCTTGTTGCTGTAGGCATTGCCCCGGTTGTAGTAGGCGTTCGCATAGGCCGGATCGAGCCGGATCGTCGCCGTGTAGTCCGCGATGGCGCGCTCCGTGTCGCCTTTGTTGCTGTAGGCGTTGCCCCGGTTGTAATGCGCATTCGCATGGGCGGGATCGAGCCGGATCGTCGCGCTGTAATCCGCAATGGCGCGGTCCGTGTCGCCCCTGGCGCTGTAGGCGTTGCCGCGGTTGTAATACGCATTCGCGTCCCTGGGATCGCGCCGTATCGCCTCAGAGGCGGCGACGATGGCCGCGCTCGCCTCGCTTTTGGCGCGGTCGTTCGCGGCAGCCAGAACAAGAAGTGCGAGGCAATAGAATAATTTGCGAAACATGAGGACGCCCACTCACCGTATCGGGACTGGAAGCAGTATTTAAACGGCACAAATCTAACGAAGCAATCGACTGGGGCGTGTGACTGAGATCACAGCGAGCTCGACGCTGGAGTGCTCGACGGGACCTCGCCGTGAACGTCAGAGCCTTCGCAGACACCACCAAAAGCTGCAAGCGCTTCAGCGAAGCCGCCCTGACGGATCAAATGGCAGCTAAATCCGTAGCGTTGAATGCCAGCCAATCCCGCGCAGTGGTCGCGGGGGCAGTGGCTGGGCTGGCGATCGATGAACTCCGTCACAATCAGACTAAATACCCAACATGGAGAGAACCGCATGCGCCAGATTGGCGGACATCTCCACCAATTGATCTGCGCCTGCCGTTTCCAGCTCCTCCCGGCTGCCGTATCCCCAGAGCGCGCCGAGGCCACGCATCCCGACCGCGTGAGCACCAGCGATGTCGTGGCGATGATCGTCGACCATGAGGCTGTGCGATGGTGAGATACCATGCTTGGACAGGATATGAGCGAGCAGCTCCGGCTTGTGGTCCAATTCGCCGCCCGGCACAATGCCGGGCTTGGAATCGGCCAGCGTTCCGTCGAGATCGAGCAGGACGGAACGCGCCGGGTCCACCCCTCAGCCCTTCCCCATCGCTGCGATCGCATCCGCGATTGCGATCGTACGGCGCGCCATGTCGGCATGGAGCCGCTCCACCATCGCACCGTCGAGACGGATCGCGCCGCGCGAGACGTTTTCCGGGAGCTCGAACGCCGCGATGATCTTTCGCGCGCGCGCGACTTCTTCCTCCGGCGGGGTGAAGATCGCGTTGCAGGCGTCGATCTGCGAGGGGTGGATCAGCGTCTTGCCGTCGAAGCCGAGGTCGCGGCCCTGCGCGCATTCGGTGGCAAAGCCGTCGGAATTGGCGATGTCGCTGTAGGGGCCGTCGAGGATTTCCAGGCCATAGGCGCGCGTCGCCAGGATGCAATGGGTGATCATCGGGATCATCGCCGCGCGGCCCGGCAGCATCCGGATGCGCGTCTCGCGCGAGATGTCGTTCGGGCCGAACACGAAGCCGGAGAGGCGCCGCGACGGATCGCGGCCGGCTGCCGCGAGTTCCTCCGCATGCAGCACGGCGCGCGCGGTCTCGATCATCGCCCAGACTTTCACGGTGGGCGCGGCGCCAAGCTCGGAGAGCTTTCGGCCGATCGCGTCGAGATCTTCGACACTGGAAACTTTTGGAACCAGGATGCCGTCGGGCGAAGCCTTGGCGGCCATGGCGACGTCGTCGGCCCACCAGGGCGTGTCGAGGCCGTTGGTCCTGATCAAAATCTCGCGTTTGCCAAAGCCCTTGGCCGCGATCGCCGCGGCGATGCCGTCGCGCGCCACCGCCTTGGCATCGGGCGCAACGGAATCCTCGAGATCGAGGATCAGGCCGTCGGCGGCGAGATTGCGCGCCTTTTCCAGCGCGCGGGGGTTGGAGCCGGGCATGAACAGATGGCTGCGGCGCGGGCGGGTCATGCTACGTTCCTTCCTCGTCTTTCCGGCCTCAGCCGATAGCATTTGGCCTGCCTATTCGAAAGGCTTGTTCGCGCCTGCGGTCTATGATTAGGCATAGGTATGATGACA
Source organism: Bradyrhizobium sp. CCGE-LA001 (assembly GCF_000296215.2). NCBI lineage: Bacteria > Pseudomonadati > Pseudomonadota > Alphaproteobacteria > Hyphomicrobiales > Nitrobacteraceae > Bradyrhizobium > Bradyrhizobium sp. CCGE-LA001. The sequence continues at coordinate 361,265 of NZ_CP013949.1, read as the reverse complement.
TTCCCGAAGCATTTGCTGGAAGGCTACAAGGCCTTCGCAACCCAGCGGCTGCCGACCGAGCAGACCCGCTATCGCGAGCTGTCGGTGAAGGGGCAGTCGCCGCAAGTGATGGTGATCGGCTGCTGCGACAGCCGCGTCTCGCCCGAGGTGATCTTCGACGTCGGCCCCGGCGAATTGTTCGTCGTCCGCAATATCGCCAACCTCGTGCCAGTGTATCAGCCCGATGGAAACGCGCACGGCGTCTCGGCGGCGCTGGAATATGCGGTGACGGTGCTGAAGGTGAAGCACATCGTCATCCTCGGCCACGCCCAATGCGGCGGCATCCGCGCCTTCGTCGACAAGATCGAGCCGCTGACGCCCGGCGACTTCATCGGCCGCTGGATGCAGATGTTCATCAAGCCGGGCGAGGTGGTGGAGCAGCGCGAGCACGAGAGCATGGCGCAGTTCGTCGAGCGCATCGAGAAGGCCGCAGTGTTCCGCAGCCTGGAAAACCTGATGACGTTCCCGTTCGTGCGCAAGGCGGTCGAGAGCGGCCAGATGCAGACCCACGGCGCCTATTTCGGCGTCGCGGAAGGATCGCTGTTCGTGCTGGACAAGGCGACGAAGGAATTCAAGAAAGCGAATGGCGAATAGCGAATGGCAAGTAGGGAATAGAAGTTTCTATTCGCCACTCGCTACTCCCCATTCGCTTGTTTTCACGCCGCCTTCTTCTTCGCGCTGATCAGCTTGCGGTTGATCAGGACTTCCGCGATCTGGATGGCGTTGAGGGCTGCGCCCTTGCGGAGGTTGTCCGACACGCACCACAGCACGAGGCCGTTCTCCACCGTCGCATCCTCGCGGATGCGGCTGATATAGGTCGCGTCCTCGCCGGCGGCTTCATACGGCGTGGCGTAGCCGCCGGGCTCCTGCTTGTCGATGACGAGGCAGCCGGGCGCCTTGCGCAGGATCTCGCGGGCTTCGTCCGCGCTGATCGGGTTCTCGAACTCGATGTTGACGGCTTCGGAGTGGCCGACGAAGACCGGCACGCGCACGCAGGTGGCGGTGAGCTTGATCTTGGGATCGAGGATCTTCTTGGTCTCCGCCATCATCTTCCACTCTTCCTTGGTGAAGCCGTCTTCCATGAAGACGTCGATGTGGGGGATGACGTTGAAGGCGATGCGCTTGGGGAATTTCTTCGCGACCAGCTCGTCATTGGTGTAGACGGCCTTGGTCTGCGAGAACAATTCGTCCATCGCGTCCTTGCCGGCGCCCGACACCGATTGATAGGTCGAGACCACGACGCGCTTGATCGTCGCCTTGTCGTGCAAGGGCTTGAGCGCGACGACGAGCTGCGCGGTCGAGCAGTTCGGGTTGGCGATGATGTTCTTCTTCTTGAAGCCTTCGGTCGCGCCCGCGTTCACCTCGGGCACGACCAGCGGCACGTCCGGGTCCATGCGCCAGGCCGAGGAGTTGTCGATCACGACGGCGCCGGCGGCGCCGATCTTCGGCGACCATTCCTTCGACACCTCGCCGCCCGCCGACATCAGGCAGATGTCGACATCGGAGAAGTCGTAGTGCTCGAGCGCTTTGCACTTCAGGGTGCGGTCGCCATAGGAGACCTCGACGCCGACGCTGCGGCGCGAGGCCAGGGCCACGACCTCGTCAGCGGGGAATTTGCGCTCATCCAGAATGTTGAGCATTTCCCGTCCGACATTGCCGGTCGCGCCGACGACTGCGACTTTGTAACCCATCGTTCACTCTCCGATGAAAAAGCCCGTTCCCGAAGCTGACGCTTAAACGGGAAGAGCAGCGCTTCTATGCGAGAACCGGCCTCAAGACAATGTGAGACCATGCCTGAAGGCCGTGGATGCAGTCGCCCGAGGCCAGCACGGCCGCAAGCCCTACCCAGATCCAGCTGACGCTCCTGGCTGTCGCCGACGAGGTCGTCGGCACGCTGGCACATCTGGTCGCCTATGTGGGGGCGCTCGCGCTGTTTGCCATCCTCGCCCTTGCGGCGCTGGGCCAGCTGCCTGAGCTGCGCGGCGATGAGCCCGCGGACAAGCCGGGCTGGAGCACGGCCGATCGCTCACACCCGGCCTTCGCCGTCAGCCGCACCGATTCATCTGAGAAAACAGCCTCTTACACCATCCTCAGGCATCCCGAGGGCGGCCGCAGGGACGTGCTGCGCTGGATCGGCGAGGCCGACAGGCCCTTGGCCGAACTCGAGATCTACCGGGAAGGCGGCGAATTCGATGTGGCCCGCCCCGCGACCGCGGATCTCGCCGCTCAGATGGGATTGGGCGCGGCCACGGCGCTGGAGCAGGCCGGACTGATCGATACCAAATTTGGCCCCGTTGCCCTGTTCCGTCCGGTCGGCGCGGCGGAGGGGATGCGGGCCTGCCTCGGCTACCTCAAGCGCTACGAGGAGCCGGCGCTCCAGATCTCCGGCTTCTCCTGCCAGGGCGACACGCTGCCCACCCGGCGCGCGGCGGTCGCCTGCACGCTGAACCGGCTGACGCTGCTGGCCTCTGGCAACGAGCCCAAGCTCGCGGAATTGTTCGCCCATGCCGAGCTGAAGCGCCGCGGCTGCGAGTCTCAGGGATCGTCGGACTGGCTGCTGGGCGCCGCCAACGCACAATTGCGCGGGGCGCTCTGAGCGGCATCCGGCCCAAGTGGCTGGTATTGATGCAACTTTTGCCGGCACGCACGATTATTCCCCCCTGGTGTGACCCAATTGACCTAGTTGCATCCGCCCCGGCCGGGCTAGTATGGGGTGAAATCGACTGGCGGCCTGCCGCCTGAAGGGGACGTGATGAGCTTGAAATTCTCTGCGGCGAACACCTTGGCGACCTGGCTTGCGGCGGGCGCCGTCATTGCCATCGCGTTTGCGTCGCCGGCTTCCGCCGACACCCGGACCAAGCAGCGCTATGACGAGCGCGGCCGGCCCTATTATGGCCCGACCGGCCCCAACGCAGTCTATCAGCAGGGCCGCACCCGCATCTATGTGAGCAAGCGCTCCTGGCTGGACGGCGGCACCGAGGTCAATCCCGGCGATCGCAAGTTCACCGACTACGCCTTCCCGCCGGCCGTCGGCTATCCGACCTTCGCCCGCGAGAACCTCAACCGTCCGATCGACCGCCAGCCGCTCTCACCGCCGCAGGACGTCGGCGGCTATCCGCAGAACTTCCCGCTGTACTGAGCGGGCATATCTCTCGAATCAAATGGCCGGGCTCGCGCCCGGCCATTTTGTTTGGGCACGCTGCGCTTTACCCACCCTACAATTCCTGTTGCTCGGGTGAGATGCGTGCGCGTCACGCGTTCGCAGCCGGGTCGTAACGTCTGCAAAATTCGTCGATCGCCTCGGAGCGGAAATCGCCGAGCCGTTCGAAGATCAGCTCATCCGGCCAATTCCACCAGGCGATGCGGCGCAGGCTCGCCGCAACGGCGTCATCGAAGCGCTTGCGGATCGAACGGGCGGGAACGCCGCCGACGATGGTGTAGGGCGCGACATCGCGGCTGACGACCGCGCCCGCGGCGATCACCGCGCCGTCGCCGACATTCACGCCCGGCAGCAGGATGGCGGCGTGGCCGATCCAGACGTCATTGCCGACGATCACGCGGTCGCCGCGGCGGTCGGCGAAGAAGTCGCGGTCGCGCGTTGCGCCCGCCTCGTAATATTCGGGGACATAGGTGAAGCGGTGCTGCGAGGGACGGCCCATCGGATGGTTCGGCGCCCCGATCCGCACCGAGTTGGCGATCGCCGTGAACTTGCCGATCACTGCGTCGGCGACGTCGCAATTCTCGCCGAGATAGGAGTAATCGCCGAGCGAGGCATATTCGATGCGCGTGTTGGCGAGCACCTCGCAACGGCGCCCGATCTGCGCCTCGCGCAGGCGCACCGTCTCATGGACGATGGTATCCGCGATCTTCGGGCGGGGCGTATCCATGGGAGGCTCCGACAGGAGGTGCCGTAGGGTGGGCAAAGGCGCACTTGCGCCGTGCCCACCATCTTTCGTCAATCGCACTGGATGTGGTGGGCACGCTCGCGCTTTGCCCACCCTACGATTGCGGCGCTTGCCGCTTACGCGTGCAGTTTCTGCAATTCCTTCAGGATCGCTTCGCCCATCTGCGTGGTCGAGACGGCGGTGGTGCCTTCCGACTTGATGTCGGCGGTGCGCAGGCCGCCGGCGAGCACGGCGGCGATCGCGGCATCGACCTTGTCGGCAAGCGCGCCCATGTCGAAGGAATAACGCAGCGCCATGCCGAAGGACGAGATCATCGCAATGGGATTGGCGAGGCCCTTGCCGGCGATGTCAGGCGCAGAGCCGTGTACGGGTTCGTACAGCGCCTTGCGCTTCTTGCTCTTGACGTCCACTTCGCCGAGCGAAGCCGAGGGCAGCATGCCGAGCGATCCCGTCAGCATCGCCGCGATGTCGGACAGCATGTCGCCGAACAGATTGTCGGTGACGATGACGTCGAACTGCTTCGGCCATTTCACCAGCATCATGCCGCCGGAATCGGCGAGCTGATGCTCCAGCGTGACGTCGGCATATTCGCGCTTATGGACCTGGGTCATGACCTCGTTCCAGAGCACGCCCGACTTCATGACGTTGCGCTTCTCCATCGACGTCACCTTGTTCTTGCGCTTCCTGGCAAGCTCGAAGGCGACGCGGCCGATGCGCTCGATCTCATAGGTGTCGTAGACCTGGGTATCGATGGCGCGCTTCTGGCCGTTGCCGAGGTCAGTGATGGTCTTGGGCTCGCCGAAATAGACGCCGCCGGTGAGCTCGCGCACGATGACGATGTCGAGGCCCTCGATCGCATCGCGCTTCAGGCTGGAGGCATCCGCCAGCGCCGGATAGCAGACGGCCGGGCGGAGGTTGGCGAACAGGGCGAGATCCTTGCGCAGGCGGAGCAGGCCGGCCTCCGGGCGGACCTCGTAAGGCACGGCATCCCATTTGGGGCCGCCGACCGCGCCGAAGATTACGGCGTCGGCATCCTTGGCCTTGGCCATGTCGCCCTCGGAGATCGACACCTTGTGCGCGTCATAGGCGGAGCCGCCGACGAGGCCGGTGTCGGTCTCGAACTTGGCGATCCCGGCCGAATTGAGCCAGTCGATCAGCCGCTTCACCTCACCCATCACCTCGGGGCCGATACCGTCGCCGGGGAGCAGCAGCAATTTGTGGGTCGCCATGGTCGTGTCCTCAGTTTATCTCGTCATTGCCGGGCTTGACCCGGCAATCCAGCTTTCTTGAAAGGATGGGTGCCCGGGTCAAGCCAAGGTCGATCCCTGGCATGACGAGCGGGCATGAATTTCGGCCGGAGTGCTAGAGCGGCGTTGCGCGCTTGGCAAGACACCATTGCCGGGGAGCCGGCTGTGCAAAGCGGATGGAGCCTGCCACACTCGGCCCGCCGGAGTACCCCTTGCACGCCCCAGACCGTCCTCCAGAAGAGGCCCATCCCGCGCGGCTGATCCTGACCCTGTCGCTGGCCGCAACGGTCGGGCTCGGCATCGGCCGCTTCGCCTATGCGCTGGTGCTGCCGGACATGCGGGAGGACCTCGGCTGGTCCTACTCGGCCGCCGGTTTCATGAACACCATCAACGCCGTCGGCTACCTCGTGGGGGCGCTGGTGGCATCGCGGCTGATCCAGCGCATCGGCTGGGCGGCGGCGATCCGGCTGGGAACACTGGCCTGCGTCGCCGCCCTCGCGACCTGCGCGCTGACGGGCAATTTCATCGCGCTGAGCCTGGCGCGCCTCGTGCTGGGCCTCGGCGCGGCAGCCGGCTTTGTCGCCGGCGGCGCGCTGGCCGCCACCATCGCGCAATCGCGCCCCGAGCGGGCCAATTTCCTGCTGAGCCTGTTCTATGCCGGGCCGGGCATCGGCATCTTGTCCTCGGGGCTGATCGCGCCGTTCACGCTGCAATATTTCGGGCCGGGCTCGTGGTGGATCGTCTGGTGGGCGCTGACGCTGCTGTCCGTCGCGATGACGATCCCGCTGTTTTTGATCCGCATCGAGAGCAGCACCCGCTTCTCCGAAGGCAGCCACGCCTCGTTCGCGATCCTGCCGGTGCTGATCTATCTCGCCGGCTACTTTCTGTTCGGCGCCGGCTACATCGCCTACATGACCTTCATGATCGCCTATGTGCGCGACGGCGGCGGCGGGGCCGCGGCGCAGGCGGCATTCTGGAGCCTGATCGGGCTCAGCGCTTTCGCAACACCCTGGGCCTGGCGGGGCGTGCTGGCGCTCGACCGCGGCGGGCTGGCCACCGCCATCATCCTCGGCACCAACGCGCTGGGGGCCGCCTTGCCGATGCTGGGACATTCGCCGGCCTGGCTTGCGGTCTCGGCCGTGGTGTTCGGCGTCGCCTTCTTCGCCGTGGTCGGTTCAACCACCGCCTTCGTCCGCTTCAACTATCCGCCCGAGGTATGGCCGACCGCGATCGCGGCAATGACGATCTCGTTCGGCGTCGGCCAAACGCTAGGTCCGATCGTGGTCGGCGCGATCACGGACGCACTGGGGAGCCTGAGCTACGCGCTGAACGTCTCGGCGGCATTGCTGGCGCTCGGGGCGGTGGCGGCGTTGTGTCAGCGCAAGGTGGGACCGAAAGCGGCGAATGGCGAATAGCGAGTGGCGAATTGTGAGCCGCGAGTGCGTTACCTACTCGCCACTCCCCATTCGCTACTCGCTGTGTCAACTTCCACTGAACGAATTATACCCCTGGTCTTCCCAATAGCCGCCCTTGTAGTCGTTGGTGACTTCCATGGAGACCACGTATTTCGGGTTCTTGAAGCCGAGCTTTGTCGGCACGCGGATCTTCATCGGAAAGCCGTAGGCGCGCGGCAAAATCTCGTTCGCATATCTGAACGTCATCTGGGTCTGCGGATGCAGCGCGCTGCGCATGTCCAGGGGCGAGTTGTAGCCGTCCTTGTCGGCGCATTGGAACCAGACGTATTTCGCGCGCGTGTCGGCGCCGATCAGCTTGAGGAAATCGCGCATGGGCGTGCCGGTCCAGCTGCCGATCGCGCTCCAGCCCTCGACGCAAATGTGACGGGTGATCTGCGTGACCTGCGGCAATTGATAGAGCTCGTCCAGCGTCCAGGACTTCTTGTTGTCGACGAGGCCGCGCACCTCGAGCTTCCAATCTTTGCCGTCGATGTCGGGCGCGTCGTCGAGATCGTAATAGGCGTTGAACGGAAACGGTTTTGTGATCGCGCTCTCGGGGAAGGTTGGCGCCAGCGCGTCGGGATTGAAGATGAAGGCCTGCACCGCGTCGTTGAATTTCGAGACTTTCGCCAGCATGGTCTCGGCCGAGGACGAATCGATCACGTCGCAGCCTGTAAGCAGCGTCAGCGCGCCGAGGCTGGCGCCGCCCGCGATGAAACGGCGCCGGGTGACGTCGGGCATGGTCTTGAGGGAGTCCTTGATCAGCAGCCGCTTGTCGACGCCGGGGATCAGGAATGAACGCTTGGCCATGGTCTCCTCACATATCTATTCTGAGCATGATCTTGTCGGAAAACCGCTTCACACTTTTCCGGATCATGCTCTAGCGACCGATGATCATCGCGCGCAGGCTCTTCGGCACCAAGAGCGCGAGCAGGACGTGGATGACGAGGAAGGCGCAGATCGCGGCCATGCAGAAGAAGTGCACGTAACGCGCGGCCGGATAATCGCCGAACAGCATCACGAGGTAATAGAGCTGCACCGGCTTCCAGATCGCAAGACCGGACAGCACGATCAGCACGCCGACGACGATGATGCCGGCATAGAGCAGGCGCTGCACGTAATTGTAGACCGTGAGATCGTCATGGCCGAGCTTGAAGGTCAGTGCGGCCCTGACGTCGTGAAGCACGCCGGACGCCGTGATCGGCAGCAGCTTCTTCCGGAAACGTCCGGTGGCAAGACCGGTGACGAGATAGGCGAGGCCATTGATCATCAACAGCCACATCGCCGCAAAATGCCAGAGCAGGCCGCCACCGAGCCAGCCGCCGAGAGTGTACTCGCGCGGAAAGGTGAAGCCGAACAGCGGTGAGGCGTTATAGATCTGCCAGCCCGATAGAATCATCAGGATCATGGCAAGTGCATTGACCCAGTGCATGATCCGGACCCAGGCCGGCTGGATCACTTTGGCCGGGGTAGCCCCGACCTGCTCGTCGCTGACTGTGAGGCTCGCCATGATGGTTCCGTTCTGAAGGTCGTGTGACAGCAATTATACGCCCGTCCTGCGGCTTCCGTTACGCCCTGTCCTGCATCGAATTTATACCGGCCAGCTATGGTGGTCACAAAAAAGCGAGCCGGGCACCCCGGCTCGCTGTCTCGAGGCATCCTGTTCGGGGATGAAACAGGACCGCGCGGTGTTACGTCGCGGGCATCAGCACGGTGTCGACCACATGGATGACGCCGTTGGACTGGTTGACGTTGGAGATCGTCACCATCGAGGTGCCGCCCTTGGCATCGACGATCCAGACCTTGCCGTCCTGCTTCTTCACCGTCAGCTCCTCGCCTTCGGCGGTCTTCAGCTTCTTGCCGTCGGTGAGATCGGTGGCCGCGAGCTTGCCGGGCACCACGTGATAGGTGAGGATCTTGGTCAGCGTCGCCTTGTTCTCGGGCTTGACGAGGTTGTCGACGGTGCCGGCCGGCAGCTTGCCGAAGGCGGCGTTGGTCGGCGCGAACACCGTGAACGGGCCCTTGCCTTCCAGCGTCGGCACGAGGCCGGCGGCCTTCACCGCCGCGACCAGCGTGGTGTGGTCCTTCGAATTGACCGCGTTCTGGACGATGTTCTTGGACGGGAACATCGCCGCGCCGCCGACCATGACGGTCTTCTCTTCGGCGCTGACAGGCGCGACAACGGTCGCGGTGATGGCCAGGGCGCTGAAGGCGGCGGCAGCGAGATAGGCAATGCGCTTCGACATGGAGAGTCTCCCGATTGAATTGAGACCGGCGATCGCCGGCGTTGAGTTGGGGCAACAACGGCGTCTGCGACGTGAGGTGATGCAGCTGTGCCGTCGTTGGACCGAACTACGGGAGGGTTCGCCGGCCGGTTTCGGAGAAAAATTCTTTGTGATGCGTGAAACTATGGGGCGATTTGTTCGTGTGATGGCTCAGGCGTCATTGCGAGGAGCCCTTGCGACGAAGCAATCCAGACTGTCTCTGCGGACGCATTCCTGGATTGCTTCGCTTCGCTCGCAATGACGAGTTCGCGGCTCCCCCGCGCCTCAATCCCTGTTGTTCGGCGTCTGGATGAAGCCGCGATTATGCGTCGGGCTGATCAGCACCTCGTTGATGCAGACGCGCGCCGGCATGCTGGCGATGAAGGCGATGGTGCGGCCGAGATCTTCGGATTGCAGCATCTTCGCCTGCTCATCCTCGCTTGGCACGACCGGGCGCAGCTTCAGGATCGGCGTTGCCACCTCGCCCGGCATCAGGCAGCAGGCGCGCAGGCCGTTGACGCATTCGTCCATGTTGAAGGAATGGGTCAGCGCCAGCACCGCGTGCTTGGTCGTGGTGTAGGCCGGGCCCGGCATCTTCGAGACGTGACGACCGGCCCAGGAGGAGACGTTGATGATCGCACCGTCCTGCTGCTTGCGCATGGTCGGCAGCACCGCGCGCATACAATAGAGCACGCCGTTGAGATTGACCTGGACCAGCTGATTCCAGCCTTCAAGTTCCATGTCCTTCCAGCTGCGCTTGGGGACATTGATGCCGGCATTGTTCACCAACAAATCGATCCGGCCGTGTTTGGCGACGATCTGATCGGCCGCCTTCTGAGCTTCGGTGGCGCTGGATACATCCAGCGCCATGGCTTCGGCCGCCCCGCCCGCCTTGGTGATCTTCGCGACGACGGCGTCGAGGGCCTCTTTGCGCCGGCCCGAGACCACCACCGTCCAGCCATCGGCAGCCAATGCCTCGGCGCCGGCCTCTCCGATCCCGCTGCCGCCGCCCGTGACCCAGGCCACGCGTTTCCCGGTTTTTGTCATGCAAACTGTCTCCGTTGCTTGTGCGGGGCGGTTTTTGCTAATCCAGCCCTCGGTTTGACCGGCCTTCGCCGGCGAGGAATGTTGCATGAACCAAGCTGCCGACGCCAACCTGTTTTCCCGCCTGTTCGACGGCCTTTCCGATCCCAAGCGCCTCGCGATCGAGACGCATGACGGCGGCCGGATCAGCTATGGCGATCTGATCGCGCGGGCCGGGCAGATGGCGAACGTGCTGGTCGCACGCGGCGTGAAGCCGGGCGACCGCGTCGCGGTGCAGGTGGAGAAATCGGTCGCCAACATCGTGCTGTATCTCGGCACTGTCAGGGCCGGCGCGGTCTACCTGCCGCTCAACACCGCCTATACGCTGAACGAGCTCGACTATTTCATCGGCGACGCCGAGCCGTCGCTGGTGGTCTGCGATCCCTCCAAGGCGGAAGGGCTCGTGCCGATCGCCGCCAAGGTGAAGGCCAAGGTCGAGACGCTCGGACCCGACGGCAAGGGCTCGCTGACGGACGCCGCCGACAAGGCGAGCCGCGAGTTCACGACGGTGTCGCGCGCAAACGACGATCTCGCGGCGATCCTCTACACGTCAGGCACCACGGGGCGCTCCAAGGGCGCGATGTTGACGCACGACAATCTCGCGTCGAACTCGCTCAGCCTCGTCGACTACTGGCGCTTCACCGACAAGGACGTCTTGATCCACGCGCTGCCGATCTATCATACGCATGGCCTGTTCGTTGCGACCAATGTGACGCTGTTCGCGCGCGCCTCGATGATCTTCCTGCCGAAGCTCGACCCGGACCTGATCATCAAGTTGATGGCGCGCGCCACCGTTCTGATGGGCGTGCCGACCTTCTACACGCGCCTTCTGCAAAATCCGGCGCTGTCGCACGAGACGACCAAGCACATGCGCCTGTTCATCTCGGGCTCGGCGCCGCTGCTGGCCGAGACCCACCGCGAATGGTCGGCCCGCACCGGGCACGCCGTGCTCGAGCGCTACGGCATGACCGAGACCAACATGAACACGTCGAACCCCTATGACGGCGAGCGCGTGCCCGGCGCGGTCGGCTTTCCCCTCCCCGGCGTCTCGGTGCGCGTCACCGATCCTGAGACGGGCAAGGAGCTGCCGCGCGAGGACATCGGCATGATCGAGGTGAAGGGGCCGAACGTGTTCAAGGGCTATTGGCGCATGCCGGAGAAGACCAAGTCCGAATTCCGGCCCGACGGCTTCTTCATCACCGGCGACCTCGGCAAGATCGACGGCAAGGGCTACGTCCACATCCTCGGCCGCGGCAAGGACCTCGTCATCTCCGGCGGCTTCAACGTGTATCCCAAGGAAATCGAGAGCGAGATCGACGCCATGCCCGGCGTGGTCGAGTCGGCTGTGATCGGCGTGCCGCACGCCGACTTCGGCGAAGGCGTGACGGCAGTGCTGGTTTGCAATAAGGGCGCCGACGTCACGGAAGCTGCCGTTCTGAAGGCGCTCGACGGCCGGCTGGCAAAATTCAAGATGCCCAAGCGCGTCTTCGTCGTCGACGAACTGCCGCGGAATACCATGGGCAAGGTGCAGAAGAACATTCTGCGCGAGACGTACAGGGATATCTACGCGAAGAAATAGGTGGCTCGCGGCGTTGTGCGGCGAGCGGCGCCACATAACGCGATGTCATGCCCCGGCTTGACCGGGGCATCCAGTACGCTGCGGCCTCTCGGCTCAATTATCGATGTCTCTGGATTACTGGATCGCCCGATCAAGTCGGGCGATGACGGCGGAGTGTGCGGTAAGTTCTGGCCCCACGCCAATTACAATCCGCCCACCAAACTCAGCACGAACCGGCTGCCGACGATGAACAGATAGACCCCGAACGCCACTTCCAGCGTCCGCTTCGACATCGCATGCGCGGCCTTCACGCCGAGCGGTGCCGTGACGAGGCTCATCGGCATCACCAGCACGGCACCGATCAGCGACACGTAGCCGAGCGCGAACGGGACTTGCAGCGCCGCAACGGCGGGATAGTTCGCGGCCGCCGGCCACCCCGCGTAGATGTAGCCGAGCGCGCCGGGGATCGAGATCAGCACCGCGAGCGCCGACGAGGTCGCGACCGCCTGGTGGATCGGCCGGCCGTAGAACGTCATCAGCAGGTTCGAGAACAATCCACCGCCGATGCCCATCAGGGTCGAGAGGATGCCGACGCAGAAGCCGTAGGCGCGCATCAAGGGACCCTTCGGCAGGTCCTCGCCGAACCTCCAGCCTTCGCGCGCGAGGATCAGGCGGGCGGCCGCCGAATAGGCGACGGCGACGAACACGATCTTGAACAGCCGCTCGGGCGCGTAGCGAGCGATCACGCTGCCGGCGACGACGCCGATCACGATCGGCAGCCACCAAGCCCGCAGGATCGTCATGTCGACGGCGCCGCGCTTGTAGTGCGCCTGGAATGAGCGGATCGAGGTCGGAATGATCACCGCGAGCGAGGTGCCGACGCACAGCGGCATGCGAACCTCCAACGGCACGCCGGCAATGCGGAAGCACTCATAGAAGACAGGCACGAGGATCGCACCGCCGCCGATGCCGAACACGCCGGCGAGGAATCCGGAGAGCGCGCCTGTCGCGATCAGCAACAGCGCCAGCTCGACGATTTCCTCGATATCAAGACCTGCGATCACCCCTGACCTGCCCTGGCGACTGGCCGCAACCTCTCCGAGCCGTCGCTTGGGAACGCTGCGCATGGAGCATTAGGCGATCTGATTCCCGCGGTCGACAGGTCGGGCCTCCCGGCTGGGGTGGGATGCAGAGTGCGCATATCCAATTTGCGGCAGGTTGGATCGGATTGAAGCGCGGGTTGCGTGTGCGGGTCCCATCGGAGCCTCGACTGGGTGCCGCTCGACCATTTGGACGGCATGGTCCGTTTAGATGCGTTCCAATAGCAATTTCAACGCATCGCGCTCAGTTCTCAAATAATGAATATTTATTCTGTTCTTTCTTGGTGGATCGACGCTCTGGTATACCAAGCCGCTGATTGGCCTTGGTTCATCAAGGCTCTAGAGCTGAACGACGGTTCGATTTATGGCCATTTGGTGATTGCGCGGGGGAAATCGACTCCGTAAATAGAGCCGACCTTTCCGATCCCCGCGCGCCCCCTTACGGGCCGCCATACAACATCAAAGCCCATGACCGCACGGATCGAACGACCACTCTCGCCACACATGCAAGTGTACCGCTGGACGCTGACGATGGCGCTGTCCATCGTCCATCGCGCCACCGGTATTGCCCTCTATGTCGGAACCCTGCTGCTGGTCTGGTGGCTGGTCGCCGCGGCCTCCGGGCCGGCCGCTTACGCGCACGTCCAGGCCTTCTCCAGCAGCATCATCGGCCGGCTGATCGTGTTCGGCTACACCTGGGCCTTGATGCACCATATGCTCAGCGGCATCCGGCATTTCGTCTGGGATCTCGGCTACGGCTTCAAGGCCAATGAGCGCGAAGCGCTGACCTGGGGCGCCCTGATTGGCGGCATCGCGCTGACCGTGCTGATCTGGATCATCGCCTACGCGAACGGAGGCGGCCGATGAGTTTCGACGAATCCCACGGCTCTCCGAAGCCTCCCTCGATGCGCACGCCGCTCGGCCGCGTCCGCAACCTCGGCGCCGCGCATTCCGGCACGTCCGATTTCTGGCGCCAGCGCATCACCGGCGTCGCCATGACGCTGCTGATGATCCCGGCGGTGGTGATCATCATCATGCTGCTCGGCCGCAACCAGGTTTACGCTGCGCAGACCCTGAGCTCGATTCCCGTCGCGGTGATCCTGCTCCTCTTTATCCTCGCCTGCGCCTGGCACATGAAGATCGGCATGCAGGTGGTGATCGAGGACTACATCCATAACGAGAAGCTGAAGCTCACCGCGATCATGCTCAACAACTTCTTCTCGTTCGCCGTGGCGCTCGCCGCGACCTATGCGATCCTGAAACTGTCATCCGGAGTGTAACCCATGGCCAACACAACGAATGGCTCGGGCAACAGCGCTCCCGCCACTAACGGCAAGGCCTATCCGATCGAAGACCACACTTACGACGTCGTCGTAGTGGGTGCCGGCGGCGCCGGCCTGCGCGCCGTGGTCGGCTGCAGCGAAGCGGGCCTGCGCACCGCCTGCATCACCAAGGTGTTTCCGACCCGCTCGCACACGGTCGCGGCGCAGGGCGGCATCTCCGCCTCACTCGGCAACATGCACAAGGACGACTGGCGCTGGCACATGTACGACACCGTGAAGGGGTCGGACTGGCTCGGCGATCAGGACGCGATCGAATACATGGTGCGCAACGCGCCCGACGCGGTCTACGAGCTCGAGCATTGGGGCGTGCCGTTCTCGCGCACCGAGGACGGCAAGATCTACCAGCGTCCGTTCGGCGGCATGACCACCGAGTTCGGCAAGGCCCAGGCGCAACGCACCTGCGCCGCCGCCGACCGCACCGGCCACGCCATGCTGCACACGATGTATGGCCAGTCGCTGCGCCACGCGGCCGAGTTCTTCATCGAGTTCTTCGCCATCGACCTGATCATGGACGATCAGGGCACCTGCCGCGGCGTCATCGCGCTCAAGCTCGACGACGGCACGCTGCACCGTTTCCGCGCCCAGACCACGATCCTGGCGACCGGCGGCTACGGCCGCGCCTATGCCTCCTGCACCTCGGCGCACACCTGTACCGGCGACGGCGGCGGCATGGTGCTGCGCGCCGGCCTGCCGATGCAGGACATGGAGTTCGTGCAGTTTCATCCGACCGGCATCTACGGCTCGGGCTGCCTCGTCACCGAGGGCGCGCGCGGCGAGGGCGGCTATCTCGTCAACTCTGAAGGCGAGCGCTTCATGGAGCGTTACGCGCCGTCGGCGAAGGATCTCGCCTCGCGGGACGTGGTCTCGCGCGCGATGACCATCGAGATTCGCGAAGGCCGCGGCGTCGGCAAGAAGAAGGACCACATCTTCCTGCATCTCGACCATCTCGATCCCGCGGTGCTCGCCGAGCGCCTGCCCGGCATCTCGGAATCGGCAAAGATCTTCGCCAATGTCGACGTGACGCGCGAGCCGATCCCGATCGTGCCGACCGTGCACTACAACATGGGCGGCATCCCCACGAACTATCACGGCGAGGTGCTGACCAAGAAGGATGGCGACGACAACGCCATCATCCCAGGCCTGATGGCGATCGGCGAAGCCGCCTGCGTCTCCGTGCACGGCGCCAACCGCCTCGGCTCCAACTCGCTGATCGACCTCGTGGTGTTCGGCCGCGCCGCGGCGCTCCGCCTCGCCGAGAAGCTCACACCCAATGCCAAGCAGCCCGAGCTGCCGTCGAACTCGGCCGAGCTCGCGCTGGGCCGCCTCGACCATTACCGCTACGCCTCCGGCGGCACGCCGACGGCGAAGCTGCGCGAAGGCATGCAGAATGTGATGCAGACCAATTGCGCGGTGTTCCGCACCGGCGAAGTGCTCAGCGAAGGCCAGAACCTAATCGCGAAGGTCCACAGCGGCATCACCGACATCGCGGTGTCCGACCGCTCTCTGGTGTGGAATTCGGATCTCGTCGAGACGCTCGAATTCGACAATCTGATCTCGCAGGCGGTGGTGACGATGAACTCGGCCGCCAACCGCACCGAAAGCCGCGGCGCCCATGCCCGCGAGGACTTCTCCGAGCGCGACGACAAGAACTGGATGAAGCACACGCTGGTCTGGCTGGACGATGCCGGCAAGGTCAAGATCGAGTATCGCCCGGTTCACAACTACACCATGACCAACGACGTGCAGTACATCCCGCCGAAGGCGCGCGTGTATTGATTGCTGCTTGTCATTGCCGGGCTCGACCCGGCAATCCATCCCTTAAAGATGGATGCGCGGGTCAAGCCCGCGGATGACGAAAGAAACCAGAGGCAGGACTTATGGTTGAATTCGCACTTCCGAAGAACTCGAAGATATCAGGCGGCAAGACCTGGCCGAAGCCCGCGGGCGCGACCGAGCTCCGTGAGTTCAAGGTCTATCGCTGGAATCCGGACGACGGCAAGAATCCGAGCGTCGACACCTATTACGTCGATACCAATGATTGCGGTCCGATGGTGCTGGACGGCCTGATCTGGATCAAGAACCACATCGACCCGTCGCTGACCTTCCGCCGCTCCTGCCGCGAGGGCGTGTGCGGCTCCTGCGCGATGAACATCGACGGCCAGAACACGCTGGCCTGCACCCGCTCGATGCACGACGTGAAGGACGGCGCGGTCAAGATCAACCCGCTGCCGCACCAGCCGGTGGTGAAGGATCTCGTTCCCGACCTCACCAATTTCTACGCGCAGTACGCTTCCGTCGAGCCGTGGCTGAAGACGACCTCGCCGACGCCGCAGAAGGAATGGCGCCAGAGCCACGAGGACCGCGAGAAGCTCGACGGCCTCTACGAGTGCATCCTGTGCGCCTGCTGCTCGACCTCGTGCCCGAGCTATTGGTGGAACAGCGAGCGCTATCTCGGCCCGGCCGCGCTGCTCCAGGCCAACCGCTGGGTGTCCGATTCGCGCGACGAGGCGACCGGCGAGCGGCTCGACAATCTCGAGGATCCGTTCCGCCTCTATCGCTGCCACACCATCATGAACTGCGCCAAGGCCTGCCCGAAGGGCCTCAATCCCGCCGAGGCCATCGCCGAGCTCAAGCTCAAGATGGTCGAGCGGCAGATCTAGAGGCGATTCGTGCTGCGACCCCCGGCCTGAGCGGCCGGGGCATTCCACGATGGGGGCCGGCCGCAGCGGAATTTGCCTCCGCCAAGCGCCGCGGGTGTACCGGCACATTGCAACCTCCGGTTCCCATCACAAGCGACTTCCTTTTGAGCGGGAATCTCCGCTAAGCTCCGGTCAGGGACCGGAGCCGTGCAGGGCGCGCAACGCAATTCGCTAAAATTGTTGCAGTGGATGATGGCGGCATCCCTGGCGCTTCCGATTGCGCTGTTCGCTATCGCCTCGGCGATCTCCTTCACCTCGACCAAGGACACTTCCGACCGCGAGATCGAGCGCACGCTCGACGTCGCGCATGAGCATGCGCTCAAAGTGTTCGAGACCATCGACCGCAGCCTTGCCGAGCTGGGCGAGGTCGCGCGCGGCCTTTCCGACGACACCATCCGCGCGCGCGAACCGGCTTTGCACCGTCGCCTGAAGCGGCTGGCCGATTCGCTGCCGCAGCTCAAATCGGCCTGGATCTTCGATGCAGACGGAAAGGCGCTGGTCAACAGCCTCGCCTCGCCGCCGCCGCAACTCGGCTTTGCGGACCGCGACTATTTCTACGCTCATGTCGACCAAAGCATCGGCACCTACATCGGCACGGCCCTGACGCCGCGTCCGCCCTATCAGGGCGCCCGCTTCTTCGGGATGAGCCGCCGCCGCGAGTCCGACGACGGTCATTTCATCGGCGTGATCCAGGCCTCGGTCCTGCCGGAATATTTCGAGAGCTTCTATGCCAGGATCGGCTCCGATCCCGGCAGCTTCTTCGCGATGGGGCGCGCTGACGGCGCCGTGCTCGCGCATTTCCCGCGGCTCGACCGCGACTTCCGGCTCGATCCAAGCGGTCCGGTCGGCCAGAAGATCGCGTCGAGCCCCGAGCATGGCCTGATCACCGTGACCTGGCCGTCGGACGGAATCGAGCGCCGCATCGGCTACCGGCGCGTCGCCGAATATCCGATCTACGTCAGCGCCGGGCTCGAGACTTCTGCGATCCGGGCACGCTGGTTCGCCACCATCGGCCAGCATCTGGTGTTCGGCATTCCCGCCACCGCGCTGTTGTTCCTGCTGCTCGCCTTCGCATTCCGCCGCACCCAGCATCTCCAGGCCGAGGCCGCCGCGCGGCGCGAAGCCGAGGATGCGCTCAAGCACAGCCAGCGCCTGGAGGCGCTCGGGCAGCTCACCGGCGGGGTCGCGCACGACTTCAACAATCTGCTCACCGTGATCCGTGCCTCGGTCGACCTGCTCAATCGGCCGCAACTGACGGAGGAGCGGCGGCAGCGCTACATCACCGCCATCGCGGATTCGGTCGCGCGCGCGGCCAAGCTGACCTCCCAGCTCCTCGCCTTTGCGCGACGCCAGACCCTGAAGCCGGAGGTGTTCGACGTCGGCCAGCGAATGCAGTCGCTCCACGACATGCTTGCGACGCTGCTCGGCCCCGCCATCGAGATCGCGATGCGGCTGCCGGGGGAGCCCTGTCTCGTCAATGCCGATGCCGGCCAGTTCGAGACGGCACTGATCAACATGGCGACCAATGCGCGCGATGCCATGCAGGGCAAGGGCAGGATCACCTTCGCGGTCGAGGCTACGAGCGCCATTTCGGGCACGGCGGCCTCGATCGCGGACAACCATGGCTTCGTCCGCATCACCGTCAGCGACACCGGGGTCGGCATTCCGGCAGCGCGCCTCGGGCGCATCTTCGAGCCGTTCTTCACCACCAAGCAGGTTGGTCACGGCACCGGTCTCGGCCTCTCCCAGGTGTTCGGCTTTGCCCGGCAATCGGGCGGCGAGGTGACGGTGACGAGCGAGGTGGGGCAGGGCAGCACCTTCTCGCTCTATTTGCCGCACGTGCCGCGGGACCTCTTGCCTCAGCGGCACGCGCCGAACACCGCACCGGCGGTGGCCGGCAGCGGCATGTCGGTGCTGGTGGTCGAGGACAATCTCGAGCTTGCCAACTTTGCCGCCGACGGCCTCACCGAGCTCGGCTACAGCATCACCCTGGTCGACAATGCGACCGATGCGCTCGCCGAGCTCGTGGTGGATGCGGATCGTTTCGACGTCGTGTTCTCGGACGTGGTGATGCCGGGCATGACCGGACTCGATCTGGCAAAGGCGGTCCGCGAGCGCGGCATCGGCGTGCCGGTCGTGCTGACCACGGGCTACAGCCAAGCCCTGTCGCAGGAGGGCGCGGTCGGCTTCGATCTCGTGCAAAAACCCTATTCGATCGAGGAATTGTCGCGGGTTCTGCACCGGGCCGCGCGGCTGCGGCGCGTGCGCGACGGCGCCGCCGAGTGATTCGGAGCCGGGAACCGGGGGGAACCGGTTGATTTCCTTTGCGTTGTCCGCTCATGCACAAGCGGGCCGCAAAGCGCGAACAGGACAAGAAGCCGCCCATCGTCGCGATCAAGGGCGAGAACGGTGATGACGTAGCGCCTCCGCCTCCCGAGCTGGTCGAGCCCGATCCCGAACTGTCTCCTGAGGAAGCCGAGCAGGTTCGCAAGGATTATCTGCTGACACGCTTCTGGATCAGCGCGCGCGGCTTCTGGGGGCGCCATGGCGACCGCCTGGCCTGGCCGTTCTCGATCGGCCTCGGCGTGCTGATCGTCCTGACCGTCGGCTTCCAGTACGGCATCAATGTCTGGAATCGCGAGATCTTCGACGCCATCGAGAAGCGCGATGCGGCCAGCGTCTTCCATCTCACGGCGCTGTTCTTCCCGCTCGCGATCGGCAGCATCGTGCTCGCCGTCGCGCAGGTGTTCGCGCGCATGAGCATCCAGCGGCGCTGGCGCGCCTGGCTCACGAGCAGCGTGCTGACGCGCTGGCTTACCAACGGACGCTACTACCAGCTCAATCTCGTCGGGGGCGACCACAAGAATCCGGAATACCGGATCGCCGAAGACCTGCGCATCGCGACGGACTCGCCGGTCGATTTCCTCGCCGGCGTGACCTCTGCGCTGCTGTCTGCCGTGACCTTCATCGTCGTGCTCTGGACCATCGGCGGCGCGCTCACCGTCACCCTCGGCGGCGCGAGCATCACCATTCCCGGCTTCCTGGTGATTGCCGCGATCGTCTACGCTGCGATCGCCTCCGGCTCGATCGTCGTGATCGGCCGCCGCTTCGTGCAGGTGTCCGAGGCCAAGAACCAGGCCGAGGCCGATTTCCGCTACACGCTGACGCGCGTGCGCGAAAACGGCGAGAGCATCGCGCTGCTCGGCGGCGAAGAAGAAGAGCGCGGCGGCATCGACCGCAATTTCACTGGCGTGCTCAAGCAATGGGCACGACTCGCGGGCCAACACATGCGCACCACGCTGGTCTCGCAGGGCTCCAGCCTCGTGGCGCCCGTGGTGCCTCTCCTGCTCTGCGCGCCAAAATTCCTCGACGGCAGCATGACGCTCGGACAGGTGATGCAGGCGGCCTCTGCCTTCACCATCGTGCAGAGTGCATTCGGCTGGCTGGTCGACAATTATCCGCGGCTCGCCGACTGGAATGCCTGCGCGCGCCGCATCGCCTCGCTGATGATGTCGCTCGACGGCCTCGAACGCGCCGAGCAGGGCGATGGCCTTGGCCGCATCAAGCGCGGCGAGACCAGCAACGAGGCCATGCTGGAGTTGAAGGACCTCTCGGTCACGCTCGACGATGGCACGGCCGTGGTCGGCGAGACCGAAGTGGTGATCGAACCCGGCGAGCGGCTCCTGGTCGCCGGCGAATCCGGCACCGGCAAGAGCACGCTGGTGCGCGCCATCGCCGGCCTCTGGCCCTGGGGCGGCGGCAGCGTCAATTTCCATCCCGACCGTCGGCTGTTCATGCTGCCGCAACGGCCTTACGTGCCCTCGGGATCCCTGCGCCGTGCAGTGGCGTATCCGGGCGCGGCCGAGGATTGGACGATTGAGGAGATCAGCGAGGCCCTGCACAAGGTCGGCCTCGATCATCTCAAGGAGAAGATCGAGGAGGAAGCGCCGTGGGACCAGACGCTATCCGGCGGCGAGAAGCAGCGCCTCGCCTTCGCCCGGCTGCTGCTGCACAAACCCGACATCATCGTGCTCGATGAGGCCACCTCCGCGCTCGACGAGAAGAGCCAGGACAGCATGATGAAGATGGTCACCGACGCCTTGCCCAATGCGACCATCGTCAGCGTCGCGCACCGCGCCGAGCTGGAGGCCTTCCACAGCCGCAAGATCGTGCTGGAGCGTCGCAAGGGCGGCGCCAAGCTCGTCAGCGACGTCGACCTGATCCCACGCAAGGGCAGGCGCAAGCTGCTCGGGCGATTCCTGCGCCAGCGCAAGGCCCCGAAGAAGGCGGCGTAGCGCTCTCTCTGTCGTCCCGGACAAGCGCGCCACAAGCGCGCGCAAATCCGGGACCCATACCCCCAAGGGAGAACTTGTGCGAAGACTCGGAGTGGGCATCTCGTGTCAAACTCCGCCCAGTGATTATGGGTCCCGGGTTCGCTGCGCGCCCTGGGACGACGCCGAAATTGTAGCTCTCATCAAAACCGGCTATTCATGCGCCGCCTGCAATGAGGATCGCCTGCTTGACGCCCGACAACGCCCCTTCGTCCGCGCCGTTCGGCGCGTTTGCGCCGAACGCCGCGCAGGCCGCGATCATCAGCCTCGCGACGCGATCGGGGTTGAAGCGCGGCGCGTTCCGGCCGTGGATGTCGCGGCTGGTCAATTTGCTGCGTGGCGGCCCGGTCGACGTGCAGTACCAAGGGGCCTCGTTTCGTCTCTATCACCAGGGCAGCGCGACCGAGCGCGGCGCGCTGTTCAATCCAGACTACAATCTCGACGAGCTCGATTTCCTGCGCCAGCACACGCCAGTGGGCGGCACATTCGTCGATGTCGGCGCCAATGTCGGCACCTTCGCGCTGGTGATGGCGCGGCAGGTCGGCGCCAACGGCAAGGTCGTCGCGATCGAGCCGCATCCCCTCACATATGGGCGGCTGGCATTCAATCACGCCGCCTCGCATGCAACGCAGGTGCGCCTGGTGCAGGCGGCTGCCGGTGACAACGACGGCGAGCTGATGATCGAGAGCGGCGGCGGCAATCTCGGCGCCACCCACGTCGTCACCGGCTCCGCCAGCGCCGACGCGATCAAGGTACCATCGCTGCGCCTGACGCGCATTCTCGACGAGGCAGGCGTCACACAGGTCGATGCGCTCAAGATCGATGTCGAAGGCTTCGAGGACCGCGTGCTGATCGGCTTCTTCCGCGACGCGCCGCCATCGCTGTGGCCGCGCGCGGTCGTCATCGAGCACCTGTCACAGAACGAATGGCAGCAGGACTGTATTGCCGACATGGTCGCGCGCGGCTTTGCCATCGTGCGCAAGACGCGGAGCAATACGTTCCTGTCGCGCTGACGGAAGCGAACAACGGAGGCAGCGATGATCGACCATCTGGGCTTCTCGGTCTCTGACTACGAGCGCGCCAAGGCGTTCTACACCAAGGCGCTGGCGCCGCTCGGCTACGGCCTGATCATGGAGGTGACGGCGGAGCAGACCGGGCACGCCGCGGCCGCTGGCTTTGGCGCCGACGGCAAGCCGGACTTCTGGTTCGGCGCGGAAGGCGCGATGAACAAGCCGGTGCACATCGCCATTCGCGCCGAAGACCGCGCCACGGTGGACGCGTTCTACAAGGCGGCGATGGCGGCGGGTGGGCGCGACAACGGCCCGCCCGGCATTCGCCCGCATTACCATGCGAACTATTACGGCGCGTTCGTGCTCGATCCTGATGGCCACAACATCGAGGCCGTCTGCCACGCACCGGAATAGGCGGGGTTTCGGGGAACCTCGCTCTCTGCAGGCCGTTATCGTCGCTTGCAATAGGAGCACGATATGGCCAACGACAATTCCCGCGACGTCGACCGTGCCTGGGAGCTGATGAAGAAGATCGGCTTCGCAATGCTGGTGACGCGCGACGGCGACAAGCTGCGCGCGCGGCCGATGAGCGCTCATCTTGACCGCGACGCGAACACGATCTTTTTCCTTACCGACGCGCGGCATCACAAGGATGAAGAGATCGCGAGGTATCCCTCCATCAACCTGTCGTTCGCGGATGCGAGCAGCCAGAAATACGTCTCATTGACCGGCGCTGCCGTCGTCTCCAACGACCGTGCGAAGATCAAGGAATTGTTCTCGACGCCGGCCAAGGCGTGGTGGGACTCTGCGGAGGATCCAAACATCCGCGTGCTCAAGGTGACGCCTGACGATGCCGAGTTCTGGGATTCACCCGGCACAGTGATCTCGTACGTGAAGATGGCTGCCGCGGCGGTGACTAACACGCGTCCCGACCTCGGCGATAACCGCAAGGTTTCGATGTGATGCCGATAGAGCCGCCCGAGATACCGCCGTCAACGCCGGGCACTCCGACCGAGCCGCCGCCGGGAATTCCGCCCGGCAATCCGCAGCCCGAAATCGCGCCGCCGGTGCGCGAGCCAGGCGAATCACCGCGTCCCGACGAGTTGCCGGGGCGCGTGCCTGAAGAGATTCCATCGCGCGGACCCAACGGACCGCTTACACCGAATCCCGCGACGGACGCGCGTTCGCCGCGGGATCAGGTCTGAGGCGAGCGATCACATGTGAGGCGATTGCAACCTGCGTCTGAATGCGCAATGAACGTCACCATAGTGAGGTTATTTGCGTGCAGAAATAAATCGGGCCGCGACTTCTTCGCCCGCCACAATGCGGCCTAACGCGTAGCTGTTCATCTCGACACTTCGTCAAAGAACCTTCCGGGGAAGTTCACCACCATGACCAACCTTCGTCTCGTGCTGCTTGCAACGACGGCTCTCACCGCGATGCAATTCGCAAGCTCCGCATCGCATGCGCAAAGTGCGCCGCCGCTCGTTGTCGCCCAGGCCCAGCCTGAGGCTGACCAAAAAGCGAAGCAGCCTCCGAAGGGACCGCCTGCGGCAGCTCCGCCCGCGGCACCGGCACGCCCGGCCGCACCTCCGCCCGCTGCGCCGCCGCCGGCTGCCGCGCCGCCGCGCCCGGCTGCGCCGCCGCCACCCCCGCCCGCAGCTCGTCCGGCTCCGCCGCCACAGCCGCCCCCACCTGCGGCCCGTCCGGCTCCGCCGCCGCCACCTCCGCCGCCTGCTGCTCCGAAGCAGCCCGCGCCGCCACCGGCCGCGGCCCCGCAGCAGCATGCTCCACCCGCCGCACGCCCGGCTCCCACGCCGCCAGCACCGCCTCCCGCCGCAGCTCCCCAGCAGCGCACGCCTCCCGCGCCGCCGCCCGCCGCACGGCCGGCCCCGACGCCACCTCCGCCTCCGCCGCCTCCCGCAGCGGGTCCTGCAGGACGGCCGACGCCTGCGCCGACGGCGACACCCCCTGCTCCGACAGCCGCGCCACCGGCGCGTCCAGGTGCACCTGCGCCGGCGACCACGCCTGCACCGGCAACGTCTCCCGCACCGACCGCGACCCCGGCTCCCGGCAGCACGCCCCCCGCGCCACCGCCGGGCCGTCCGGGTGCACCTCCGCCCGGCGTACGTCCCGGCACGCCTCCGGCTGCGGGATCGCCGACGCCGGCTCCCGGCGCACCGCCCGCTCCGACGGCCACCCCGGCGCCCGGCAGCACCCCGACTCCGCCAGCCGGACGTCCCGGCGCAGCACCGGCACCGGGCGTAGCCCCGGCGCCGACGGCAACGCCTGCCCCCGGCCAACAGGGTGGAACACCTCCTGCCGGCGCGCCCGCAGCCGGAGCTCCGGCTGCGGCTCCGCAGGCTGGCGCCCCGCCCCGGCCCCCGGCGCCTCCCGCCGGCGCCGCAGCCCCGACCGTCGTCCCCGGCACGCCGGCCGCCGCGCCGCCGCCGGACAGGGCACAATACAGGCCACCGACGGTCGCGCCGGCTTTCCGGGCCGCGCCAACGGTCGCAGCACCGCTACCGCCACCGCCACGTCCCCCGCAGCGTGATCTGACGCCGCTCGCGATCGGTGCGGGCGTGGTGGCCGGTGCCGTGATCGGCGCGACCATCGCCGACATCCACGGCCAGCGACGGGAGACCATCGAAGGCGGCCGCACCGTCTACACCGAGCCGGACCGGATCATCGTCCGCGATCCGGGCGGGCAGGCCTATGTCCGCGGCAACGACCTCTATCGCTTCCGCTATGGCGCCCGCGACATTCGCACCGACACCGTCGGCGGCGAGACCCGCACGGTCGTGATCCGTCCAGATGGCAGCGAGATCATCACTGTCGTCGGTACCGACGGGCGGCTGATGCGGCGCATCCGCAGGGATCCTCGCGGGCGTGAGATCGTGATCATCGACAACACCTACCGCGATCCGCGGGCGGTCGGCGGCTTCTACGTCGACGTGCCGCCGCCGGTGGTCAGCATCCCCTATGATCGCTACATCGTCGACGCCCAAGAGGCACCGCCGCAGGTGATCTACGACACGATGCGGGCCCCGCCGGTACAGCGGATCGATCGGCGCTACTCGCTCGACGAGATCCGCTACAGCCCGAACGTTCGCATGCAGATGCCGAGCATCGATGTCAACACGATCAACTTCGAGACGGGATCGTGGACCATTCCGCCGGATCAGGCGGCGCGGCTGCAGGTGATCGCCGATGGCATCAACCAGGCGATCCAGGCCAACCCACAGGAGGTGTTCCTGATCGAGGGCCACACCGACGCGGTCGGCAACGAGGTCGACAATCTGTCACTGTCGGACCGCCGCGCGCAGGCTGCAGCCGAATTGCTGACCCAGCAGTTCAACGTGCCGGCGGAGAACCTGACGTCGCAGGGCTATGGCGAGCAATACCTGAAGGAGCAGAGCCAGGGTCCGAGCCTGATCAACCGGCGCGTCACCGTCCGCCGCATCACGCCGCTGCTCAATGGCGACCAGGCCAACGCGGCACCACCGCCGCGGCAGTAAGAACCTTCGCGAAAAGAAAATGGCCGGGAGCAATCCCGGCCATTCTGTTTTGCGCGTGTCCCGATCACTGCGCGGCGCCAAGTCCGAGCGCATCGGCAATGACGCGAAACACTTCGGTGTTGTCCATAGAACCCTGCACGCGTTCGCTGCCCGGCCCGGTCGCGGTCAGGATGACGTCCTCGCCGGAATGCACGCTGGCGCCGATCATCGCCGACAGATTGCCCGGCCGCAGCACCATGCCCGGCACATCCTTGTATTTGTCGTTGGCCTTGAAGGTCCCGTCGTCGCCGGCCTTCACGGTTGGCTCATTGGGATCGTCGAGCTTCGGGCGAAAAGTCTCGTAGTGATCCGGCAGGCTGGCCGAGAAGATGGCGAGCCGCCGGCTGACATCGACCCGTGACGGATAGCCTTCCGCATCCGGCGCCGGGTAATTGGGAAACCCAGCCTTGTCGTAGACGCCGACGCGCTCGCGCAAGGGAACGTTGGGCGCCGTGCCCATGTCGTCACTCACCGTGCCGACGAGACTGTTGGGATGATTGTGGTCCGCCGCCACGAGGATGAGGGTGTCGTCACCCCGCGCCCGCGCCCATTCGCGCGTCTGACGCACCGCGTTGTCGAGCATGATCGTATCGTAGACGGCGCGCTCCATGTCGAGCAAATGCGCGTATTTGTCGATCATCCCGGACTCGACCATCAGGAAGAAGCCGTTCTCGTTCTTCGCGAGGATGTTCAGCGCCGCCCGCACCTGCTCGGTCAGGTCAGGCTGCTCGGGGAATTTCTTGACGCCGCCGCCCTTGAGGAATTTGCGATCCAGCACGCCGTCCATGTTGCCGGTGGCGAACAGGCCGAGCAGCTTGCTCGTGTCCGGCTTTGCGGCAGAAGCACTGAGCTCACCTGCAGTAGTTGCGACCTGATAGCCGGCGTCGCGAAACTTCGCGATGTAGTCGGTCTCATCCTTGCGCTTCGAGCCGGCGGCCGACTTCGGCAGGAAGTTCGCGCTGCCTCCGCCCATCAGCACATCCGGCTTCGCCGCGAAGAACTGCTCGACGATCTCGTCATAGGCGGCGCGTCGGCGGGTGTGCGCGACCATCGCGGCGGGCGTCGCGTCTTCGACCTCGGTATTGGTGACGATGCCGATCGCCATGGCGAGCCGGCGCTTGGCAAGGCTCGTGATGGTTTCGACCTTGGGATCGTCGAACGCGCTCAAAGAGCGGTCCGCGTAGACGCCGAGGGCGTTGACGGCGCTCTTGTGCCCGGTCGCATAGGCGCTGGCCGAGTTTGCGGAATCCGTGATGATCGAGTCCGAGCCGGCGGTTGCCACCAGCGCCATATGAGGCATGTCGTCGATCGCAAGCTTGCCGCGGCTCTTGCCCTCCACGATGCCCTTGGACAGGATTCGCGCGGCGATCCGATGTGCCGGCGACATGCCGTCACCGATGAACAGGATGACGTTCTTCGCCTTGCGTGGACCGGTGTCGTAAACCGTCCATGTGACGCTGCGCTGGTGCGTGCCGTCGCTCACCTCAACCGCAACGCTGCCCGGCTTGGTCAGCGTAACGTCGCGCAGGATCAGCGCCGACTGATCCTTGCCGTCCTCGCGCTCGATCAAGGTCCCGGAACGGCCGAACGCGGCGGCATAGTCCGCGCCGTTCACCGTCACCTTCAACTTGGCGGGATCAACTAGCCCGGGCAGTTCGACCTTGAAGTCGAATCGGGCCCCGGCCAGGATCTCGGCGCGATCGATCGGATAGATCGTTTGTGCCGACAGAGACGATGTCCAACAGAGGACGATGAGAGAGGCGAGGGCCGAATTCTTGATCATGCGCGGTGCTCCGCAATCCAGTTCCGATAGGAACAGAAAGCGTAGCGATCGAGAATGACACCGTCATCACATATGGCGCGAGACAAATGGGCGACGGGTCGAAGGCCGGGGGCGATACCGGCCCTCTCAACTGCATCACGTGGTCAACGCCTCTGGCGACAGGCAGGCCTCGCAAACGGCGGCGACATGCCGGTGATCGGTGCCGCAACAGCCGCCGAGAATCCGCATGCCGGGAAAGGCGCGCCTGAGCGAAAGGTAACGGCGGCCGAGATCGGCGGGATCACCGCTGTCGAGCGTCTCGGACTCGTCGAGCTCGGCATGGCTTTTGGTCGACGCATTGGCTCTGACGCCGTGAATGCGCTGAACCCACGCCTCGCCGCCCGCGAGCGCGTTCTCGAAATGGGTCGGGTGCGCGCAGTTGATCAGGAAATATTCGCAATCCCGCTCCGTCGCTTCGTCGACAGTTTCAATCGCTTCGCGCAGGGATTCCCCCCTGACCAGGCGACCATCCGTCTCGACCGTGAAGGAGATCGCGACCGGAATGTCCTGCCGCTTGGCCGCGCGCACGACGCCGACGGCTTCGTTGATGCTGTTCAGCGTGAACGCGGTCACCATGTCGGCGCCTGCCTCGGCGAATGCCGCGATCTGAGCCGAGTGGTAGGCTTCCGCCTCCGCCGCGTCCATGTTGCCGGCCTTGTAGCCGTCGCCGCGCGGGCCGATCGCGCCGTTGATCACGCATGGTGCGCCGGAAGTCTCCCATTCGCCGCGCAACTCCTCCAGAAAACGGATGGAGCGCATGTTGACCGCCTTGAGCCTGGCCGCATCGTAGCCGAGCTTGGCAGCCCAATCGGGATTGGCGCGCCAGGTCGGGCTGTCGAGCACGAAGCCGAGCGCATGCTGCTGCGCGATGCGGAGATAGGCTTCGTAGTAGCGCTTCAGATGCGCGCGACCATCCGCGCTGTCGAGCAGCACGAATGCCGCGAAATGAGGCAGCTCCAGCCCTTCGTGAAAGATCAGGGTGGTTTCCATGCCGCCGTCGGTCAGGAAAATGCCTCCGCGGTGCTGCGGCAGGTCGCATCTGTATCTTGCCATTGATCGCTCCATCAATTTGCACGGACGCTCTCATCGTGAGTCGCGTCATGCCGGCCCTCGGTCTCGGGCCATTGGTGGCGCACAATGTCGCGCTGCTCGCGCAGGCTATCCGCCGCGCGAGACTATCGATCCCGGCGATTCGGTTCCTAGCCCGATCGGGCTGCAATCAACCCCTGTCGCTTTCGAGCCGGAATATCTGCGAGCCTTCGCTGCCCGAGAGCAGGCCGGTATCGCTGTAAAGCTTCAGCTTGGTGCGGGTGTCGGCGATGTCGAGATTGCGCATGGTGAGCTGGCCGATGCGGTCGGCCGGCGTGAACGCTGCGTCCTCGACCTTCTCCATGCTGAGCCGCTCTGGCGCATAGGTGAGGTTGGGGCTCTCCGTGTTGAGGATCGAATAGTCGTTGCCGCGGCGCAGCTCGAGCGTGACCTCACCGGTCACGGCGCGAGCGACCCAGCGCTGTGCGGTCTCGCGCAGCATCAAAGCCTGCGAGTCGAACCAGCGACCCTGATAGAGCAGGCGTCCCAGGCGCATGCCGCTGATGCGGTATTGCTCGATGGTGTCCTCGTTGTGGATGCCGGTGACGAGGCGCTCATAGGCGATGTGCAGCAACGCCATGCCGGGGGCTTCGTAGATGCCGCGGCTCTTGGCCTCGATGATGCGGTTCTCGATCTGGTCGCTCATGCCGAGGCCATGACGGCCGCCGATCGCGTTGGCTTCGAGGAACAGCGCGACGGGATCGGAGAAGGTCTGGCCGTTGAGCGCAACCGGCTGGCCTTCCTCGAAACGCACAACGACCTTCTCGGCCTTTACAATGCAGTCGTCGCGCCAGAACGGCACGCCCATGATCGGGTTGACGATCTTGATGCCGCTGTCGAGGCTCTCGAGATCCTTGGCTTCGTGCGTGGCGCCGAGCAGATTGCTGTCGGTCGAATAGGCCTTCTCGGCGCTCATCTTGTAGGCGAAGCCCTGCGCGGTCATGAACGCCGACATCTCGGCACGGCCGCCGAGCTCGTCGATGAACTGCTGGTCGAGCCAGGGCTTGTAGATCTTCAGGCCGGGATTGGTGAGCAGGCCGTAGCGGTAGAAGCGCTCGATGTCGTTGCCCTTGAAGGTCGAGCCGTCGCCCCAGATGTTGACGCCGTCTTCCTTCATTGCGGCGACCAGCATCGTGCCGGTGACGGCGCGGCCGAGCGGAGTGGTGTTGAAATAGGTGATGCCGCCGGTCGAGATGTGGAAGGCGCCCGACTGGATCGCGGCAATGCCCTCGTGGACGAGCTGCGTGCGGCAATCGACCAGCCGCGCCTTCTCGGCGCCGAACTCCGTCGCCTTGCGCGGAATCTCGTTGTAGTCGGCTTCATCCGGCTGGCCAAGATTGGCGGTGTAGGCGTAGCAGCGCGCGCCCTTCTGCTTCATCCAGAGCAGCGCCGCGCTGGTGTCGAGGCCGCCGGAGAAAGCGATGCCGACTTTCTCACCCTTGGGCAGGCTTTTCAGGATCGTGGTCATGGCGCTTCCAATCGGGTCTCAAGGGCTGGTCTAGGGGCGGGTTTGACCGCGCGAATATCAAATTTCGCAGGACTCGGCACCCATTTAATGGGCTCAAGCCGAGGCTTCCGGGGCGGGCTTGCGGCCGAACAGGCGCTGGCGGAGCCGGTAGCCGGGCATGGCCAGCCGGGTCAGGGCTGCATCGACCGCCTCGTCCGAAAACCGCGTCCGCGGCCAGCGGTAGATCAGGGCATAGGCGAACCAGATCACGACGAAGCTGACGAGGCCGGCAATCGCCACATCGGTGAAGAAGTGTCCGCCGAACGCCATGCGCAGGCCGCTGGTGACGGCGCCGAACACCACGGCGCCGGCATAAGCGAGCGGCCGCCATGCCGGCGGGGCCAGCGCGGCAGGCGCCAGCGTCCAGAAGGCGGTCGCGCCCTCGCCCGAGAAGAACGAGCAATTGCGCGCGCAGTCCCCGCGCGGGTCCCACCACGGCACGAACTGCTGCTCGCCGGCAAACTGCGTCACCACCACCGGACGCGGCCGTCCCCAATAGGTCTTGAAGGTCAGGTTGGTGAGAATGCCGGCCGACATGATGATCGTGACCAGCAGGAACACCATGGCGCGACCGGATACCAGCAGCGGCCGTTCCGGGCGGATCATCTTGACCACGAGCGCGACCAGCGACGGCACCACGAACGCCCAGGCGATCCACATCGCCGCATCCCGCGCGAAGCTGGCCCAGCCGTTCAGCTTGAGCGGAAAGGTGTTGGTGGCGGGATCGAAGAACAGCGCGGCGAGCTTGAGATCGAGTTCGGGATAAAGGCCGAAGACGACGCCGATCAAAAGCCACAGCGCCAGGGCGATGAAAAGTCCGGTCCGGTTCATGGCGCGCGGTTTAGCGGAGTAGAGCCGAGATGAAAACCCTCACCGCGCATCCGGCCGAGACTGCGACGGCAATGGCGGCGGCGGTCTCCGCACCGGCGGTGGCTCGCGCCAGGCGCCGGCGTTGCGGCCGGCGATCAGCCAGTAGACCACGCCAGCGGCGATGCCCGCGCCCGTCATGATCTCCAGATGACGCCGCACGATGCCCTCGAATTGGAGCGTGTCGGGGTGAAAGGGGACGAGACCGAGATAGCAGGCGAGCCCGACGAGCCCGCCACCGAGGGCATAGGCAATTGCGCTCCGGATGTAGAGCGCCTCGGTGATCGCGACGATCACCGCCGCCGGCACCAGCGCGAAGCCTGAGACGAAGATGAAACCGAAGCCGAGCAGAATGTCGATCGTGCCCTGATCGACGGGACCGGCGCCGAGGTCGGCGAATTCCGGAAACAGCAGCGCGACGACCACGATCATGCCGCCGACGAAGCAGGCGGCGAGGAAGCCGATGAAGATGACGACGAGGCGGCCGATCAGGGACATGAGAGAAACGCCAACTTCATCGTCATTGCGAGCGCAGCGAAGCAATCCAGAGATGCGTCAGCGGAGGCAGTCTGGATTGCTTCGTCGCTACGCTCCTCGCAATGACGAGGATGCGAGAGCGTGGGCATAACAGACTAGTCCGTCATCGCCATGGCGCGCAGCGCCTGGCGCTCGCGGGCGGAGAGCTTCTCGGTTTCCGACTTGAGCTGGCCGCAGGCGGCGAGGATGTCGCGGCCGCGTGGGGTGCGGACCGGCGAGGAATAGCCGGCATTGAAGATGTATTCGGAGAATTTCTCGATCTGGTCCCAGTCCGAGCATTCATAGGCGGTGCCGGGCCAGGGATTGAACGGGATCAGATTGATCTTGGCCGGAATGCCCTTGAGCATCTTCACCAGCAGCTTCGCGTCATCGAGCGAATCGTTGACGCCCTTGAGCATCACATATTCGAAGGTGATACGCCGCGCGTTCGAGGCGCCGGGATAGTCGCGGCAGGCCTGCAGCAGCTCCTTGATCGGATATTTGCGGTTGAGCGGCACCAGCTCGTTGCGCAGCTCGTCGCGCACGGCGTGCAGCGAGATCGCGAGCATGACGCCGATCTCCTCGCCGGCGCGGACGATGTTCGGCACCACGCCGGACGTCGACAGCGTGATGCGGCGGCGGGAGATGCCGATGCCTTCATTGTCGCCGACGATCAGCAGCGCGTCGCGCACCGCGTCGAAATTGTAGAGCGGCTCGCCCATGCCCATCATCACGATGTTGGTGACGCGGCGCGTGCCATCCTCGCGATCGGCCCAATCATTGAGGCGATCGCGCGCGACCATCACCTGTCCGACGATCTCGCCGGCGGTGAGATTGCGCACCAGGCGCTGCGTGCCGGTGTGACAGAAGGAACAGTTCAGCGTGCAGCCGACCTGCGAGGAGACGCAGAGCGTGCCGCGATCGGTCTCGGGGATGTAGACGCACTCGACCTCATGCGCCTTCTGAACGGAATCGCCGCTCGGCAGCCGCAGCAGCCATTTGCGGGTGCCGTCGTTGGAAATCTGCTCGGCCA
Source organism: Bradyrhizobium sp. CCGE-LA001 (assembly GCF_000296215.2). NCBI lineage: Bacteria > Pseudomonadati > Pseudomonadota > Alphaproteobacteria > Hyphomicrobiales > Nitrobacteraceae > Bradyrhizobium > Bradyrhizobium sp. CCGE-LA001. The sequence goes on along the minus strand of NZ_CP013949.1, from coordinate 328,841 downwards.
CGACTTCGGGCCGATCCACGGTGAAGTGTTGCGCGAGCTCGGCGCGGATGCCCTTCGAGATCGACGTCATGTCGTCAAAACTCTGGGCGCCGCGGAAATAGAGCCAGTGCCACAGCTGCTGCACCCGCATCTTGCGCTGCGCCGGCGCGACGCCGATGTCGCCGAGACGATCGGCAAGCTCGGTGCGCGACAGACCGATCAGCGACGGCTTGGCTGGCGGCACATAGGTCTCGAGTGGAGTCTTCTCCACCAATGTTGCGTTGTGCGGCTCGGCAGTCGGTTGCATTGAATGGACCTGGGATTACTGCTGTTTGAATTCGTCATGCCCGGGCTTGACCCGGGCATCCACGTCTTTCGTCAATCGTGGTTGCGCGTGGATGGCCGGGTCAAGCCCGGCCATGACGGCCGAAATTGTGGAACCGGCCTTATATAGCAATCGGGACCGCCGATTGCGACCATAGCCGTGGCTTAGTCTTACCGCCGGCAGCCTTATCGCCTGCAGTCCTGCGCGATCCGGTCGAGGGCCTGGGCAAGGCCCTTCAGCGAGAAGGTGTCGGTCGTTTCGGTGCCTTTGGCGGAGACGCCCTTGACGACGAGATCGGCGGATTTGCGCATGGCCTCGACCATCCGCTCCTCCTCGGCCGCGTTCTTGATCCACAGGCCGTCGCCCTGCGTATACATTGCGAAAGCAGCCCCGCCGACCTCGGCCGTGGATTCCGAGCCCGGTTTCAGCGCGTAGCCGATCATGACGGAGACTTCGTTGTTGACCTTCTCCGCCGGCCGGGTCGAGACGAACGCATAGGCGGGGTCACGCGGCCGGTTCGGCGGGTTGGTCTTGGACGACGAGGGCTTGGCCAGGGCGAAGCAGACCTTCTTCCCGTTGGGCGTCGCCGAATAGGCGCCCCAGGTGCCGAATTGGCCGATCAAAGTCGGCTCCGCACCGCCCGCAATCGCAGGAGGTGGGGCCGCCGGTTTGCTCTCGGGCTTTGCAGTCGTCTTCGCCGTCGTGGGAGCCGCCGCCGGGGCAGCCGACTTCGGGGCAGCCTCTTTTGGTGCAGCTTTCGGCGCCGGTTGCGCCGTCTGCGCCCGCGCGGAGTCGGTGACCCCACCGGCCATCACGCCAGTCATCAAAGCTAAAATCAGCACCCGCCACATGGCTGGAGTGGTTCCCTCAATATTGTGACTGGAAGATGGCCCGGCCGTGCTTTGTCCCCCGGCAGGGATAGCCGGGAAAGTCCAATTTGGGAAGGCAGTTAGCAGGATGACAACAGCTAGCTTTTGCCACGCGCGGCGCGCTGCTCGGCCCATTGCGCCTCGCTCCAGCCGAGCAGGTCTTCGGCGCCGGAACTGCGCAAATGTGCGCCACCGTCGATCACCACCATCTCGCCATTGATGTAGCCAGCGCGGTCCGAGACCAGGAAGCTGGCGAGGTCGGCAAGCTCGCCGTGCTCGCCGACGCGGCCCAGCGGATTGCGCGCGGCCCAGCTGTCGTCCCGGCCTTCGGGACGGAGCTGGCCCGACGCGCCGGCGGTGGGGAACGGGCCCGGCGCGATCGCGACGGTGCGGATGCCCTTGGGCCCCCATTCCACCGCGAGGCTCTTGGTCATCGCCAGCACCGCCGACTTCGCCATCGCCGACGGCACGGTGAAGGCGCGGCCGGTGATGGTCGAGGTCGAGAGGATCGAGAGCACGACCCCGCCATGCTTGCCCTCGATCCAGCGCCTGCCCGCGGCCAGCGTGCAATACATCGCGCCATGCAGCGTCGGCGCGAGGATCGCGTCCGCGGCGCGGAACGACAGGTGCTCGCTCTGCGCGATAAAGGTCGCGGCGGCATTATTGACGAGGACATCGAGCGGCGCGGCGCGCCAGATCGCGTCCATCATGCTGTCGACGGCCGCACCCTCGCGAATGTCGCAGGCGATTGTCGTGACCTTGCCGCCAGTCTCTTCGCGCATCTGCGCGGCCGCCGTCTCCAGCCGATCGAGTTTGCGGCCGCAGATGACCAGCTCGGCACCGAGCGCGAGGAAACGACGTCCCATCGCAGCGCCAAGGCCCGAGCCGCCGCCGGTCACGAGGATACGCTTGTTCTCGAGCAGGCCTGTTTCAAACATCGTTTGAATCCTCGTCGTTCCACACTCCCGTCATTGCGAGCGCAGCAAAGCAATTCAGTTTATTTCCGCGGCACGGGTTCTGGATTGCTTCGCTGCGCTCGCAATGACGTGAGGATAGGACTGCTCATCGCTTTGAGCAAAGAAACCGGATTGTCGGGCCGACCTAAATCCGGCAAAACCGGACCAACTATAATTCCACCCGAAACGCCCCAAGGTGCCGCCATGAAAGCCATCCTCTGCTCGCAATATTGCCAGCCCGACGATCTCGTGCTGACCGAGGTGCCGGATCCGGTGGCGGGCCCCGGCGAAGCCGTGATCGCGATCAAGGCGGCGGCGCTGAACTTCTTCGACATCCTGATGATCCAGGGCAAGTACCAGATCAAGCCGCCGTTCCCGTTCTCGCCGGCCGCTGAAGTCGCCGGCGTGATCGAGAGCATCGGCGCCGGCGTGACCGATCTGAAGGTCGGCGATCGCGTGGTCGCCTCCTGCGGCCACAACGGCGCCCGCGAGAAGATCGCGCTGCCGGCGGCCTCGATCGTGAAGATCCCGGACAATCTCGATTACGACCGCGCGGCGGGCATCATCATCATCTACGGCACGGCGCTGCATGCGCTCGAGGATCGCGCCAGCCCGAAGCCCGGCGAGACGCTCGCAGTGCTGGGCGCGGCCGGCGGCACCGGCCTTGCGGCCTGCGAGCTCGGCAAGCTGATGGGGTTGAAGGTGATCGCCTGCGCCTCGTCGGACGAGAAGCTCGAATTCGCCAAGGCGCACGGCGCCGAGCTGACGCTGAACTACGCCAAGGAAGATTTGAAGGAGGGCCTGCGCAAGCTCACCGGCGGCAAGGGCGTCGACATCATCTTCGATCCGGTGGGAGGTGCTTACGCTGAGCAGGCGCTGCGCTCGATCGCCTGGGAAGGACGCTTCCTCGTGATCGGCTTTGCCGCCGGCGACATTCCGAAGATGCCGCTCAATCTTGCGCTGCTGAAGGGCTGCGACATCCGCGGCGTGTTCTGGGGCGCCTGGACGCGGCAGAATCCGGAGAAGAACCGCGCCAATCTCGAGAAGCTCGTGAAGTGGACCGCGGAAGGCAAGATCTCATCGCATGTCGATCGCACCTTCCCGCTGGCCCAGACCGCCGACGCCTTGAAGGTGCTGGCCGGACGTCAGGCGATGGGCAAGGTGATCTTGCATCCGTGAGGATGGGACAGCGCAGCCGCTTCAACACACTCAACCGTCATCGCCCGGCTTGACCGGGCGATCCAGTACTCCGAATCGATTGCGATTAGCCGACAGGCCACGGCGTACTGGATGCCCCGGTCAAGCCGGGGCATGACAGTGTGCCCAGAAGCGAAAGCTATTGCGCCACATCCCCCTCCGCCTCATCCAGTCCGCGCTTCAGCGCGGCGCGGGCGGCGTCGCGGTGCTCGGTCGTGATGTGGCCGGCGACCATGCGGATCGCGGTGGCGAGCACGGCGGCGTCATCGGCGAAGCCGAGCAACGGCATCACGTCGGCAACGAAGTCGAACGGCAGGACGAAATAGGCGATCGCGCCGAGCAGCGACGCCTGAACGTGGCGCGGCGTCTGGCGATCGAAGGCGCAGTAATAGGCGGCGAGCAGGTCTTCTGCGAACGGCAATTGCGCAGCGACGCGCTTCAGCTTGCGCCAGAAGCGGCGGCGAACGCCTTCACGGTCTTCCGCGAGCCGATCGGCCGGCTCAAAACCGACGCTGTGTTCGGCAGCCATGCTCAAGAACTCCCCGTTCAGCCGGAACGGCGCACCGGGCCTCACCTGCTGATCACAAGATGGGGATCAGGCCGGGCGCCGCAAGACATCAGGCACATGTCAGCCGGCGATCGCGTTCATCGCCTTGGCGAGCTCGATGTCGAGCGAGGTGACGCCGTCGGCGTCATGGGTCGACAGCACAACCTCGACCGTCTTGTAGACATTGCGCCATTCGGGGTGGTGATCCATCTTCTCGGCGATCAGCGCCGCGCGGGTCATGAAACCGAAGGCCTGGTTGAAATCCTTGAAAACGAAGGTCTTCCCGATGGCGTCACGGCCGGACATCTCGCTCCAGCCGGGTATAGCGCCCAGCGCCTGCTTGCGTGCCTCCGCCGTCAGCCGCTCTGCCATGACCGCCTCCGTCTTCAGGGGAACTTTACCCTAACACCGTCTGGGTGCCTGGGTTCATACGGGATTTGCCCCATCCGCTAACCATGACGCAGATGTAACCCCGCCGGACAAGAAATTTGCTACAATTGCCCGCGTAAATCGCCGGCCAAGATGAAACTGAGCCCTAAGCGCCTGTTTGGGAGATCGATGACCGGGGGATCGAACCTGGCCGAAACGCCCTCTCCGCCTTCGCCGCGATCCGCGGCGCGGAAGACGGCGCTCGTGACCCTCGCGCTGGTGCTTGCCATCGTCGGCGCGCTTGTCGGCGGTTATTATTTCGCGATGCGCCCGGTGACGCTGAAGATCGCGGTCGGTCCGGCCAACAGCGATGACGTCAAGGTCGTGCAGACTCTCACCCAGGGCTTCGCGCAGCACAAGAGCTACGTGCGGCTGCGTCCCATCCAGACCGACGGCGCCACCGCCAGCGCCAATCTGCTCGCAGAAGGCAAGGTCGATCTCGCCATCGTGCGCGGCGATCTCGACGTGCCCAAGAACGCACAGGCGGTCGCGACGCTGCGCAAGAACGTGGTGGCGCTGTGGTCCGTCCAGGGCAAGGGCAAGAAGAAGGGCGCGAAGATCACCAAGATCTCGCAGCTCGCCGGCCATCGCATCGGCGTCGTCGGCCGCACCCAGGCCAATGTCAATCTGCTCAAGGTGATCCTCCAGCAATATGGTGTCGACCCCGCCAAGGTCGAGATCGTGCAATTCCCGGTCAACGAGGTTGCCGAGGCGATCAAGGCGCAGAAGGCCGACGTCTATCTCGCGGCCGGCCCGGTCAACAGCAAGATCACGGCGGACGCGATCGCGGCATCGGTCAAGGAGGGCGGCACACCGACCTTCCTCGCCATCGATTCCGCCGACGCGATCGCGCAGAACCATCCGGTCTATGAAGCGGCCGAAATCCCCGCAGGCACGTATGGCGGCTCGCCCGATCGTCCCGACGACGAGGTCAAGACCATCAGCTTCGCGCACCATATCGTGGCGCGCAAAGGCGTCTCCGACACCACCATCGCGGCGTTCACGCGCCAGCTCTTCGCCGTGCGGCAGCAATTGGTGACGGAATTCCCGCTGGCAGCGAAGATCGAAACGCCCGACACGGACAAGGATGCGGTGATCCCGGTGCATCCCGGCGCGGCCGCCTTCGTCGACGGCGAGGAAAAGACCTTCCTCGACAAATACAGCGACTACATCTGGTGGAGCCTGATGGCGCTCTCGGCCATGGGCTCGGTCGGCGCCTGGTTCGCCGGCTATCTGAAGAAGGACGAGCGCGACAACAACAACCACCAGCGCGAACGCCTGCTCGACATGATCGCCGCGGCCCGTAAGTGCGAGACCACCGAAGAGCTCGACCAGATGCAGACCGAGGCCGACGCGATCCTGCGCGACACCCTGCGCTGCTTCGATCACGGCGCGATCGAGGAAGCCGCGCTCACCGCCTTCAACATCGCGCTCGACCAGTTCCACGCCGCCGTCGCCGACCGCAAGGCGGTGCTGTTCAGCCTGCCGCCGAATCTGCAGCGCGCAAGCGCGCAATTCAGGGCCGCCGGCAACGCGTAGGTCTTGGACCCTGATGGTGAGGAGCGCGGAACGCGCGTCTCGAACCATGCAGGCCCGCCTCTCGCCGCGGCCATCCTTCGAGACGCCCGCCGTTGGCGGGCCCTCAGGATGAGGCCTGAGGTTGGGGCTGAGCTGTGCAGAGGGTTTGCGCGCTTAATCACTGCGTCACATTGTCTCAATATAGCGTCTGGCTTGCCGCCTCGACGGCCGTGCCAAGCGACACGAGACGGTCCCTCATGAACATCAAATTCTCCCGCCGCCGCTTCCTCACGAGCAGTGCCGGCGCGCTCGGCACGATCGCGATGCCCTCTCTCTCGCGCGCCGCGGACCGGCCAGCGGTCACCCATGGCGTGCAATCGGGCGACGTCACCGCCAGCGGCGGCGTGGTGTGGGCGCGCACCGACCGGCCGGCGCAGATGCTGGTCGAGGTCGCGACGACTGATACGTTCAGGAATGCCCGCGCGCTGCCGCCGGTCGCGGCGCTGCCCGAGAGCGACTTCACCGCGAAGATGCTGGTTGAAGATCTGCCGGCCGGCCAGGACGTCTTTTACCGCGTTCGCTTCCGCGATCTCGCGCACAGCGCCGTCGAGGGCGAAGCGGTGACCGGCCGCTTCCGCACCGCGCCGGCCGATCGCCGCGACGTCAGCTTTGTCTGGGGCGGCGACGTCGCCGGCCAGGGCTGGGGCATCAACCCCGATGACGGCGGCATGATCACCTTCGCCACGATGCGCAAGCATCGCCCGGATTTCTTCCTACACTCCGGCGACACCATCTATGCCGACGGTCCGATCCAGTCCGAGGTGAAGCTTGCCAACGGCAAGATCTGGAAGAACCTCACCATTCCCGAGAAGGCCAAGGTCGCGGAGACGCTGGACGAGTACCGCGCCGCGCACAAATACAATCTTACCGACGACAACCTCCGCGCCTTCAATGCCGAGGTGCCGGTCTTCGTGCAGTGGGACGACCACGAGGTGACCAACAATTGGTCGCTCTCCAAGGAGCTGCCGGCGGCGTACAAGGAGCGCAGCATCGCGTTGCTCGCTGCGCGCGGGGCCCGCGCCTTCCACGAGATGTATCCGATGCGCGAAAGCATCAGCGAGCCGGGCAGGGTTTATCGCCAGATCTCCTATGGCCCGCATCTCGACGTGTTCGTGCTGGACGAGCGCAGCTACCGCGGTGCGAACGGTCCGAATCTGGAGGCGGAATACGGGCCGGCCAGTTACTTCCTCGGATCCGACCAGATCGCCTGGCTGAAGCGCGGTCTGCTCAACTCGCGCGCGACCTGGAAGGTGCTCGCCTCCGACATGCCGCTCAGCCTCGTCGTCCCGGACACGTCGAAGGGCGGCTCGGAAGCATTCGCGCAAGGCGACGGCCCGGTGCGCGGCCGCGAGTTCGAGATCGCGGACATCCTGCGCTTCATCAAGATGGCGCCGATCAGCAATACCGTGTGGCTGACGGCGGACGTGCACTACGCCGCCGCGCACTACTACGATCCCAACAACGCGCAGTTCCAGGAGTTCGAGCCGTTCTGGGAGTTCGTCTCGGGGCCACTGCACGCGGGCACCTTCGGCCCCAATGCGCTCGACAACACGTTCGGCCCGGAGGTGCGCTTCGTCAAGGCACCGGGCAAGGACAACCAGAACCTGCCGCCGTCGGCCGGCATGCAGTTTTTCGGCCACGTCAGGATCGACGGCGCCTCCGGGCAGATGACGGTGACCCTGCGCGACCGCGCCGACGTCGCATTGTGGTCGACCACGCTCGACCCGAAATTGGCCTGACGCTCAGGCGCGGTGCGCTCGCAGCACGGCTTCCAGCGCCTCGCTCGAGCACGGCTTTTGCAATCGCGGCCGCGCCGCGAATTCGGGCGGAATCCCGGTCTCGGCGCCATAGCCGGTGACGAAGACGAACGGAATGTTCAGCGCGACCAGTCGCTCGGCGATCGCAAAGCTCTTCTCGCGGATCAGCTCGACGTCAAGCAGCGCGAAATCGGGGGCACGCTTCTCGATTGCGTCCAGCGCCTGCGTCACCGACCCGGCGGTGCGCACCTGCGCCACGCCGAAGCCGAGCAGACGGTCCTCGAAGTCGATTGCAATGATCGGGTCGTCCTCGACGACCAGGACGTCGGCAGGACAGGAGCCATCGGGAATCGCGGGAGCCATGATCGCATCTTGAGTAGGGGGTTTTCTGATCAGGACAGCCGCGTCACGACACCTGCGCCCAGCGCATCGGAGGGTTCCCGGAACGAAACTCACCACATCACAGTTCTTCAGTCTGTCCACTTGTGCACACAGGAAACGTACGGAACTCGTTATTGTCGAGAGGAGGACGGGGGTATCAAGATGGATGCGCGTATCGGCAGTACAACTGAGGTCGAGAGCCGACCGGCCAACAATCTGTTACGGCGCCTAAGCGCGGCAGACTACGCACTGCTCGCATCGCACGTCTCCGTCGAGGACTGCGCGGCCGGCCAGCTGCTCTACAATCCCGGCGACGACGTCCAGGTCGTCCACTTCCCCTGCGGACCATCGCTTGCGACCTTCCTCGTGCCCAACGAGGATGGCCGAGACGTCGAGACCATTCTGGTTGGTCGTGAAGGCGCGGTAGGCGGCATCGTCAGCGAGGGATATCTGCCGGCCTACACGCGCATCTGCGTGAAGTTCGGCGGGCCGTTTGCGCGCATCCACGTTGGCAAGCTGGAAGCAGCCAAGGCGCGCTCGCCATCGCTGCGCAACATCTTCGCCCGCTATGCCGACTGCATGCTGGCGCAGATCTTCCAGTCGACCGCATGCAACGCCATCCATTCGATCGAGCAGCGCACGGCCAAATGGATCCTGGCGGCGATGGAGCGGACCGGCGACGAACAGAGCGTGCCGCTGACACATGAGCAGCTTGCAACTCTGCTCGGGGTCGGGCGCAGCTATGCGAGCCGCGTGCTGCAGTCGTTCAAGGCCGAAGGCGTGCTCGACACCCGACGCGGCTCGATCCTGGTCCGCAGCCGCGAGGGCCTGCGCTTGCGCGCCTGCCTCTGCAACGACGCCGTGAAGATGCATTTCGAGGAGGTGCTGCGCGGGGTCTATCCCACTGAGGAGCGGGAGGCGGGATAGCGGGCCATTCCGCTCGTTCGGCGTGAAGAGGCGGCGGGCGCACTATCCCGCGCAGCCCGGACCTGCGCTACTATGCCCGCATGAGCGGGGCTTTCCTTCACACCATCTTCGACATCGCGGCGTGGCTGGTAGCGGCCGCTGCCGTCTATTGGCTGTCGCGGCGCCGCCTGGCGTTCCCGGCGCAATCGTTCGAAATGCCCTACATCGCTGCGCTGGTGTTCGGCGCGGGCCTCGGCGCCTATGTGTTCGGCTCAGCCAATCTGTGGCTGTCGGGCCAGCACGGCATAGCCCGCTCGGTGGAGGGCGCGCTCGCGGGCGGCATCGTGGCGATCGAGCTCTACAAATGGTCGGCAGGGATAACCGTGCGAACCGGCGCCCGCTTTGCGCTGCCGCTGGCGCTCGGCATCGCGATCGGCCGGCTCGGCTGCTACTTCGCGGGCCTCGACGATTTCACCTACGGCACGCCGACGACGCTGCCCTGGGCCCATGATTTCGGCGATGGCGTCCCTCGTCATCCCGTGCAGCTCTACGAGAGCGCGGCCATGGCCCTGTTCGCGACCTTCTATGTCGCGGTGGTCTTGAACCGGAACGGGTTTGTGATCACCAATGGTTTCTACCTCGTCCTCGTCTATTATGGAGCGCAGCGCTTCCTGTGGGAATTCCTCAAACCCTATGGCACGCTGATCGGCCCCTTCACGCTGTTTCACCTGCTGTCGCTGTCCATCCTGCTCTACGCGGTCGTCATGCTGGCGACGGCGCCCAAAGCGAGATCCCTGCATGAACGCGCCGCTGCGTAAGTCGCGCCCCTATATCTTCTGGGGGCAGACCCAGTCTCTCTGCGAGACCTGCCTGACGCTGGTGCCGACCAAGATCCAGATTCTCGGCAACGAGGTCTGGTACGAAAAGCGCTGCAAGCAACATGGCGTCCAGTCGACGCTGGTGTCGACGGACGCGGCCTATTGGCGCCTGTGCAAGGATTTCATCAAGCCGGGCGACCGTCCGCTGCAATTCCAGCAGCGCACGGAATTCGGCTGCCCCTATGATTGCGGCCTCTGCGCCGACCACGAGCAGCATTCCTGCCTGGCACTGATCGAGATCACCGAGCACTGCAATCTCACCTGCCCGGTCTGCTTCGCCGAATCCTCGCCCGCCCGGACCCGCTTCACGCCGCTCGCGAAGGTCGAGAGGATGCTGGACGCGCTTGTCGCCAGCGAAGGCGAGCCCGACCTCGTGCAGATCTCCGGCGGCGAGCCGACGCTGCACCCTGACTTCTTCGAAATCCTGGACGCCGTGCGCACACGGCCGATCCGTCACGTCATGATCAACACCAACGGCCTGCGCATCGCGCGCGAGAAGGATTTCGTGGCGCGGCTCGCCGAGAACAAGCGCGGGCTAGAGGTCTATCTCCAGTTCGATTCGCTGCGGCGCGACGCCCTGATCAATCTGCGCGGCGCAGATTTGCGCAAGATCCGCCAGCAAGCGCTGGAGAATCTCGAGCATTTTGGCGTATCCACCACGCTGGTCGCGACCATCAAGCGCGGCGTCAACGATGCCGAGATCGGCGACATCGTCCGCCATGCCCTCACCTGGAAATGCGTGCGCGGCGTCACGCTGCAGCCGGTGCAGGACGCCGGCCGCAACGAGAATTTCGACAAGAATACCGACCGCATCATGCTGTCGGAGATCCGTCAGCGCGTCGTCGAGACCGGCGTGTTCGGCGACAAGGACATGATCCCGCTGCCCTGCAATCCCGAAAGCATCTCGATCGGCTACGGCCTGCGCAACGGCGAGAAGGTGCTGCCGCTGACCTCGCTGATCCCGCAGGAGCAGTTGGTGGCGGTGATGCCCAACACGATCAGCCCGGAGAAATATCCGGTGCTGCGGGAGAAATTCGTCGATCTGTTTTCGTTGTCATCGGGGCCGCTGAACACCAGTGAGCGCGTCTGCGAATTGCTGTGCTGCCTGCCGAGCTTTCAGGTGCCGGACGGGCTCTCGTACGAGAATGTCTTCCGCGTCACCATCGTGCAATTCCTCGATCGCTTCAATTTCTGCGTCGGCAACGTCAAGCGCAGCTGCATCCATTTCGTGACGGAGCAGGGCGCGATCATTCCGTTCGACACCTACAATCTGTTCTATCGCAACGGCGAGATCGACGGCATCCGCGCGGCGCTGACCGCGCAGGCGAGCGAAGGAGTCCTGCAGGGATGAGCGTCAGCGACACACCGCCGCCGGCGCCCCCGGTACCGCCGCCCTCGCCCCCGACGCAAAAGCGGCACGGCTGCCTGACCGCGCTCATGGTGGTTTTTGGGATCTTCATGCTGCTGCCCGGCTTCTGTGCGCTGCTCTTCGGCGGAATGTCGGTGGTCGAGGGTGGGCAGATCCCATCCGACATCGCGTCGCTGATTTTTCTGGGGCTGGTCATCGGCATCGGCGGAGTCGCCCTGATCTGGGCCGCGATCAAGGGGCGGAAGGCTCCTCCCCATCCCCGGACCGGGCCGTAAGCACCGGAGATTCCCGGACAAAATTCAGTCAACCAACCGCCAAAGAACACATTGTTTTTTGGCCGTTTTTGCATATATTGCGCCGCAACGCGCAGGGTGCCCGGTCGATATGGCCGGGCTTCCCTTTTGGGCGGCGAGCGCCCGTTTCCAGTCTTCCAGCGTTGTTTCGAGAAGAGGTCCCGGTCCGACCGGCGAGATCGCGCTTAACCCATTGTTCGAACGCAAAGAAGCCCACTCATGAACCTCCGTAACGTCGCCATCATCGCCCACGTTGACCACGGCAAGACGACCCTGGTCGACAAGCTCCTCCAGCAGTCCGGCACGTTCCGCGAGAACCAGAAGGTGACCGATCGCGCCATGGACTCCAACGATCTGGAGCGTGAGCGCGGCATCACCATCCTGGCCAAGGCAGCTTCGGTGCAGTGGAAGGACACCCGCATCAACATCGTCGATACCCCCGGCCACGCCGATTTCGGCGGTGAGGTCGAGCGCATCCTGAACATGGTGGACGGCGCGCTGGTGCTGGTCGACGCTGCCGAAGGCCCGCTGCCGCAGACGAAATTCGTGGTCTCCAAGGCGCTCAAGGTCGGCCTGAAGCCGATCGTCGTCATCAACAAGGTCGACCGGCCCGACGCACGCCCGACCGAGGTCATCAACGAAGTGTTCGACCTGTTCGCAGCGCTCGACGCCAGCGAGGAGCAGCTCGATTTCCCGATCCTCTACGGGTCGGCCAAGCAGGGCTGGATGGCCGACAGCCCGGAGGGTCCGAAGGACAAGGGCATGGAGCCGCTGTTCGACCTGATCCTGCGCCACGTTGCGCCGCCCAAGGTCGAGGAAGGTCCGTTCAAGATGATCGGCACCATTCTCGAAGCCAACCCCTATCTCGGCCGCATCATCACCGGCCGCATCTCCTCTGGCGTGCTCAAGCCGAACCAGCAGGTCAAGGTGCTGAACGCCGACGGCAAGCTGGTCGAGTCCGGGCGCATCACCAAGATCCTGGCCTTCCGCGGTCTCGAGCGCACCCCGCTCGATGAAGCCGAAGCCGGCGACATCGTCGCGATTGCGGGCCTCACCAAGGGCACGGTCGCCGACACCTTCTGCGACCCGACCGTCGAGGTGCCGCTGCCGGCCCAGCCGATCGATCCGCCGACCGTGTCGATGTCCTTCATCGTCAACAACTCCCCGCTTGCCGGCACCGAAGGCGACAAGGTGACGAGCCGCATGATCCGCGACCGTCTGTTGCGCGAAGCCGAGGGCAATGTCGCGCTGCGCGTGGTCGAAGCCGCCGACAAGGACGCGATGGAAGTCTCGGGCCGCGGCGAATTGCAGCTCGCCATCCTGATCGAGACCATGCGCCGCGAAGGTTTTGAGCTCTCGGTGTCACGTCCGCGCGTCGTCTACCAGAAGGACGAAGCCACCGGCGCCACGTTGGAGCCGATCGAGGAGGTCGTGATCGACGTCGACGAGGAGCATTCCGGCGTCGTCGTGCAGAAGATGAGCGAGCGCAAGTCCGAGCTGATCGAGATGAAGCCCTCGGGTGGCAACCGTCAGCGCCTGGTGTTCTACGCGCCGACCCGCGGCCTGATCGGCTACCAGGGCGAGCTGCTCACCGACACCCGCGGCACTGCGATCATGAACCGCCTGTTCCACGGCTACGCCCCGTACAAGGGCGAGATCCAGGGCCGCCGCAACGGCGTGCTGATCTCCAACGACCAGGGCGAGGCGGTGGCCTACGCCATGTTCAAGCTGGAGGACCGCGGTCCGATGATGATCGAGCCGGGCTGGAAGGTCTACAAGGGCATGATCGTCGGCGAGCACACCCGGGACAACGATCTCGAGATCAACGTCCTCAAGGGCAAGCAGCTCACCAACATCCGCACGACGTCGAAAGACGAAGCCGTGCGCCTGACCCCGCCGATCCGCATGACGCTGGAAAAGGCGCTCGCCTATATCGAGGACGACGAGCTCGTCGAGGTCACGCCGAAGTCGATCCGTCTGCGCAAGAAGCATCTCGACCCGAACGAGCGCAAGCGCGCGGAAAAGGCCAAGGAAGCGGTGGCGTAACCGAGCGAATGGGAGGTGGCGAGTAGCGAATAGGGACGTTTGGCCAGAGCCGACGTTTTCTTATACTCTATTCGCCATTCGCAACTCACTAGTCGCTCTTCCATGTCCCTTCCATCCTCCGTCGACGTCGCGATCATCGGCGCCGGTGCCGCCGGCCTTGGCGCCGCGCATGCGCTGGCGGGCTCCGGCCGCTCCGTGATCGTGCTGGAGGCACGCAGCCGGCTCGGCGGCCGGGCCTGGACCGTGCAGGCCTCGCCCGAGATCACCTTCGACGTCGGCTGCGGCTGGCTGCATTCGGCGGACCAGAACTCCTTCGTCGCAATCGCACGTCAGCTTGGTTTCGAGCTCAACACGAACCTGCCGCCTTGGCGCGAGCGCGCCTTTGGTAACGCTTTCCCACAGAGCGAGCGCGACGATTTCATGCGCGCGATGGACGCGTTCTACGAGCGCCTCTGGCAGGCCGCACTGAAGGGCAAGGACGAACCTGCGAGCCTGAGCCTCGAGCCCGGCAATCGCTGGAATCCGATGATCGATGCGATCTCGACTTACATCAACGGCTGCGAACTGAAGGACATGTCGACGCTGGACTGGGACGCCTATGAGGACAGCGACCTCAACTGGCGGGTCCGGCGCGGCTATGGCGCGCTGATTGTTTCCTATGGAAGCCCGTGCCCGCTGGCGCTGAGCTGCAACGTGACGCTGATCGATCATTCCGGCAAGCGCCTGCGCATCGAGACCTCGCTCGGCACGCTGACCGCGGACAAGGCGATCGTCACCGTCCCAACCAATCTGATCGCCGATGAAGCGATCCGCTTTTCACCACCGCTGCCGGCCAAGCTCGATGCCGCAGCCGGCCTGCCGCTCGGCGTCGACGACAAGGTGACGCTCGCGCTCGAGGACGCCGAGGCCTTCCCGAAGGAAGCAAACCTGCGCGGCGCCACCATGCGCACCGACATGGGCACCTATCATATCCGTCCGTTCGGCCAGCCCTGCATCGAAGGCTTCTTCGGCGGCAGCTTTGCCCGCGCGCTGGAAGACGCCGGCGAAGGCGCCATCGCCGCGCAGAGCATCGACGAGATCGCCGGCTTTCTCGGCAACGACATCAGACGCAAGCTGAGGCCGCTGTCCGAATCGCGCTGGGCGCATGATCCGTTCGCGCGAGGCTCCTATTCACACGCGCTGCCGGGGCACGCCGGGGAACGCGCGGTGCTGGCCGCACCGGTGGATGGCCGGCTGTTTTTCGCGGGCGAGGCAACGTCGCCGAACTTCTTCTCGACCGCACACGGGGCGCGGGACAGCGGGGAGCGGGCGGCGAAGGAAGTGCTGGCGGCGATCGACAGGCAATAACCCCAAGCTCCGTCATCACGAGCGGAGCGATCCAGAATCTCTCCGCAGAGGCGATCTGGATTGCTTCGTCGCTTCGCTCCTCGCAATGACGAGAATACTACTCGATCACGCGCGCCCGCAAATCCGCGTCCGGCACGAAGCATGCATCGTACTTCCCAAAAATGCGATAGCGGTTGCGCGCGACGAGACTGTACACGGCATCCCGCAGCGGCTTCGGCACCGCGAACAAGACGCGGACCCAGCCCCAACGGGGGAGTTGCGACAGCACCGTCAGCGCGGCGTCCGATTTCATGAATACTTCGCCGCCGTGGACTACGCATTGGTGTCGGGATCACCGGGATCGATGCCGAAGGTGCGCGCCAACCGCGCCCCATAATCCGACTGAATCGGCGTGAAACGAAATCGCCCCGCCCTATCGCGCTTCGCAACGAAGCGTACCCAGCGCGAGCAGAAGATGCAGATGCCGTCGAATAGGATCACGTCGTCGTCGGGCCATTTGGGCATCAGCGATTATCCAGCATCAGTAGCGCCACGAGCATCAGCACGATAGCCGGCCCGGTCTTCACCAGCGCACCGAGCGGCTCGATCCAGAGATCGGGCGTGAGAATCGCGGCGCCGAACATATAGCCAAGCGACGCCAGAATGCCCGCAACGAGTCCGAACGCAGCCGTCCGGCGAAAAGCGATCAATACGCCGATGCTCATGTCCATCAGGCTGGTGCCGATGGTGATGGGATCGACCAGCGCAGGCGGAAAATTGTGCGCGATCAGGATGCCAGCGGCGTCGCGGTAAGACACGAACAATGCGATGAAGCCTGAGACGAGCCAGAAAACGACCAGGCTCGCGACGATCAGCGCCTTGGCCATGAATAGCCGTGCAAACCATTTGTCCTGGACAGCGGCGGGATGACACCCGATCGTCTCGGTCAACGACTTCGGCACGATGCCGGTGGCCGCGATCCACGCCGAGGGATCACCCTGTACGCCGCGTCGCAGTTCGGCAATGGCAGTTGAACGCATCGGCGGCATCCAACCGAGATGGCAAGCCAAATCACCGATTTTCGCGCCGAGATCGAGCAGGAAGGACGGCATCGCGAGGCGCGGCCAGCCATCCGTGCCGAATGCAAGGCGAAAATGCTTGACGGCGCCGGCCATGGTGACCGGCTCCGGTACCATCAGATCCCAGCTCACGGCCTTCACCGCGACGTCGTCTATATCGCGCGCGGCGAGCCAGGCGATCGTGGCCGAAACATCCTCGATCGCAACGGACTGGAACGGTGTCGTCATCTCCGCCGCCGGCAGATCAATCGGAAGAGCGGCCAGCGCGCGCAGCATGGCGCTGCCGCCATAGGCCGACGGCGCAACCACGAAGCCGGGCCGCAGGATGGCGTATGGGATGCCCGAGGCCGCGATCAGACGTTCGGCCTCACGCTTGGTTGTCGCGAAGGCGGTGCGGTCGGCCTCAGCAATTCCCGGGATCGAGATGTGCACCAGGCGGATGGCACGGCCGCTATCGCCGATCGCCTGAACGAGACGACCGACGAACTCGCGATGCACGGCATTGGTGTCGCTGCCGGGCCCATCCTGGAGCACACCGAGGCAATTCACGACGACGTCTACGGCGTGCTGGCTGAGAAGACGCGCCAGCGCGGCCGCATCGAGGGTGAGGATCGGCAGCTCGATGTCCAGCGCGCTCATCTGCTGCGCCGGCGACAGGCTGCGCGCCACGCCCACGACGCGAAAGCCACGCGCGCGCAGGTCGTCGGTGACGAAGCGGCCAATCAGGCCCGAGGCGCCGAATACCAGGATGGTTCGCTCACGCATCGCGCCTCTCAAAACGGTTTTGCAATCATCAGCCAGAGGATCAGCATCGTCGCACCAAAACCTGGGAAGCCGAATGCGAACCACCGGCGGAACAGCACGAAATAGCGCTCCGGAAGCGCGAGGCGCTGCACGGCGGCCTTGCGCGCCAGGTCGCGCATCTCGATCTGCATGAAAACGACGGGGACCCAGAACAGGCCTGCGAGGGCATACAGCGCGAGCGATGCCAGCAGCCAGCGCTCGGTGATCGGCGTCGCCGAAAGCATCATCAGCAGGCCGCCGCTGACCGGCTGCAGGATAACGGCCGACAGCGTGAAAATCGCATCCGCAAGCACGACGACCGAAGCGGTGCGCGCGATGAACTCGGCATCGTTCGTGCGATGCGCCATCAGCATGAAGAAAGCAATGCCGCTTCCGGTGCCGAGGATGACGATGGCGCCAAGCACATGCAGATATTTGACTAGGAAATACAGCGTCATGGCTTCTTGGTCGCCGCTGGCTTCGGCGGGTTCAGCGCGCGGGCGAGGTCGCTGCCTGCGGCGTTGACGCCGGCCTCGGTCTCGATCATCCAATGCCCCTCGTTACCGATGGATGGCAGGATACTGAAGTCGACCTTGCCGCCGGCGCCGCGAAAAGCCTCGATCACTTTCTTGGAGAATGCCGGAGCGAAGTAACTGTCATTGGCTGCAACGAGCCATGTGACGGGAATGCGCGCGGCCTTGCCGAGTTCGGCTGCGGCCGCAAGCAGCCTGTCCGGCGAGCAGATTTTGTTCGGCTCGTCATTGGCATGGCCGCCGCGCCCCGGTGCGAATGCAATGATGGCGGAGATCGCCTTCGGATCGGCATTGGCGAGCGCGAGTGCACCCCAGCCGCCGGCGGAATGACCGAGCACGATGGCGGCATCCTTGCGGATGAAATCCTGCTTTCGCAGATAGTCCAGCGCGAGCCAGATCTGGTCCGCCGTCGCACGGGCCGATCGTGCGTAATCCGCCTCGTCGCAGCCGGCCTGGTCCTCGACATAGCGGCCACCGGTCGCGCCATGGCCGAGCCGCTCCGGCACCAGCACGGCAAAGCCGCGCGCGACGAGATACGCTGCGAGCGCACGGTATTCCGGCTGCGGCATTTGCGCGCGACGCAAGCCATTCTGCGTCGACGCGTGCGCGATGACGGCGAGCCGAAACGGGCCGGCACCTAAGGGACGAAACAGCAGGGCATGCGCGGCAAGGCCGGGATCCGGTGACGGCACGTACCACACCTGCCGGCGCAACGGCTCGCCCTCCGCGCCCGATGGCCCAAAGGTGACCTGAGCGCGCAGAGGTGACGAAGTCAGCACCAGTAAAGATAGAAGCGCAGAGACGATGGGGAGCCGCATGAATTGCCTGAGAAGGCGGACCGAACTGCGATGGCCAGACTAATAGGAACGAATCAGTCCAGGCAGACTTTCTGCGCTGCCATTGCCATTCATTCGTTGTCACAGCGAGTTTTGCACCGACGCATGGCGGGCCGCTGCCATTCAGAGCGGCAGCTTGTCCTCTTTCGGTACAACAGGGATGAAAACTGATGCAGAAAATCCACACGTTAACCGATAATTAACGATAGGTCTTGCCGCCGGCGCGGCGACTTGGTTTGATCGCGTCCATGAGCACAACCCTGATCGAGGTCCGGCCGGCCAAAGCTGCAGATGCAACTGCGGTGGCATCGACCCATGACGAAGCCTGGCGCTCGGCCTATCAGGGCATCATCCCCGGCTCCGAGCTGGAGAAGCTGATCAATCGCCGCGGTCCGCAATGGTGGGACAGCGCGATCCGCAAGGGCAGCCGCGTCAGCGTGCTGGTGTTCGGCGACAAGATCGCGGGCTACGCCAATTACGGTCGCAACCGCGCCCGCAGCCTGCATTTCGACGGCGAGATCTACGAGCTTTATCTGCGCCCCGAATTCCAGGGCCTCGGCTTCGGCCGCCGCCTGTTTGCCGCCGCCCGCCGCGACCTGATGCAGAGCGGGTTGAAGAGCATGGTGGTGTGGGCGCTGTCGGACAATGATCCGGCCACCGAGTTCTATCGTGCTCTCGGCGGTCGTATGGTGGCGCGCTCTTCCGAGCGGTTCGGGCCGAAATCGCTCGACAAGGTTGCCTTCGCTTGGACCAACTAAGAATTTGGACCAATTGAGCTGCTGAAACCCGAATCGGCAGCGTTTTCCATCCGTCGATACCGCCCGCCTCTGCGCCGGTGATCGCTGGATTCATTATTTCACAAAAACGCGATGGATCAGCGGGCCAAGCCCGCGTATGACAGCGCCAAAATCGCTGCCGGGCGCGATTTATCCTCGGCAACAACGGAGCCTTGAATGCGTATCGATGCTATCTCGATCGGGAAGAACGTACCCCACGACGTCAACGTCGTCATCGAAGTCCCCGTGGGCGGCGAACCGATCAAATACGAGATGGACAAGGAAGCCGGCACGCTTGTCGTGGACCGTTTCCTGTACACGCCGATGCGTTACCCCGGAAACTATGGCTTCATCCCGCACACGCTATCGGATGACGGCGACCCCTGCGACGTCCTGATCATCAACACCCGCGCCATCATCCCGGGTGCCGTCATGAGCGTGCGCCCGGTCGGCGTGCTGTTCATGGAAGACGAAGCCGGCGGCGACGAGAAGATCTTGGCGGTGCCCTCATCCAAGCTGACGCAGCGCTACGACAAGGTGAAGTCGTACTCCGACCTGCCGGACATCACGCTCCAGCAGATCCAGCACTTCTTCGAGCACTACAAGGATCTCGAGAAGGGCAAATGGGTGAAGATCCTGCGCTGGGGCGGCCCGGAGGACGCGCACAAGCTGATCCTCGAAGGCATCGAGCGCGAGAAGAAGAAGAAGGGTTGATCGTCATTCCGGGGCGCGCGAAGCGCGAACCCGGAATCCAGACGTTTGTGGCCCGAGATTCCCGGTTCGGCTCTTTGAGCCGCCCCGGAATGACGACTGGCTACACCGCAGGCTTCGGCAGCCCTGCGATTGCGTAGGCCGCGCGCAGCGTATTCACCAAGAGACACGCGACCGTCATCTGGCCGACGCCGCCCGGCACCGGCGTGATCGCGCCGGCAACCCCGAGCGCTTCCTGATAGGCGACATCGCCGACGAGGCGCGTCTTGCCGTCGTCCTTGGGAATGCGGTTGATGCCGACGTCGATCACGGTTGCACCCGGCTTCAGCCAGTCGCCGCGCACCATCTCCGGCTTGCCGACCGCGGCATAAACGAGGTCGGCGCGCTTCACGAGCCCGGGCAGATCGCGCGAGCGCGAATGCGCGATGGTGACGGTGGCGTTCTCGTTCAGCAGCAACTGCACCAGCGGACGGCCCACGAGGTTGGAGCGGCCGATCACGATGGCGTTCATGCCCTCGAGCGATGCGTGCACGCTCTTGGTCAGGATGATGCAGCCGAGCGGCGTGCAGGGCGACAGCGCCTCGAAGCCGCCAGCGAGCCGGCCGGCATTGTTCGGATGCAGGCCGTCGACATCCTTGGCCGGATCAATGGCGTTGATCACGGCCTCGGTGTTCAGCCCCTTCGGCAGCGGCAATTGCACGAGAATGCCGTGCACGGCCGGATCGCGGTTGAGCTTTGCGATGAGCGCCAGCAGATCCGCTTGCGAGACGTCAGCCGGCAGCTTGTGCTCGAAGGAAGCCATCCCCGCCGCCTGCGTCTGGGTGTGCTTTGAGCGGACATAGACCTCGCTGGCGGGATCGCTCCCGACCAGGACCACCGCAAGGCCCGGCACGAGATCATGCTCGCGCTTGACGCGGGCGACCTCGTCGGCGACGCGGGCGCGGAGTTCCGCGGCGATGATTTTTCCATCGATGATCTCTGCGGTCATGTCAGTTCCCCTGGTCTGTCGATTTCGCGGAGGCGAGCTGGCGCAAGGCTTCGCCGAGCCGTGCCGGATCGCCGTCGACCGCGATCTGCTTCAGCCGCGAGGTCGCTCCGGACAAAAGCCTGACGTTGGCCTTGGGAACGCCAAGCGATTTCGCCAGCAGGACCACAACAGCCTTGTTGGCCTCGCCGCCATCGGCAATGGCGCGCACCCGCACCTTGAGCACGCTGCGGCCATCGGAGAGCTGCTCGATCCCGTCGATGTCGTCGCGGCCGCCGCGCGGCGTCACCCGCAGCGCGATGCTGATACCCGAGGCCGAATAGCGCCAAGGCTCCTTGTAAGGCTGCTTGTTGCCAACCAAGGCGCTCCGCCCGCTCAGATCACGTTCGGGTAGATGTAATACAGGATCACCCGTTCGATGAACATGATGAGCAGGATCAGGATGATCGGCGAGATATCGAGGCCGCCGAGACTGGGCAGGAAATTGCGAATCGGCGCCAACAGGGGCTCGGTGATCCGGTACAGGAACTCCGCGACCGCCGAGACGAACTGGTTGCGGGTATTCACCACGTTGAAGGCGATCAGCCAGGACAGGATCGCGGAGGCGATCAGCAGCCAGACGTAGAGATCGAGCACGATGATGACGATGTCGAGAACGGCACGCATGGCTATTGAAGCCTCTGGCTTTTAAAAACTCTGGCTGCGGTCGGGATTGACGCCTTTTGCTAGATATCGGTTCCCCCCGACCCAAACAAGGGAAGTCGGCGCCCGGGATGGCTAAAACCGGGTGACACGCGTCCTTGACTTGACCTTGGCGGGGACTTAAATGGCGCCCGGTTGTCGGCCGCATTCACCAGAGCGGCCAGCAAAGGGGCCATAGCTCAGCTGGGAGAGCGCGTCGTTCGCAATGACGAGGTCGGCGGTTCGATCCCGCCTGGCTCCACCAGCCTTCGCAGGCTGCGCCTGCTTCGGCTAGGCAAGCCCTCATGTAGCGAAGGCTGTCACGCCATAGCCCGAAGGGCGACGGCGGACGCTCTCCGCGTAAATCTCCTACTTCCCCATAAAATAAACCTTCGCAGGCTGCGCCTGCTTCGGCTAGGCAAGCCCTAATGCAGCGAAGGCTGTCACGCCATAGCCCGAAGGGCGACGGCGGACACTCTCCGCGTAAATCTCCTACTTCCCCATAAAATAAACCTTCGCAGGCTGCGCCTGCTTCGGCTAGGCAAGCCCTCATGTAGCAAAGGCTGTCACGGCATAGCCCAAGGGGCGACGGCGGACTTCTCACTGCCCCCCTACCTGCCCGTGAATTTTGGCGGCCGCTTTTCCATGAAGCTGGCCACGCCCTCCCGGAAATCGCTGCCGCTCAGCGCCACCATCATCTCCCTGTTGGCCTCGATCGTCGCCTCCGCCAGGGTCTGGAACGGCACCTCGTAGAGCTGACGCTTGATCACGGCCATCGCGCTCGGCGAGACCATATCGGCGAGATCGCGCGCGTAGGCATAGGTCTCTTCGCGCAACTTCTCCGGCGGACAGAGCCGGTTGACCAGTCCGATCCGCAGCGCCTCCTCGCTCGGCACGCGCCGCGCCGAGAGCAGCAGATCCATCGCATTGGCATGGCCGACGATGCGCGGCAGCATCCAGCTGATGCCGTGCTCGGCGATCAGGCCGCGCCGTGCGAAGGCCGTGGTGAACACGGTGTTGTCAGCGGCAAAGCGCAGGTCGCAATAGAGCGCGTGGACCAGGCCGATGCCAGCGGTCGCGCCGTTGAGCATGGCGATAACCGGCTTCTTGATCGAAGGATAATAGCCGTAGCGCGTCTGCCAGTCCGGGCGGCGGTTCATGTCGAAGGGCGGCAGGTTCGAGGCGCGCCTGACGTCATCGGGGTCGAGCCCTTTCAGCGCATCCATGTCGGCGCCGGCGCAGAAGGCGCGGCCCGCGCCGGTGAGCACGATGACGCGGACATTGTCGTCGGCGCTTGATGCTTCCATCGCGTGACGCACGTCGCGCTCCATGATCGGCGTCCACGCATTCATGCGGTCCGGGCGATTGAGCGTGATGGTCGCGATCCTGTCGCTCACCTCGTAGAGAATGTGTTCGTAGGCCATGGCGCTCTCCCTGTGTTTGCCGGCGCATTTCGCCTGCGCGCGTTGGCAGGGAGCGTAGCATATCCAGGAGAGACGCAAGGACTTGCGCGGAGGCGCGATCACTCGGCGGCTTGCGCCAGCACCGGGCGGCGCGCCAGCCAGCCGTCGATGAAATGATCGAGCCAGGCACGCTCTGCGACGTCGTAGACGGCACGATCGGCGAAATGATGATGCCGCTGCCGCGCACCGGGTGCGCTGAAACCGTCATAGCCGCGCGTGGTCCAGCAATGCATCATCGCGTAGGTCACGTCAGGGTGAAACTGCACACCGAAGGCATGGCCGGCGCGAAACGCCTGCACCGGAAAATCATCGCCTTCCGCGAGCAGCTCCGTGCCGACCGGCAGCTCGAATCCCTCGCGATGCCAATGATAGACCTGGGCCGGCCAATGCGGACAGAGCGCGTGGCCCGCCGCGGTCGGCCTGATCGGGTAATAGCCGATCTGGGTCAACGCCTCCGCATGCGGCGCGACGCGAGCACCAAGCTGCATCGCGAGCATCTGGGCACCGAGGCAGATGCCGAGAAACGGGCGCTGTTCGCGGAGCGGAATTTCGATCCAGTCGATCTCGCGGCGGATGTAATCGTCGGGATCATTGGCGCTCATCGGACCGCCGAAGAACACGGCGCCGGCATGCCGGTCGAGCGTCTCGGGCAAGGGATCGCCGAAGCGGGGCCGGCGAATGTCGAGGCGATGGCCGAGCGCGCGCAACGCATTGCCGACCCGGCCGGGTGTCGAGGATTCCTGGTGCAGGACGATCAGAACCGGCAACCGGGCTTCCGGAGCAGGGGCGGCCGCGCCCGGCGTCCTTCTTGGGAAGGGCACCAATTCTGCGCCACCAAACCTGTCCGTCCGGAACGACATGGCCTCTGCGAGTGCTATCGGTTCAGACCATCAGCATAGCTAAGCGATGGTTAACATCGTGTGAGTTCGCGCACACAAGCCCGACGAAGCAAGCTCCGGGCCACTACGGACGCGTGCCGCTTATCTAGTGCCTGCGCCTCTGGAACCGGCTGGTGGCAGCCAGGATGAAGCCGCGCGGGAAGAAGCGCAGTGCGAACGGCACAATCTTGATGCCCAGACCGGGCAGCACTGCCCGTTTGTTCGCCATCAAGCCACGATACGCCTCCCGCGCGACGTCGGCGGCAGAGACCTTGAGAGCGGCCGTATCATGTTGAGAGCCGACGCCGGCGCGGCCCTGGAATTCGGTGGGCACCGGGCCCGGACACAGCACCGTGACGCGGACGCCGCGCGGCGCGAGCTCCGCCCGCAGCGCTTCGGTGAAGGAGATCACATAGGCCTTGGACGCGTAGTAGACGGCCATGCCCGGGCCAGGCAGGAAGCCTGCGACCGATCCGACATTGAGAAGGCCGCCCTTGTTCCTGATGAGCTGATCGGCAAAGCGCAGCGACAGATCCGTCAGCGCGCGGACGTTGACGTCGACGATTCCGAGCTGCTCGGCGCGATCTCGCTCGATCGCATCGCCGAACACGCCGAAGCCGGCATTGTTGACGAGATGATCGAGCTCGACGCCTTCGGCGGCAAGCGCCGCCGCGATTGCGTCGCCGGCATCCGCTTGCTCGAGGTCGCAGGCGATCACGATCGGCTTCTTGCCGCCCTTCGCGGCTAGCTCGGTGGCGAGCGCTTCCAACCGGTCTACCCGTCTCGCGGTCAATGCGAGGCGATGTCCATTGGCGGCAAACACGCGCGCCAGCTCCACGCCGATGCCTGCCGAGGCACCGGTAATCAGCGTCACCTGCTCAGTCACGATCGAAGTCTCTTGAATTTTTGCCCGCAATGGTGGAACGAGAGCATAGGCCGCGCGCGGCATGCAAGCTGCGCCGCCGGCATGGCCGCTCGAGTACGACGACAGACCGTATCGTGAAACCGTTGATTTGCAGGCAAATTCGGCGCAGGCGACGAATAAATTAAAGTTTCGTCATGTCTCCGCGCAGACCGCGATCGGCCAACACCGGAGCCGTCAGCCGCCGACGGCACCGTTCTTCACTTGGCTCCCGGCATGTTCGGCGATCGCGTGCTTCAGTTCGATCCGGTCACGCTGGGATATCCCGAGCAGGTCGGATGCGCGCCACACGACGTTGTCCTCGAACTCGCTGACCTGCCCATCGGCAAAGACCAGCTCCCACATCATCTGCACGATGCGCTTGCGGCCATCCTCGTCGAGTGAGCGCATGATGACGCTGGTGAAGTGATAGAGATCGACCGCCTCGCCCTCGACCTGGGTGGCGTCGGCGATCAGCCGGTCCGCGGTGCCCCGGTCCAGCCCAAAGTGGCTTTCAATCAAGCCGTGCAGCTTGCGCTGCTCGGTCGCGGTCGGCTGGCCATCCAGCGAGATTACGTGAACCAGCAGCGCCGTGGCCGCCAGCCGATAGTCGCTGTCGCCAAATGCGCGGTTGTGGTCTTGGGGAGCAACAATGTCGGCAATGAATTGGCGCAAGCCGTCGAGCATGAAGTCCTACCGAGGTCGATGAAGCCGCAAGTCGCGGCCGTTACCAGCATTATATGAGCGGGAAACTCAACCGGCGCAACGTGCGTCAGTTCCGCGCGCTGCATTACGTTTCGGCAATCTGGGCTATCTCTTTCACCGTCATGGCCGGGCTTGTCCCGGCCATGCATGCATCACCACCAACTAAAGACGTGGATGCCCGGGTCAAGCCCGGGCATGACGACGGAGAGTGTGGCGCGCATCCGCCTCCACAACGTCATTGCCCCTCACGGTATCTCGTACACCACCATCTTGTCGGCGATGCCGCGCAAGGCCGCCTGTTTCTGGATCGGCTTGATCGCGCGCTGCTCGAGCACTTCGGCGACCGCGGGCGCATCGAGCACCGGTCCGGTGATGTGGATCTCCTGCGCGGTCGACAGGCTCTGCACGCGGGCGGCGATGTTGACCGTCTGACCAAAATAATCCTGCCGCTCGTTCAGCATCACCGCGAGGCACGGGCCTTCGTGAATGCCGATCTTGACGATGAGATCGGCGGTGCCGCGCTTCTTGTTGAGCTCGTCCATCGCTGCGCGCATCCGCAGGCCCGCGACGATGGCGTGCTCGGGACGGACGAAGGTCGCCATCACGGCATCGCCGATCGTCTTCACCACCGCGCCCTTCTCGGAGGAGATGATCTCGAGCAGCGCATGGAAATGCGCGCGCACGAGATCGAAGGCGGCGAGATCGCCGACGCGCTCGTAAAGCGCGGTCGATCCCTTCAGATCGGTGAACAGGAAGGTCAGCGACGTGATCTGGAGACGCTGGTCGAGGCTGAGATTGTCTGCCTTGAAGACGTCGCGAAAGGTCTGGTTCGACAGCATCCGCTTGGCGGTGAGGAACGGCTTGCGCTTGCCGATCAGATGATGAAGCGCCTCGGCTGCGATGAACACCGACGGCAGCACGCGTACGCCGGCCTGGTTTTCCAGCGACAGCCGCAGCGGACCCGGCCGCATCGTCGTGGTCCCCGTCGGGGCCTGCACCTTGTTGTACATGATGGCGAGCTGCTGGCGGTCCTTGGTCGGCTCGCCCTGGACGTCGATGAAATGCGCGGCGTGCGTCACCGGCTCGAAGATGATGACGAAGTCGCCAGGCAGCTGCAGCGACATGGTCGCTTTCTCGCCGGCCGGCAGCTCCATCGTATCCAGCGTCACCTCGTTGGCGAGCGTCGCGAACGATTCCTTGTTGAAGTCGACGCCGGAGCTCCAGAACACCTGCTTGAAATAGTCCCATACCGGAAGCGTATCGGGATCGTGCGACGCGATGCGCCGGACGCGCGGATTCACGGTGAAGGAAACCTCGACCTGGTCGTCGACCGAAGCCTTGTAGCCGCAAGCGCAGAGCGCGCAGTGATAATCGTCGGGCTTGAGTGCCTTCAGCGTCGAGTGCGCGCCGAGCACGCCGCCGCAGCCCGGGCACAGCACGTTCCAGCCGAGATCGAACAGCCCGAGCCGCGCCGAATGCAGGAAGGCGGAGATCGCGTGCTCTTCGTCGACGCCATGCTGCCTGGAGAAATCAAGGACGTTGACGCGGTTGAGCTCGTGATCCTCGCCGTCCTCGATGAGGCGCGCAATCTCATCGACCACCTTTGCATCGGCGGTCTGCTTCAGAACGGACAACTGGGCCTGAATGTCGCTCATGGCGGAACTCTATCTCGGATGGATCACGCCACTGACCAGGCAAGCGCCTGTCACCGACGCGTGATCCGGAACAAGGGTGAATGGTCCGGCTGGGTCGTGACGACGCCGAGCGGGATCACGGGACTGGTCGGATCGGCGAGCTCGACACGGAACGCGCCGATCAGCCGGGCCAGCGCCAGCACAGATTCGGCTTGCGCGAACGGCGCACCGATGCAAACGCGCGGACCCGCGCCGAACGGGAGATAGGCGAACCGGTCGGGCGCCTCTTTCGACATGAAGCGCTTTGGAATGAACGCGTTCGGTTGATCCCACAGCTTCTCGTGCCGGTGCAGCAGCCAGGGCGCGATCATGATGATGTCACCCTTGGCGATCTCGACGCCCGCCGCATTGTCCTTGTCGCGCGCGGCTCGCGCCACCAGGAAAGCCGGCGGATAGAGCCGCATCGTCTCTTCGATCACCGCGCGGGTGAATGTCTGGCGATCGATGTCGGCCATGCTGTCGAGATGCTCGCCGCGCGTCTCGGACGCCACCTCTTCCTGCGTTTCCGGATCGAGCGCGAGCAGATAGAGCGCCCAGAACAGCGCCGTCGCCGTGGTCTCGTGGCCGGCGAGAATCATGGTCGCGACCTCGTCGACGAGCTGCTCGTCGGAAAAGCCCTTGTTCGTTTCGGGGTCGCGGGCCTCGTCCATGAGATCGAACAGATCGCGCGGCGGCGCGCCTTCCTTTTTGCCCATCGCACGCCGCTCCGCGATCAGCATCGCGACGAATTCCGTCCAGCGCTTGCGGAAACGGGCACGGGCAAAATCCATCGGGCTCGGCCAGGACACCGGCAGCAGCATGTCGAGGAAGTATGGCCGTCCCAGCCGTGCCGCATATTCCATGATGAAGTTGCGCAAGGTCGCGCCATGGCGGTCCATGCCGAACGAGAACATCGTGCGCCCCGCGATCTCGAGCGTCATGCGTTGCATGACCTCACGCAGGTCGACATCTTCACCCGTGCGGGGATCCAACTTCGCGATGGTCTCGTCGAGCACCGCCGTCATGTGCGGTACGAGATTGGCGGTAGCGCGCGGCGTGAAGGCCGGTGCGAGGGTGCGGCGCTGAAACGTCCAGGAATGGCCTTCCGCGATCAGCAGGCCGTCGCCAAGCACGGGGCGCAGCATGCGGATGCCCGCCGGCGTGCGCGTATAGTTCTCGTAATTGCTGAGCAGGACGTGCCTGATCGCATCCGGTTGGTTCAGGATGAAGCTGTTGCGGAAGAAGAAGCGGCCCTTGATGACGTCTTCCTCATAGGCGCGCTGCCCCCAGGTTGCGATCATGTTCCGGCGGATCACCGCAACCCGGGCGAAGAACGAGATCTCGTCTGGGGCGCGCGGAGGAGCCGGAGGGATGATGGGCCGACGCACGCTGGCGATGTTCATGGCTCTCTCCCGCAGATGTGTCGCAAGCAAACAGCTAATAAGTCAGCTCGGCAATCGCAATCCTGTTCTCGGCGGCAGGCCAGGCGCGTGCCACAATTCGTTCTTCGCCGAACTGGGCCACGATGTTACGTCCGACCTCGCCCGCTGCAAGCCGCAATGTCGCTGCCGCATCGGTCGGCACGCCCGGCTTGACGTCGGCCGGCTCCTTGCCGTCGAACAGCACCACGTCCCGGGGCAGGCCGAAATAGCCGCGTGGCCGCGACATGATCACGACAGAGCCGGCGTCCTTGTCGGCCGGCCCAAGCGGCCGCGCAGGCCTTAGGTGCACGACCTCGGAGGAGCGCGGGAAGGGCGAGCGGTAGATGTGCGTCGTTGGCGCGCCAGGCGAGGCCAGGACGAATTCGAGCGACCAGGCGGGATCGACCTGCACCGGCCCCCAGCGGCCGTCCGCGCCAGTCTTCGAGCTGTGCAGCGCCTCGCCCTTGCGCTCGCCGGTATCAGGGTCGACCCGGAAGATATCGACGGTTGCGCCGGCGACCGGACGGTTGGTCGGCACGCCGCCCGGCGTGCCCGTGACCAACCCGCTCAGCTTCACGCTGGCCTCCGGCACGATCGCGATGCGCGCGGGTTCGCGGCCGGCGATGAACTTGTAGATCTCCCGGAACGCGCGCGGATGAAACGCCACCTCGCGATGGTCGAGCGCACCGAGCACGAGATTGTTGGCGCCTTTCAGCTCCGGCCCTTCGGCGGTCACGCCGGTCGGCGTGCCAGGCTTGCCGATGAAGCGGCCGTCGGGCTGCGCATATTTGTCCAGGCCCTCGCTGCGCAAGGTGAGGAAGGCGACGCCTGGCGTCACCTCGCTTTCGCCCTCGTTGAGGCTGCGCAGGAATGCGCCGCGACCGTTGAATTCGTTGTTGGGCTGGTCGTCGGTTGCGAACACGCCGTGATTGGGCGTGCCGCACAGGACGGCGTGGCTGACATCGCCGGCGCCGCCATTCTTGATGACGTTGCGGATGGCATAGCCGCCGCGCGAGCTGCCGACCAGCGCCAGCCGTGGCGCGCCGGTGCGGCGCTTCAGGTCGGCGATGGCGTCCGCAAGCTCGCGGCGCTGGTCCTCGGTCGAGGAGCGGTTCGCCTGCTCGACCTTGTCGTCACTGCGCGCCAAGGGGTGAGTGAAATTGATCGCCATCATGCGATCGCGCGCGATGCCGTTGGATTCCATCCGCCACAGGGTCGTCATCCAGAGCGCATCGTAATCGCCGTTGCCGTGGACGAATAGGATCGGCGGCACCTCCGTGTCCGGCGCCGCAGCGGGTGCCGTTTGGGCTATCGCGCCGGCCCGCAAGCTCGCAACCGCGAAAGGCAGGCTGCCCACGCCTTGCAGGATCGTCCGTCGCGACAGCTTCATCTGTTCCTCCCCGGCAAACCGCCTCTTTGCACCGCTTATACCGGCCTAACCACTGGACAGCGAAGGACTTTCGCAGGCATCACTGATTAGCCGGAATCGCCAGGGCCACTTCTAGCACCACTTCTGACACCCAAAATGGAAGGGGATATGACCGAGCAGACCAATCGCCAGACATTTGCCGGCGACGGCATCACCGCTCCCCTGCGGTACACATTGTTCCGGCGCATCTGGCTCGCCAGCCTGCTCTCCAATCTAGGCCTCCTGATCCAGGGCGTAGGTGCGGCCTGGGCGATGACGCAGATGGCAGCCTCGGCCGACAAGGTGGCGCTGGTGCAGACTGCACTCATGCTGCCGATCATGCTGATCTCGATGCCGGCCGGCGCCATCGCGGACATGTATGACCGCCGCATCGTCACCCTGATCTCGCTGGCAATCGCGCTGATCGGCGCGAGCGCGCTCACCGTGCTGGCCGGCTTCAACCTGATCTCTCCGGAATTGCTGCTCGTCTTCTGCTTCGTGGTCGGCAGCGGCAATGCGCTGTTCGGCCCGGCCTGGCAGTCCTCGGTCAGCGAACAGGTGCCGCCCGAGGCATTGGCGTCCGCGGTGGCGCTGAACGGCATCAGCTACAACATCGCCCGCAGCTTCGGCCCCGCGGTAGGCGGCGTCATCGTCGCCTCGCTCGGTGCGGTGGCGGCGTTCGCCTGCAACGCGATCCTGTATATTCCGCTGCTGGTGGTGCTGCTGCTCTGGCGCCGATCGGTCGAACCCTCGCGCCTACCGCGCGAGAAGCTCAACCGCGCCATGGTCTCCGGCTTCCGCTACATCACCAATTCGCCGCCGATCAAGATCGTGCTGTTGCGCACGCTGGTGATGGGCCTGATCGGCGGGGCCATCATGGCGCTGATGCCGCTGGTCGCACGCGACCTCTTGCATGGCGGCGCACAGACCTACGGCATCATGCTCGGCGCCTTCGGCATGGGCGCTGTGGTCGGCGCACTCAACATCCACGAATTGCGCAAGCGCATGAGCGGCGAGGCCGCGATCCGCGCCTGCACCATCTCCATGGCTTTCGCGATGGCCGCGATCGCCTTAAGCACGGAGCCGGTGCTGACGGCGACTGCGCTGGTGCTGGCCGGCGCGGTCTGGATGGCGGCGATCGCGCTGTTCAACATCGGCGTGCAGCTTTCGGCGCCGCGCTGGGTCGCCGGGCGCTCGCTCGCGGCGTTCCAGGCATCGATCTCCGGCGGCATCGCGATCGGCGCCTGGGGTTGGGGCCGTCTCACCGACCATGCCGGCGTCGAGATCGCGCTGCTGACCGCGGCCGGCCTGATGCTGATCTCGCCGCTGCTCGGCATCTGGCTCACCATGCCGCGCGTCGGCGCGCGCAACGAGGATGCCGAGGTGCTGGCCGATCCCGAGGTGAAGCTGTCGCTGACGGGCCGCAGCGGACCGCTGGTGGTCGAGATCGAATACCGTGTCTCCCAGGAGAATGCGCGCGCCTTTCACAACGTGATGCAGGACGTGCAGCTCTCGCGGCAGCGCAACGGCGCCTATGGCTGGTCGATCGCGCGCGACATCGCCGATCCCGAATTATGGACCGAGCGCTATCACTGTCCGACCTGGTTCGATTACCTGCGCCAGCGCAACCGCTCGACGCAGTCCGAACGCGCACTGCACCAGCAGGCAATCGCCTTCCACATCGGGCCTGAGCCGGTGCGGATCCGCCGCATGCTGGAGCGTCCATTCGGCTCGGTGCGCTGGAAGGATGAGACGCCGGACCGCGCCAACAGCGAGGTGCTGCCGGTGGTCGCAACTGCAGCGGGCAGCAGCACGTAGTCCCACGCCGTCATTCCGGGGCGCGCAAAGCGCGAGCCCGGAATCCATCGAACGAGACGTGACGCGGACAAATGGATTCCGGGCTCGCGCCTGGCGGCGCGCCTCGGAATGACAGGAGACAATTACTGCCCGTGATCCGTCAGCACCTTGTCGCAACCCTTGCTCAGCCGGGGGCGGTTCTGCTTGAGGCAGGCGAGCACGGCGCCATCGCCGTTGTTCATCACGGCGCGGCAGAAGCGCGAGACATCGCGCGCGCAGGCGTCATGGCCGGGCTGCTGTTGCGCCGATGCAGCCGATGCGCACAGCAGAAAAGGAATAATGAAAAAAGCTCTGGTCATCGCGGAATAGCCTCTTACCCGGAACGAGTTGCGGGCGAAGCTAGTGCGATGATCCCAAGGCCGCAACGGCTTTGTTGACTGATGTTGCTGCCGCCCCGTGGCCCCGGCTTTGAAGCCGGGGCTTCGCGAGGGGAGCTGACCGACGCAACTATCGCAGCCTTGCTTACTGCTGGCCCTGGGCGTCAGCGACCTTGCGCGACGCGCCCTTGGCGAGAGTCTTGTCCATCACCGCGCGGCAGCCGGCGCTCAGATCCGAACGATGCTTGATCATGCACGCGGTGATCTTCGGGATGTTGGGGATTTCCGCCGAGCAGAGACGGAAGGCGTCGCCGGTGCACATCTGCTGCGCCTCAGCCGAGAAGGCGAAGCTCGAACCCGTCGAGACGATCGAGACGATGGCGGCAAAGCCCAAAGCGAGGCCTGTGTCGCGGATCTTCCGCGTCAGAGACTTGGAAAAAGAGTTGGTCATTTGAAGCTCCCATTGGCACCGCCGTTGGCGGGCCCGTTGTTGATGGGAACTACGATGCTCCGCCAAAACCGTTTCCACTGTGATGATGGTCACGACAGACCCAGCCTCTGTGACTTCGGTCACTTTGGTGCACTTCGCTGAAATTCCTGCGCAACCGCTGTCGCGTTGGTGTCACGTTAACTGTTCCTTCGCATTAATGGCTCGTCGCGCGGGAAATTCCGCCGGTTTGGTTGCGTAATTGGAAAGAATAGCGATGCGTAATGCGTTGGGCCTGATGCTGGCCAGTGTAGTTGCGGCGGTCGTGATCGCCGCCGGCGGTTGGTTTTATTATTCCTCGCGCGCCGATCAGGGCGCCCCCAAGACAGTTGCCGCCCGTGCCGCCGATCCGTTGCCGGCACCGGCGAAGCTCGCCGCCAAGGACGACGTCCAGACCACCGCGACGATCGCAGCCAAGCCGGCGCCGGCAGCTCCGGCACCTGCGCCAGCCCCGGCCATGCCTGTGCAGCAGAAGCAGGTCTGCGCCAATCCGAACGCGCTCGGCGTGTCCCGCGTGGTCGAGATCGACACCACCGGCGGTCCCGGCTTCGGCTTCGAGCACTTCAAGCAGTTCGACTTCCTCACCGAGAAGGAGGTCGTGCTGACCTTCGACGACGGTCCATGGCCGGTCAACACGCCCGCGGTGCTGAAGGCGCTCGCGGACGAATGCACCAAGGGCCTGTTCTTCTCGGTCGGCAAGCACGCGACTTATCATCCCGAGATCCTGAAACAGGTGCTCGCCCAGGGCCACACCGTCGGCACGCACACCTGGTCGCATGTCAACCTGAACAGCAAGAAGATGACGGAGCAGCAGGTCAAGGACGAGGTCGAGAAGGGTTTCAGCGCGGTGCGGTTCGCGCTCGGCACCAACCCGGCGCCGTTCTTCCGCTTCCCGCAGCTTCAGCACAATCCGGCGATGGTGGCCTATTTCGGCACCCGCAACGTCGCGATGTTCTCGACCGAGATCGACTCCTTCGACTTCAGGAAGGGTGCGACGCCGGAGAAGATCGTCGAGACCGTGATGACCAGGCTCGACAAGCTCGGCAAGGGCATCATCCTGATGCACGACTTCCAGAAGAACACCGGCATCGCCATGCCGACGCTGCTCGCGCGGCTCAAGGCCGGCGGCTACAAGGTCGTGCAGATGAAGGCCAAGACGAGCTTGCAGACGCTGCCGGAGTATGACGAGGCGCTGATGAAGGACATGAAGGTGCCGACCGCCGGCACGAACGCCCGTCCGATCGCAAGCGTGGTGCAGACGGTCTCGCAGTAAACCGCCATCACGCATCAATATTCGCGTGGCCGGGCTTTCGCCCGGCCATTTGCTTTGGACAAGCAGCTTACCAATAGATGCCGTGCCGGTGCAGCTCGCTGATGATGCGGCGCTCGGTCCAGCTGCGCCGCACCGTTAGCGCCGAACGCTCAGCTCCCTGATCGCAAATCCAAGATCGCGGGGATCGCCGGGAAAGCGCGTGATGGCGTTCGTCGCCAGTTCGACAGCCAGCTTCTCCTCGCCCGCGAACGCATCGAGCGGGAATGACAGCGGCTCCGCAGGCACGCTGCCGCGATAGACCTCATGGCCGTTGATCTTGACGAGGAATTCGCTACCCGAAATCGGCATAGGCCATAGCGCGAGCCGCAAGGTTCGCGCTGGCGCCGAAGGGTTGTTCGGGACGTCGAAATGCGCGTTGGGTGCCGCCCATTGCAGCGCGCCGCCAGGCGTCGCTTCCTTGCCGAACAGGCCACGTGTCGCGATTCCCGGCCGGGCTTCCGTGCCGATCTCGAGAACGTCGCGGCGTCCGTCGAGATAATCCCGTGACGAACGATCCGTCGCCACCGATATTAACCGCTGTCCCGGATTGGCGCTCAGGCGGTCGGCCGACGCGAGACAATCGAACTTGTCCCAACCGGCCGGCAAATAGGCCCACCCGGTCTTGCCGGACCACGAGAAGACGTTCGGCGACGCCCAAGCCATGCCGAGATCGGCCGCGAGGCTGCGCAAGACGTGATTCATCATCGGATGGGCGACGTCGATGACGACGCCATTGCAGCTTTGGAGCTCCGCGGATACGCGATTGTAATCCCAATCGAGCGATCCCTTCTGCGCATTGACCTGTGCGGCAGCCGTCGGAAGACCGGGAAGGCCCCCACCCAGCGCTTGCAAGACCACCAGAGGTCGCAACGCACCGAGGATCAGGTGAGCGGCCACGACGATGAAGCTGGCAACAACGGCACGAAAGCGCCACTGCGCGGATGCCAGGGGGGCAATGATGAGGATGAACAGCATCGGCGCCGCCATGGCCAGGCCTTTGCCTGCCGCCCAGGCGTGACCGGCCGCGAGAATCGCAATCGGCACGAGGCAGCCTGCGAGGCTGCCGGCCAGGAGGCGCGCGGCGCTTCCGTCCGGCTCGGTACGCCATATCGTCCAGACCGCCTTGGCGATGCTCCTCAACAGCACGAACAGGAAGCCGTAGAGCAGCAGCTTCCACACGAATGCGATTGCGACAGGCCAACCCGCGGACGGCAGCACCGCGTACAGGCCGAGGCCGGCGACCGCCGCCTCGATGGGCAGCGAGAACCACGCATTTGCGAGTTCTCCGAGGCGGCTGCCGGGGCTGGCAATGATCTCGAGAAAATTCGTTTCGCCGCCGAACAGGTAACGTTGAAAATACTTCCACCAGTCCGGCGGATGGGTCGCCGCCCGGCTCAGCTGGCGAACAACATAGGCGCCTGTGCCTGACCAGTGTGGAATGCAGGCGAGCAGCGATAGTCCGACGCCGGCTGCCAGGCCGGGTGCAGCAACACGAAAGGTCTGCCGCGATGCGCGATGGCCGATCGCCATCAAGCCGATGATCGTGGCAGCAAGTCCATAGACCGTCAGCGCTTCCGGATAGAGAAAGAACGCGCCGGACATCAAAGCTGCAAAGATGGCTCCCAGCCGCACGATCGAACCAGGGGCCCGCCCAAAACGATCCTTGTCGAAGGCCAGCGCGACAAAGGCGAGAAGCAGCAGAAAGATCGGCTGGGTCGCGAGCTGAGACCATGCGTTGATGTCGAAGATATACTGCTCGAAGAATCCGACCGTGAGCGCCGAGGCACATATCCATGCCAGCCACCGCCGCATCGCGATCACGTTGACGAAAACGAACAACGCCGCAAACAGCATGTTGAGCTGCATGCCGACCATGTAAGGATAGGCGCAATCGACCACACCGCCGCGGCTCACGACGGCGAAGGCTGCATGCATCATCGACACGGCGGCGCGCCAATCGATGAACCACAACGCTGCGACAGCCAGCGGGTCGGCCTGCGCGCTTTCTATGCCCTCGACGACCAGGCTTGCATAGTCGAGCGTTCGATAAGAGATCGCAGCTCCCACATAGAGCAGGTGATCGTAGACATTCGCCTGGAATATGCGGAAGCGTGAACCGCCGGTCCAGCCGGGCGCAAGACAGATGATCGCAACGGCCGCAACGGCCATCGCCGTGGCAAGCCATGGCCCAGCAGATATCCTCGACCATCGTCCGCCCGGAACAATCATTGCAACCGCGACGAGGAGACCGATGGCCGCCATCGCCAGCAGCGTGACCCATGGCGCGACGCCCGACAAATACAGGACGGCGGTTCCGGCTGCGAGCAGGCCGAAGCCGAGCGGCGGCGCGAGCGCCCAGCGGACGGCAAAACGTTGCGACGGCAAAAGCAGGGAGAACGGAAGGCCGATGGCTCCGCACATCGATACGAAGAGCCCGACGACCAGGATATCGTGCATCACTGCGAGTGCCCCCTGACCGGGAGTAGTCGCGGCGAACGCACGCCCTGTCAATTCGGACGCGGCCTGGCTTCGGGCAGCAAGCAGCCGCCATCGCCAACCGGAATATGATCGCAGGCAGGTGGGGAGAGAGCTACGCCGGGATCGAGGCGCTGGTGCCGCAAGAGGGATTCGAACCCCCGACCCCGTCATTACGAATAACGGATAGAGTCCAAACAGCACCAAACACTTTCGAACGCAAAGTCTGCATTAACTCCTACATCTGAAAGGGTTTTTGCTGGGTTGTGCGGCCAAGAGTCCAACGCTATCTAACACCCTATTCCGGCCGATCGTGTTACCCCTAGCTTACCCCGGCCGCTTGATAGGGCCCCGAAATGAGCGAAGGCGCAATCGTCGAGAAGAAGCCCCGCGGCCCGGCCCGAGCGCTGCCGACGCTGACGGCAAAGACCGCCGCCAGCGCGAAGGGCGACCCTGCGGGCCGCTATGAGCTTCGGGACGCCGGAAAGGACCACGTACGGGGCCTAGGGCTGGTCGTGCAGCCCTCCGGCAGCAAGACATGGGTTCTCCGATACGAAGCGGCAGGCGTGCCCCGCAAGCTCACGCTAGAGCCCTACAGCGAGGAATTCGGACTGTCCGCCGCCCGGAAGCTCGCCAGCCGGTTCCGGACCAAGATCGCCGAAGGGGCCGACCCGGCCGCGGAGAAGGCGGAGGCTCGGCGCAAGGCCGCCGCCGGGATCGACCACGGGGCGATGTTCTCGACGGCGTGGACCGATTGGACGAACGCCCCGAAGCCCAAGAGCCGAAGCAAAAGGGGGTGGCGGCCATCCACGGCCTTGCGAGCCAAACAGGACTATGAGCGGCGCCTTGAGCCGGTATGGGGCAAGCGGCGGCTCGACGAAGTCACCAAGGCGGACGTGTCCGCATTGCTCGACGGCATCGCGAAGAATCATCCCCAAGCCGCAGCACGGCTGCATCGCGTGCTCGCCTCGTTCTTCAATTGGTGCGTAGCGAAGGGGCGCATCCAAAAATCGCCGTGCGAAGGCTTGGAGACGGCAAAGCGCAACAAACGTAAGCGCAAGCTGACAGACGCCGAATTGCGCTGGCTATGGCTTGCTTGCGCCAAAGAGCCGTTCCCGATGGGCTATTTTGTACGCTTGCTGATTCTAACGCTCGCACGCCGGAACGAAGTCGCTGGCGTGCGCAAGCGCGAGTTGCATATGGGCAATCGTCGCACGTGGATCATTCCCGCCGAGCGAACGAAGAACCACCACGAACATGAAATCTTCCTGACCGACGCCATGCTTGACGTCATCAAGGCGATTCCGACCGTAAGGAACGATACCGGGTATCTGTTCTGCACCGATGGGGAAAACGCCTTCTCGGGATTTTCGAAGGCCAAAAGGCGGCTCGATGCTGCGATGCTCGAAATCGCGCGAGCAGAAGACCCGGACGTCGAGACGATTCCGAACTGGACCCTCCACGACCTGCGTCGCACCGGGTCAACCCGTATGCAGCGGCTCGGTTTTGACAACGAAGTTGCTGAAGCTTGTCTCAACCATGTGGACGATGACGCCTATCTGCAACACGACTTCTATGAACAGAAGGTCCGCGCGTTCGAAGCATGGTCGTCGGAAGTTTTGCGAATTGTCGGACTCCCGTCGACTCCGAATGTGTTACTTGGACAAAAGTGAGCTGTTAGATTATGTCTGACACCAGCTTGTTTGTCGGGAAGGGAACGCGGATGGCGCACGGGACGCGTTCCGGACTGCAAGCGACGAAACCGAACGGGGCGGCGCTTAGACGCCGGTAAGGCCGTGATTGCGCTTCACTGCGACCGCCCTTCGAGGGCGGCGCGATGGAGTCGCGTCAATGGCTTACACCCCTCGCCCCGGCGATGACGCCGAATATGTAACGTCTGCCACAATCAAGCGCCGGTTCGATGGCGCTTCAGATATGTGGATTCACCGTCGCATGCGCGACGACCAATTTCCACAACCTGTCTACTTAGGTACGCCCACGCGCTATTGGCGCCTGTCCGAAATCGTCGCTTGGGAAGCGGTGATGATCGGAAAAGGTTGCACACCGAACAAGCGCCGCAAGGTGCGGTCATGACCCCGCCCCGCACATTGGAAGACGCTCGCGCCGCCTTCGTTGATGAAATCCTGCGGCGCGAGGACGATGAAATCGCGTTGCGCAGGCAGGCGGAAGCTAGACGACGCCGCACCACATTCCATGTGGTGCGGTCATGACCGTCAGCATGCAAGAGATTGATGATGCCTGCCGCCGGTTCGTCGCATTCAACGAGGCGGACGGACTCGCCGCAGCGGTTGATGCTTTGCCTTCCTTGTTCAACGTAAAAGCATCGGCTCCAACGCGGCGATCCCAAGCATTCGCAACGACTACGATGTTTCGCAAGAGCCTGAACATTTCAGACAGAGTTGTCCTTCTTGCGTGCGTCCAAAGCATCCATGGCTTCGGCAGTGCTTCCGAGAAGGGCTTCACCGGGGCACTCGAAATCTGCGAACGCGACCACGGCAACGAAATTGTTGCTTGGATTAGCGCGAGCGAAGCACGTCACGCAGCGCACCTCAGGGACCTGCTGGCGAGATGCAAACACATTCTCGAATCAGAAACTACCCGACAACAGGGTAAGACTCGACGGCCTTCGGGCGTGTACGGCTGACTCCATCGACATTCAAAACCGGAGAAAGTCCGATGCCCACCGAACAGATCACTCACTTTCCGAGCAAGCCCGGTTCGGCGGTTAAGGCGCCGACCGACAATCTTCCGCCTTCCGCGCAGAAGATCGCCAAAAGCGAAGAAGACCTCGCTGAATTTGAATACAGACAGTATGAGCAAAAACAACAGCGGGCCGCGGAAATCCGATTGGAAATCGCGCGGGCACAGAATGAAAAGCTTCTCAACGAACGCGCGCAAGTCCCGTCAGAGGAAGTTAACAAGCTCGCCGACGAGACGATCGCGGCAAAGAAGCTGGAATTGAGCGCTCTTGAAGAGGACTTCGAAGCTAAACGCCGCTTGCAGCCGGGCAACCGATCTCAGGTTTGCAAGGACTTTGCCCAGGCCAACGTTTTCAGAAAGTTGAGAACTCTCAACTTCAAAGCCGAACTCGGCCCCGACCTAGTCGCGGAGCATGACGCATGTCGGACTGCTCGCGCGGCTAAGCTCGGAGAAAAGGATGCTGTCAGACGTGCACCCGTGCCCGCGAGCGTCATCGAAGCTGCCATCGATCGCTTCTATCCGGACGCATCGACCGGCGTTGCGCACGCCCTGCGTAAGCTTCGCACCCCGCGTGAGAACACATCGTCCGGCCGTTTCTCGCCGCGATCCTTCGAACCGCCGATGCTGACGATCCCCAATGGAGCCGGCGGTCTCTCTCGCCTGAACGACACCGCAACGCTACTCTTCGCGGTCTTCGGTCCCGAGATTCGCGAGCGGCTGAAAGCAATGGCTCTCGCCGGCCACGACGCCGAGAAGGCGATTCCCGTCGCTGATCGGCCCGCGATGCTGAAGAAGATCGACGGGGAGATTTTACAGATCGAGCGGCTGGCCGAATTCATCTATCGGACCGGCCGAGCGCGCGGCATCAACACCGGGCCCCGCTTCGCGGCGAACCCACTCGCAATCTTGGACGTCGAGTTCGCGTGATCGACGGAATCCCTTGCGCACTGTGCTGTGGTTGAGACTCCTTTTGTTGCGGCATGGTGCGTTGGGGAAGCTGCGGTTCTAGCCAATCGCAGCAAACGGCTGAGAGTCCGCCGATCGTCAAAGATTGGTGTGAATGCAGCGGCGGCGGACTCGATGCTTTCGAATAACGGCTCAACTAGTGAAAGGAATTGAGACTATGACCGACAACACTGAAATGGCGCCGCTCAAGCGCGCGTACTTAGCCGCTCTTGCCGCCCGCGGCCGTGAGGCGGCCGACAAGGCTCTTCAGAAGTACACGAAAGGTGCGCGAGGGCCACATAGCTGGCGAAAATGCAGCGAAGCAGACGTCGCGAAAGCGATCGCCGACCTTGAACAACTGACATTCCAAGGCGACGGCGGACAGGCGAAGACGGAGTTCCGCTTGCAGCGGATGGCGAACGCCGCCTACGGACGCGGCGAACGCACGAAACCTCCGCGCGAGCTTGACCATGTGGCGATCTTTGATCGCTGGAATAATCCGCCGCCGGCTAACCGCGGCTAATGAGCCAAGGCGCCTCCCCACGCCTCCTTATTTTTTTTCAAGGAGTCAAAACATGTCCGAGCAATCCGACTGGCCGCGAGCGCCCGGCAGGCATAGGCGAGCCTATTTAGCCCATCAGTTCGGCAGTTACGACGGGACCGCTGCCGGCATCGCAAATGAGTTCGACCGACGTCGTTATCGCGCGCGCGTCAAGCTGGAGGCGGCGTTTTCGACTCTTTGCGACCAGGATGCCTTGCGCTTCTGCACGACGCCGGCCGACCTCGAAGCCGCTCAGGAACAGGCGCATCAGAGCGTCGCAGCGTTGGAAGCGTGGCATCGCGAAGCCCTGAAACGGCCAGCGCTTTTGCACAGCGGCAACGCATACAAGTTTTGCCTCCCGTTTGGCGACGCCGATGGGAAACACCGCAATTGGAGTTGGATGGACGACTACTGCGGCGAAGGCTCGCCCACTGAGTCGCCAGTTACAAGCATGGTCGCGCGGATTCCCAAAGACCGGCTGAAGTACATTGCATATCGTGCGTGGTCGCCCGACTCGCGAGCCGAGACCGTGCCAGATGATTGGCGACCCTGGTACTCAGAGCAATTCGCATATCAGGAAGCCCGATATGAGCAGGCGCTTGAGCACGTTTGCCGCCACTACGGCAGCGCCACCGGTCGACCCGCGGACATCCCGAAGACCAATCACGCGGCCGCTGCGTGCTACTGGCGTCGCTGGACGGCGCGGCAGGAAATGCTCTGTCGGTTCGAATACGAACTATATGTCATCAACGCCGAAGAGCAGATGGAGCGTGAAGCGGAAAATGCAGCGGGGCGAAAGGCCGAAGCGATCATTGAGGGAATTGAGCGCCAGATTGAGGACGTGGCACAGGACATTTTGCGGGACATCTTGGATGAACAACGGGTAGCGCCATGACCCGAGAGTTCATTCTAGCCGTCCTACGGCGTGGCGAACGACTTCACGCGGAAACGAACCCGACGCCCCTACAGAAGATGGTATGGGACGTCTGCCCCCCAACTATGTACTTCGCTGAAAAGGCGTGTGAGTGGCCGTGGGACGTCTCGAAACATGAGCTGGGCCTGATCGGAGCGCTCTTGCATGCCCGGCTGAACAACAGCTTCGACGATGCCCTATTCGAGAAGCTTCTGATTAAGAACGCGTCAGAATGACATGCGGAGTGTTACTTTGACTCGCGCTTCGATCTGATGATTATTTAAACGAACAAGGACGATGACGATGAACGTGAAATTCGAAACGCTTCTGCCGACGCATCAGGCTTTTGTTGTCGCCGGGTTCAAAACGGTTGATGCCTTTCGGATGCACTTGCAGCGTGATCCTAAGGCGCCCCAGCCAGTTAAGATTGGTCATGCGAATTTCTATCAGCGTACGGACCTTGAGACATTGAAGCAGAGGCGACACGCCGCACAAAAAGCAAAGTAAATCGTTACTGGCAGACGCTCCCCAGCGACTCAAACGAAAACCCCGGCCGCGCAGCAAACTCGGGTCCGGGGCATGAAGGCACTGTGGAGCAAGACAATGAATATGAATGATCAGGCGCGCAAAGGCAAAGGAACAAAACCCAAGCCCTTCATCAACTACCCCGTGCGCGCCTTCGAGTTCATCCCCCTGCACAAGCCTAAGGCCCGGAAGACCTACCCCAACGGCAAGACCAAAGAGGTAGGCAAGGCGCCCATCGACCCTAAATGGCCGACGAAGAAATACGACTCCAAAGCCGTCAAGGCCCGCTGTCTCGAAGAAGAGCGGAACGGCGGCATCCGTCTGAAGGCTGATCAGTTGGTCGTCGATATCGATCCGCGCAATGGCGGCGACCGCGGATGGCTTCAGCTGTGTGATGATCTTGGCATCGACGACTCCAAATATCCCAAGGTGATCACGGGCAGCGGCGGCGTGCATCTCTACATGGCGAAGCCGGCCGATCTGTTGGTTCGCGATACGCTCGAAAGCGAAGACTATGGGGGAGTCGAGTTCAAGACCAAGGGCCGGCAGGTCGTGGCGGCCGGTTCGATCCACCCCAACGGCAAGCCCTATAAGTGGGACGACTCGCATCCTGCGATCACGGGCGAACTGCTAATGGCGCCGCGTCGACTCCTGAAGGCGATCGAACGTCCAGCCCGTAGCGCCATGACCGGCGGCGGACAAATGACTCCTGAGCAGGTCGCCGCCGCGCTCGCCCAACTCGACGCCGAGGACTTCAGCGAACATTCGAAATGGTTGCAAGTCATGCAAGCGTGTCACCATGCCAGCGCAGGCGAGGCACGAAGCGAGTTCGTTGATTGGTCCACGTCCGACCCGGCCTTCGCCAAAGAAGCCTATATGATCGGCAAGCGGTGGGACAGTCTGCACGCCGAGAAGAACGACGGCGTGACCTTCCGCACGCTGAACAAATATCTGCGCGAAGCCGGCGCGAGCGGCTTCCAAGCGGCGGGCAGTGTGACCGAGGACGACTTCGAGGACGACCCGGACTTCGACATGGGTGAAGACCTAGACTTCGACACCCCCGCCGAGGACGACAA
The DNA here is from genome assembly GCF_000296215.2 of Bradyrhizobium sp. CCGE-LA001. Taxonomy (NCBI): domain Bacteria; kingdom Pseudomonadati; phylum Pseudomonadota; class Alphaproteobacteria; order Hyphomicrobiales; family Nitrobacteraceae; genus Bradyrhizobium; species Bradyrhizobium sp. CCGE-LA001. Next base: position 286,003 of record NZ_CP013949.1, on the reverse strand, counting down.
TTGGCTCGAAGGTCAAAAGGAAGAGCCGAGGTCACGCTTGTATAACGAAACACAGCTGCCGGCGCTCTTGGACTTTGCGGAACGCTGCTTGATCGATCAAGGCACCCCGCTTTATCAGATGGGCGGGCGGCTTGTGCATCCTGTTCGCGTTGATAAAGACTCGGGTAATGACGAGGGGATTAGGCGCAAGGCCGGGTCGCTGACCATCGGTGAAGTCAATCAACACCGCCTTCGCGAATACGTGATTCAAACCGTGCCCTTCCACAAGCTCGACAAGAAGGGCAAGGCGAACAAGTTTGCGGCACCGCTCGGCTTCGCTACGCATTACCTCGCGCGCGGCGACAAGTGGAAGCTGCCCGTCATCACCGGCGTGATTGAAGCACCGACATTGCGCAGGGACGGCTCAATCATCGACTCCGATGGATACGATTCTCAATCCGGATTGCTGCTCGACATGGGTGGGGTCCAATTTCCCGATGTGCCTGAAGAGCCAACGCGAGCCGACGCTATTGCCGCCCTCGAATTGTTGAAAAAGCCTTTTGCGGGCTTCCCGTTCGTGGCCAACGCCAAGGGTCGCAGTGCGAGTCGGTCGGTGATGCTGTCTGCTGTTCTGACGGCGTTGGTTCGCAGAACGCTTCACTCGGCGCCCATGCACGGCACAAGCGCTCCGACGATGGGGACGGGCAAGACTTTGGCAATCGACGTCGTCTCAATGATCGCAACCGGCCGGCTCACAACGGCAATGAGTCAGGGTGCCAACGAAGAGGAAGATGAAAAGCGGCTCTTCAGCGTCCTGCTTCAGAATGACCTGATTCTGTTGATCGATAATGTAAAGCGGCCAATTGAGGGTGACGCCCTTTGCACAGTCTTGACTCAGTCAACATGGCAATCGCGCATTCTCGGCGAGAGCCGGCGCGTGGAGGTGCCGACTAATGTCTTGATGATGGCGAGCGGCAACAATCTGACTTACAAAGGCGACATGACCACGCGCTCGCTGTTGTGCCGTCTCGACGCGCAGATGGAAAACCCTGAGACGCGTCGATTCGATATCGACCTAAAGACATGGGTGCCCAAGCATCGCGTCGAATTGGTCGTCGCTGGCTTGACGGTGCTGCGCGCCTTTGTGGTCGCCGGCCGCCCGGGACTCAAAGAGTTAACGCCGTTCGGTCGCTTCGAGGATTGGTCGAACCTTGTGCGCGGGGCGCTGGTATGGCTCGGCGAGCCGGACCCTTGCAAGACACGCGACTTCATCGCGACCGACGACCCCGAGCGCAACGACCTTGAGCAGCTATTCGCCGCGATCAAGGACAACGCGGGCGACGCGGCGTGGACGGCAGGGGAGTTGATCAAGATGGGTGATGATTGTTCGGACGGGCTGTTGACGGAGGCGATTGAGAGCGCAGTACCCGGCAGTGCAAATGCAAAGAACCTGGGTCGGTATCTGCACGCCCGCAACGGCAAGATTTTAGGCGGCATGCGCCTAGTCGGGAAGTACGACTCTCATGCAAAGATGTGGAAATACAATGTGCGGGACGCGTGATCCCGGCTGCGGGTATGCGGGGTATAGCGGGCATGTTTCCAGCCCGCCAGAGTAGAAAACACATCTGCCATCTTAGCCGAGAGATTATTTCCCAAACTCAGACCATAAAAGGTTTCATACTCGCATGGGCTGGAAACATGCCCGCTATACCCCGCATACCCGCAAAGCACCCCACCCCATATGCGTTTGCCATGACCGCTACTCATCGGCGTCCAATACATTCTGGATACGCCGTCGCCGCCGCGCATACCTGCCACCCCCGAGATAGAGCGTACGCCGAGCAGTGCAGCCACAAATCACTGCCGCGGCCGATCAAAGCTGATCTCGGTTCATTGGTCCGATGCGCCAACCCGCCTTTTCTCTCTTAAGCTCAATCGCTTGCTACATAAAGCACAGCACGCCAATCACCCGCTCTAGCGCGCCATCGACATGTGCGACGTTCTCGACAACGCGGCTTCTGGCCACACCCGACATTTGTTGAGGAAGACTTTGCCGGCGATGAAGGAAGAGAAATATTGCCGCTTGCGAGCTTGAGAAATTTTTCCGCGGGTCCCAGTCCGCGCAAAAACGCTATGAGGGCAAGAACGGAGCGCACGACGTCAGCGCACATGTAGAGAAATATTTTTCTGCACCAACGATGCATTGCGGCAGAGCCGGATTCGCACATTCATTGTCGCGGGTATAGCGTCGGCGCCGCCGACGCGCGAGTGTTTGTTACTTTGACTCTTCAGCGCCACGGCTCCTAGGGTTTGTCCGACATCAAGGATGGACCAATGACCCGCGCCGAACTCCAATCGATCTATCACGACTTCGCGGAGCGCCAGGGCCACGACATGGCCCGCAGAGTCGTGCGCTGGCGAGCGATGACGGGCAACGCGAGTCTTAACAGCGTTCATCCGCAGAATTATGCGGCTCTCGCGCGTGCCTTCGCAGATGTTGCCTCGGGTCGCGACCGCCTGCCCGCATACACACCGGCCGACGATCGCTCGCAACGCCGGACGGCCCCGATGAACTACGCGTTCGATCGCAGTGCAATCAACCCCAAGATTTGAGGAGTCTCCCCATGGCAAAACACAAATACCCGGAGTTCGAATCCATGGAAGTGCTGCCCTATATGCCCGTTCCCCATCCCGATCGCGTTGGCCCCGGCGCAACGATGACGAAGCAGGAGTTCTGCCGAACCTTCGGCATCGCGAGATATGATCTTGATCGCGCAATCGAGAATGGCGGGCCCGTCCTGAGCCGGGGGACACAATTCGAGCCGTGGCAGATTCCCGCTGGCGACATGTTGCGTTGGATGATCGAGGACCGGGCGAAGACGACCGCCGACCCGGACTTGTCGCTGCTGCGTAGGAATCAGATTAAGCTAATTCTGTCGCAAGTGGAAAAGCTGGAATTGAAGAACGCCGAGACCCGGCGCGAGCTTGTCACTGTCGACGAAGCCGTAACGCTTTATCGCGAAGAAGCCGACGTCATCCGGAGGCATCTGCGCGCCATGCCTGACGCCGTCGCAAAGGCACTTGGCGCGCTCGCCGAGTCAGACCCCGTTGGACGCAAGGACTCCGCTGTGGTCGCGATGGTGGTTCACGACGTCATCAACGACACGCTTCGAGCGATTTCTGAGGAGGACGCCCATGTCCAAGCCGCCTAGCCGTCCGAGCCGCCTTGGTAAAAATCCATCCAGGATCACCGTTCGCTTGCGTGCGGATCAGGCGAAAGCCATCGCGCGCTTATCGGGACCGCCGCCGCGTAACGCAGGCGAGTCGGAAGTCGTGCGGCGATTGATCGACGCCGGCCTGAAGGCTACTCAACGATGATGATGCGAACTTGCGGGCATTGTGGCGAGCTGTTTGCGCTGGAACACCGCCACCGGAAGTATTGCTCTCGGGATTGCCTCGGCGCCGTACGCCGGCAGTAGAGATGTGCGCAATATGCTGCGCGACATCGACGGCCGGGCTTCAAGCCGCCCGATCGGTTTCCGAACTGCGTTGTGTGCGACACGCCGCTGCATGACGGGAAGCGAAAGTTCTGTAGCAACCGATGTAGGCGCATCGACTTAAAGTCGGCGGCACACCGACGAAACGCCGCTCGATGCAGAAGGCGAGATTTTAGTTCGGAACTTGGAAGATTGCCCGCGCCGACTAAGGCTTGCGCGATTTGTAGACAGGTTTGAAGGCGTCCGTATCTTCTATCAAGGCGCCGTGCGTCCGACCTAGCTCAGTCCACCGCGCGCTGGGCGCTAATAAGCAACTCGACGAGCGGCGAAGTTCACTAAATGGCAGTTCTTGTCGCGCAGCTGCGTCAGCGCATCGGGAAGAGCCGCGGAGAGATTGGTCTCGGCACCGGTTTTGTGCCCATCTTTGTCTCCAGGGAAGACGGCTATCCCGATATCGTCGATCTCACTATTCCTGAAGAATAAACGGGATTTCAATTCGCGGAAGCGATCTAGATGGGCCTCGGTCGCACCCCACGTCAACTGACGGAATTTTTCGTGGATTGCGGAAAGCGATTGAACATATTCTCGCACCAATGGCTTCAGCTTTATTCTGTTTGGGCCAGCCTGCAACTCCACCAGAGTTTTTGCAGGGCTGAACCTTGGATTAAGCGCGAGTTCATCCACATGAATTTCCGGACTGAATTCATGATCGACGTATCTGAGATCGTCGGTACGACGTAGAGCAACGGTGAAGCCATGCACCGGGAGCGCGAAATGTTGCGCGTGATTTCGAAGCGCTTCAAGCGTGCGATAGCTTTGGAGCCGGTCGAATTGGCTGCTCTTTTCTTCGTGCACCATAGGTCCGATAGCAGTATCACCAGTGATACTTACAGCGTGACGCTCTACTGAGTCCTGATACAGCCTGACCGATGACAGGAAATTCGACAACTTTCTTCCCGTCGTACTGCGAGGGGCATGATGGTTATTGGAGTCAGCGATTCGGATCGAAAGTAGAGACCTGAGAGATTGCCCGACAATGAACTCCTCAAGCTCTCGATAGTTCTCAAGCAAGTTGTCGTACTTTTCTTCTGCGTCAAGCGAGTGGAGCAGACCTTGCACGGCGTCAACAGCGCCATCGTACTCAGCCCTGGATATTTCGATCGGCGGGTCTGCGTTGAAAAACAGTTGCCCGACATAGTAGCGGTTCGTCATCGTGCTCAATCTCGAACAGCACAAAAGTATTTGAGTCTCTCATCCAGTGCTGCACTTGAAGACATCGCGCACTTGCGGAGGCGGGGATACCGCTTGTCGAACTCTTCAGCGTAAACGACGACCATCGATTGACGCATGCTGTTGATTGATTGCTCGATGGCCTCGGCAAGCGCTTGCTGAGCTTCTTTGTTTAGGAAGTTCTTCGACTGCACTTGGGCGAGCAGCATATCTAGGTGCAGAATTTTCCGAAGTCTTTCCTCGTGGTCCTTACATAGTACCGTCGCGACTTTTTCGAACTGGCTCGGTTTCGTGCGCGCAGTCATGTCTAGGAGCCGCGCACCTTCGTGGTTGAGACAATTGATGTAATTGCTCGCTGCAAGCCTGCGAGCTTCCCTTTCATCTCGCGGCTTGTCCTGCGCAGCAACGGGGCTGGAAACTGTTGAGCACAAAACCAGAAACAGAAGTCCAATGGATGGTGGCCACATGTAGAAGCTTTCCGACCGGCGACTACTGCCCCGGAGCTTCGGCTTCCGGTACGTGGTTGCGCAGTTCTGCTATAATTTCCGCTGCAACGACAGATGCATCCTCGAAGAGCACAGGCCAGTCGGGCGCTCGACAGGCAGCACCGCCAACCTCTTCAGGACGAAACCTCTTCGTTCCGACGTCGTCTCTCAACGCGCCCCTGTGCTCTGGTGAGGCCCAGCCTTCCAACTTTGAGACAATTCCCTCTTGCCAAAGAATGTCGTCTTCGCGCGCATCCGGCCAGCTGTCTTCAACCAACAGAGGGAAACCTAAGTGCTTCAGGACGCCAACAATAAATGTTGCACACGTAAAACCCTGCCCGATGGGCGGCGCGACGAAGTCGCTGGTTTCTTCGACGTACGGACTGCCATCAGTCCGAAAACCGTATGGAATCAAATCCGGATTGGCTCGACGGTCATCGAGCCATGAGGCTACGACCAACCGATTCGACTCGTCCAAGTTTATCTCGCTCCAAAGGTAGGAGTCGTCCGGTTCATCGTCACGTTGTATTTCGTGCCAAGCAAAATGAGCAACACGTGGCTGATTATCCTCTAGTTGATAGAGGAAGCCCACATGAATGCCGAATTCATGTCCCTCGTAAATTGGATCAACCTTCTTGGCGACGATGCCAAGAAAGTTCACTTCTGCAAACGGATGCTCGGCATTCGAACGCAGGGGCATATTTGTCAGATCAAGCCAACGAGAATCTTCTTGGCCGGAAGTCCGCGCGCATCGAGCTCTGCTCTCACCTTCGTGAGGAGCGCGTACCAAGTTGGAATCCGCTCTTTCACTTGAAACGTTGTTCTAAGCAGGGCCAACATAATCTCGGGCGAGAGTACTTTCGGCGGAATCACGCCATATATACGACTAATGTCGTCGAACCTTCTGTCTTTTAGAAGCTTGTTTACGCCTGCGATGGCGGCCTTCACTTGAGTAGTATTGCTACGTTCCGGTCCGGCCACGATAGCGTCGCTGAGCCATGACAGATCGAGCGGCTTCTTTCTTTGGGTTTGCCAGATCTCTGGCAATGATGGGCGCGCCCAACGGCCGCTGTAATTTACGCGCCAGTTTTTGCAAATAGACGTAGCCAAACGAAGTGTGTCCTCATGGGCGAGGACTAGTCGCGAAGGTTCGTCTGTATGGTCGCAAATCCACATTCCGACGACCATACACTCGTCTTCCGCAAGCCTCCGCGGCTCAGGAAACTGGTCGAGGATTGAGGGCGTCATGTAGCCGTGGCCGGATACACCACTGAAATACGCAGCCGCTTTCGGCATTGAAAGCGCTGAGACGATCGAGGCTTTGTTGTTCATCGGCGTCAATTGCTTTCGCAGAGAGGAAAAGATTATCAATCAGGAAACGTTGCTTCTCTTCGGGTTCGTCAGGCGTAGCAGTACCTACTGCGATTCTGACCGTGCCCTCAGCGATCGGAAAATTTATCACAGAGGCGTAGCTCTCAACTTCGGCTTCGGGAATGTCCTCCCGAGCAAAAGGCCCGATCAACTCTGGTGCTATCAGTTCGCGCCACGGCACGCCCTCGAGTCCAAGTTTGCTCCGCTCGACGGAGTTCACGTAATTTAGCGAGAGCCGAGTGAACACCTTTGGCGAGTAGTGCTTCAGCAACGTCGATACCGCCAGACGAATATGGTCTCGGAATTTTTCCCAGCGTTCGTATTCGAGGACTCGAATGCCCACGAAATCTGCTCCAAGCGCGATCGTAACGTTTCGATCGGAAGAGTAGAATTCGTATATCGTCGAACGCGGCGCCTTCTCTTCCGCACGCTCCGTAGCGCCTGTCACAATTGGCGCTTCCTGCGTTTCGAGGAAAGGAAACGCCTCAATCAAGTCTTGTTGAAAGCCGACCGGCAGTTCGTGATCAATCGCCAGTATTCGAGGGAATGAGACGTTGCAGACGACTTGGATGAGCGGGTTAGGGTCATAAAGCACCCTGTCCCTAGCTGGAAACTTCATCGCCAAGCCCTTTGCATCCCCGAATCGGCACCCTAGGAGGTCGGTGCCGGTTCGTCCAGCGGTTTAGCTGTACGGCCGCCACAACGACAGGCGTAGTTACGAGGCAAACTCAGCCTCAGGTATGATCCCAGATAATCGTTGATGGTCGCTTTCGATCCTTCTGGACTGCTTGGGCGTGCAAGACGCGTTTTTGCGAGTCCGAGCGGCGCAGCGCCGCCCTGGGCGCAGAGAGCCGGGAAGCTTTTCCGGCGACAAGCGCAGCCTCAACTTACCCCAAGCTTACCCGAGGCAGTTTTCGACAGATTGGAATTGGATCTAAGTACTGGTGCCGCAAGAGGGATTCGAACCCCCGACCCCGTCATTACGAATGACGTGCTCTACCGACTGAGCTATTGCGGCGAACCCTGCCGGAGCCCGAACGGATGTTGGCTCCAATACGCGGGCCCCTGATATCGGGCATGGCCCGAATTGGCAAGAACAAGCGGCGGCCGAAATGCGCCTCACGCGCCCCAGCGGGACCAGAATCCGCGCCAGCCGCCGGCCTGAGCCTTGGGCGTGCCGATTTGTTCCGTAAATTCATCGCTCGGGCCCTCGTCATCAATCCCGGGATCATCCGGCGCGCGGACGATCGGGATCACGGCGGGGATTGGGGCCGGTCCGGGCTTGCCGAGATCGGCACGGCTTCGGAACACCGGCGTGGCCGGCGGCGGCGATGATTCGGCCGGCGCCGGTGCCGGATCGGCCGGATCGGCGGGCGTGACCGCCGGCTCTTCTGTGGCAGCTTCGTTGGCGGCTTTGGGGGCTTCCTTGGCGGCCTCTTTGGCCTGTGGGGGCGAATTGTCCTGAGCGGCCGGGGCTGGGGCCGGAGCCGCCACCGGCGGTTCCATCGGAGCTTCGCTGGCTGCCGCCGTCACCCGCTTCGGGGGCGGGGCCGCCAGCATGGCTTCCTCGAACGCCGAGGACTCGATCGTGGTGCTCCTGTCCGAGGGCAGGCTTGCGACCGGGGTCTGCCATTGGAAGGCGTCGAGGCGCCCGGTGACCGGGGAGACCGGCCGCCAGCCGTCGCTGACATAGCCGTCCGCCGTCCAGGCGGGATCGTGGCGGGCGCGTACCGCGCGCAAGGTCCAGGCACGGGCACGGCCGCCGTCGCCATGCTCGGTGCGCTCGATCTCGGCCATCAGCAGCGCGACGCGCTGCGTCGGGTCCTTGAGATATGGCGCGAGCACCTCGCGCGCGCGGGCGAACTCGGAGGCATCGATCGCGGCGCGCGCGATCGCGAGCTGGCCCTCGACATGACCGGGCTTGTCGGCCGGTGTCTTGGCCGCGAGCGTCTCGACCCGCTGCAGGCGGTGCCACGCGGTATCGCCGAGCTTCACGTGGGCATAGGCATCGGCAAGATCGGGATGCGGGTTTGCGAGCCAGGCGGCCTCGACCAGCTTCATGGCGCGGCGCACCTGATGCGCCTCGCTCTCGAATTTCGCGGCGAGCACCGCGGCTGGCACCAGGGTCGGTGCGAGCTTGACCGCCTCCATCGCGCTCTCGCGCGCGACGTCGCGGTCCATGGTTTCCAATTCCAGCGCACGCGCGGTGAGCAGGACGCCGCGTTGGCGGCGATAGGTCGGCTTGTCGATCTGCCCCGCAGACAGATTGGAATCGAGGATCGCGAGCGCACCGCTCCAGTCGCCGCGCGCGCAGCGGAAGCCGAGCACCGCATGCGAAGCCCAGGCCGAGGACGGCGACAGCTTGATCGCTTCTTCGGCGATCATCACGGCGCCGACCGCATCGTCGGCGCGCTGCGCCTCGATGAACAGGCCGCGCAGGCCGAGCAGGCGCGTGTCCTCGCGCTCGGCCATGGCGCGGAAGGCGCGCTGCGCCTCATCGCGATTGCCGTCGAGCTGCGCCGACTGCGCATGCAGCAGCAGCGCGAGCGGATCGTTCGGCGCATGCCGCCGCGCCGCCACCGCGTGCCGACGGGCAAGCGCGGTGTCACCGTGACCGATCGCGAGCAGGCCGTGGGTGATGGCGTGGCGGCCGCGCGCATGGCGTTTCTCGTGACGACGGCGGCGCAAACGCCCCGGCGTGCGCCAGATCATGGTCACGATGCTCCAGAGCAGGACGACAGCAACGGCGAAGATGCCGAGAAGGAGCACGAACACTGGAATGGTTGGCGAGGCCCGCCAACCGCCCCAGGTCAGGACCACTTCGCCGGGCTGGTCGGCAACCCAGGCGCCGCCGGCCGCCGCCAGCGCGATCAGAATGAGAAAGAGCACGATGCGAAGCATGACAGTCCCTATACGCGCTGATTGTTGCGCGAACCTTATTGAGCGGGCTTGACTGAATCGGATTTGGCGAGATCCGCCATGGCATCGTCGGCGAATTTGCGAGATGCGGCGAGCGCGGCATCGCGGGCATCGGCCTTGTCGAGCCAAGCCCGCGCCGCGGTGCGATCGGCCTCCGGCAGCGATTTCAACTCGCGACGCGCCTCGACGAAATCGTTGCGCAGCGCCGCCGCCGTGACGCGCGCCACGATCGCACCGCGGTCATTGCCGACGCCGTCGGTGCGCTCGATGCGGACGAGCTTCGATGCGCCCGCCTGGAGACGCTCGACGATACCGGCGCCACCGGCCTGGGCTTCCGCCGGCGGCGACAGCTTCGGAACGATGGTGAGCAGCTCGCGGCTCAGCGCGACCGGCGTCGGAATGCCCGATGATGCGAACGTATCGAGCGGCTTCAGCGTATCGGGCTTGGCCGCCAGCGACCGCGCCGCCGCCAACTGCTGCTGATAGGGATCGCCATGGCGAACCGCGACGTCGAGCAGAGCGGCGGCCACCACGTGGCGCAGCGGCCTGTCGTCCATTGCCTTGACGTCGGCAATCTTCTCGCCCTGCTGCGCGATCTCGGCCCGTTCGGCCTTGCTGGCGCGTTCGAGCTGCGCGATGCGGTCGTTGAGCGCGGAAAGATCGGGCGCGGGCTTCACGTCATTCAGTGCGCTCGCTGTCTTGTCGGATTGCGCGCGCAGATTGGCGAGGTCGCTACGCAGGCTGCCGACGGTTTTCTCCAGCGCATCGATTCGCGCCGCCGTCGCCGGATCGGCGACGGGCTTGCCCGCCTTGGCTTCGACTGCGCTGACACGCCCGCTGAGCGCGTCGACCGTCGCGCTCGTGACTTGTGGTGCGGCAGGCGGCGCCTGCACCGCGGGCCAGCCCAGCATCCAGCCGACCGCGATCACGACGGCCGCGGCCGCAGCGCCGGAGAACGGCGCGATCACCCAAGGCGAAATCGGCGGCGACACGGCGGCAGCCGCGATGGCGGCTTCCGCCTCATTGCGCTCCGGCCCGGGGTCGGCGTGCTCGGGCTGAAGCTCTTCGGGCTGAACCTCTTCGGACTTGGCCTGCTCGGATTGTGGTTGCGCGGTCTCGGCGAGCTCTAGCGGCGGCTGAGCTGCGGGCTCGCCCGCCGCCTCCTGCGGCTGGGTCGAGACTTCGGTCGCCTCGAGGTCGATGGTGGGCGGGGTGCGCTTGGCACGACCGGCGTCGGGGGCCAATCCTGCGTCTTCAGGCTTGTCGTCGGCCATCGTGACGGTTCCTCACATTTCCATACCTTGCACGGATCCTTTGGGAGGATCCGATTGTGTCGGATTCGGGCCGACCTCTTACGCCAAACGGGTGCGCAAAGCACGCTCCAAGGTGTCGAACAGGGCATTTTCGTCCGGCGTGGCCGCGACCAGAACCTGCGACGCGCCGGCCTCGCGGAGCACGCCAGCAACCGTCTCGGACAGGCAGCATTGCGGTATCGCCAGCGCCGAGATTTCAACACCTTCCTCCCGCGCCGCGTCCAGGAACGCCCGTGCGCTGCGCCGGGAGTAATGCAGCACCGCCTCGATGCCGTGGGCAGCGAAGCCATCGCACACCTCGCGCGGCAGCACCTTGACGGGCGCCATGCGATAGGTGGTCTGCGTGACCACGTTGAATCCTTCGGCGCCGAGCTCACCGCCGAGATCGCGCGACAGATCCGCGCCCGCCAGGTAAAGCAGCGTGCAGTTCTTCTTCAGCACCTTGTCGCGTGCACCCTGCACCACCTTGCCGCGCAGCGCCGCCGCATCGCCGCCGGCTACGGTCACGTCGGCAAAGCCGGCGTCGCGTGCCGCGGCGGCCGTGTGCTCGCCGACCGCAAACAGCGGCAGGTGCGCCAGACCAAGGTCCGGCAGTTGCGGCGCGATGCCGCGAATCGCATTGGCTGATGTGACGACGATGCCGTCATAGCTCGTCTCTCTCTCGGCGTGAAAAGCGACCGGCTCGAACTTGAGCACAGGCGCAAGCAACACCGCGTACCCCCGCGCGCGCAAATTCTCTGCCGTCGCCTCATTGTCGGGATGCGGCCGTGTGACAAGAATGGACATCGCTGCTGTTCCCGAACCAATTGGCGGCGCATGGACGAGGACGACCGCGCGTGGCGATTGCGCAAGCCATCCCCGGAATGCTACCGGACGTACCAGAACTCGGCTTTCCGGATGAGCGCAAGGGCGCAAATTGGATAACAATTCGCCAATGCTGGTATTGGGCATCGAAACCACCTGCGACGAAACCGCCGCGGCCGTGATCGAGCGCGCACCCGACGGCAGCGGCAGGATCCTGTCCAACATCGTGCGGTCGCAGGTCGAAGAGCACGCCCGCTTCGGCGGCGTGGTGCCGGAGATCGCAGCCCGCGCCCATGTCGATCTGCTCGACGGCATCATCGACCGCGCGATGCGCGAGGCCGGCATCGGCTTCGCCCAGCTCGGCGGCGTCGCGGCGGCCGCAGGGCCGGGGCTGATCGGCGGTGTCATCGTCGGGCTCACCACCGCCAAGGCGATCGCGATGGTGCACGACACGCCGCTGGTCGCGGTGAACCATCTGGAGGCGCATGCGCTGACGCCGCGCCTTACCGATGGCATCGAATTTCCCTATTGCCTGTTCCTTGCCTCGGGCGGACACACCCAGATCGTGGCAGTGACCGGCGTCGGCCAATATGTGCGGCTCGGCACCACGGTCGACGACGCCATCGGCGAGGCCTTCGACAAGGTCGCCAAGATGCTGGGCCTGCCCTATCCCGGCGGTCCGCAGGTCGAGCGTGCTGCCGCAAGCGGCGACGCCGCACGCTTCGCCTTCCCCCGGCCGATGCAGGGCCGTCCCGATGCCAATTTCTCGCTGTCGGGCTTGAAGACAGCGGTACGTACCGAAGCGAGCCGGATCGCTGAGCTCACGCCGCAGGACGTCAGCGATCTCTGCGCCAGCTTCCAGGCCGCCGTGCTGGACTCGACGGCGGACCGGCTGAGCGTCGGCCTGAAGCTTTTCCGCGAGCAGTTCGGCGCACCGCGTGCGCTCGTGGCCGCCGGCGGCGTGGCCGCCAATCAGGCGATCCGTGGCGCCCTGCACGACGTCGCGCAGCGGGCCGGGACAGAGCTGATCATGCCGCCGCCGGCGCTCTGCACCGACAACGGCGCGATGATCGCCTGGGCCGGCGCCGAGCGTCTCGCGCTCGGCATGACCGACACGATGGACGCGCAGCCCCGCGCGCGCTGGCTGCTCGATGCCAACGCGACGGCACCGGCGGGTTACGGCAAGACGCGGGCGGGATATTAGCCATGACCGCGTTCCAGTCCGTCGCGGTGATCGGAGCGGGTGCCTGGGGCACCGCGCTGGCCACCGTGGCGGCGCGGGCAGGACGGAATGTGACGCTGTGGGCGCGCAATGCCGAGCATGCGGACCGGATTGCCGCAACGCGCGACAATCCACGGCTGCCCCGCGTGCCGATCGCTCCGGAGATCGTCGTGACGAGCGATCTGGCCCTCGCTGCGCGCGCCGACATGCTGTTGATCGCGACGCCCGCGCAACACCTGCGCGGCGCGGTCAACCTGCTGGCTTCCCACATGGCAAAGCCGGTGCCGGTCGTCGCCTGCGCCAAGGGCATTGAGCACGGCACCCATAAATTCATGACCGACGTGATCACCGAAGCGGCGCCGCATGCGCTGCCCGCGATCCTGTCGGGCCCGAGTTTCGCCGACGACGTCGCGCGCGGCCTGCCGACCGCGGTGACGCTGGCCGCGAAGGAAGAGGCGCTGGCAAGTAACCTGGTGCAGGCGCTGGGCTCGCCGACATTCAGACCGTATCACACGACCGACATCCGTGGCGTCGAGATCGGCGGCGCCGCCAAGAACGTGCTGGCGATCGCGGTCGGCATCGCGGTCGGGCGCAAGCTCGGCGCCTCCGCGCAAGCTGCGCTGACCACACGCGGATTTGCCGAGTTGACGCGTCTCGGCCGTGCCCTCGGCGCACGCGGCGAGACGCTCACGGGCCTGTCCGGCCTCGGCGACCTCATTTTGACTTGCTCGAGCCCGCAATCGCGTAATTTCGCACTCGGCCTCGCGCTCGGCCGCGGCGAGCAGCCGGCTGCGGGCAAGCTCGCGGAAGGCGAGTCCACCGCACCGGTGTTGATCGAACTCGCGGCTTCGCAAAACATCGAGATGCCGGTATCGAACGCGGTCGCGTCGATCCTGAGCGGCCGGAGCACGATCGACACTGCGATCTCGGCACTGATGACGCGCCCCTTCAAGGCAGAGGAATGACATCCTCTGTCATGCCCGCGCTTGTCGCGGGCATCCACGTCTTGATATTGAATTGGTTGCAGAGACGTGGATGGCCGGGACAAGCCCGGCCATGACGAATGGATAGGGCGTGCGATGAACTACTGGCTGGTGAAATCCGAACCGTCGGTGTGGTCCTGGGACCAGCAGGTCGCGAAGGGCGCCAAGGGCGAGGCCTGGACCGGCGTGCGCAACTACACCGCGCGCCAGAATCTCGTTGCCATGAAGAAGGGCGACAAGGCGTTCTTCTATCATTCCAACGAGGGCAAGGAGATTGTCGGCATCGCGGAGATCATCAAGGAGGCCTATCCGGACCCGACCGACAAGACCGAAAAATTCGTCTGCGTCGACATCAAGGCCGACAAGCCCTTGAAGACGCCGGTGACCATGGCCGCGATCAAGGCCGAGACCAAGCTCAAAGACATGGCGCTGGTGAAATATTCGCGGCTGTCGGTGCAGCCGGTGACGGCGGAGGAGTGGAAGCTCGTCTGCAAGATGGGTGGGGTTTAGGCTTATCCAGCCTCAGAGTTGTAGGGTGGGCAAAGCGCAGCGTGCCCACTATTCAAGATGAAAGCTCGCGGCTGGATGGTGGGCACGGCGCGCGAAGAGCGCGCCTTTGCCCACCCTACGGCTCCGCAGCTCGGGCCTCCGGCAATGCGAAGACTTGGCACGGCGAAGCAATGCCGCGCAGCGGATGCGATCCGAGCGCGATGAGGGGCGTCTCCGTTTCCGCGGCGAGCGCGCCCGACACCAGCACGGTCCGCCCCAACGGCTTGCACAATCCCTCGAGACGACTCGCCAGATTGACGGCGGGACCGATCGCCGTGAAGTCGAGCCGGTTGGCAGCGCCGATATTACCCCAGAGCATCTCGCCGAGATGAAGCGCGGCGCCGAACGCGAGTGGCGGCAGGCCCTGGCCGCGGCGCTCTTTGTTGAGAAAGGCCATTCCGGCTTCGGCCGCGCCGGCCGCGCGCAGAGCGGCCTCGCAGGCATGGCGCGGTGACGCCTCGACCACCGGAAAGATTGCCAGCACGCCGTCGCCGATGAATTTCAGCACCTCGCCGCCAAAGGCGTGAACCGCACCGGCGATGCGATCGAACCAGGCATCGAGCGCCGCAATGACATCGGCCGGCGGATTGGTTTCCGACAGGAGCGTGAAGTTGCGCAAGTCGGCATAGAGCAGCGCGGCCTGAATGGTCTCGCCGAGATCGCGCCGCAACGGTGCCGCGAGCACCCGTTCCGCGCTGCGCTTGCCGAGATAAGCATCCAGCGCCGCCCGCAACGTGGCACGCCCGGCGAGCACCGCGAGGGGCGTTGCGGCAAATCGCGCCGCCTGACGCAACTGCTCGATCTCGCTTGCGGTGAACGGCCTCGGCCCGATCCAGCCGAGCTGCGGCCCATCAGGTCGTCCGACGATATCTTCGTGCACCTCGCCGCCCGCAATGTCGCGCAACCAACGACGGCCAGCATCGTCGGGCGGATCGGGCGCGAGGCCACCCGGTGCAAAGCCGAGCGCTTCGATCACCCGACCGTTATCGGCACGCCACAACCAGGTCCGCTTTGCGATCAGCGGGTGCGGCACCTCCAGTGTCAAGGCGCCCGCCGCGAGCGGCACGCCGTCGGCGACCAGATGTGCGCCGAGTTCCGCAAGCAGGCGGTCCGCCCCAGGACTGTCTGAGGCAGCATCGACAAGCCAGGCTAGCGTCGGGGAGAGCTGCATCGCCCGATCATGACGAAGGCACGCCGCCTTTGTCACGGGCAATCCTTGACGGGCAGCGTCACCACCGCCATGTCCGGGTGTCTGTCCAGGGATGATCGCCCAAGGATCGCAAATGACCGAACCCTTCATAGTGCGGCGCGAGACCCAGATCGCGGCCCCGCGCGCCACCGTCTTCGCCTATCTGACCGACCCAGATAAAATCCTGAGCTGGATGGGCTCCGATGCGACCACGGAGCCGCATCCCGGCGGGCTCTACCTGCTCAAGGGCGTTGGCCCGCGCGGCCGCATCGCCCGCGGTGCTTTCCGCGAAGTCGTGCCGGTGCATCGTCTGGCCTACACGTTCGGCTGGGAAGATGGCCAGGAAGTGCCGCCCGGCTCCAGCCTGATCGAGATCGACCTGATCGAGCGCGACGGCGGCACGCTGCTGCGCATGACCCATAGCGGCCTGCCGACCGAGGAACAGGCCGCTGCGCATGCAAAGGGATGGGCGCATTATCTGGAACGGCTCACGAGCGCAGCCGCCGGCGGCGATCCCGGTCCCGACAGGGGCTTGTCAGAAAAGCCGTAGCAACGGCAGATCACACTGCCGCGGTCGCCACCACCTGCGCCAGCAGCTGCTCGCGCCGCGCCTGCGAGCGCTGGCCCTTCATGGTCGCGGCGAAGCGTTCGAGGATGCCGTCCTCGAAGGCGGTGACGATGGTGTCGTGGACGTAGCTCTTGCGGCAGATCGCCGGCGTATTGGAGAGCTGGTCGGCGGCGGCACGGATCGCGTCCAGCACCTGCTTCTTGCGGCCGCGCTGGCTGGTCGCCGGCGTGATCCGCGACAGCGATTCCACGACCACGGCGGACGCCATCAGCGTGCGAAAATCCTTCAGCGAGATCTTAATGCCGGCGATCTCGCGCAAGAACGCATTCACCTGCGTGGTGTTGACCGCGCGCACGATGCCGTAGGCGTCGCGATATTGGAACATGCGCTTGCCGGGCACGCCCTGCAAAATGCCGATTGCGCGCACCAGCTTGGCGGCGTCGCACTCCTTCCGCACGGCCTTGCCGCCCTTAGCCTTGAAGGTCAGCACGAAGCAATCGTCTTCCAGCGTCACGTTGGACTTGAGCAGCGTGGTGGCGCCGCGGGTGCCGTTGAGACGAGCATATGATTCATTGCCGGGACGGATCGCCGTGCGGGCGATCAGCTCGATCACGGCCGAGAGCGCGAATTCACGCGTGGGCTTGTCGCCCGACAGGAATGCCGAGACCTTGCGCCGAATCTTCGGCAGAGCGCCCACGAGCTTCTCCAGGCGATGCGCCTTGCGATGCTCGCGGACCTTCTCCCAATCGGCATGATAGCGATATTGCAGCCGGCCCGCGGCATCGCGTCCCACGGCCTGCAGATGCGAGCTCGGATCGGCGGAGTAGCGCACCTCGCGATAGGCCGGCGGCACCGCCATGGCGTGCAGCCGGCGGATGGTGCGGGCGTCGCGGATATGAGCGCCGTTGGGTCGCACGAAGGAATAGCCCTTGCCGCGCCTGATGCGGCGAATGGTCAGCTCGTTCTGATCGCCGAGCCGTAGGCCGAGCTCCTTGGCGAGCGCTTCGACCGTCGCCGGCGCCCCGTCGAAGGTTTTTTTGGGGCTAGAACGCCTGAAACCGGCCGGCTTGGGCCATTGTCCGAGGGCTTTGGCGAGGGCAATGGCCGCAGGATCGGCTGAAGCGGGCCGCATCGTCCCGAGATTCTGCTGATCCATCATAGTCTTATGCCTAGCCCTGTCTGTTACCGTTCAATGCCGCTGTTCTAATTTTTGTTCCAAGAGGTCTCTCCGAACCCGGGTTGGCCATTTAGGGTGTTCCGAACCGCATTGCGAGTCCCGAATCGGTGAGGAAAGGTCTCTAAATACCTCCATTCGCCGCATGGCGCTCTGCGCAAGCCTGTTCCGGTCGATTGGGTAAAGCCCCGGAAGCCGGAGCGCCGGCCTGTTTCAGATCTGCGACAATCGCACCAAGCGGGCTTGATCCGCCGCATGGCCGGCAGCCCGCCGAAGGTCCAGCTTGTGCTCCTTGTCGGGTCCGGTTAGCCCGACGCATAATCGTTCAACGATCAAGTCGGTACACCAGAAGCCTGTGCCTGGCTTGCCGTATGTGGAGGGAAACATGTCCGAGAAGATCTACGACGTACCCGCAGAGTGGGCGAAGCG
Source organism: Bradyrhizobium sp. CCGE-LA001 (assembly GCF_000296215.2). NCBI lineage: Bacteria > Pseudomonadati > Pseudomonadota > Alphaproteobacteria > Hyphomicrobiales > Nitrobacteraceae > Bradyrhizobium > Bradyrhizobium sp. CCGE-LA001. The sequence goes on along the minus strand of NZ_CP013949.1, from coordinate 268,291 downwards.
CGCTTGGGTCGACCAGGCCAAGTACAAGGACATGTACGCGCGCTCGATCTCGGACCCGAACGGTTTCTGGGCGGAGCAGGCCAAGCGCATCGACTGGATGAAGGCCGCCACCAAGATCGAGAACGTCTCGTTCGCGCCCGGCAACATTTCGATCAAATGGTTCGAGGACGGCGTCCTCAACGTCGCCCACAACTGCATCGACCGGCATCTCGCCAAGCGCGCCAACCAGACCGCGATCATCTGGGAGGGCGACGATCCCTCGCAGTCCAAGCACATCACCTACAAGGAACTGCACGACGAAGTGTGCCGGATGGCCAACATCCTGCGCACCCGCAACGTCAAGAAGGGTGACCGAGTCACCATCTACCTGCCGATGATCCCGGAAGCGGCCTACGCGATGCTGGCCTGCGCGCGGATCGGCGCGATCCACTCCGTGGTGTTCGCCGGCTTCTCGCCCGACAGCCTCGCCCAGCGCATCAACGACTGCCAATCCAAGGTGATCATCACCGCGGACGAAGGGCTGCGCGGGGGCAAGAAGGTGCCGCTGAAGGCCAATGTCGACGCGGCGCTCGCCAAGGCCGACGGCGTCGACTGGGTCGTTGTGGTCAAGCGCACCGGCGGCACGGTCGATATGAATCCGTCACGCGACCTCTGGTATCACGACGCCGCCAAGATGGTGACGACCGAATGCCCGGTCGAGCACATGCATGCCGAGGATCCGCTGTTCATCCTCTATACCTCGGGCTCCACCGGCCAGCCCAAGGGCGTGCTCCACACCTCCGGCGGTTATCTCGTGTTCGCCGCGATGACGCATCAATACGTCTTCGACTATCACGACGGTGACATCTACTGGTGCACCGCCGACGTCGGCTGGGTCACCGGTCACAGCTACATCCTGTACGGACCGCTGGCGAACGGCGCGACCACCCTGATGTTCGAAGGCGTGCCGAATTACCCTGATAATTCGCGGTTCTGGAACGTCATCGACAAGCACAAGGTCAACATCTTCTACACCGCGCCGACCGCGATCCGTGCGCTGATGCAGGCGGGCGACGATCCCGTGAAGAAGACCTCGCGCGCCTCGCTCCGCCTGCTCGGCTCCGTCGGCGAGCCGATCAACCCTGAGGCCTGGGAGTGGTATCACCGCGTCGTCGGCGACGCCCGCTGCCCGATCGTCGACACCTGGTGGCAGACCGAGACCGGCGGCATCCTGATCACGCCGCTGCCGGGCGCGACCAAGCTGAAGCCGGGCTCGGCGACGCAGCCGTTCTTCGGCGTCGTCCCTGAAATCGTCGACGCCGACGGCAAGGTGCTGGAAGGCGAGACATCAGGCAATCTCTGTCTCACGCGCTCATGGCCGGGCCAGATGCGCACGGTCTATGGCGATCACGCCCGCTTCGAGCAGACCTACTTCTCGACCTACAAGGGGAAGTACTTCACCGGCGACGGCTGCCGGCGCGACGCCGACGGTTATTACTGGATCACCGGCCGCGTCGACGACGTCATCAACGTCTCCGGCCACCGCATGGGTACCGCGGAAGTCGAGAGCGCGCTGGTTGCGCACGAGAAGGTGTCGGAGGCTGCGGTCGTCGGCTTCGCGCACGACATCAAGGGCCAGGGCATCTACGCCTATGTCACGCTGATGGCCGGCGTGCAGCCGACCGACGAGCTGCGCAAGGAGCTCGTGACCTGGGTGCGCAAGGAGATCGGTCCGATTGCCTCGCCCGACCAGATCCAGTTCGCCCCGGGCCTGCCCAAGACCCGCTCCGGCAAGATCATGCGCCGCATCCTGCGCAAGATCGCCGAGGACGAGCCGGGCAGCCTTGGCGATACCTCGACGCTGGCCGACCCCGCCGTAGTCGATGATCTCGTCAAGAACCGGCAGAACAAGAAGTCGGCGTAAGGCTCCGATCTCGTGCCCCGGACGCAGCGCAGCGCTACTTCCAGCGCGTCCGGGACATGAGATTGGATCCCGCGCCAGCGCTCCCCTCCAACCAAAACAACGGCCGTTCACATCCTCACGCGCTTGTCAGGGTGTGCCCGGTCGCGCCCGCATCTTTCCTTCCGAGTGTTGTTTTCAAGTCATTTACTTTATTTCGAACATTTTCTTTGTTCCGCCTGCTGGCGGGCCCTTGGCGGCCGTGCCTGGAAACCATCCGGTTAACAGGCGCGGTTAAGATTGTCTGGGCAAGCGGCAATTGCCGGTTTGCGTGAATTTGGACGATCCGTTCGAGGGCAGGGGTAGATTGATGGCGATGAGGATTGCTGTGGCGCTGGCCGCCACCATCGGGGCTGGGGTCTTGATGTCGACGGCCGCCGAGGCGCGGCCGGAGATGGTAGGTGCACATCTGGCCGATTATTCGCCGGGCACCATCGTGGTCAAAACCAGCGAGCGCCGCCTGTATCTCATCCTCGATAACGGCCATGCCGTGCGCTATCCGGTCGGCGTCGGCAAGTCCGGCAAGCAATGGGCCGGCACAACGAAGATCGACGGCAAATATCTCAACCCGGCCTGGGCACCACCCGCCGAGGTGAAGCGCGACAAGCCGAACATTCCCGACATGATTCCGGGGGGCTCGCCGCGCAACCCGATGGGCGTTGCGGCAATGACGCTATCAGGCGGTGAATATGCGATCCACGGCACCAACGTGCCGGGCTCGATCGGCGGCTTCGTCTCCTATGGCTGCATCCGCATGCTCAACGACGACATCACCGATCTCTATGGCCGCGTCTCCGTGGGCACGACGGTGGTCGTTACGCGCTGATCGCCGGGATCGCGAGGGGTGCGAAAGCCGCGTGTTGCCACGCGGCTTTTTTATTACCAAAAGCGCCAGCCGCGCGGGCACCAGCCGTCGCGATGGCCGCCATTGTAGCTGCGCACGTAACCGCCTGCGAGCAGCGTGGCCGCGACGTTGGGGGTGCGTTTGGTTGAAACGTCGGCAAGAACGCGGCCGTATTTGTCTTGACCAAGATTGTGTATCGTCACGCCTCCCTGGTTCAGCAAATTGTGCAAGGCATCGCCAGCGGCTTCGGCCTTCTCCAGCTCAGCCTGGCAGGATGCTTTCATCTCGGGCGCGTCGATGCCCCGCAGACGGATGCGCGCCACGAGGTCACGGCCGTCGCGCTGATGCACGCGAGCAAGGAACGTATCGCCGTCGACCGTGCGAACGACATCGACGGGTTGACGCACATCGGAATTGCCGGACTGCTGCAGGATGATTTCGGCATCGCGCGACTGCCCATCATCCGCATGCGGTATCGGCCAGTGGGTGCCGTGGCGAAAGCCGAGCACGATGGCCGTCACGACGCCGACCACGAATATCCATGGCAACAGGCCGGAGAAGCGACGGCCAAACGGCGATCCGCTGTAGGAAAACCGATGTGGCCGAGAGGGATGGCTTGGATCAAAGCGCGGCATCCCGCGCACGCTAGGGCTGAGTCGGCCGAACCTGCAAGAGAGCTTTAAAAGTCCGACGCGATGCCCTTGCGCTCCCAATCGCCGTAGCGGGTTGGCTCGGGCCCCTTTGGTCCCTGCAGTTCCCTGGGTGCCGCCTCGGCATGTGCTGCAGCCGTAGCCCGTCGCGCTTCGGCTTCAGCCAAGGCGCGTTGAGCGGCCGGCGGGAGCTGCTTGCGATCGGGAATAGTGGGCTGGTCACTCATGTCGGCGCTCCTAGCGCAAGATCATCCGTGGTGCGAGGTCCAATTTACGCATTGCTGAAATGGGCATGGCGGGCTGAAAACGCGAGAGCCCATTCTTACATTTGGCATATTCGCGTGCCACAGATGAGCTGGTTAAGGCATGCGCCCATCGCGGCGGAACTGCCGCTCGCTCAGAACCTTGCTTCCGCATGCCATCTCAACGTTTCGCTCCTCCATCCGAAGTGCCAGGTCTTGCGGCGCGCCGGATTGCCGCCGACATCGTCGACGGTGTGCTGCACAAGCACCGCACGCTTGACGATCAGCTCGACGGCGGCGGCGCCCATCCCGGATTGAAAACGCTGGCCGACCGCGACCGTGCGCTGATGCGTCGCCTGGTGGCGACCGTGCTGCGCCGGCTCGGCACGCTCGGCCATGTGCTATCCCGTCTGCTCGACAAGGGCATTCCCTCCGACGCGCCGCGCGCGCAGAGTGCGCTTCTGATCGGCGCTGCGCAGATCCTCTGGATGGACGTGCCCGATCACGCCGCCGTCGATCTCTCCGTTCGCCTCGTGCAATCCGACCGGCGCGCCGCGCGTTATGCCGGTCTCGTCAATGCCGTGCTGCGCCGCTGCGCGCGCGAGGGCAAGGCCTTGGTCGAGGAAGTCGCCACGCAAACGCTTGACCTGCCGCCATGGCTGCTCGCGCGCTGGAGCACGCATTATGGCGAGGCGACCGCAAGAGACATGGCGCTCGCGCTCGGCCACGAGCCGTCGCTCGACCTGACCGTGAAATCGGATGCCGCGCAATGGGCCAGCCGGCTGCATGGCGAGACGCTGCCGACCGGAACGGTGCGGATGCTGCTGCATGGCTCGGTGACGATGCTGCCGGGCTTCGCCGAGGGACAATGGTGGGTGCAGGATGCCGCCGCCGCGCTGCCCGCCCGGCTGTTTGGCGATATCAAAGGCAAGTCCATCGCCGATCTCTGCGCCGCCCCGGGCGGCAAGACCGCGCAGCTGGCGCTATCAGGCGCGCATGTCACGGCCATCGACCGCTCACCCGCCCGCGTGGCGCGACTGCGTGAAAACCTCGGGCGGTTGTCGCTCCAGGCCGAGACCGTCGTCGCTGACGCCGTGGAATGGCCCGGCCCTGCGGATGCCTTCGACGGCATCCTGATCGACGCGCCCTGCACCTCGACCGGCACGATCCGCCGTCATCCCGATGTGGCCTGGCTCCGGCAGGAATCCGACATCGCCGCCCTGACCGCGCTCCAGCAGCGGCTGCTGCAAAAATCCGTCTCGCTGCTCAAACCCGGAGGGACGCTGGTCTATTGCACCTGTTCGCTGGAACCCGAAGAGGGCGAGCACGCCATCGCCGCGCTGCTGGCCGCAGAGCCCGCGCTTCGCCGCGTCCCGATCGAGGCGTCGGAGGTCGCGGGTCTCGACGAAATCCTCACCGGAGAAGGCGATCTGCGTACTTTGCCCAGCCATCTGCCGAACGCCGATCCCAAGCTCGGCGGGCTCGACGGATTCTACGCGGCTCGGCTCGTTAAATCCTGATTTTGCACTGGATTTTGCAAGCGCGACGCTGATTCGCGCCGTTCAAGGTGGTGTCAGCCGTCCGATTTTGGGATTAATAAGGATTCGTCGGAATCCTCTCCCCCTCAAGGCAAGGCGTGTCGGTCGCTCAACGCAGACGTATCTCGACGCTGGTCATGAACCGCTTCGCGCGGAACATGCTCGCGCGCGCGAGCGGCGGGTCCATCGCGATGTCGCGGGTCTGGCCGAGCCGCACCGACCGGCTGATCATCGCGCCGCATGATTTGCGCACCGCGGATGCGACCCGCGCCGCCGAGATCTATGCCGGCCGCTTCGTCTTCGCCGGCAAGATCGTCAATTGCCACGGCCGCTCGATCTTCGATCTCGAACCGCCGTCGGAGGATTGGGAGGTCGCTCTGCTCGGCTTCGGCTGGCTACGGCATCTGCGTGCCGCCGACACCGCGCTGACGCGGGCCAATGCGCGTGCGCTGGTCGAGGACTGGATCTCGAACCCCGCCAACAAGCGCCGTCCGGTGGCGCGGCGCGCCGACGTGCTGGCACGGCGCGTGATCTCGCTGTTGTCGCAGGCACCTCTGGTGCTCAACGACACCGACAACAAGTTCTACCGCCGCTATTTGCGCGCGCTCGCACGCGAGATCCGCTTCCTGCGCTACACGATGGTCAACATTCCCGATGGCGTGCCGAAGCTGCAGGTGCTGATCGCGCTGTGCTACGCGGCGCTGTGCCTCGCCAACCAGGCGCGCCACATCCGCAGCGCCTCGAAGAAGCTTTCGGACGAATTGCAGCGACAGATCCTGCCCGACGGCGGGCACATCTCGCGCAACCCGGGCGCGCTAATCGACCTCCTGATCGACCTGTTGCCGCTGCGGCAGACCTTTGCCGCGCGCAACATCGCGCCGCCGCCGGCGCTGCTCAACGCGATCGACCGCATGATGCCGATGCTGCGCTTCTTCCGGCACGGCGACGGCAATTTCGCGCTGTTCAACGGCATGAGCGCGACGCCGTCCGACCTGCTCGCGACGCTGCTCGCCTATGACGACACCCATGGCTCGCCGATGGCGAACATGCCGCATACCGGCTTCCAGCGCCTCGACGCCGGCCAGACCACCGTGATTATCGACACCGGCCCGCCGCCGCCGGCCGGCATCAGCCACGACGCGCATGCCGGCTGCCTGTCGTTCGAGCTGTCCTCCGGCATCAGCCGCATCGTCACCAATTGCGGCATGCCGACCACGGGCCGCGACAATTGGCGACCCTTCGCGCGCGGCACCGCGGCGCATTCGACGCTGACCTATCACGAGACCTCCTCATGCCAGTTCGTGGAGATGTCGGCGATGAAGCGCCTGTTGCACGGCGCGCCCGTCACCAGCGGTCCGGTCGAGGTCGAGAGCTATCGCGAAATCGTGCAGAACGGCACGCTGCTGACGACCTCCCATGACGGCTATCTCGCCAAGTTCGGCGCGATCCATCGCCGCGTGCTGATGATCGCCAATGACGGCGCGCGCATCGACGGCGAGGACACACTGTCGCCGCCGCAGGGCGGGCGCTTCAAGGGCGCGGATGCCGATTTCGCTCTGCGCTTCCATCTGCATCCGGCGGTGAAGGCGAGCCGGCTGTCGGATGCCCGCGGTGTCATGCTGGTGCTGCCGAACCGCGACGTCTGGACCTTCGAAGCCTTGGACGACAAGGTCGACCTCGAGGACAGCGTGTTCCTGGCCGGCAATGACGGGCCGCGCCGCACCGCGCAGATCGTGATCCGGCAGGACGCGCGGCAGGCGCCCTCGATCCGCTGGAGCTTCGTGCGGTCCACGGCCTCGCCGGCCGTCACCAATGCCCGGCGAAATGCGCGGCGGGAGCCGGAACTGCCGCTGTAACGCGCGTCCACCAGTCCTGTCCGGCGTTGTGAAACCGGCCGAAAGCTGCTATCGAGCACGCGCTCGCGCGACTGGCGACCTTGGATGGAGCACCATCGGGAAGCGCGACACATATCCGCCGCGCGCCTGGGCATAGACACTCCCTTAGCAGAGGATCTTGCTCATGACTGACCATCCCCGCCGCGTCACCCGCGCCCTGCTTTCCGTTTCCGACAAGACCGGCCTGATCGAGTTCGCCAAGGCACTGGCCGCGCATGATGTCGAGCTGGTCTCGACTGGCGGCACCGCGAAAGCGATTGCCGCGGCCGGCCTCAAGGTGAAGGACGTCTCCGACCTCACCGGCTTCCCCGAGATGATGGACGGCCGCGTCAAGACGCTGCATCCCAAGGTGCATGGCGGGCTGCTCGCGATCCGCGACAACAAGGAGCATGCCGAGGCGATGAAGGCGCACGGCATCGCGCCGATCGACCTGCTCGTCGTCAACCTCTATCCGTTCGAGGCGACCGTCGACAAAGGCGCCGGCTTCGAGGACTGCATCGAGAACATCGACATCGGCGGCCCCGCGATGATCCGCGCCGCCGCCAAGAACCATGACGACGTCGCCGTCGTGGTCGAGGCAGAGGACTACAAGGCCGTGCTCGACGAGCTCGCCGCCAACAACGGCGCGACCACGCTGCAGCTGCGCCGGCGCCTTGCCGCAAAGGCCTATGCGCGCACCGCGGCCTATGACGCCGCGATCTCGAACTGGTTCAACCGCCAGCTCGTGATCGACGCGCCCGATTTCCGCGCCTTCGGCGGCCGGCTGATCCAATCGCTGCGGTACGGTGAGAACCCGCACCAGACCGCGGCGTTCTATGCGACGCCGGACAAGCGCCCGGGCGTCTCCACCGCGCGGCAGCTGCAGGGCAAGGAGCTTTCCTACAACAACATCAACGACACCGACGCGGCCTATGAATGCATCGGCGAGTTCGATGCCACGCGCACCGCAGCCTGCGTCATCGTCAAGCACGCGAATCCCTGCGGCGTGGCAGAGGGCGCAAACCTCGTCGACGCCTATCGCAAGGCGCTCGCCTGCGATTCCACCTCCGCCTTCGGCGGGATCATCGCGATGAACCGCCCGCTCGACGCCGACACCGCGCGCGAGATCACGAAGATCTTCACCGAGGTGATCATTGCGCCCGAAGCCACCGAGGAGGCCATCGCCATCATCGGAGGAAAGAAGAACCTGCGCCTGCTGCTCGCCGGCAGCCTGCCCGATCCGCGCGCGCCCGGCCTCACCGCCAAGACCGTCGCCGGCGGCCTGCTGGTGCAGAGCCGCGACAATGCCGTGGTCGACGACATGACCTTCAAGGTCGTGACCAAGCGCTCGCCCACGGATGCCGAGATGCGCGACCTGAAGTTTGCGTTCCGGGTGGCCAAGCACGTCAAGTCCAACACCATCATCTACGCCAAGGATCTCGCCACGGTCGGCATCGGCGCGGGCCAGATGAGCCGGGTCGACTCAGCGCGTATCGCGGCGCGCAAGGCACAGGATGCGGCGGGTGAGCTGAAGCTCGCCGAGCCGCTGACCAAGGGCTCTGTCGTGGCGTCAGATGCGTTCTTCCCCTTTGCCGACGGCATGCTCGCCTGCATCGAGGCCGGCGCGACCGCCGTGGTCCAGCCCGGCGGCTCGATGCGCGATGATGAGGTGATCAAGGCTGCCGACGAGCACGGCATCGCCATGGTGTTCACGGGAACGCGGCACTTCAGGCATTAGAGCTTGGTGCACTGAACTCTCAAGCAGTCGTCCGGGCCCCCGCGCGCAATTGCGCGCTAGGCCGGGACGACGGCGGAGTTGGGCGCAACAGCGGAGGTCTATTCTCCCCGCACCCGCATCAACAGCCCCAATCCCGCGACGAAGAACACCACCAGCACAGCCATGCCGGCCTTCTGGCTCGCGGTTGCCGCGGTGATCATGCCGATCAGGAGCGGGCCGATGAAGGACGTCACCTTCCCCGTCAATGCGAACAGGCCAAAGTACTGCGCAATGCGGTCCTTCGGTGCCAGCCGGATCAACAGCGTGCGAGAGGCGGCTTGCAATGGGCCGCCGGCCGCGCCGATCAGGCAGCCCAGCACCAGATAGGCGCGCTCCGCGGCGCTCGAGAACAGGCCCGCACCCGGCTGCGGCGGCGCGACCTTGACGAACAGCACGCTGTCCTTGTCGACCAGCAGGATCGCCGCCACCGACAGCAGCAGGATCAGCAGGCTGCCGGCGATCACGCGCCGCGGCCCGAGACGATCGTCGATCTTGCCGCCGAGCCAGGCGCCGAACGCGCCGGCGATTGCGAGCATGATGCCGAACGTGCCGATCTGGATCGTGTGCCAGCCGAACGTGCCGGCGGCATAAATGCCGCCGAAGGCAAACAGCGACACCAGCCCGTCGGTGTAGATCATGTTGGCGAGCAGGAACGCCGCAAGCGACTTCTGCTTCGGCAGGCTCCTGATCGATTGCTTCAGCTCCGCCAGCCCTTTGCCCAGCGCCTCCCCCAGCGGACGTTTCGCCGGATAGTCGGGCGTGAATAGGAACATCGGTGTCACGAAGATGATGAACCAGAGCGCGGTCAACGGCCCGGCGGCACGATCGCCCTGACGCGTGATGGGATCGAGCCCGAACAGCGGCGTGAAGCCGAGCAGCGTGCGGCCGGTCTCGGGATTGGCAGCGAGCAGGCCGAGCACGATGATCAGGCTGACGATGCCCCCGATGTAACCCGTGGCCCAGCCGGTACCGGAGAGACGGCCGATCCGTTCCGGCGGGACCAGGGTCGGCATCATCGCATTGTTGAAGAGCGTGGCGAACTCCGCACCGACGCTGGCGAGCGCAACTGCGGTGAGCACCAGCGGAATGATGGTGACATCGCCGGGCTTGCCGATCCACAGCGTGGATGATGCCAGCACCAGCACGGCGCCGAAACCTGCGATCCACGGTTTCCTGCGACCCGAAGCGTCCGCGATGGCGCCGAGCACAGGCGACAACAGAGCGATCGCAAGGCCCGCGGCCGCCATCGCAAAGCCCCACAAGGATTGACCGGTCGCGGGATTTGGCGCGATGGCTGTCGCGAAATAGGGCGCGAACACGAAGGTCGTGATCAGCGTGAAATATGGCTGCGCGGCCCAATCGAAAAAGATCCAGCTGACGACGGCGGCGCGCGGCGGATAGGTCCGCGCCACGCCGGCCATGCGCGCATCCGGGGCGATCGTCGTCATCAAGCAGTCCTCATCACGAACAGTTTTGCCTCTCTCGGAGCAAACCGTATAGCATTGCCATGACGGGTGTGAACTGCCCCAAGGGACTGCCTGAAAAAGGCACGACGGAAATTTTGAAATGTCGTCATATTCGACACGGCGGACATTGTTGGCCGTCATCGCCACGGTGGCGCTCGGTCTCGTGCCCGCGACGGCCCAGGATGCGCGGCGGGGCTATGTCCCGCCCGCGCGCGACGCAGTGCGTGCCGTCGCCGCCGAGCACGGCATGGTGGTGGCGCAGGAGAAGATTTCCGCGCAGGTCGGCGCCGACATCCTGCGACGCGGCGGCAATGCCGTCGACGCCGCCGTCGCCACCGGCTTTGCAATGGCCGTGACCTATCCGCGAGCTGGCAATATCGGCGGCGGCGGCTTCATGGTGATCCATTCCGCCGATCGCAATGAAGACATCACGATCGACTATCGCGAGACCGCGCCGGCTGCGACCACGCCGCAAATTTTCCTCGGCCCCGATGGCAAGCCTGACGTGACGAAGTCGCGGGATTCCGCGCTCGGCATCGGCGTGCCCGGCACCGTCGCAGGTCTCGCGCTCGCACTGGAAAAATACGGTTCTGGCCGGTTCACGCTGACGCAACTGCTCGAGCCCGCAGTCGTGCTCGCCCGCGACGGCTTCGTCGTCAACGACGACATCGCCGATACGCTACCGGGCTGGCACCGGCGGCTGGCGCGCTGGCCGTCCTCGGCCAAGATCTTCTCGCGCCCCGACGGCACGCCGCTTGGCCAAGGTGACAGGCTGGTGCAGAGCGATCTCGCCGCAACGTTGTCGGCCGTCGCCGCACAGGGGCCGCGCGGCTTCTACGAGGGACCGGTTGCGGAAAAGCTCGCCAAGGCCGTGACTGACGCCGGCGGCATCATGACCCCGGCCGACCTCAAGACTTATCAAGCGGTGATCCGTGCACCGGTGCGCGGCACCTATCGCGGCTACGACATCGTGTCGATGCCGCTGCCCTCGTCCGGCGGCGTGGTGCTGGTGGAGACGCTCAACATCCTCGAAGGCTTTCAGCTCGCCGATCTCAAGCAGGGATCGGCGGCCTCGCTACATCTTTTGATCGAGGCCATGAAGCGCGCCTATGCGGACCGCGCGCGCTATCTCGGCGATCCCGCCTTCGTCAATGCACCAATCGAGACGCTGACCGCGAAGAACTATGCCGCCAAGCTGCGCGCAGGCATCTCCACCGATCGCGCCACGCCGTCGAAGGAGCTCGTATCTGCCGCCACCACGCCGCGCGAAGGCAGCAACACCACGCATTTCTCCGTCGTCGACGGCCGCGGCAATGCCGTCAGCAACACCTACACATTGAACTTCAGCTATGGCGTCGGCCTCGTCGCGGACGGCACCGGCGTTCTGCTCAACAACGAGCTCGACGATTTCACAGCGGCGGTCGGCGCGTCCAATGCCTACGGCCTCGTCGGCTTCGAGGCCAATCTGCCCGGACCCGGAAAACGCCCGCTGTCCTCGATGTCGCCGACCATCGTGCTGCGGGACGGCAAGCCGGTGCTGGTGACGGGCTCTCCCGGTGGGAGCCGCATCATCTCCACCGTGCTCCAGGTGATCGTGAACGTCCTCGACTACAGGATGGACGTCGCGGCTGCCGTCGCCACACCGCGGCTGCATCACCAATGGCTACCGGACGAGGTGCGGGTCGAGAACGGTTTTCCCAGCGACGTGCTGGGTGAGCTGAAGGCGATGGGTCACATCATCGTCGAGCCGATGGGGCAGACCTCGGCCAATTCGATCCTCGTGACGTCTAACGGGCCGCTCGGCGCGGCCGATCCCCGGACGCGCGGCGCGGAGGCCGCGGGGCAATAGCCTCCTTAGTTTGCATGGCACGGGAGCGCGGGCACGCTAGCTCTCGCCGCCACGCGTGCTACCAACGCCCGCATAAGAAACTGCCGGAAAAACACATGACCACAGCCGACCCGAACCAGCGCATCGAGCGCGCGGAGATCGAGGACACCAGTCTTCTCGCATTCTATCGCGACATGAACATGCCGGAGCGCCGGACGTTCTGGGCCTGCGCGGCGGGCTGGGCGCTCGACGGCATGGATTTCATGATCTACCCGCTGGTGATCGGCACGATCATCGCGCTGTGGAAGGTCGATGCCGCCTCAGCCGGCCTCGCCGGCACCGTGACGCTGCTGGCCTCGGCAATCGGCGGCTGGCTCGGCGGCTATCTCTCCGACCATATCGGGCGGGTCCGGACGCTGCAGATCACGATCATCTGGTTCTCGTTCTTCTCGCTGGTCTGCGCAGTCGTGCAGAATTTCGACCAGCTCCTGATTGCGCGCGCCCTGCTCGGCCTCGGCTTTGGCGGCGAATGGGCTGCCGGCGCGGTCTTGATGGGCGAGGCGATCCGCCCGCAATATCGTGGGCGCGCCGTCGGCTCGGTGCAGTCGGGCTGGGCGGTCGGCTGGGGTCTCGCGGTGCTGTCGCAGGCGATCCTGTTCTCGGCCCTGCCGGCGGAATCGGCGTGGCGCTGGATGTTCGTGATCGGCGCATTGCCGGCATTGCTCGTATTCTACATCCGCCGCTCGGTCACCGAGCCGGAGATCTCCGCCCAGGCCCGCGCCAGGCAGGCCGCGAGCGGCGATCGTCCGGCGCTTTGGGAGATCTTCTCCGGCCCGATCCTGAAGACAACGATCCTGGCATCGCTGATGGCGACGGGCTGCCAGGGCGGCTATTACGCGGTCACGTTTTGGGTGCCGCAGTTCCTGACCAAGGAGCGGCACCTGTCGATCGTCGGCTCGACCGGCTATCTCGCGACGCTGATCATCGGCTCCTTCATCGGCTATCTCGTCGGCGCCTGGCTCGCCGACCGGATCGGCCGCCGCAATCTGTTCCTGATCTTCTCGATCGGCGCCATGGCGGTGGTGCTGCTGTATACGCAGCTGCCGCTCACCAACGAAATCCTTTGGGTGCTGGGCTTCCCGCTCGGCTTCTTCGCTTCGGGCTATTTCTCGGGGATCGGCGCCTTCCTGACCGAGCTCTATCCGACGCGGCTGCGCGGCTCGGGCCAGGGCTTCTGCTACAATTTCGGGCGCGGCATCGGCGCGCTGTTTCCGTTCCTGGTCGGCGCGCTGTCGGCGACGACGTCGCTCGCAAACGCCATCGCGATCTTCGCCGTGGTGGCTTACGCCGTGTTCTTCATCGCAGCCTTCGCCCTGCCAGAGACACGCGGACGCGTGCTGCACGCGGACTGAGTCACCGTCCCACCTGATACGGCCCGCCCTTTTCGAGCGCTCTGGCATAGGCCGGGCGCGCGTGGATGCGCTCAAGAAATGCCATTGCCTTGGGATGGCCCTGCTCCAGCCCGCCGCGGGCCTGGGCTGCTTCCAGCGGAAAGCTCATCTGGATGTCGGCGGCGGTAAACTCGTTGCCGGCGAACCACGCGCTCTTCGCAAGCTCGCCTTCCCAATAGTCCATGTGCTGCTTGAGCTGCGGATTGACCAACGCCGTGAGAGCTTGGTTGCAGACCTTGCGCACCAGCGGCCGGAGCAGTGCGGGCGCCCGCTTCGGCATCAGTGTGAACAGCAGCTTGAGGAGCAGCGGCTGCATCGCCGAACCTTCCGCATAGTGCAGCCAATAGGTGTAGCGCAGACGCTCCGGCGTGTTTTGCGGCGGGATCAGTCGGCCGTTGCCGTAGGTTGCGATGAGATATTCGATGATCGCGCCCGACTCGGCGATGGTGTTGCCGTTGTCGGTGATCACGGGCGACTTGCCGAGCGGGTGGATCGCGCGCAGCTCCCTCGGCGCGCGCATGTCCGCCTGGCGCTGATAGCGCACGATCTCATAGGGCACGCCCAACTCTTCGAGCAGCCACAGCACGCGCTGCGAGCGGGAATTGTTGAGGTGATGAACGGTCAGCATTGGTAGATCCCCAGATAGGCTTGGCCAGCCGCGCGTTGGTGCCAGCCCGGGAACGCAATGTCGAGCCATCGGTGCAGATATTTTCACCCGGGTATATTGACGGTCGGAATTCATCCGGGTATTAATGACCCCGACAATCACTAAATATGGCAATGATTTCAATGCAACGAACTTTTACTGCCTTCCAGGGACAGCGTCGGCTCGTGTCCGGGGCAGCCGGCGAGGTCGCGCTGATCGTCAAGCGGGTGGCGCCACGATCGGACGAAGCGATCATCATCTTTGAGGACGCCACGGGTCGATCGATCGACTTCGATCTGCGCGGCGGCGATCGCGAGGTGCTGGCGCGCGTGGCTGCGCTTGTCCCGCCCCCGGTTGAAGAGAGCACGCTGCCGAGTGAGCCGCGCGGCCGCGGCCGGCCGAAGCTCGGCGTGGTCGCGCGTGAGGTGACCTTGCTGCCGCGGCATTGGGAGTGGCTCAACGCCCAGGCCGGCGGCGCCTCGGTGGCGCTGCGCAAGCTGGTCGATGAAGCCAGGCGCGCGAGCGGCGACAAGGACCGTGAGCGGCAGGCGCGCGATGCGGCCTATCACTTCATGTCGACCATGGCCGGCAATCTGCCGCAGTTCGAGGAAGCCTCGCGGGCGCTGTTCGCAGACGACAGGCGGCGCTTCACCGGGCTGATCGCGGACTGGCCGACCGACATCCGCGATCACATCGTCAAGCTCGCCTACAGCGACCGCGCCTAGGCGCGTCTTCCAATCCCCATCGACGGCCCAAGCCGCGCATTGCGCGGCAACGGCTTCGCACGCCCTGATGAAAGGCAAGTCCATGTCCGCCACGCCACCGTTCTGGACGACATTCCTCCGTTTCCTCGCACCGCTGATGCTGGGCAACGCCCTGCAATCGCTGTTCGGCACAGTCAGCAACGTCTATCTCGGGCAGATGATCGGCGTCGAGGCGCTCGCCGCGGTCTCGGCCTTCTTCCCGGTGATGTTCTTCTTGTTTGCCTTCGTCATGGGTCTGAGCACTGGCGCCACCGTGCTGATCGGCCAAGCTTTCGGTGCAGGTGAGCATGACAGGATCAAGCTCGTCGTCGGCACGACGCTGGCGATCGGCCTGGTGTTCTCGATTGCGATTGCACTGATCGGCGGCATCTTCAGCCGCCCATTGATGATGGCGCTCGCGACGCCCGCCGACATCCTCGATCAGGCCAGCGCCTATGCGCGCATCATGCTGCTGACCATGCCGCTCGGCTTCGTCTTCCTGCTGATGACGGCGATGATCCGCGGCGTCGGCGACACCGTGACGCCGCTGCTGGCACTGGCATTGTCGACTGCGATCGGCCTGATCCTGACGCCGCTGCTGATCCGCGGCTCTTTCGGATTGCCGGCGGCTGGCATCACCAGCTCTGCCTGGGCAGCTGCGATCGCCAACGCTGTGACGTTGATCGTGCTGGCCCTCTACTTGCTGCGGAAAAGGCATGCATTGGCGCCTGACGCAGCACTGCTGCGTCAGCTGCGGCTCAATGGGACCGTGCTCGGAAAGATTCTCGGCATCGGGTTGCCGAGCGCCATCGGCATGGTGGTGATGGCGATTGCCGAACTGGTGCTGCTGGGGCTCGTCAACGGCTTCGGCTCGAACGCCACGGCCGCTTACGGCGCCGTCAATCAGGTGATGGGCTACACGCAGTTCACGGCGATGTCGATTTCGATCGCGGTCTCGATCCTTGGTGCGCAGGCGATCGGCGGTGGCGACCGGGCGCGGCTCGACGGCATCGTTCGCGCCGGCATCGCGTTCAACCTGGTGCTGACCGGCGGGCTGGTGGCGCTGATCTATCTGGCCCCTCGC
Organism: Bradyrhizobium sp. CCGE-LA001; assembly: GCF_000296215.2. Classification (NCBI taxonomy): domain Bacteria; kingdom Pseudomonadati; phylum Pseudomonadota; class Alphaproteobacteria; order Hyphomicrobiales; family Nitrobacteraceae; genus Bradyrhizobium; species Bradyrhizobium sp. CCGE-LA001. The sequence continues at coordinate 252,209 of NZ_CP013949.1, read as the reverse complement.
GCCGTGCTCGGCATCTTCATCACCGACGGCACCGTGCTCGATCTGGCGAAGGACCTGCTTTACATCGCCTTGTGGAGCTCGGTGCCGTTCGGCCTCGCCACCGTGTTCTCCGGCGCCATGCGCGCCGCAGGCGTCGCCTTGACGCCGATGCTGCTGTCGATCGTCGCCATCGTCGCGATCGAGCTGCCGGCGGCGATATTCCTGAGCCGCACGGTCGGCCTGGAAGGTGTATGGGCGGCCTATCCGATCGTGTTCTGCGCCATGTTCGTTTTGCAGATGGGCTATTACCTCCTGGTGTGGCGCAAGCAGACGATCCGGCGCTTGATCTGACCGTCAGAGTATTATGACCGTCATTAAACGGTGGACCTATGACGCGCGCTGCGCCACAATAAGTGAAAAGCGCCGCAAGGGAGATCCAACTTGACCCGCACCGCCCCGCAATTCCTGTTCGATTTCGGCAGCCCGAATGCCTATCTCAGCCATCTGGCGATCCCGGCAATCGAGCAGCGCATCGGCGTCAAGTTCGACTATGTGCCGATCCTGCTCGGCGGCATCTTCAAATCCACCAACAACAAGTCGCCGGCCGAGTCGCTCGCCGGCATCAAGAACAAGCGCGAATTCCAGCAGATCGAGACCGAGCGCTTCATCAAACGCTTCAAGGTTCAGCCCTATGTCTGGAACCCGCACTTCCCGGTCAACACGCTGAACCTGATGCGCACGGCAGTCGCTGCGCAGCTCGAGGGCGTGTTCGAGACATACGTCGAGGCCGCCTTCCATCACATGTGGCGCGAGCCGAAGAAGATGGACGATCCCGAGATCGCGGCAAAGGCGCTGGCCTCCTCCGGACTCGATGCACAAAAGCTGTTCGCCCGCGCGCAGGAACCAGAGGTGAAGGGCAAGCTGATCAAGAACACAGAGGAGGCGGTGGCACGCGGCGCCTTTGGCTCGCCGACCTTCTTCGTTGGCGACGAGATATTCTTCGGCAAGGAGCAATTGCGCGACGTCGAGGAAATGGTGTCGGGAAAGTGAAGCGCGCGAATGGCGAGTAGCGAATAGCGAGTGGAAATCGGGCTTACTATTCGCTACTCCCTATTCGCCATTCGCCAAGAATAGAACGGAGTTCTTCATGCGTATCCTCGTGGTCGGCGCCGGTGCCATCGGCGGCTATTTTGGTGGCAGGCTGTTGCAGGCCGGCCGCGACGTCACCTTCCTGGTCCGGCCGCGACGCGCCGGCGAGCTCGCCAGCGCCGGCCTCGTCATCAAGAGCCCGAACGGCGATGTGACCTTGAAGAATCCGCCGACGGTTCAGGCCGACGCGATCAAGGACAAGTTCGACGTCGTGCTGCTCAGCTGCAAGGCGTTCGACCTCGACGACGCCATCAAATCGTTCGCAGCCGCGGTCGGGCCAAACACCGCGATCATCCCGATGCTGAACGGCATGAAGCATCTCGATACGCTGGACGCCAAATTCGGCAAGGAGCGCGTGCTCGGCGGGCTCTGCGCCATCGCCGCGACACTGAACGAGCAGCGCGAGGTGGTGCAGCTGCAACCGATGCAGTCGATCAATTACGGCGAGCGCGACGGCAAGCTGTCGGACCGCGTCAAGGCCATCGATGAGGCCTTCAAGAGCGGGATCAATGGCGCCACCGCCAGCCAGAACATCATGCAGGACATGTGGGAGAAATGGGTCTTCCTGTCCTCGCTTGCGGCCAGCACCAGCCTGATGCGCACCTCGGTCGGCAACATCCTCGCAGCGCCCGGCGGCCGGGATTTCCTGCTCGGCATGCTGGACGAGACCAGCGCGGTCGCGGCTGCGTCGGGCTATCCGCCAGGCGGGCCGTTCTTCGAGCGGGTGAAGGGCAATCTGACCGCCGAGGGTTCGCCGATGACGGCGTCGATGTTCCGCGACATCAAAGCGGGCCTGCCGGTCGAAGCCGATCACGTCATCGGCGATCTCATCGCACGTGCGGACGCTGCCAAGGTGCCGGTGCCGAAGCTGCGCATCGCCTATACGCATCTGAAGGCGTATGAGAAGCAGCGGGTGGGATAGCGGCCAGCTACACTCTCAGCTGTCGTCCCGGGGCGCGCACAGCACGGCGCGCTACTTCAGATGCGCGAGATAGTGCGAGACGGCGGTGATTTCCTCCTCGCTCATGTGATAGGCGACATCGGCCATCGCGGCGACGCCGCCGCCGACGCGTTGGCCGGCCTTGTAGTCGCGCAGCGCCTTGACAAGGTATTCCTCGCGCTGGCCCGCGAGCCGTGCAACCGCCTTGGTGCCGGCATAATTGTCCAAATGGCATGACGCGCATCGGCGGCCGGCGGCAACCTGCGCGCCTTTCTTCGACAGATCAGGATCGTTGTCCTCTGAACTCTTCGGCGGCGCCAACGAGGCGAAGTAGGCCCCGAAGCTGCGGATGTCGTCGTTGGTGATCCCTTCGACGATCGGCTGCATCTGGTCGTTCTTGCGCGAGCCGGCGCGAAAGAACACGAGCTGCCATTGCAGGAATTGATCGGGCTGGCCGGCCAGCGATGGAATGTTCTCGGTCTGCGAGACGCCGTTCTCGCCGTGACAGCCGGAGCAGACGGAAGCCTTTTCCTTGATCGCGGCATTGTCGGCGGCCGTAGCAGCCGGCGCAAGCAGGAGCACCGCAGACAGAATTCCAAACCGAACGACCCGCATGGCTCAATCTCTCCGACCGTCATCGCCGGCTTGACCCGCCTGCGAGGCCGAAGCCTCTTCGGCGGGGCGTCGGCCCGGCAATCCATCCCTTTTACAAAAGAGTTTCTCGTTTGATGGATGCCCGGATCAAGTCCGGGCATGACGAACGTGTTCCATCGCAAGCCTGTCACAAGCAAAAGAGGCTGCGGCCGTCGCCCGGTCGCAGCCTCTTCGTTACGTCGTGTTACTTCTTGCTGTAGCTGATGCGATAGATCGCGCCGGCCCAGTCGTCGGCAACGAGGATCGATCCGTCCTTGTCGAGCAGGATGTCGTTGGGACGACCGAGATAACCTTGGTCGCCTTCGAGCCAGCCGGAGGCGAAGACCTCCCGCTTGGGATTTTTGCCGTCGGGCCCGACGATCACGCGCACGATGCGCGCGCCCTGGTACTTGTGACGATTCCAGGAGCCGTGCTCGGCGATCAGGATGTTGTTCTTGTAATCGGCGGGGAATTGGTTGCCGGTGTAGAACTTCATGCCGAGCGGAGCGACGTGCGCGCCGAGATTCAGCACGGGCGGCGTGAACTCGGAGCATTTGTGGCCCATGGCGAACTTGTCGTCCGGCAGGTTGCCCTGATGGCAATAGGGATAGCCGAAATGCTCGCCGATTCGGTTGATCATGTTCAGCTTGTCCGAGGGCAGGTCATCGCTGATCCAGTCGCGGGCATTCTCGGTGAACCAGAGCTTGCCGGTGCGTGGATCGACGTCGCCACCGACCGAGTTTCGAACGCCGAGCGCCCAGATTTCGGCGTTGCCGGTCTTGGGATCAACGCGCCTGATCTGCGACACGCTGGTCGGCGGAATGCCGATGTTGAAGGGCGGTCCGAACGGCAGGAAGAACCAGCCTTCCTTGTCGACCGCGATATACTTCCAGCCATGCGCGGCGTAGGACGGCATGTCGTCATAGACGACCTTGCCATCGCCAAGCTTGTCGAGGTTGGCTTCGGCGTTGTCGTAGCGGATCAGCTTGTCGACGGCGATGACGTAGAGCGCGCCGTCCCTGAAGGCGAGACCGGTGGGCATGTTGAGGCCCTTGAGGACGGTCTTGACCTCTTTCTTTCCGTTGTTGTCCTTGATGGCATAGACGTTGCCGAGGCCGAACGAGCCCACGAACAACGTGCCCTTGTCACCCCAGGCCATCTGCCGCGCGGCCAGCACGCCGGAGGCATAGACCTCGATCTTGAAGCCCTGGGGCAGTTTGATCTTCTTGACGATGTTGGCGAGCTCGGCGTCGGAAGCGCCGGTCGGCGGGCCCGAGGGCGGCGCCAGGCCCTTCTGCGCCTCGGTCTCGTCGCCGAGGAACCAGTCGTCCGGCGGATGGGTCCAGAACTCCTTGGTGCTGGAGTCGTACTTCTTCAGCGGCTTGCTCTTGTCCTGCTGTTGCGCATGGCTGACGCTGGTGCCTGCGAAAAGGGCTACGGCTGCAAGCGCCAGGGCCGATTGAAAGACGGATCGATGGAATTTCATCGCGTCACTCCCCTAAGGCAGCCGTCAGGGCTGCGATTTCTTTTATTTTGGTAGTCGAGAGGCGAAGTTGGATATCCGTCGGGACGACGGACGCAGAAAGGTTAGCACATCCGCGCACCGTGAGAAGCGCGCCGCGTCCGCCGAAATTGGGCTCAGTAAAAATTGAGACGGAATGTCAACGGGCGAACGCCGTCACCACCAGGCTCTCGCTGCAGCGCGGAATCAAATTCGCGCGTGAATCGGTTTGGACGGCATGGGGCTCCAAACCAAAATGCGAAAACAACCCCATGCACAGTAGAACGGCTCTGACCGGGTCGCGCGCGGCAACGCCGGGCAGGCATTTGATGCATTGAGCAAAATGACCGGAGTGGCGCTTAACGAGCGACGGGGTAGGGCCCGTCGTCGAATGTCGTGTCGTGATAGCCTTTGGAGCCGACCTCGCGCGCCAGGGTGCTGCGGAAATCACGGCCGCCGCGAAGGCAAGTCAGCACATGCGCGAAGTCGAATTCGGGGCGCCAGCCCAGCTCGCGCCGCGCCCGATCATTGACATAGACACGGTCGACCGCAGGCAAGAGGCGCCAGCCGCGCGCCGCGTAGAGCTGCGCACAATCCGGATAGAGCTCGCGCACGACACCGGCGGCATCGCGCGCGAGCGCCGCCAGATGGCGCTGCTCGAACGGGCTCGTGGCCGAGACGATGTAGCGGGCGAACCCGATTCCGGGCGCGCGCTCGGCGGCGACCAGATGGGCGCTCACCGCGTCTGCGACGTCCAGCCGGCGATACAGCAGCTCGTTGGCCTGCGCGTTGTCCAGTGTGTAAGCGGACCGCATCACGGGATCATCGTCATCCTCGGGAAAGAAGCGCGAGGTTCGCAAGATAACGACAGGCAGCCCGCGCTCGCGAAAGAACACCTCGCAGAGCGTCTCGGCCATCAGCTTGGTCGTGCCGTAGATGTTCTTCGGCACCGGCGACAGCTCCTCCGTGACCCAGACGGCCGCCTGTCCCGCCTCGGGGCGAAGCTGCGAGCCGAATGCGCTGGTCGTGCTGGTGAAGACGAAGCTCTTCACGCCGGCGGAAGCTGCCGCCTCGAGCAGATTGAGCGTGCCCGAAACGTTGGTGTCGACGAAGTCCTGCTTGGCATGGGTCGCCACATGCGGCTTGTGCAGCGTCGCGGTGTGGATCACGGCCGAGACGTCCTCCATCTGGAGCCGCACGAAACCGGGATCGACGATGGAGCCGACGGCGTCGGTGAAGGGCGAGGCCTTCAGATCGACCCCGCGGACCGGCGACCCGCGACCACGCAGGGTGCGGATGATGGCTTCACCGAGATGGCCGGCGCTGCCGGTGACCAGGATTGTCATTGCAGACCCAGTAGAGGAGACGCGAACCAGCCGCCAGCGGCGTGGAAAACCACAGACCGACCCGGTTTGGCTGGATGCTCTGGGAAAAATTGGAGCGGGCGAAGGGGCTCGAACCCTCGACCCCGACCTTGGCAAGGTCGTGCTCTACCACTGAGCTACACCCGCATCCTGTGTCGGTCGCGTGACGCGCCGGCAACGGCTGTCGTATGCCAAAAGCGGGAGGGGAATGCAACAGCTACCGGCAGCATCAATTCGCATTCGGAGGCCCCATATAGACCCTGAATGCGACCAAATCGCCCGAAACGGCCCCGGAACAGGCGAATCGACCCTGATGGATTGAAATTCGGCCCATTCGGCCCAATTTAGGAGCCGACACCAAGCATAGGCGGCGGCGACGTGCTAAAGAGCCGCCATTCCAGACATGACGAGGGGATCCCGTGACGATCATCGACCAGGGTAACGGAGCAGCGGGCCCGGCCGCCGCCGATCTGATCAAGGACACCACCACCCAGTCCTTCATGAAGGACGTCATCGAGGAATCGAAGCGCCAGCCGGTGCTGATCGACTTCTGGGCGGAATGGTGCGGACCCTGCAAGCAGCTCACCCCGATCCTTGAAAAGGCGGTCAAGGCCGCCAAGGGCAAGGTCAAGCTGGTCAAGATGAACATCGACCAGCACCCGGCGATCCCGGGCCAGATGGGCATCCAGTCGATTCCCGCCGTGATCGCCTTCGTCAACGGCCAGCCGGCCGACGGCTTCATGGGCGCGGTGCCGGAGAGCCAGCTCAATGCATTCATCGAAAAGCTGACCAAGGGCGTGACCGCGCCGGGCGAGCCCAACCTCGCCGAGATCCTGCAAGAGGCCGAGGCGGTGCTCGCCGAGGGCGATCCGGCTGCGGCCGCGCAGATCTATGCCGAGGTGCTCCAGCACGATTCGACCAACACCGCGGCGCTGGCGGGCCTTGCGAAGTGCTATGCCGTCTCCGGCGCGATGGAGCAGGCCAAGAAGACGCTGGCCATGGTGCCGGAATCCAAGCGCAACGATCCCGCGGTGAAAGCCGTGCAGACCGCGATCGACCTCTCCGAGCAAGCGGAGGCGTTGGGACCGGTGGCCGAGCTGGAACAGAAAGTCGCCGCAAACCCGCTCGATCATCAGGCCCGATTCGACCTTGCCACCGCGCTCAACGCGCAAGGCAACCGCGCCGCAGCCACCGAGCAGCTGCTCGAGATCGTCAAGCGCGACCGCAAGTGGAACGACGATGGCGCCCGCAAGCAGCTGGTGCAGTTCTTCGAAGCCTGGGGCGGCACCGATGATGCAACCGTCGAGGGCCGCAAGCGTTTGTCGACGATCCTGTTTTCGTAAGGCCCTCTTTTGAGCATGATCTGTTCGGAAGATCGCTTCAGACCTTTCGGGATCTTGCGCTAGCAAAGCCAGGGGGACCGGGCTGATGCCGATCAACATCGAATATCGCGGGCCCGCCGACCTGCCGGAGATCATTCCGGTGTTTCCGCTGCCGGGCGCGCTGCTGCTGCCCCGCGGCCAGATGCCGCTCAACATCTTCGAGCCGCGTTATCTGTCGATGGTCGACGATTCCTTCCGCGATGGCCATCGCCTGATCGGCATGATCCAGCCGGATGTGGCGCACTCGCCGAAGAATTCCGACAAGCCGGCGCTGTTCCGCGTCGGCTGCGTCGGCCGCATCACCCAGCTCGCCGAATCCGGCGACGGCCGCTACATCCTCGAGCTCACCGGCGTCTCGCGCTTCAAGGTGGTCGAGGAGCTCGAGGTCCTCACCGCCTACCGGCAATGCAAGGTGGATTTCTTCGCCTTTGTCGACGATTTCACTGCGCGCATGGGCGAAGACCAGGTCGACCGCGAGGCGTTGCTGGCGGTGCTGGCGGACTTCCTGAAAGCCAACAATCTCAAGGTCGACTGGGAGGGCGTCGAGAGTGCGCCCAACGAGGCGCTGGTCAACGCGCTGGCGATGATGTCGCCCTATGGTCCCGCCGAGAAGCAGGCCATGCTGGAAGCGCCCGACTTGAAGACCCGCGCCGAGATCCTGATCGCGGTCACCGAGATGGATCTCGCCAAGAAACGCACCAGCGGCGATCCGCCGCTGCAGTAAATGTTCAAGCAGCACACACTTCGGCTTCAGCCTTCCGCTGCGCGCGTTGCGCGATACTGGAGGCCTGCATGGGCCGACTGAAATAGTAGCCCTGCGCCTCGACGCAGCCCTCTTCGCGCAAAATGGCCAGCTGCTCGGCGGTTTCCACGCCTTCGGCGGTCGTTATCTTGCCGAGGCTGACGGCGAAGGCCACCACGGCACGGGCGATCCGACGCGCCTCTTCCCTTTTGCTGGCGAGCTCACTGACGAAGCTGCGGTCGATCTTGACCTTGTCGAACGGAAATTTCTGCAAGAAGCTCAGCGACGAATAGCCCGTGCCGAAATCGTCGAGGGCAATCCGCACGCCGAGCTCGCGCAGCTGTCCGAGTGCTGCGAACACTGCTTCGCTGTCGTGCATGATGACCGTCTCGGTGACCTCGAGTTCGAGCCTGTGCGGCTCGATCCCTGACGTCGCCAGGGCGCCGACAATGATGGAGACGAGCTCCTTGCTCCTGAATTGAGCGGGCGACAGGTTGATCGCGATGGTCAGATCGGACGGCCACTTGGCGGCCTCGGCGCATGCTGCCCTCAAGACCCATTCGCCGATGGGCAGGATCAAGCCGGTTTCCTCCGCGAGCGGAATGAACTCGCCGGGCAGGACCAGTCCGCGCTCGGGGTGGTGCCACCGCAATAGCGCCTCATAGCCGCTGGTTCGTCCGCCTTCGACACGCACGATCGGCTGGAAGTGAAGTTCGAATTCCCCTCGCGCCAGCGCTTTGCGCATATCCTTTTCCAAGTTGCGGCGGACATGCATGAGCTGGTCCAGCTCCGGCTCGAAGAAACGGAATGCGCCGCGTCCGCCGCCCTTTGCCGCATAGAGGGCGAGATCGGCGCTCTTGAGGATGACGTCGGAATCGGCGCCATCGCGGGGGGCAATGGCAATGCCGATGCTGGCTCCCACCGTGACCTGGTGATCGCCGAGGTCGAAGGGCTCGCAGAGCGCAGCCTTGATCGTCTCGGCAAGCGACGCCGCTTCCGCGATCGGATCCGTCACGTAATCCACGACGGCGAACTCGTCGCCGCCCAAACGGGCGATCAAAGTCATGTCCTTGCCGCATTCGCGCAAGCGCAACGCGACCGCGCGCAGCAGCGCGTCGCCTGCTGGATGCCCAAGCGTGTCGTTGACCTCCTTGAAGCGATCGAGATCGAGCATGAGGACCGCCAGATGGAGAGCTCCATTGCGCGTATTGAGAAGGGCCTGATCCAGACGCGCCCTCAACAGCACGCGATTCGGCAGCTCCGTCAGCGCGTCGTGCTGTGCCATATAGGTGATCTTGGCTTCGGACCGGCGCTGCTCCGTGACGTCGAGATGCGTTGCCACCCAGCCGCCGCCAGCCATCGGCTGTCTCGTCACGCAGATCAGCCGACCATCGGCGAACTCGTCGATCCGGCTCGAAACCGCATCGACGGACAGGCCGTCCAGCTTCGCGATCAGCTGTTCGGCGGCCATGTCGCTGGTGTCGCCCTTGAGCGTTCCGCTTGTGACACGATGCCTGATGATCTCGCAGTGCGACGTGCCTGCGCGCAGCAGTTCCGGCGGCAGCCGATAGAGATTGGCGTAGCGCTCGTTGCATATGACGAGCCGCTTCTCGGCATCGAACATGCAAAGGCCCTCGACCATGTGGTTGATCGCCGTATCCAGCCGCAGCGTCTGCTCCTGCAATTCCTGCTGCGAACCTTCGAGCTGCCGCCTTGCATCCGAAAGCTGGCTGATGATCTCCTCGAACTTGGCGGTTCTGCTGGCCAGGCGGCGATCGGCCAGCACGCCGATCAGGCTCATCCCCAGCACGGACAGCGCGACACCTGCGATCGCAAGCGCGAGCACGGCCGGAGACAGCGACAGTGCGCCCGTTGCATGGGTTGGGTCGGGCGTGATCTGCACCGCACCCATCGCCGTGAAGTGGTGCGACACGATGGCAAGCGTCAGCAGCACAGCCGCCGTCAGCGTTCCGCGATAGGTCCGGTGCTTGATCGCGACGGACAGGGCGGCATAGCCGAAGCACATGCCGAGAAGGATCGAGACCAGCACGAGATCCAGCGACCAGGCGACGCGGCCCGGCACTTCCAGCGCCCACATTCCGAGATAGTGCATGCTGGCGATGCCGCCGCCGATGATGACGCCGCCTGCGCCCGCGCGCCACCGGCCGTAATCGCCGACCGCAATGGCGAAGCCGCCCGACGTCAGAAGCATTGCCGTCGTGAGCGAAAGCGCCGTCAGCACGATATCGTAGCCGGTTGTCACGCCGGGCTCGTAGGCGAGCATGGCGACGAAATGCGTCGCCCAGATTCCATATCCGATGGCAGCGCCGGCAATCGCGATCCAGATCGACCGCGTCCTTGCGCGCGCCGCGATGGCGCGATGGAAGATGCTGACCGCGACAATACTCGCGACGAAGCAGACCAGGCCAGCGAGCGGCACGAGCCGCCAATCGTGCTCGACAGTAAGGCAGGAAAAAACGCGGAACATGCAATAAAGCTCCATCGTCAATGTGGTCGATCGTGGACAGGCCAAGCGTTCTTCGCGTTAATTTCGCGCAACGCCTGATTGCATGCTTACCGGCGCCTTAACGCCGCCTGCGCAATTCAATTTTGGGAACATTTGCAGTCGAGGTCCCGACGGTGGCGCGAACAACGTCTGCCGTGATCAGTATCGTCTAGGACCGATTGCGAATGTGCTTGCGTCCCGTGAACATCGCGCGGATCAGATTCTCGCGCTGGAGAATCCCCATCAGCAGCACGCCGAGTATGTGCAGCACGACCAGGATGATGACCGCATCCGACGAATAATGGTGCGTGTCCTCGACCCACCAGACGCCGAAGAACGTGGTGGTGACCGACATCGCACCAGTGATGGTCGACACCGCGAGGGAGACCAGCAACGCCACCAGCATCAAGGTGCCGGCGGGGTTGAGCCCGATATAGCGGCCGGTGATGCCCCGGCGCAGGTTCCAGAGATAGTGTGGCGCAGCGCGCAGCCTGACGCCAACCATGCGGAAGCGCGCATATCGGCTTCCCATGAAGCCCCAGACCAGGCGGAAGGCGAGAAGGCCGATGACCGTATAGCCGACGATACGGTGAAGTCCGTCGTAGGTGGGCGGCGTGAACCAGGCGATCAGAACTGAGATCGCGAGCAGCCAGTGCCACAGGCGTAGCGGGAGGTCCCAGACTGCGACGGTCCGCGAAACCTTAGGGTTCGCGGGGCTCCTGTCGGACGCCCCGCGCGTTTGTCGCACTGCTTGTTCCATCAAGCCCGTTTCGCCTTGGCGCTCGCTCGCCGCAGCTTGGGTGCCGCAGTCACCTGGAGCGGTTTACTTGGCGATCGTGTGCTTCAGGCTGAGGTCTTCGGGGCTGTAGAACAGCTCGTAGAGCTTGCCTTCCTTGACGCCGTAGACCTCGTAGCACGAGCCTTCGATCTTGGAGCGCCGCACCTCATAGCCAGCCGCCTTGGCCTTGGCTTCGGCTTCGCTGGCCGGCTTCCACGACGCCTTGTCGAGCTTGGTGCAGTTCTTGAAACCGTCGGCCAGGGCCGTCGATCCCATGCCAATCCCGATCGTCAGTGCCATGGCAACAACACGAATGACCTTCACGAACGTCTCCTCCTCTGTCGTGTGCGCTGTGTGCTCAGCGCAAAGCGCAGCCGAAGGAAGCAAAGGCGGGGGTTAAGTCAATCCGCTGTGGGGGCGACAATTTTTAGATTCGTTCTAAGAGGCGATAAGAAATCAGTGCTGCCGGTACGCAGCACAGATTTGGAGCGCGGCTGCAGCGCCTGAGAACGAGCTCCTGCGGATGCTCTCCGCTTGAACCTGCGATGGGCGCCCCCGATTTTCTATGCTAGAGGCAAGTCGATTGCCGGAGACCCCAATGAACGCGCCTACCGAACGTCCCGAAGCCAGCGTCGATCCCAAGCTGCTGGAGATTCTGGTCTGCCCGCTGACCAAAGGCCCGCTGGAGTTCGATTCCGCAAAGCAGGAGCTGATCTCGCGTAGCGCCAAGCTCGCTTATCCGATCCGCGACGGCATTCCGATCATGCTGCCGGAAGAGGCCCGCAAGATCGATTGATTCTGGCGAATAGGGAGCGGCGAATAGCGAATGGACAACACTCGCCATTCGCCACTCTCCACTCGCTCCTACAACGCCTCGCCCTTCAGCAGCCGCGGCACCTCGCCGGTCAATCCAGCAGCCTGGCGGATGAAGAGGTTCTTCAGCGGCGGGGCGCGGTCGACGAGGCCGAGGCCGATGTCGCGCACCGTGCGCAGCAGCGTCGATTCGTTGGAGAACAGGAAGTTCAGCGAGTTGGTGGCAACGCCCATCGCCATGGTGTCGAACCGGCGCCAGCGCTGGTAGCGTTCGAGCACGTCGGCGCCACCGAGATCCATGCCGAGCCGCGCGGCATCGACGACGACCTCGGCCAATGCGGCGACATCCTTCAGCCCCATGTTGAGACCCTGGCCGGCAATGGGGTGGATGACATGGGCGGAATCGCCGACCAGCGCGAGGCGCTCGGCAATGAACGAGCGTGCGACGAAATAGGACAGCGGAAATGCGCGCGGCTTGTCGAGCGCCTTGACCTCGCCGAGATGCAGGCCGAAGCGCCGCTCCAGCTCGCCGTGAAATTCTTCGTCGCTGAGCGCGACGATGCGCGCGGCCTCAGCTCGGCGCTCGGTCCACACCAGCGACGAGCGCTTGCCCGAGAGCGGCAGGATCGCAAAGGGACCTGCGGGCAGAAAATGCTCTTCGGCGCGGCCCTCGTGATCGCGCTCGTGACCGACGGTGACGACGATACCGGACTGGTCATATTCCCAGCCATGGGTGGCAATGCCGGCACGTTCGCGCAGCTTCGACCTCGCGCCATCGGCAGCAACCAACAAGCTCGCGGCCACCACGCTGCCGTCGCCGAGCGTGACGTCGATGCCCTCGGGACGCGCGTCGTAGGACGACACGATGGTGGCGCGAAGATCGATGCCCTCGGCTTCGGCACGCGCGACCAGCGCATCGATCAGGCGGCGGTTCTCGACCATATGCGCGAAGGGCTCACCCGGCGCGACATCGCCGGCAAAATTCAGGAACACCGGGCGCGTGGCGTCCTCCAGCCTGGAATCGGTGACGACCATGTCGAGGATCGGCTGCGCCTCGCCCCTGACGTCGTCCCAGGCGCCGATCGCCTCGAATAGGCGACGGCAGGCGGCCACGATCGCGGTGGCACGCGGGTCGCGGCTTGGACGCGTGCTGAGCGCGGGATCGGCGACGATGACGGGAATCTCGGGTCCGAGCCCCTGGCGCAGCGCGAGCGCCAGCGCCAGCCCCGCAAACGCGCCGCCACCGATGACAATGCTACCCTGTACCGACATACCCGACTTTCCGGCCAACGCTTCGCCTTTTCTTGGTCTTGCTAGCAGACTTGAGGTGGGCGAAACAGTGCGGTGAAACAAGGGCGGAACGGTTTCGTTCCGTCATGCGAAAGCACCATCATGTCCAAAAGCCTGATCGACCTCATTGCGATCCTCGACCTCGAGCAGCTCGAGGTGAACCTGTTCCGCGGCAACAGCCCGAAGACAAGCTGGCAGCGGGTCTTTGGCGGCCAGGTGATCGGGCAGGCGATGGTTGCGGCCTGCCGCACCGTCGAGGGCCGGCTGCCGCATTCGCTGCACTGCTATTTCATCCTGCCGGGCGACCCGCAGATCCCGATCATCTACCAGGTCGAGCGCCTGCGCGACGGCAAGAGCTATTCGACGCGCCGGGTCACCGCGATCCAGCACGGCAACGCGATCTTCTCGATCATGGTGTCGTTCCACACCGAGGAAGAGAGCGCGTTCGACCATCAGGACAAGATGCCCGACGTGCCGCCGCCGGAAAAGCTCACCGCGGAGGAGGTGGCGAAGCAGCCGATGTTCAAGGAGATGCCGGAGTTCATCCGCCGCTACTATGAATCAGACCGTCCGATCGAATTGCGCCCGGTCGAGCTCGGCCGTTATTTCGGCCAGAAGATCGACGACGGCCGCATCCATGTCTGGATCAAGACTGCGGCGACGCTGCCGGACGATCCGGCGCTGCACATGTGCGCGCTCGCCTACGCCTCGGACTTCTCGCTGCTGGATGCGATCATGGCGCGCTATGGCCGCACGCTGTTCGACAAGCGCATGATGCCGGCGAGCCTCGACCACGCGATGTGGTTTCACCGCCCGTTCCGCGCCGACGAATGGCTGCTCTATGCGCAGGATTCGCCGAGCGCACGCGGCGGCCGCGGCCTGACCCGCGGCTCGATCTTCAAGCCGGACGGCACCCTGGTCGCTTCCGTCGCGCAAGAAGGCTCGGTGCGCGAGCGGAGGTCTTAGGCGCGTCCTGCCGCGCTGCGCTCGATTAGGCCGAACTGCGACGTGGTCCATGCGAAGTACCAGCGCAGCAGCCACGGGATCGGAATGATCAGCAGACATCCCAGGCCGAAGGCCACGGTTCGCCACAGCAGCTGAAGGCCCGTGCCGACGAAGATCATCTCGCGTCGCGTGCCGCCGATGTTTCGGCAAATCCAGCGCATCCATGCGGCCATGACCCAGGCCCAGCCGATGATCGTGAACATGGAGACGAACATCAGCAGCTGCCAACCAATGAAGGCCCAGACGCTGCCATTGAACGCCATCGGAATCGGCTGACCATTCGAGCTGAGATTGGCGATCACCCAGCGCATGATCATCCAGGACAGGGCGGCCTGGAGCGGAATCGTCGCGAGCTGGAAGATATCGTCGATGAAACCCGCGTAGCCCGTCAGTCCCATTCCGACGAAGACGTACCAGATGTCGCCGGCCTGACCGGTGAAGGTGATGTTCGGCCGCTGAGGAACGTGAATGCGCGGGAAGAGCCAGCGATAGTAGCCTGTCGCCATCCAGGGCGCCGGGATCACCAGCAAATTGCCGATCACCAGCAGAATGCACCATCCCAGGAACGACCATAGCGGCAGGTCCACCGATAGCGGGCCTCCGCTGTAGCCGCTGCCATCGGACAGCAGGGACGGCGGCGCGGCGCCGCCGGCTATGAGTCCTGGCACCTCGCCGGCCTTCTGCCAGCCTGCCATCCCTTCCGTCCAGACCAGCGTATCGGCGCGCACCGTTGTCCTGGCGATCAGCTCACGGAATTGCGCCTCCGGAAACGGACCTTTCTGCTGGCCTTCGGATGCGTAGAACCAGATCCGATTCGCCATCTTGTTCGCTCGCGACCCGAGGTCAGCGGCCCGTCACATGGCCGCCTGCGACCCGCGCGGCGCGAGCTCGGTCTGCGACGCGAACCAGTTCATGATCCAGCGATACACCCACGGGATCGGGATGATGAGCGTGCACAGGATCGCAGCCACGATGCCGCGCCAGAGGATGTCGAGGCCGCTGCCCCTGAACACGATCTCGCGCCGCGTGCCTTCGACGTTGCGGCAGAACCAGCGCATCTGCGCCGCGGCAACCCAAGCCCAACCGATGATGGTGATGATCGAGATCGCGAACAGCAGATTCCAGCCGATATAGGCCCACACCGAACCCGTGAAGCTCAGGCCCAGCGGCTGATCGTTGGAGGCGAGGTTCGCAATCATCCATTTGATCAGGAGCCAGTAGAGAACGATCTGCACGATGAAAAGCAGATTGCTCAGGATCTCGCTGCCGACAAAGCCGAGCGCGATCGCCAGGACGATGAAGCCGAAAAACCAGGGCACCAGCGTCATCGCGCTGCCGGTGAAGCTAAGATTGGGGCGCCCGGGGACCTTGATGCAGGGCACGATCCATTTGGTGTACCAGACGAACAGCCATGGCACCGGGATGATGAAGCACGAGCCGATGATGAGGACGAGCGTGCGCCAGGTGAATTCGAGGATGCTGAAATCGACCGAGAGCGATCCGCCGCTTCCGGCCGCAGCATAACCGCCGGCGTTGCCATAACCACTTCCGCCCATCATCGGCGGGCCGCCCGCCGGAATCACCGGCGGCGCGCCGCCGCCGATCAGACCGGGGATTTCGGCGGCCTTTTGCCAGCCGGCCATGCCCTCGGTCCAGACCAGGGTATCCGGACGCACGACGCCTTGGGCGACGAGATCGCGAAATTGTCCCTCCGGAAAGGGCCCCTGCTGCTTGCCCTCGGATGCGTAGAACCAACTCGCCATGTAGCGCCCCCCTCAACATACTTATGTACCGGCCGGGATGCCTGGGTTCACCGCATCCATGCCAAAAATGCATTGTGAAGGATGAACAGCTGCCCTGTACAGAGGCGGCCGTTCACATGGCCTCCCTTGGCCAAACGTTTTTCCGCTTCAATCTGCAAGTTTTTTGTGCCATTTGCCCGGAATGATGCCAGATTGACGCTGCGTCGGGGACATACGGCGCGGCGCATCCCGGGGAATAGGTCTGACCATGAAACTCGTCGTCGCGATCATCAAACCCTTCAAGCTCGATGAGGTCCGCCAGGCCCTGACGGCGATCGGCATCCACGGCATGACGGTGACCGAGGTGAAGGGCTATGGCCGTCAGAAGGGCCACACCGAGATCTATCGCGGCGCCGAATATGTCGTGAACTTCCTGCCGAAGCTGCGCATCGAAATCGCGGTCGCGTCCGACATCGCCGACAAGGCGGTCAGCGTGATCACCGCGACCGCGCGCACCGGCCAGATCGGCGACGGCAAGATCTTCGTCACGCCGATCGACCACGCACTGCGCATCCGCACCGGCGAGACCGACAGCGACGCGCTCTAAAATACTTTCTTCGATCGCACCGGGCAACGACGCCACAGCGTGCGACGTAACTAACGTGCTGGGGGAAATGAGATGGCGGGATGTTTGCGCCGCGCAGCTGCCATGGCTGCGCCGATCGGATTTGCGTCGCTCATTGCTGCGCCGGCGCACGCCGCAGGCTCCGAGATCAACACCGCCGATACCGCCTGGATGATCGTCGCCACCGCGCTGGTGCTGATGATGACGATCCCGGGACTTGCGCTGTTCTACTCCGGCATGGTGCGCAAGAAGAACGTGCTGGCGACCATGGCGCAGAGCCTCGCCGCGGTGACGCTGATCTCGATCCTCTGGGTCGCGTTCGGCTATTCGCTGTGCTTCGTCGGCGACGGCCCCTGGATCGGCACGCTCGACCGCTGGTTCCTCGCCGGCATGACCATGGACAGCGTCAACCCGGCGGCCAAGACGATCCCCGAAGCGCTGTTCATGCTGTACCAGATGACGTTTGCGATCATCACCGTGGCGCTGGTCGCGGGCGCGGTTGCCGACCGCATGCGGTTCTCAGCCTATCTCCTGTTCTCCGTCGGCTGGTTCATCTTCGTCTACATTCCGCTGGCGCATTGGGTGTGGGGCGGCGGCTTCCTCGCCAGCATGGGGGTCCTGGATTTCGCCGGCGGTCTCGTGGTGCATCTGTCGGCCGGCACCGCCGGCCTCGTCGCGGCCAAGGTGATGGGTAGCCGCCACGGCTACGGCAGCGAAAATCTCTCGCCGTTCGATCTGTCGCTCGCGGTAATGGGCACCGGCCTGTTGTGGGTCGGCTGGTTCGGCTTCAACGGAGGCTCGGCCGGCGCGGCCAATTCGCGTGCGGTAATGGCGATCATCGCGACCCATCTCGCCGCCTGCGCCGGTGCGCTGACCTGGGCCGCGATCGAATGGTCGACGCGGCGCAAGCCCTCGGTGCTCGGCATGATCTCCGGCGCGGTCGCCGGCCTCGGCACCATCACACCGGCCTCCGGCTTCGTGGCGCCCTGGCACGGCATCGTCATCGGCATCATCGCCGGTGCCGTCTGCTATTGGGCCTGCACCTGGCTGAAGCACCGTTTCAAATATGACGATTCCCTCGACGTGTTCGGCGTCCACGGCATCGGCGGGCTGACCGGCACCCTGCTCGCCGGCGTGTTCGCCACCAGCGCGATTGGCGGCACCGCCGGCCTGATCGAGGGGCATCCGCAGCAGCTGCTGATCCAGCTCTACGGGATCGCCGTCACCTTCGTCTGGGCCGCAGGGGTGAGCTTCATTCTGCTGAAGCTGGTCGGCCTGTTCGTGCCTCTGCGCGTATCGCGTGAGCACGAGCTGGAAGGGTTGGATATTTCGCAGCATGGCGAAGCGCTGCAATAGGGCTTGCGCTACTTAATTACCTCCGGGTTGCCCGACACATGAGCAACATTGTGTCGGCAGCCTGTCGTGCCTGCGTTTTGATCAGGCGTGACCATGTTTTGAGCGCGACGTATTAGCGCACTGCAGCGCAACACCCGTCAAACGCGAAAACACCCTTTTTCATAGTCCGTTAGGCAACACGCCCGATCTGGCACGGCATTTGATTCTACGGGTCCCGGCTGTGCCCGCGTAGTGAACTTCTCCCTCGTGGCGAACCAGTCGAGAACGCCCGGCCACGTCCGGACCGGGCCCAAGCGGGGATAGGACCCATGAAAATTGTTATGGCGATCATTAAGCCATTCAAGCTGGAAGAAGTCCGTGACGCCCTGACCGCCATCGGCGTTCACGGTCTCACGGTGACGGAAGTCAAGGGATATGGCCGCCAGAAGGGCCATACGGAAATCTACCGCGGCGCCGAATATGCCGTGAGCTTCCTGCCCAAGATCAAGATCGAAGTCGCTGTCGCCACCGACCAGGTCGACAAGACCATCGACGCCATCACGTCTGCCGCGAAGACCGGCCAGATTGGCGACGGCAAGATCTTCGTCATCAACCTCGACCATGCGGTGCGCATCCGCACCGGCGAGGCCGACGCCGCGGCCCTTTGATTTCGCGCTCAACCTTTATCCAATCAGGAGTGAATACAATGACGTTTAAGCGTCCCTATGGCGCGGGACTGGCGGCTCTCGCAGTCGGCCTGTTCGCTGCGACCGCAGCCTATGCCGAGCCAACGGTCAACAAGGGAGACAACGCCTGGATGCTGACATCGACAGTGCTGGTGCTGTTGATGACGATCCCCGGCCTCGCGCTGTTCTACGGCGGTCTCGTCCGTTCCAAGAACATGCTCTCGGTCCTGATGCAGGTGTTCTACACCGTCTGCGTCGTCTGCGTGATCTGGGCCGTGTACGGCTACAGCCTCACCTTCACCGGCGGCTCCGACTTCATCGGCGGCTTCTCCAAAGCCTTCATGATGGGCGTCACCACCGACACGAAGGCCGCAACCTTCTCGGTCGACGCCAACATCTCGGAGCTGATCTATGTCTGCTTCCAGATGACTTTCGCGGCGATCACGCCCGCGCTCATCGTCGGCGCCTTCGCCGAACGCATGAAGTTCGCGGCGATCGCGCTGTTCGTCCCGCTCTGGGTCACGCTGGTCTATTTCCCGATCGCGCACATGGTCTGGTACTGGCAGGGTCCGGACCTGATCCAGGATGCGGCCAAGGCGCTTGCTGCTGCGACTGACGCGGCGGCAAAGACCGCGGCGCAGGCCAAGCTCGACGAGCTCAATGCCGACGCCGGCTGGATCTTCAAGATGGGCGCGATCGATTTCGCGGGCGGCACCGTCGTGCACATCAACGCCGGCATCGCGGGCCTCGTCGGCGCTCTCCTGATCGGCAAGCGCGTCGGCTACGGCAAGGAGCTGATGGCCCCGCACTCGCTGACCATGTCGATGATCGGCGCTTCGCTGCTCTGGGTCGGCTGGTTCGGCTTCAACGCCGGCTCCAACCTCGAAGCCAGCGGCGGCGCTGCGCTCGCCATGACCAACTCCTTCGTCGCCACCGCAGCCGCCGCGCTGTCGTGGATGTTCGCGGAGTGGATCATCAAGGGCCATCCGTCGGTGCTCGGCGTCATCTCCGGCGCTGTCGCGGGCCTCGTGGCCGTTACGCCTGCCGCCGGCTTCTCCGGCGTGATGGGTGCGATCGTCCTCGGCCTCGTCGTCGGCGTGGTCTGCCTGTTCTTCTGCACCGTCGTGAAGAACGCGCTCGGCTACGATGACTCGCTCGACGTGTTCGGCGTGCATTGCGTCGGCGGCATCGTCGGCGCCATCGGCACCGGCATTCTCGTCAACCCCGCCCTCGGCGGCGCCGGCATCGTCGACTACACCGCGATCCCGCCGAAGGTCGCCGATTACGACTTCGCCGTGCAGATGCTGGCCCAGATCAAGGCCGTCGCCACCACGCTGGTGTGGTCGGGCATCGGTTCGGCGATCCTCTACAAGGTCGTCGATGTGATCGTTGGTCTGCGTACCAATGTCGAGAGCGAGCGTGAAGGTCTCGACATCACCGAGCACACCGAGCGCGCCTACAACATGTAACCTCTCCTCCCGGCCGCGGTGTCTTCGGAGACCGCGTCCAGAACTACGGTTCGGGCACATACCCGGCAATGCCCCGACCGTTAAGGGGCTCCAGCGCAAGTTGGAGCCCCTTTCTTTTTGGCGCGCCGCATCGTCGCAGCGGCTGGGCCTGCATCAAGCCCAAATTGCATTGTCCCGAGACTGGTGAATATCATGCTCCCGTCCGGAGCACGGTTTCATGCGCCTGTTGCGTTACGTGACCTTGTGTTTGCTGTCGCTCGCCTTGTCTGCCCTCGACGCCAAGGCTGACAAGCGCGTCGCGCTGGTCATCGGCAACGGTGCCTACCGGAACGTTCCCACCCTCGCCAATCCGACCAATGATGCGGCCGACGTCGGCGCGGCCCTGAAGCGATCGGGATTCGAACCTCTGGTCGTGACCGATCTCGATCAGGCCGCCATGCAGGAAACCGTTCTTCGCTTTGCGCGCGCGGCTCGCGGCGCCGACGTGGCTCTGTTCTATTACAGCGGACACGCGCTTCAATTCGCAGGCGTCAACTATCTGGTGCCCATCGATGCTGTCGTGCGCGACGAGGTCGATCTGCGGCGCCTGGTGCGCGCCGACGAGATCCTGGCGGATCTGCAACAGGCCAAGAACCTGCGCATCCTCGTGCTCGACGCCTGCCGCGACAATCCATTTGCTGACGAGCTTCGGCGCAACATCGGACAGGGCCGCGGCGTGGCCGTCGGCCGCGGGCTGGCCAAGATGGAGAGCCCGGAAGGCACCATCATCTCCTATGCGACCCAGGCCGGTCGCACAGCCGACGACGGCAACGGCCGCAACAGTCCCTATACCGGTGCGTTCCTTGAGCACATCGGCGATAGGGACAACATCAACACGGTGTTCCAGACGATCGGCGCCGACGTCTATCAGCGCACCAGGGGATCACAGGTCCCGGAGCTGTCACTGTCGTTCTTCGGCGAGTTTTACCTCAATGGCAAAGCCGAAACCGCAGCACTGACGCCATCGTCACCCCGGACTAACCCTTGTACAGAGGCCGCCGACCATTGGCGCGGCGCGGACGCGCTCGGCACCGTCGCGGCATTCAGGGATCATCTGCTTCGCTTCCCGTCCTGTGCCTTCGCAGACCTCGCGAAATACCGCATCGAGCTGTTGTCGAGACCCGTCGAAAGCGCAAAGCGCCCGACGACTTTCGACGGGGCCTGGATCGCCAGCGAAAGTTGCGAAAGCAAGCCGCCTTTTCCGGAAGCGCATCGCCGATATGTGTTTCGCATCAAGGACGGAGTGTTGCACACCGTATTGGGGGACGCGGGCAAGCCCGGCTCTGTGATCTATGACGGCAAGATCGAACCGGACGGCAGCAGTACCATCTCCGTCAACGGTATCATTGGCGACAAGGATCCGCTGAACCGCACTCGCGGATCGCCCCATCAGTACAAGATCGTGATCGAACTGAAGGATTCCAAAGGGGCAGGGGTCAGCACTGAAACCTCTTGGCCGTGTCGCTACGACTTTTCGAAGGTATCAGCGCCGAGCGCAGAAGCCGATCGGAGGCAGCCCGATCCGAAGCGCGCCGCAAAGCGCAATGACAATGCGGCTGCTTCACCTTCCGATCGGCGCGAGGGCGGACAGGCTGCGCCGGGCGGCAACGTGATGAGTTGCTCCATCATGCGCAGAAATTGCGCGGTGGCTTGCGTCAGCTTTGGCGGTCATCCGAATTGCGGCTCAACATTTTGCGTGCAAAAGGAAGCGGAATGCATGAGCAATGGGTGCTGGAGAAGTCGAGCTTTCAACGGCTGCGGCCTCGCCAAGCGATAGGAGCACGGCAAAGCTGTCCGAAAAGTCGGCGCCATGGACGAGCCGCCCCGGTTCCAGCCACAGATGGCGATCTACGCCTGTGACACTTAGGAGTTCCATGCGATCCCGCGGCCATGAAGACATTTCCCGCTCTGGACGGGCCGGGCGGTCGATGGTTAATCGCGTCTTAACCTCGCCCTATCTATGGTGAACTGAACCGCTTCCCGCCGGTGCCTTCGCGCGACCGGCTGTTCCGAGAGTGCTGGCGCCCAGAATGGTCATGACCGCTTCATCCCGTGCGCCGCAAGCCAGTGGAAGCTCCAGCAACGCGCGCTCGCCTTTCGTCCGGCTGAACGAGCTGCTGGCGCCGCATCAGCCCGGCAAGCCATTGATTTCGCTTGCGGTCGGCGAACCTCAGCATCCCGTGCCCGATTTCGTCGGCCCGGTGCTGGCCAAGCACATCGCCGATTTCGGCCGTTACCCGATGAACCAGGGCACCGACCCGTTCCGCCAGGCCGCGAGCGCCTGGCTGTCGTCGCGCTTCAGCCTGCCGCGGCCGCTCGACCCCCGAAGCGAAATTCTCGTTCTCAATGGCAGCCGCGAGGGGCTGTTCCTCGCCGCGATCGCGGCCGCGCGCTATGTCGGTCCGCGCCCCGGCAAGCCCGCAATCCTGATGCCGAACCCGTTCTATCCGGTCTATGGCGCCGGTGCCCTCGCCGCAGCCTGCGAGCCGGTCTATCTGCCGACCACCGTCGAGAACGGCTTCCTGCCCGATCTCGACGCCATCGACGAGGCGACGCTGGCGCGCACCGTGGCGTTCTATCTGGCCTCGCCGGCCAATCCGCAGGGGTCGGTCGCCTCGCGCGACTACTTCACGCGCCTGAAGAGCCTCGCCGATCGCTACGGCTTCATGATCCTCAGCGACGAATGCTATTCGGAGATCTACACCCGCGAAGCACCGGGCAGTGCCCTCGAATGTGCGGGGGCGGATTTCACCCGCGTGGCCGCGTTCCAATCGTTGTCGAAGCGCTCGAACCTTCCGGGCCTGCGCGTCGGCTTCGCCGCCGGCGACAAGACGTTCATCGGCATGTTCCTGGAGCTGCGCAACATCGCAGCGCCGCAGGTGCCGGTGCCGCTCCAGCATGTCGCGACGTTCGCCTATGGCGATGAGGCGCATGTCGAGGAGAATCGCAGGCTCTACCGGATCAAGTTCGATCTCGCCGACCAGATCATCGGCAACCGCTACGGCTATCGCCGTCCCGACGCCGGCTTCTGCGTCTGGCTCAACACGTCCGAGATCGGCGACGACGTCTCGGTGACCTTGAAGCTCTTCAAGGAAGCCGGCGTGCGCGTGGTGCCCGGCAGCTTCCTGGCACGGCAGCAGCCTGACGGATTCAATCCCGGCGCGGGCTACATTCGCCTCGCGCTGGTGCAGGATAGCGAGACCACGGCGCAGGCGCTGCACCGGCTGGTCGAGACTCTGGGTTAGGCGGGGCCCATGAGCATGTCGGCAATCGAACGTGTCATTCCACTGGTCGGCCATCTGCCGCCCTCGATCCGCGAGGGACTGGCGCGCCGGATGCGCGAACTCACCGGGCTCGGCCTGATCGGGCTGTCGGGCGTCGCCACGGCGGGGCTGATGACCTGGTCGGTGCAGGATCCCAGCCTCAGCCACGCCACCTCGCGGCCGATCCGCAACATCCTCGGTTACGCCGGCGCGATCGGCGCCGACCTTGCGATGCAGATCCTCGGGCTCGGCGCGATCATGCTGGTCCTGACCGTCGCAGTCTGGGGCTGGCGCATGATGACGCATCGCCCGTTCGATCGCGAAGCGCTGCGGCTGGGCTCCTGGATTCTCTGCACGGTGATCGCGGCGGGCTTCGTCAGCTGCTTTCAGCATGGCGGCGCCTGGCCGTTGCCGACCGGCCTCGGCGGCGTGGTCGGCGATGCCCTGGTGCGCGCGCCTGCCGTCATCTTCGGGCCAGCCGGCACGATCTATCGCATCGTGCTCGGCACGATCCTGTTCGCCGCGATGGCTGCGACCTTCCTGATCGCCTGCGGTCTCGGCGCACGCGAGCACGATGAAGAACTCGCGGCCATCGAGGACGACGACAAGCCGCTCGACGAAGACGAGGAGGGCGATCGTGGTTCGGTGTCGCTGGGCTGGCTGTTCCATGCGCTGATGAGCACCAAGGCGCGGCTGGGTTGGCTGCTTGGCGCCGCCTACCGCTCGCTGGTCTCGAGCGGCCCCAAGACCAAGGCCGCCGCATTCAGCCGCCAGGAGCCGAATCTCGGCAGCGGCCGCACCGCGCCTCCGATCTCGCCGCAAGCGGAAGACGAGGACTACGAAGACGAGCACGAGGAAGAAGAGGCCGAGGAGGAAGAGGAAGAGGAGGAGCCGGCCGCGCGCGCGCCGCGCAAGAAGGCTGCGCCGAAAACTCCTGCCAAGAAATCCTCCGACAAGTTCGATCTTCCCTCCGTGTCGATGCTGGCCGCGCCGAAGGCCGGCGACCGCCAGCCGCTCAGCAAGGCCGAGCTGGAGACGAATTCGCGTTCGCTCGAGGGCGTGCTGCAGGATTTCGGCGTGCGCGGCGAGATCGTCAAAGCCAATCCGGGTCCGGTGGTCACGCTGTACGAGCTGGAGCCGGCGCCCGGCATCAAGTCCTCGCGCGTGATCGGACTTGCCGACGACATCGCCCGCTCGATGAGCGCGCTGTCGGCGCGCGTCGCGGTCGTGCCCGGCCGCAACGCCATCGGCATCGAATTGCCGAACGCACATCGCGAAAAGGTTTATCTGCGCGAGCTGCTGGTGGCGAAGGAAGCGACCGACACCGTCGCCAAGCTGCCGCTCTGCCTCGGCAAGACCATCGGCGGCGACCCCGTCATCATCGATCTCGCCCGCACGCCCCATATGCTGATCGCCGGTACGACCGGCTCGGGCAAGTCGGTCGCGATCAACACCATGATCCTCAGCCTGGTCTACAGGCTGCGTCCGGATCAGTGCCGGCTGATCATGGTCGATCCGAAGATGCTCGAACTCTCCGTCTATGACGGCATTCCCCATCTGCTCACGCCGGTTGTGACCGATCCGAAGAAGGCAGTGGTCGCGCTGAAATGGGCCGTGCGCGAGATGGAAGAGCGCTACAAGAACATGGCCAAGCTCGGCGTACGCAACATCGACGGCTACAACACGCGCCTGCTCGAACTGAAAGCCAAGGGCGAGGAGCCGACGCGAACGGTGCATACCGGCTTCGACAAGGAGACTGGCAAGGCCATCTACGAGGAAGAGAAGCTCTCGCTGGATCCGCTGCCCTACATCGTCATCATCGTCGACGAAATGGCCGACCTGATGATGGTCGCCGGCAAGGACATCGAGGGCGCGGTGCAGCGCCTCGCGCAGATGGCGCGCGCCGCCGGCCTGCACGTGATCCTGGCGACGCAGCGTCCGTCGGTCGACGTCATCACCGGCACCATCAAGGCGAACTTCCCGACCCGCATTGCCTTCCAGGTCACGTCGAAGATCGACAGCCGCACCATCCTCGGCGAAATGGGCGCCGAGCAGCTGCTCGGCCAGGGCGACATGCTCTACATGGCGGGCGGCGGCCGCATCAGCCGCGTGCACGGACCGTTCGCCTCCGACGAGGAGGTCGAAAAGGTGGTACGCCACCTAAAGACGCAGGGGCAGCCGGAATATCTCGAAGCCGTCACCGCCGAGGAGCCGACCGAGGACGAGGACGGCGCGGTGTTCGACGCGACCGGCATGGGCGCCGACGGCGGCGGCGATCTGTTCGCGCAGGCCGTTGCGATCGTCAAACGCGACCGCAAGGCCTCGACCAGCTACATCCAGCGCCGTCTGCAGATCGGCTATAACCGCGCCGCATCGCTGATGGAGCGGATGGAACTGGAGGGCATCGTCGGCCCCGCCAACCACGCCGGCAAGCGCGAGATTCTGGTCGAGGAAGAAGACAGCCATATGTGAGGCAGGGAGCCTCCAAACATTATTTCACGCAGAATCGATATCTGCTTTTGCCCGAAATCACGCTAAAAGACGCCAGCCCCGTTAGGAAGACGCGTTGATCAGACAACCGGACATTCGATTCGCTGCCACCATCGCTGCGCGAAGCGCGCGCGTGGCCGGCGTGCTTCTCGTCACCGCCGCGATAGTGACCACTGCGTCGCTGGCGCAGAACGTGCCCGTGCCGAAGCCTGCGCCGAAGGGCCGCGAAGGCGGTCCGGCCCCGGGCGGACCCGCGATCACGGGCGCGACGCAGACGCCGCCCAATCCAATCATTCCGGATCCACGCCGCAACGTTCCGAGCAGCATCTTCCAGAC
Source organism: Bradyrhizobium sp. CCGE-LA001 (assembly GCF_000296215.2). NCBI lineage: Bacteria > Pseudomonadati > Pseudomonadota > Alphaproteobacteria > Hyphomicrobiales > Nitrobacteraceae > Bradyrhizobium > Bradyrhizobium sp. CCGE-LA001. The sequence continues at coordinate 226,142 of NZ_CP013949.1, read as the reverse complement.
CTTCGATGCCAACCAGAAGGCGCAGGCGGCCAAAGTCAGCGCCTATCTGTCGTCGCTGCAGACGCTGGTCGGGAATTTCGTCCAGGTCGGGCCCGACGGCAGCAAGACGCAGGGCGATTTCTACATCCAGAAGCCGGGCAAGGTGCGCTTCGAATACAACGCACCGAGTCCGATCGACATCGTCGCCGACGGTTCGTCACTCGTGGTGCGCGACCGCAAGCTTGCGACCCAGGACGTCTATCCGCTGTCACAGACGCCGCTGCGCTTCCTGCTGTCCGACCGCATCGACCTGATGAAGGACACCAATGTCGTCAACGTCTCGGCCGACGACGTCTTCATCAGCGTCACCATAGAGGAGAAGCAGGCGCTGGTCGGCACCAGCCGTCTTCTCCTGATGTTCGGCGCCAAGGACGGCCAGCTGAAGCAATGGACCGTCACCGACCCGCAGGGCTACGACACCACGATCGCGGTCTACAATCTGGATTCGAGCAAGAAGCTCGATCCCAGCATGTTCAAGATCGATTTCACCAATTACGGCCCATCGCCGGGTTGAGCTCTCGTGTCCCGGACAAGCGCAGCGAAGCGGAGCGCAGAGCCGGGATCCAGAATGCCGCAACATGGGCCCCGGCTCTGCAGCGCGTCACTTCGTGCCGCGCAGCGTCCGGGGCACGCAACCGGTAACACCGCTCGCGCGCAAGCCTGAAAAGATGGTGGGCACTGCGCTCTGCGCCTTTGCCCACCCTAAGAGAGATTGCTAAGACGCATTTCCCATGCGTTTTTCCCTCACAACCTGGAACATCAATTCGGTGCGGCTGCGCATCGATTTGGTCGCGAAATTCCTCAAGAGCGCGCGGCCGGACGTGCTGTGTCTGCAGGAAACCAAGTGCATCGACGACGCCTTTCCGCTGAAGCGCTTCAAGCGGCTCGGCTATGAGCATGTCGCGCTGAACGGGCAGAAGGGCTATCACGGCGTCGCCATCGTCTCGAAGATTCCGTTCGAATCGAAGGACATCCGAACCTTCTGCGACAAGGTGGATTCGCGCCATATCTCGGTGTCGTTTGGCGAGAAGGCGCAGATCGCAAAGCCGCTGGTGCTGCATAATTTCTACGTGCCGGCCGGCGGCGACATTCCCGATCCCGCGCTGAACGAGAAATTCGACCACAAGCTTCGCTTCCTCGACGAGATGAAAGCGTGCGAGCCGCTGCATCCGCGCGGTGATGACAGGCACATCCTGGTCGGCGACCTCAATGTCGCGCCGCACGAGAACGACGTGTGGTCGCACAAGCAGCTCTTGAAGGTGGTCTCGCACACGCCTGTCGAAACCGAGAAGCTGAAGGCCGCGCTTGCGGCCGGCGAATGGATCGATGTCGCGCGCGAGCGCATCCCGATGTCGGAGAAGGTCTATACGTGGTGGAGCTACCGCTCCGCCGACTGGACCGTCGGCGATCGCGGCCGCAGGCTCGACCACATCTGGGTCTCGCGCGCACTGAAGGACGCGGTCCAGGATTTCAGGATCCTGCGCGATGCGCGGAGTTGGGAGCGGCCGTCGGACCATGTGCCTGTGACGGTGACATTGGACGTCTAATCTCGGAAAGTTCGTAGCCCGGATGGAGCGCAGCGAAATCCGGAACAATCTTTCCGTAGGCGCGATTCTCGGATTGCGCTTCGCTCATCCGGGCTACCGGCTACGACCGCTCACGACGTCAGCTTGGCTCCGGCCATCAAGATATCGCTGGCGAGCTGGCTGGAGCGCACCGCGAATTCGTCGCGAAGGCGCACCGCGGCGGCGGGATCGCTTTCGAGCACGCGCTGGAACAGGCTGCGTGCGACGCGGATGACGGAGGCGTGCTCCAGCGCGACCGCGCTCGAGGGCCGCTTCATCGGCACCACCAGCGCGAGCTCGCCGATCAGCGCGCCGGGACCGGCAATCATCTCCGCGCCGGCACCGTCCTCGACCCGGAAGGCGCCACGCTGGACCACGAAGCCGGCATCGGCATCGTCGCCGAGATTGAACAGGACGTCGCCCCGGACGAAGTTGCGCTGCTCGGAGCCGATCGCCAGCATGCGCAACGAGGCGTCTCCCAACAGGCGCAATGTCGGGACACGCTCGAGAAGCGCTACATCATCGTCGATTGACATTCAGGTCCGAGGCTCAAGGGCATGCGATCTAAAACGATTCGCACGCCCTTCAAGCGTATCACGGCACCAGCTTGTAGCCACCGGCTTCCGTGACCAGGATTTCCGGGTTGGCGGCGTCCTTCTCGATCTTCTGGCGAAGGCGGTAGATGTGGGTTTCCAGCGTGTGGGTGGTGACGCCGGAATTATAGCCCCAGACCTCCTGCAGCAGGGTCTCGCGCGAGACCGGCATCTGGCCGGCCCGGTAGAGGAAGCGGAGGATGGCGGTCTCCTTCTCGGTGAGGCGGACCTTGCGGGCATTCGCCGCCGTCAGCATCTTCGAGCCCGGGCGGAAGGAGTAGGGGCCGACCGAAAACACCGCGTCCTCGCTGGCCTCGTGCTGGCGCAGCTGGGCGCGGATGCGGGCGAGCAGCACGGCGAAGCGGAAGGGTTTTGCCACATAGTCGTTGGCGCCGGATTCCAGCCCCAAAATCGTGTCGGAATCGGTGTCGTGGCCGGTGAGCATGATGATCGGGGCCTTGAAACCGCCCTTGCGCAGCGAGCGAACCACTTCGCGGCCATCGGTGTCGGGCAGGCCGACATCCATCAGAACGAGATCGGGGGCATTGGCCTTTGCGGCGCTTGCGCCTTTGGCGCCGGTATCGACGGCGGACGCTTCAAATTCTTCGTGCAGCGATAATTGCTCCACCAACGTGTCGCGCAGATCGGTATCGTCATCCACGATCAGGATCTTGCGGGCATTGGCCATAGGGGGTCATCCTTTTGGATCCGGCTCGGCGCGCAACCATGCCGCACCCAGCCGCGAGGGGAAGTTCAGGGGTCGCCGTTATTATTGTTGTTCGTGTTGAAGTAGTGGGCTGTTACCGATTCACAAGCCAGAACCACTCTAACCCAAAATAGCAGGGCGTTTTGATGAATGTCCTGTAATGAATTCGACATCGCACGTTCACATGAAAAACAAAGCCGTGTCAGCTAGTTACGCCGAGAAGCAGAGTGCCAGGCCGCTGTCCGCGATCCGCGTTAAGCCTGCTGCCGGTAATCCGCGCCGGGGCTGGCTGACGGCCGGACCACTGGTCATACCGGTGGCGCTGGGGCGGGGAGGCATTCTCGCCAACAAGCGTGAGGGTGATGGCGGCACGCCGCGCGGCAGCTTTCGTCCCCGGCGCTTGTGGTGGCGGGGCGACCGGCATAGCCGCCCGCAGACGTTGCTGCCGGCCCGGATCATCACCGCCGCAGACGCCTGGTGCGAGGACCCCAAGGACCGCCATTACAATCAGGACATCCGGCTCGCTGAAGGGCAGGGCGGTGACCGGCTCAAGCGGGCCGACCATCTCTACGATTTCATCATCGAGATCGACCACAACACCCGGCCGCGGATCGCCGGACGCGGCAGTGCGGTGTTCCTGCATCTGGCCCGCGACAATTTCGGTCCGACCGCGGGCTGCGTCTCCATGACCAAATCCGCGATGCTGCAATTGCTGCGACGACTGGGACCACGAACAAAAATCATCATCGGGTGAGGACACATGCTCGACAAGGATCAGATCGCCGCCGCTTCGCAAGTCCTGGTGAAGCATTGGCGTGACGGTACCAAGCTCGAGGCGTTGGATGCGCGGTTGCGACCGCAGAACCGCGCTGAAGGCTATGCCATCCAGGCTGCGCTCGAGACGACGGCGCCTGGTAAATTGTTCGGCTGGAAGATTGCGGCGACGAGCGAGGCCGGACAGAAGCACATCAATGTCGCGGGACCACTGGCTGGCCGCATCATGAGCGACACCGTGATTGCCGATGGCAGCACTGCGTCGATGAAGGGCAATGAGATGCGCGTCGGCGAGCCGGAATTCGCCTTCCGCATCGGACGCGACCTGCCGCCGCGCGCGGCGCCATACACCGTCGACGAAGTGGTCGCCGCCGTCGCCACCCTGCATCCCGCCATCGAGATCCCCGACTCGCGCTTTGTCGATTTCGTCAGTGCCGGCGAGGCGCAGCTGATCGCCGACAATGCTTGCGCGCATCTGTTCGTGCTGGGGGCGGCGGCGAACGCGGATTGGCGCGCGCTGGATCTCGTCGAGGAACGGCCGCAGATCACGCTACGCGGCGAGCGCTATCTCGGTCACGGCAAAAACGTGCTCGGCGATCCCCGCGCTGCACTTGCCTGGCTTGCCAACGAACTTCGCGGCCTCGGACTCACTTTAAGGGCAGGGGAGGTGGTGACGACAGGCACATGCCATCCGCCGCTGCCGATTCAGGCCGGCGATCATCTTGCCGCGGATTTCGGCGCGCTGGGCAAGGTGTCGGTGGGGTTTGTGTAGGCTGCTCTCCGGCGTCGACCTGGCTGTCGCCACGACCACCTAAAACAACGATCACCGATGCCCGAAGATCGCGCTGCCCACGCGGACATGGGTGGCGCCCAGCATGATCGCGGTGGCGAAATCTGCGCTCATGCCCATCGAGAGATTCTTCAGTCCGTTGCGCGCCGCGATCTTGGCGGTGAGCGCGAAATGCGCAGCCGGCGGTTCGTCCACCGGCGGGATGCACATCAGGCCGGAGATCGTCAGCCCATAGGTGTCGCGGCAGGCCGCGAGGAAGGCATCGGCCTCGCCGGGTGCGACGCCGGCCTTCTGCGGCTCCTCGCCGGTGTTGATCTGGACGAAGAGCTGCGGGTGCTTGTTCTGGGATTCAATTTCCTTGGCTAACGCCTGGCAAATGCTCGGGCGGTCGACCGAATGGATGGCGTCGAACAGCGCCACCGCCTCTTTCGCCTTGTTGGATTGCAGCGGTCCGATCAGGTGCAGCGCGATGTCGGCGTAAACAGACGTTAACGCAGGCCACTTGCCCTTGGCCTCCTGCACCCGATTCTCGCCGAATACGCGCTGTCCGGCCACGATGACCGGGCTAATCGCATCCGCGGCGAAGGTCTTGGACACCGCGATCAGCGTCACCGAGGCGCGATCGCGCTGCGCATCCTTGCAGGCGCGTGCAATCTCGGCCTCGACGGCAGCGAGGGCGTTTGGTGAATGGCCGGTTACCGGCGCGGCATTGGCGTCTGTCATGGCATCGATCGGCTGTGGTCGTACCGAGGTAGGTCCAATTTTACCGAGTTCAAGCAAGAGTTTTTGAACCCTTCGCTTTACCTTGGCTGATTGGGGTGGGTAGCGAAGATGGCAAGCGTCAGTCTCAACCGCAAACGGGCGAAACTCAAGCAGGTTCTCGGAATCCGGGCGCGGCTCGCTTTGCTTGCGGTGATTCTGGTGGCCCCCTTGATGCTCGAGCGCATCCGTTCGCTCGAAGACACGCGCGCGCAGCAGATCGCGCAGGCCGCGGCTGAATTCACCACCGTCGCGAGGCACAGCGCAGATGCGCAGCGCCAAGTGATCTCGTCGGTCGAGACCATCCTTAAGTCGGAGGCCTTCATCCGGGCGTCCGCCGGCGGCATCAGCAAGAGCTGCGACGTGCTACGCGCCAGCCTGCCGTCGAGCCTGCCCTGGATCCGTACGCTTCTGATCGCCGGTCAGGACGGACGCATCCAGTGCGCCACCAACAACATGTATGTCGGTCTCGACCTCAGCGATCGGCCATACTTCCTGCAAGCGCAGCAGACCGGCCGCTTCGTGCTGAGCGACTTCATCCTGTCCCGGCCCGCGTCGACGCCGACCGTCATGGCGGTCTACCCGGTGTCGGCCTTCAGCGGTGTTCCCGATGCCGTCGTGCTCGCCACCGTCAATCTCGACTGGATGTCGAAGGTCATGAGCAATCTCGGCGGTCGCGTCGGCATCACGGCCGTTCTGGTCGACAGCGCCGGCACCGTGCTGGCAGCCCCCGCCGACCAGCACAGCGCGGTCGGCCGCCCGCTCGACAACATGCCGCTGATGTCGGCCATCGCCGATCGCGCCCTGCGCTCGGACCAGGACGAAGGCTCGCTGTCGTTTCTTGCCGCCGACGGCTCGCGCCGTGCAGTGAGCTACATTCGTATCGCCGGCACCAACGCTCGCCTGATCGCCAGCATCGACGAGGACAAGGTGTCCGCTGCGGTCAACCGCGACATCCGCACCGCCTATCTGCAGCTCGCCTTCGTCGTCGTGTTCGTCCTGCTCGGTGCGCTGATCGCCGCCGAGAAGCTGGTGATCAAGCCGATCGAGATGCTGGCGGACATGGCCAAGCGTCTCGGCGAAGGCGATCTGTCGGCGCGGGCGGCGCGCAGCCGACTGCCTGGCGAGTTCGTGCCGCTGGCCCGCGCCTTCAATGCGATGGCCGCTCAGCTCAGCCAGCGTGAGCGCGAGCTGATCGCGAGCAATGACCGCCTCACGGTAATGGCCTCCATCGACATGCTGTCGGGTCTCGCCAACCGCCGCGGCTTCCAGAGCCGGCTCGATTTCGAATGGATGCGCGCGCAGCAATATGGCAGCGACCTCGCGCTGCTGATGATCGACGTCGACCACTTCAAGCTCTTCAATGACACCTATGGCCATCTAGAAGGCGATTCCTGCCTGACCCGGCTCGGGGAATCGCTGTCCGGCATCGCAGCAGACACGATGGGCTTCGCGGCCCGTTATGGCGGCGAGGAATTCTGCCTGCTCTTGCCGAACACGGACGTGAATCGCGCCGTCGAGATCGGCGAACTGGTGCGTGCGGCCGTGCTGAAATTGTGCCTGCCGCACATCACCTCGAACCACATGATCGTCACGGTCTCGATCGGCGTTGCCGCAGCCAAGCCAAACGAGGCCTTGCGTCCCGGTGATCTCATCGAAGCCGCTGACGCTGCGCTCTACGCCGCGAAACACCGCGGCCGCAACAACGTCGTCGAGCACGGCGTGCAGGCGATCGAGACCGGCGCGACGGAAATGATGCTGGCGGCGGGCTGAGCAAGCGCCTCGTCCTTCGAGACGCCGCTCACGCGGCTCCTCAGGATAAGGCTAATCGGCATCTAGCCCGTTCAAACTGCTGCCGCACACTCCCGTCCTCATCCTGAGGAGCCCGCCCAAGCGGGCGTCTCGAAGGATGGCGAAGGGGAATTCGCTAGCCGGCAGCTCCCGCACGATCGAGCTCGATCTCCGTCACCACGCGATTACGGCCGCCGCCCTTGGCGAGATAGAGCGCGCGGTCGCAGCGCTCGATGAGATCGGTGACCGCTTCACCTTGCCGGTACTGCGCCACGCCGATCGACACGCTGATATTGGGCAGGGTCTCGCCGGTCGAGCGGCGGGTGATCCTGGCGTCGGCGATCGCACGCCTGATCCGCTCGGCGATCTCGGCAGCGGCTGCAAGGTCGGCGTCCGGCAGCACCGCCATGAGCTCCTCGCCGCCATAGCGGGCCGGCAGATCCTGCGCGCGGACCTTTTCGCGCAACACTTTTGCCATCAACCGCAACACCTGGTCGCCGACGCCGTGGCCGAAATTGTCGTTGAAGAACTTGAAGTGGTCGATGTCGAGCAGGAGCACGCTGAGCGGCTCGCCCCATTCGGCGGTCGCGTGGGCCTTGCGCAGGAATTCATCGAGCGCCCGCCGGTTTGCAAGGCCCGTCAGCGTATCGGTCCGGGCGCGCTCCTCGGACTTGGAGAGCGAGTCGCGGATCACGTCGAGCTCGCGGGTCTTTTCCGCAAAGCCTGCCTCGAGCCGCGTCGTCCTGGTGGCAGCCCGCGCCAGCTCGTTCATGAGCTGGGCGACCAGCGCCTTCGGATCGACGCCGGCCTTGCCTTGGTCGGCGACTTCGCTGATCGCCTGCATCTGGGAGCGATTGTCGGCAATCGCGGTCGCCAGAAACTCCTTTGCCGCACCCATCAGGGTATGCAGCCGCTCGGAGGTATGAACGACGATGGCACTCACCTGGGGCGCGATATAGGTCTCGAACAGGTCCTGATTGGTTCTGGCATCGAAGGGGCGGTTATGGTCGATCAGGAGATCGATCGCATTGCGCAGATCGTCGTGGCCCCCTGCGAAATATTGGTACCAAACCGCGAAGTTGGTCGGGGTCGGCGCGATGCGCTGCTCGGCCATGGCCTGCATCGCCCGTCCGGCGATGGACGCGGCATAGTCGTAATCGGGATCATCGAAGCTGGAATTCATCGTGGTAATGCGGCCTTGTCGGCCGCAAATTGGCATCGACGCCTTAATCACACCCCAACGGCGGCCTCGGTAGTTATGCGGAGGACTCCCGGCTGGTTCCAGAATTGGGGCAACCCATTGACCCCTTGCGGACTTCTATGGCCTAGTCCGCCGTCTTTAGACGGCCGAACCCAAGAAAAACCAAACGATTCCATGACCTCCGAACGCTATAACGCCCGCGACGCCGAGCCGCGCTGGCAACGTCTCTGGGATGAGCAGGCGATCTTCGTCTCCAAGAACGACGATCCGCGGCCGAAATACTACGTCCTCGAGATGTTCCCCTACCCCTCTGGGCGCATCCATATCGGCCATGTCCGCAATTATACGCTCGGCGACGTGCTGGCCCGCTTCATGCGCGCCAAGGGATTCAACGTGCTGCATCCGATGGGCTGGGATGCGTTCGGCCTGCCCGCGGAGAACGCCGCGATCGAGCGCAAGGTGGCGCCGAAGGCCTGGACCTACGACAACATCGCCGCGATGAAGAAGCAGCTCCGTTCGATCGGGCTGTCGCTGGACTGGTCGCGGGAGATCGCGACCTGCGATCCCTCCTATTACAAGCACCAGCAGAAGATGTTTCTGGACTTCCTGCGCGCGGGCCTTGCCGAGCGCGAGAAGCGCAAGGTGAACTGGGATCCCGTCGACATGACCGTGCTCGCCAACGAGCAGGTGATCGACGGCCGCGGCTGGCGTTCCGGCGCCGTGGTCGAGCAGCGCGAGATGAACCAGTGGGTCTTCAAGATCACGAAGTACTCGCAGGAACTATTGAGCGCGCTGGACGGGCTCGACCGCTGGCCCGACAAGGTGCGGCTGATGCAGCGCAACTGGATCGGGCGCTCGGAGGGCCTGCTGATCCGCTTCGCGCTGGATGCGGCGACGACGCCGGCCGACGAGAGCGAGCTGAAGATTTTCACGACGCGCCCGGACACGTTGTTCGGCGCCAAGTTCATGGCGATCTCGGCGGATCATCCGCTGGCGCAGGCAGCGGCCGCGAAGAACCCTGAGCTTGCGGCGTTCATCGGCGAGATCAAGAAGATCGGCACCGCGCAGGAGGTGATCGACACCGCGGAGAAGCAGGGATTCGACACCGGCATCCGCGCGGTGCACCCGTTCGATCCGTCCTGGAAGCTGCCGGTCTATGTCGCCAATTTCGTGCTGATGGAATACGGCACCGGCGCGATCTTCGGCTGCCCCGCCCATGACCAGCGCGACCTCGACTTCGTCAACAAGTACAATCTCGGCAACACGCCGGTGGTTTGTCCTGAAGGGCAGGATCCGAACAGCTTTGTCATCACCGACACCGCCTATGACGGCGACGGCCGCATGATCAATTCGCGCTTCCTCGACGGCATGACCATCGATGCGGCGAAGGAAGAGGTCGCAAAACGGCTGGAAGGCGAACTGCGCGGCAACGCGCCGGTCGGCGAGCGTCAGGTCAATTTCCGCCTGCGCGACTGGGGTATCTCGCGCCAGCGCTATTGGGGCTGCCCGATTCCCGTCATCCATTGTCCCAAATGCGATGTCGTGCCGGTGCCGGATGCCGATCTGCCGGTGAAGCTGCCCGACGATGCGACTTTCGACAAACCAGGCAACGCGCTCGACCATCACCCGACGTGGAAGCACGTCACCTGCCCGCAATGCGGGGCTAAGGCTCTGCGCGAAACCGACACCATGGACACTTTCGTGGATTCGTCCTGGTATTTTGCGCGCTTCACCGATCCCTGGAACGAGGCGGCACCGACGACGCCTGCGGTCGCCAATCGGATGCTGCCGGTCGACCAATATATTGGGGGCGTCGAGCACGCGATCTTGCATCTGCTCTACAGCCGCTTCTTCACCCGCGCGATGAAGGCGACGGGGCACATCGCGCTCGACGAGCCATTCGCCGGCATGTTCACGCAAGGCATGGTGGTGCACGAAACCTACCAGAAGGCCGACGGCACCTACGTGCAGCCGGTGGAGGTGAAGGTCGAGGTCGCCGGCAATGGCCGTCGCGCGACGCTGCTGGCCTCGGGTGAAGACATCCAGATCGGCCCGATCGAGAAGATGTCGAAGTCGAAGAAGAACACGGTCGATCCCGACGACATCATCGCGACCTACGGCGCCGACGTCGCCCGCTGGTTCATGCTGTCGGACTCCCCGCCCGAGCGCGACGTGATCTGGAGCGACGAACGCGTCCAGGGCGCCTCTCGCTTCGTGCAGCGGCTATGGCGGCTGGTGAACGACAGCGTCGAACTGAGCAAGACGGCGCCGGCCACCCGGCCGGCTTCGTTCGGCCCGGATGCCACCGCCTTGCGCAAGGCTGCCCACGGCGCCCTGGACAAGGTCACGACCGGCATCGAGCGGCTGCACTTCAACGTCTGCCTCGCCCATATCCGCGAATTCACCAATGCGCTGTCCGAGGTGCTTCAGCGGCCCGGCCAGCCCACCCCGGACCTTGCCTGGGCGATCCGGGAGGCCGGCCAGATCCTGGTCCAGCTGTTCTCGCCGATGATGCCGCATCTGGCTGAGGAGTGCTGGCAGGCCTTGGGGCAAAGTGGGCTGGTTTCGGAGGCCAATTGGCCCCAAATCGAACGCGATTTGCTGGTTGAAGACAGCGTGACCCTGGTGGTCCAGGTCAACGGCAAGAAGCGGGGTGAGGTCACAGTTGCAACACTGGCCCAGAATCCGGAAATCGAGGCTGCCGTTTTGGCCCTCGATGCGGTAAAGCTGGCCCTGGACGGCAAGCCCGTCCGCAAGGTGATCATTGTCCCCAAGAGGATCGTGAATGTTGTCGGCTAGGTTCCGCATCGCAGCCCGCTTGCTGGCGGTCGCCGCCCTGGCGGCGCTGACGGCCGGCTGCTTCCAGCCGATGTATGCCGAACGTGGCGACGGCACCCCCGGTCTGCGCGAGAAGCTGATGGGGGTGGAGCTCCCGCCGATCAACAAGCCCAACGCCTCCCGCGACGCGCGCATCGGGGTCGAGGTCCGCAATGCCCTCGCCTTCAAGCTCTACGGCACCGCGACCGGCATGCCGCCGACGCACCGCCTCGACATCCGCTTCAACTCCACCCGCTCGTCCCTGATCGTCGATCCCAACACCGGCCTGCCGAGCACCGAGAATTACGGCATCGACTGCCAATACAATCTGGTCGAGGTCGTCAGCGGCAAGTCGGTGATGACCGGCACCACGTTCGCCCGCGTGTCCTATGACATGCCTGGCTCCTACCAGCGTTTCTCCCGCAACCGAGCGCTGCGCGACGCGGAAGACCGCGCCGCCAACGAGATCGCCGAGAACATCAATACAAGGCTCGCTGCGTTCTTCACCGCCGGCACCTGACCCTCGCGGTCATTCCGGGGCATGCGAAGCATGAACCCGGAATCCAGACATTGCGGATCGAGATTTTCATGTGCGCAATTGCGCACGTAGTTTGGCTGTTCGAGCCGCCCCGGAATGACGCCGTTGAGGCAACATGGTCGCGCTGCGCGGAAAAGAGATCGACGCCTTCCTCGCCCGCCCCGATGCGGGACGACCGATCATCCTGCTCTACGGTCCTGACGCGGGCCTCGTGCGCGAGCGCGCCGAGGCACTGATCGCCTCCGCCGTCGACGATCCCAACGATCCGTTCGCACTGGTGAAGCTCGACGGCGACGAGCTCTCTGCCGAGCCATCACGCCTCGTCGACGAAGCCATGACGGTGCCGCTGTTCGGCGGCCGTCGTGCCATCCGCATTCGCGCCGGTTCTCGCAGCTTTGCCAGCGGCGTCGACACCCTGGCCGAGATGAACGTGAAGGATTGCCGCATCGTGATCGAGGCCGGCGAGCTGCGCCCGGAATCACCGCTGCGCAAGGCCTGCGAGAAAGCCAAGACGGCGGTTGCGATCGGCTGCTATCCCGACACCGAACGCGACCTTGCCAAGCTGATGGACGACGAGCTCCGCATTGCCAATCTGCGCATCGCGCAGGACGCGCGCGCGGCGCTGATGTCGTTCCTCGGCGGCGACCGCCAGGCCTCCCGCAACGAGCTGCGCAAGCTCACGCTCTATGCGCATGGCAAAGGCGAGATCACGCTTGATGACGTGATGGCCGTCGTCGCCGATGCCTCCGAGCTGAAGCTCGATCCCATCGTCGATGGTGCTTTCGCTGGCCGACCGGACATCGTCGAGACCGAATTCGCCAAGGCCATGATTGCCGGCACCTATCCCGGCGTGATCATTTCGGCGGCGCAGCGCCAGGCCGCGTGGCTGCACAAATCGGCGCTCGCGATCGCCGACGGCACGCCGGCTTCGGCCGTGCTCGACAGCGGCTATCCGCGCCTGCATTTTTCGCGAAAGCCGGCGGTCGAGACCGCGCTGCGCAACTTCAGCCCGGCCCGGCTCGCTGCCATCATCGAGCAGCTCGCGACCGCCGCGCTCGACACCCGCAAGCAGGCCTCCCTCGCCCCGGCCATTGCCCAGCGCACGCTGATGGCGATCGCGGCGAATGCAAAGCGGCGGGGATAGGCCCCGGTCTCGCCACGTCATTGCGAGGAGCGTAAGCGACGAAGCAATCCAGAATCCCTCCGCGGAAAGATTCTGGATTGCTTCGCTGCGCTCGCAATGACGGTGGTAGAACCTCATCCTGAGGAGCGCGCTCTTGCGCGTCTCGAAGGATGAAAGGCCCGGGCCCTCGCCCTTCGAGACGCCGCTTCGCGGCTCCTCAGGGTGAGGGTGACAGAATGCGAATGACGACTACAGCCCGCCCTTTGCGAGCCGCTTCATCACCTCATCGAGCTGATCGAGGTTGCTATAATTGATCTGCACGGAGCCGCCGGGGTCGCGGTGGTTGACGGTGACCTTGAGGCCGAGAGCGTCGCTGACGCGCTTTTCGAGATCGATCGTGTCGGGATCCTTTTCCTTGGCGCCGGTGCTGCGCGCCTTCTGCGGCTTGCGCTCGGGCACGCCCTCTTCATGCGCGAGCGCCTCGGCCTGGCGGACATTGAGGCCCTCCGCGACGATGCGCTTGGCGGCGCCGAGCGGATCTGGCACGCCGATCAGGGCGCGGGCGTGGCCGGCGGTCAGTTCGCCGGTTGCGATGAAGGCCTGCACCTCGGCCGGCAGCTTGGTCAGCCGCATCATGTTGGCGACATGGCTGCGGCTCTTGCCGACGACCTTTGCGATGTCGTCCTGGCTGCGTTTGAACTCGTTGGCGAGCGCGTGATAGCCCTGCGCCTCTTCCAGCGGGTTGAGGTCTTCGCGCTGCACGTTTTCCACGATCGCGAATTCCAGCGCGTCGCTGTCGCTGATGTCGACCGGCACGATCGGGACGTCGTGCAGGCCGGCCATTTGCGAAGCGCGCCAGCGCCGTTCGCCGGCGATGATCTCGTAGCGGTCCTGCGCGCCCTTCACCGGACGCACCACGATCGGCTGGATCACGCCGTGCTGCTTGATGGACTCGGAGAGCTCCTTGAGCTCGGTGTCCGAAAAGGTGCGGCGCGGGTTGCGCGGATTGGCCTTGATGAATTCGATCGGCACCTTGCGCTGCGCGCGCGGACGATCGACGTGCTGAGCCTCGCCGCCGACATCCCCGATCAGACTTGCAAGACCCCGGCCCAGTCGCGAACGCGCTTCGTCGGCCATCGCCAGCTCCCTTGGATTCACGGTGCAGCACTCCAGAACTAAATTTCAATCGTAGGGTGGGTTAGCGAAGCGTAACCCACCTCTTCTGTTTCCACAGAGATAGACAGTGGTGAGTTACGCCTCCGGCTAACCCACCCTACGGCAGCATCAATGCGTCGTGCGCAGCTCGCGCTCGCGCTGGATCACTTCGGTGGCGAGCCGCAGATACGCTTCGCTGCCGACGCATTTGAGATCGTAGACCAGCACCGGCTTGCCGTGGGACGGCGCTTCGGAGATGCGCACGTTGCGCGGGATCATGGTCTTGTAGACCTTTTCGCCCATGAACTGGCGGACGTCGGCGACGACCTGATTCGAGAGGTTGTTGCGCGAGTCGAACATGGTCAGCACGATGCCGTGGATCGACAAATTCGGATTGAGCGTCGAGCGCACCTGCTCCACCGTCTGCAGTAATTGCGACAAACCTTCGAGCGCGAAGAACTCACATTGCAGCGGCACCAGAATCGCATCGGACGCCGCCATCGCGTTCACCGTGAGCAGGTTGAGCGAGGGTGGACAGTCGATCAGCACATAGGTGTAGTCCGCATCGGGCGAGACGTTGTTGTTCAGCGCCCCGATGGCATCGCGCAGCTTGAAGGCGCGGCCGGGCGTGGTGCCGAGCTCGAGCTCGAGGCCTGAGAGGTCCATGGTCGAGGGCGCGATGTGCAGCCGTGGCACTGCAGTCGAAACCACCGCTTCACGCAGAGGCGCTTCACCGATCAGGACATCATAGGTCGAGCAGGAGCGGCTGCGGCGATCGATGCCGAGCCCGGTCGAAGCGTTGCCCTGCGGATCGAGATCGACGATCAGGACGCGCTCACCAATCGCAGCGAGCGCCGTGCCGAGGTTGATCGCTGTGGTTGTTTTCCCCACACCGCCCTTCTGATTGGCCAGCGCCAGTATGCGCGGGTGGCCATGCGGCACCTCGGGCTGCTCCTGGCCGGATTGTTCTTGCTGCGGCTCGTCAATGACGCTCATCGCCAATTCCCCACTCAGGCCCTAATGCCTCACCCGCGCCGTTCGACGGACGTCAGTTCGACGATCCAGCCGTCCCCGGTACGGCTTCGATGGAGCTGAGGCTGAATATTCCAATATTTAGCGGCTTCGGTCAATTCTGCCTCTACATCTTGCCCCTTCGGAAACAGCGCTTTTGCGCCCAGGCGCATCAGCGGCTCCGCAAAGCCGATCAGTTGATGTAGCGGAGCCAGTGCACGCGCGGTGACGCAATCGACGGGGCCGGTGATTCTATCCACATTATCCCCGATCTCAGCGAGATGTACGACTCCCGGAGATGTGGTGAGGCGGATCGCTTCACGCAAAAAGGCGGCCTTCTTGGCGATTCGTTCGACGAGATGGACGCTGGCGCCCGGTGTGCCGGCCATCGCGCAGGCCAGCACGACGCCGGGAAAACCGCCGCCGCTGCCGAGGTCGGCCCATCGTTTTGCGGACGGCACGAGGTCGACGAGCTGGAGCGAGTCGGCGATGTGCCGGGTCCAAAGCTGCGGCAAAGTCGAGGGCGCGACCAGGTTGGTCTTGGCCTGCCACTCCCTCAGCAGCGCGATGTAGCAGTCGAGCCGCTCCTCGATTTCACGTGAAACGGGAGCGAGCTGGAGCGCCTTGCGCTTGTCGGCGGCGATGGCCGCGTCGAGCGACCGATCGTTGGCGACAGCTTTGTCGGTCTTCGGCTTGACCGGCTCCGCTTGCCGCCCGCCGCCTTCGCCCGCTCCGGCCTGTCGCGATAGCGGTTTGTCCCCGCCTCGTCCGCGCTGTTTCACGTGAAACGCCTATGCGATTGCCTTGGAAGTCTTCCGAGCTTCACGGCGGAGATAAGCCGCGAGGATGCCGAGCGCTGCCGGCGTCATGCCGTCGATCCGGCCGGCCTGGCCGACCGTGAACGGCCGCGCCTTCTCCAGCTTGGCCCGCACCTCATTGGAGAGTCCGGGGACAAGGCTGTAGTCGACCTCCGACAGCACCATGCCCTCGTCGCGCCGGAAGGCTTCGACGTCGGCGCTCTGGCGCTCCAGATAGACATCGTACTTGGCGTCGATCTCGAGATGGGTCGCAATCACGGGATCGACGCTCGCCAGCTCCGGCCAGATCGCGCGGACCTGGCTCCAGCCGATCTCCGGATACGCCATCAGCTCGAACGCCGAGCGGCGCTGGCCATCACGGTTCAGGGACAGGCCGTGCTTGATCGCCTCGTTCGGCGTGATCGCCAGCGTCTTCGAGAGCGTCCGAGCAGCATTCAGGGCGTCCATCTTGGCGCGATGGTGCTGCGTGCGGGCATGCCCGACGCATCCCAGGGCGATACCCTTCTCGGTCAGTCGTTGGTCCGCATTATCGGCCCGCAACGTCAGCCGATACTCGGCCCTGGAGGTGAACATCCGATAGGGCTCGCTGATCCCACGGGTGACGAGATCGTCGATCATCACGCCGAGATAGCCGTCGGCACGATCGAACACCGTCAAAGCCGCCCCGCTCGCGGCGAGCGCTGCGTTCAACCCGGCCACGATGCCCTGCCCGGCGGCCTCTTCGTATCCAGTGGTGCCATTGATCTGGCCGGCCAGGAACAAGCCACGCAGACGCTTGGTCTGCAGGGTCGGATCGAGCTCGCGCGGATCGATATGGTCGTATTCGATGGCATAGCCCGGACGGACCATCTTCACCCGCTCCAGGCCAGGAATGCTGGTGAGGATCGCGAGCTGGACCTCCTCCGGCAGCGAGGTCGAGATGCCGTTGGGATAGACGGTCGTATCGTCGAGCCCTTCCGGCTCCAGGAAGATCTGATGCCCGTCGCGGTCCCCGAAGCGAACGATCTTGTCCTCGATCGAGGGGCAATAGCGCGGTCCGGAGCTTTTGATCTGGCCGGAGTACATCGGGGAGCGATGGACATTGGCGCGGATCACCTCATGGGTCTCCGCGGTAGTGCGGGTAATCCCGCACTGGATCTGCGGGGTCGTGATCCGCTCCGTCATCACCGAGAACGGCTCTGGCGGCTCGTCTCCGGGCTGCATCTCGACCGCCGACCAGTCGATCGTGGTACCGTCGAGACGCGGCGGGGTGCCGGTCTTAAGCCGTCCGAGGGTGAAGCCGGCGCGCTCAAAGGAGGCCGAAAGACCCATCGCAGGGGCCTCGCCGACCCGGCCGGCAGGCCAGTTCTTCTCACCGAGATGGATCAGACCGCGCAGGAAGGTGCCGGTGGTGACGACAACGGCCCCTGCCCGAAGCTCCCGACCATTAGCCAGGCGCAGACCGGTGACCCTGCCTTCGACCACGATCAGCTCGTCGGCTTCGCCTTCGATAACGGAAAGGCCTTCAGTCTCCCGGATGGCACTCTGCATCGCAGCCGCATAGAGCTTACGGTCAGCTTGGGCCCGGGGACCACGGACCGCGGGACCCTTGCGGCGGTTGAGGACACGAAACTGGATGCCGCCGGCATCGCCGACCCGGCCCATCAAACCGTCGAGAGCATCGACTTCACGGACCAGATGGCCCTTGCCTAGGCCCCCGATGGCGGGATTGCAGGACATCGCGCCGACGGTGGAGAAACGGTGCGTCACCAGAGCGGTCGCCGCCCCCATGCGCGCAGCAGCGGCCGCGGCCTCACAGCCGGCGTGGCCACCACCGATAACGATGACGTCGAAACTCTCTCGCTCTGTTCGCATGGCCGGAGTTCTAGCTCAGAGCCATGAAAGCCGGAAGGGGAAACTCGGACAGCCGGTGTTTCACGTGAAACAGAGGGTTGGACGGATCAGGCACCCCATCCGCGAAAACAACCCCATACACAGTAGAGAGGGCTTTGATGGGCTTACTGTTTCATGTGAAACATGACGCGCCAGAACCGAGACCGATCGATAACTAGATGAGCGCCGCGCCCGTCGTTGCGCGCGTAGCGAAGCCACCCAGAATCCCTCCTCCGAGACAGACTAGATTGCTTCGTCGCAAGAGCTCCTCACAATGACGTGGAGGGATGCAAGTGCTGTTTCGCTGCTGTTTCACGTGAAACAAGGAATGGAACAAGGGCTAGTTCTACATTGAAGAACTAGGGCTACTTTCCGATGCAGAATTTCTGGAAGATGGCCCCAAGGACGTCCTCGACGTCCACTCGGCCGAGCAGACGGCCCAGGGCAAAAGCCCCGGCGCGCAGCTCTTCGGCGGCGAGCTCTTCGCCCTCTTCTACAAGGTCCAGACTCCGGCGCAAGCCGTCGGACGCCCGGATCAAGAGATCCCGCTGTCGGGCCCGGGTGATCACCGCGCCCTCGCTCATCCCAAAAAAATCGGCCGCAAATCTCACGAGCGCTTCCACCAGCTCCGGGATGCCGTCGCCCCGGCTCGCGGAGATTCCGAACTCGCCGGGAGGCTGGCCGGCCCCGACCCCGCCGAGATCGATCTTGTTCCGGACGATCCAGACCGTCCCGTCCGGCCGCTGTGTGGGCTGGCTCCCCTCGACCAGCCACAGCACCAGGTCGGCGTCCTCGGCCCGCGCCCGCGCCCGGCGCACGCCTTCCTGCTCGACCGGATCATCTGTCTCGCGAATGCCGGCAGTGTCGATCACCGTGACCGGGTAGCCGTCGAGATCGAGCTGCACCTCGATCACGTCACGCGTCGTGCCGGCGTATGGCGAGACGATCGCGACCTCGCGGCGCGCAAGTTGGTTGATCAGCGTCGATTTACCGACATTCGGCTCGCCGGCGATTGCAACCACCAGCCCGTCGCGCAAGCGTTCGGAATGTCCCTGTGCCGCAAGGACTTCTGCAATTTCGTCGTGCAGGGCTTTGATCGCTTTGATCGCCGGTGCCATCAATTCTGCGGGCACGTCGCCTTCGTCGGAAAAATCGATGCCAGCCTCGATCAGCGCAGACGCCTCGATGATGCGCTCGCGCCAGTCGCGCGCGCGGTCGCCGAGCAGGCCCTGCAGCTGGCGCAGCGCTTGGCGGCGCTGGCGGTCGGTGTCGGCATGGATGAGATCGTCAAGGCCCTCGGCTTCGGTGAGGTCGAGCTTGCCGTTCTCGAAGGCGCGCTGCGTGAACTCTCCGGGCTCGGCGGCCCGTGTATTCGGTATTACAGAAATCGCGGCGAAGAGTGACGCCAGCACTGCCCGGCCGCCATGGACGTGGAATTCGGCAATGTCCTCGCCCGTCGCGCTGCCCGGCCCCGGAAACCACAGCACGACGGCATCGTCGATCGGCTGGCCTGCGGGGTCGCGGAGCAGCCGACGGCTGGCCTGCCGAGGGGCAGACAGCTTGCCGGCGAGCCTCGTCAGAACGTCACCGGCTTGCTGCCCCGAGACGCGTACCACGGCGATTGCACTCGGTGCCCGGCCGGACGACAGCGCAAAGATGGTCTGGTCGCGTGGATGCATGGCCTATTTGTCCGGCTCCCGATGAAAACGCAAACATCGTCGGTGGACCGACGAATTTGCTGCACGAATACACGCAGCAAATGGCACTATTGCAGCGCAATATATCGGCAGTATTTTGCTGCAGGACTTCCCCACCTGCAGGGGGTTAGCTGCGCAAATTTTCAAGGATTATTTCGAAATATCAACATATTAAGCCAAGAGTAGACAAAGGGCGGAAGCCCGCCTTCATGCTGCATATTTGGCGCAGCAAAGCTGCACAAAAGAAAAGGGCGCCCGAAGGCGCCCTCGAAGGATTTGCTGCACTGCACTCAGGTGTTCATCGAGTCGAAGAACTCCGAATTGCTCTTGGTCGAGCGCAGCTTGTCGAGCAGGAAGTCGATCGCGTCCATCGTGCCCATCGGATTGAGGATGCGGCGGAGCACGTACATCTTCTTGAGCACCTGCGGATCGGTGATGAGCTCCTCCTTGCGGGTACCGGAGCGGGAGATGTCGATCGCCGGGAAGGTGCGCTTGTCCGAGACCTTGCGGTCCAGGATCAGTTCCGAGTTACCGGTGCCCTTGAACTCTTCGAAGATGACTTCGTCCATGCGGCTGCCGGTATCGACCAGGGCGGTCGCGATGATGGTCAGCGAGCCGCCCTCCTCGATATTGCGGGCGGCACCGAAGAAGCGCTTCGGGCGCTGCAGCGCGTTGGCGTCGACACCGCCGGTCAGCACCTTGCCGGATGACGGCACCACGGTGTTGTAGGCACGGCCGAGGCGCGTGATCGAATCGAGCAGGATCACGACGTCGCGGCCATGCTCGACCAGGCGCTTGGCCTTTTCGATCACCATCTCGGCGACCTGGACGTGGCGCACCGCCGGCTCGTCGAAGGTCGAGGACACGACCTCGCCCTTCACCGAACGCTGCATGTCCGTGACTTCTTCCGGACGCTCGTCGATCAACAGCACGATCAGATAGCATTCGGGGTGATTGTGCGTGATTGAGTGCGCGATGTTCTGCATCAGCACGGTCTTACCGGTGCGCGGCGGCGCCACGATCAGCGCGCGCTGGCCCTTGCCGATGGGCGCGACGATGTCGATCACGCGTGCAGACAAGTCTTTCCGCGTCGGATCGTCGATTTCCATACGGAAGCGCTGATTCGGAAACAGCGGCGTGAGGTTGTCGAAATTGACCTTGTGCTTGGCCTTTTCCGGGTCCTCGAAATTGAGCGTGTTGACCTTCAGCAGCGCGAAATAGCGTTCGCCCTCCTTCGGGCTGCGGATATGGCCTTCGATGGTATCGCCGGTGCGCAGGCCGAAGCGGCGGATCTGCGAGGGCGAAACGTAGATGTCGTCCGGGCCCGGCAGATAATTCGCATCGGGCGAGCGCAGGAAGCCGAAGCCGTCGGAGAGCACCTCGACGACGCCTTCGCCGACGATATCGGTCTCGGCCAGCGACAACTGCTTGAGGATGGCGAACAGCAGCTCCTGCTTGCGCATGGTGCTGGCATTCTCGACCCCGTTCTCTTCCGCGAACGAGACCAGCTCGGCCGGGGTTTTCGACTTGAGATCCTGAAGTTTAATTTCCCGCATTGGGGTGGTCCTGTGGGGTAACCTTGGAAGGGGGGTGCGAGGTGGCTCTGAAATGCGGACGCGAGCAGGTGCAGGTAAGGTCCGCAGGTCTGGCAAGGTTAAGTGCCGGAGAGGCTTCAAACCTGATGCGGTGTCCGGCTTTTAAAAAGCTCAGACACAACCACATCCGCCTGCGTTGGGTGGGATGGAGATAATATAGAAAATCGCTTGCCGCTCCGCAAGCCGAAGCGCTGAGCGGATGGTCGCAAGCCTTGCCTAGAACGGCTTCACGATCACCATGATGACGATGAAAATCATCAGGACGGTCGGCACCTCATTGATAATCCGATAGAATTTCTGGCTGCGCGGGCGCCGGTCGGCGGCGAAATCCTTCAGCCAGCGGGAAAAAAAGCCGTGGACCGCAGACATGGCTAGGACCAGTGCCAGTTTTACGTGCAGCCAGCCGAACGAGAACCAATGGCCGGACCAGGCGAGATAAAGCCCGGCGAGCCAGGTGACGATCATGGCGGGGTTGATGATGGCCTTGAGCAGCCGCCGTTCCATGACCTTGAACGTCTCGGACTGTTTCGAGCCGATTTCGGCCTCCGAGTGATAAACGAACAGCCGCGGCAGATAGAGCATGCCGGCCATCCAGGAGATGACCGCGATCACGTGGACCGCCTTGATCCAGAGATAGACGTCTTCGAACATTTTCGGCGCCCGGAATTCATGCCGCGAGGGAACTGGGGATAGTAAGAACTCGTTAAGGTCTCACAGTGCACACATATCCGTCCGCAGTGCCTTCCTCAAATCTAGAATCTTAGATTCTTAAGGTTTGAGTCTGAGTGACCGTGGATTGGACTCACGCAATTCCGTCCGTGACTTCCCGCGCGCTTGTTCACATCCATCAACATATCCTGCGTGGACCCCAGCCGTTAGGATAAGTCACCGAGCCTCAAGGGCTTGCGGCCGCCTGTCGGCAGCTTATCAAGAGACTTGTCCGCGCAATCCCGCTTCCGTGGCGGAGGGCGGGCAAACTTGTTCTGACGGGCAGCGGTGTGAAGAAAATTGGCAGTTGTCCCGTCCCTGGTGTCGCACATCCCTTTCCGAGGGGTTAAGCTCCACAGAAATCCACAAACTGCCCCGCCCAGATTCAAAGAGTTTTTGTGCCGAGCTCGAACAATTACTTCCACCTGCACCTCGTTTCCGACTCCACCGGTGAGACGCTGATCACCGTGGCGCGGGCGGTCGCGGCCCAATACGCCAACGTGACCCCGGTCGAGCACGTCTATCCGCTGGTGCGTAGCCAGAAGCAGCTCGACCGCGTGCTCGACGAGATCGAGGAGGCGCCGGGAATCGTGCTGTTCACGCTGCTGGAGAAGGATCTGGTTTCCAGGCTCGAGAACAAGTGCAAGGAGATCAACGTCCCGAGCCTGTCGATCATCGGCCCGGTGATGCAGCTGTTCGAAGCTTATCTCGGTGCGGCAACCACCGGGCGCGTCGGCGCCCAGCACGTGCTCAATGCGGAATATTTCAAGCGCATCGATGCGCTGAACTACACGATGATCCACGACGACGGCCAGCATGTCGAAGGCCTCGACGAGGCCGATGTCGTGCTGGTGGGCGTGTCGCGCACGTCGAAGACACCGACGTCGATCTACCTCGCCAATCGCGGCATCCGCACTGCGAATGTGCCGCTGGTTCCGGGCATTCCGGTGCCCTCGCAGCTGGAGACGCTAACGCGGCCGCTTGTCGTCAGCCTGCATGCGACGCCGGAACGGCTGATCCAGATTCGACAGAACCGCCTGCTCTCCATGGGCGCCGATTCCGGCAGCGACAGCTATATCGACAAGCAGTCGGTTACCGAGGAGGTCGCGTTCGCGCGCAAGCTGAGCGCCAAGCATGATTGGCCGTTGCTCGACGTTACGCGCCGCTCGATCGAGGAAACCGCGGCGGCGATCATGAAGCTCTACAGCGACCGCCAGCGCAACCGGCCCTCCGAGTAGTTGCGGCGATGGGTCTCTGGCGCGGCAAGTTTCCGTTGATCCTGGCCTCGCAGAGCAGCGCGCGGAAGATGCTGCTGGCGAATGCCGGGCTCGAATTCAAGGCAATTACGGCCGACATCGACGAGCGCGGCATTCAGGCCGCATCGAAGCTTTCGAACCCGCGCGAGATCGGCTTGCTGCTGGCGCGTGAGAAAGCCAGAGCCGTCTCGGCGCATCATCCCGGTAGCTATGTGATCGGTGCCGACCAGACGCTGGCGCTTGGTGACCGCCTCCTCAACAAGCCTGCAGGCCGTGCGCAGGCACTGGCGCAGCTGCGCGATCTCGCCGGAAACAGCCACGAGCTGAATTCGGCGGTGGCGATCGCGCATGACGGCAAGATTGTCTTCGAAGATGTTTCGATCGCCCGTATGACCATGCGGCAGATGTCCGAAGCGGAGCTGTCGGCCTATCTCGACGCAGCGGGCGACGTGGTCACGACCAGTGTCGGCGCCTATCAGCTCGAGGGTCTCGGCATCCATTTGTTCGAACGCATCGAAGGCGATCATTTCACCGTTCTCGGCCTGCCGCTGCTGCCGCTGCTTGTATTCCTGCGCCGCGAGCGGCTAGTTGCGGTGTGAAGGACAGAGATGGCTGGGCTTTGATGCGGATCCTCGGACTGACCGGCTCGATCGGGATGGGCAAATCCACCACCGCGAAATTGTTCGCGGAGGCCGGCGTGCCCGTCTACGACGCCGATGCCTCCGTCCATCAATTGTATGAGGGTGAAGCGGCGCCGGCGATCGAGGCGGCGTTCCCCGGCACCACTGCGAACGGCAAGGTCGACCGGGCAAAGCTGTCGGCGCGCGTCGTGCACGATCAGGCCGCGATCAAGCAGCTGGAGCAGATCGTCCATCCGATGCTCGGCGCGTCCCGGCAAAAATTCTTCGCCGATGCGGAAGCCGCCAAGGCGCCGGTCGTGGTGCTGGATATTCCGCTGCTGTTCGAGACCGGCGGCGAGAAACGCGTCGATGCCGTGGTCGTGGTCTCGACGTCGCCGGAGCTTCAGCGTGAGCGGGTCTTGGCGCGCGGCACGATGGACGAGGCGAAGCTCGACGCCATCATCGCCAAGCAGATGCCGGACGCCGAAAAGCGCAAGCGGGCGGATTTCGTGGTGGATACCTCACACGGGCTCGAGCCGGTGCGTGCGCAAATCAAGCACATCCTGGCCGAGGTCGTTAAGATGCCGCAGCGGCGGGCCTGATTCGCCGCGTGCACACGGCTTCTGAGATCACACGGCTTCGTAGATCATGCGTGAAATCGTCCTCGACACCGAAACCACCGGCCTCGACCCGCTTCGCGGCGATCGCCTGGTCGAAATCGGCTGTGTCGAGATGTACAACCGCATGCCGACGGGTCAGACCTATCACGTCTATATCAACCCCGAGCGGGACATGCCGGCGGAGGCCTTTGCGGTGCACGGGCTGTCGGCCGAATTCCTGTCGACCAAGCCGCTGTTCCACGAGGTGGTCGACGCCTTCCTGGAATTCATCGGCGATGCGCCGCTGGTGATCCACAACGCCTCCTTCGACATCAGCTTCATCAATGCCGAGCTCGACCGCATCCAGCGCGCGGCGATCCCGCGCGAACGGCTGGTCGATACGCTGCTGCTGGCCCGGCGCAAGCATCCCGGCGTGTCGAACCGGCTCGACGATCTCTGCTCGCGCTATTCGATCGACAATTCACACCGCACCAAGCACGGTGCATTGCTCGACGCCGAGCTTCTGGCCGAGGTCTACGTCGATCTGGTCGGAGCGCGGCAGTCGCAGCTGCTGCTGGCCTCGGAAAACGAGGAGATCCGCGTCAATAGCGTCGGCGAAGCGCCGCGGCGGCAGCGCCTGGTGCCGCTCGCGCCGCGGATTTCCGATGCCGAGCGCGAGGCCCATCGAGCCTTCATCGCAACGCTCGGCGACAAGGCGATCTGGAACGAGTACCTTCCTGCTCCCGTTCCAGCTGCCGTGGCGGCCGGTCAGGCCTGACCGGCTTGGCCCTGAGCGGCCATTTGCCGCTCCATGTTCTGGCGATACAGACCAACGAAGTCGACGGGGTCGAGCATCAGCGGCGGGAACCCGCCGTCGCGGACGGCGGTCGCAATGATTTCGCGGGCGAACGGGAACAGCAGGCGCGGGCACTCGATCATGACCAGCGGATGCAGATTCTCCTGCGGTACATTGGCAATCCGGAATACGCCGGCATAGGCGAGCTCGAACGAGAACATCACCTTGCCCGCGGCCTCGGCCTTGCCTTCGACCGACAACGTCACCTCGAACTCCTGTTCGCTGAGGTTGTTGGCGCTGACATTGATCTGGATGTTGATCTGGGGTGGCTGGCTCTGCTGCTGGAGTGAGCTCGGCGCGTTCGGATTTTCGAACGAGAGGTCCTTGGTATATTGCGCCAGCACGTTGAGCTGGGGAGCCTGGGCCGCCTCGGGAGGGGTGCCGTTACCGTTGGTCATGAAAGTCTCTCCTTACCCGATTTGGGCTGAATTTCGCGGCGGTTGGCTAACATAGGGCCGCCTCGTTCCACAAGGACGAACGGCTCCGGTAGCCCTATCCAGGCCGCGCCTGCAACTATGACGTTCAACCCGGCCTTTTGCCGAAATCGCGCCTTAAACGATTGAAGATGCGCGATTTCCTGGCAGGATCGGGTTTCCCCTTAAGCATAAAACGCGCTACACTCCGCGCTGTGCCAAAAGGCGCCATTGGCCGGGCGAGATTTCGTGCCTACATCCCACGGACCAGACGCGCGGACCTAAATGGTGATGTAGACTTGCCGTTCTCGTATGGAACGGTTGACTGGCCGGATTGATTTTCCCGGCAACGACCTGAAGACCCAGAGCAAAGACCAGAAAGCGAATTCGACGTGGACATCTACACTATCATCTTCCTGGCGCTGGCGGTCTTTATCTTTCTGCGGCTGCGCAGCGTGCTGGGGCAGCGCACAGGCAACGAGCGGCCGCCGTTCAACCGCGACGCCCTCCAGGGCGCCCAAGACAAGAACGTCGTGACCATGCCGGGCAAGGTGATTGACCAAGCCCCGCTGGCGCCGGCGGCTGAGCCGACCCCGCCCGCCGACCGCTGGAAGGGGCTAACCGAGCCTGGTACCCCGCTCGCGCAGGGTCTCGACGCCATCGTCGAGAAGGATTCCAGCTTCGACCCCCGTCATTTCATCTCGGGTGCTCGCGGCGCCTATGAGATGATCGTGCTTGCCTTCGCCAATGGCGATCGCCGCGCGCTGCGCGACCTGTTGTCGTCGGAGGTCTATGAGAGCTTCGACGCCGCGATCAAGGAGCGCGAGAAGAACGAGCAGAAGACCGAGACGCGTTTCGTCTCGATCGACAAGGCCGAGCTCGTCGGCGCCGAGCTGCGCGACCGCAATGCCCAGCTCACCGTGCGCTTCGTCTCGCAGATGATCTCGGCCACGCGGGATAAGGCCGGCAATATCGTCGACGGCAGCGCCGACACCGTCGCCGACATCACAGACATCTGGACTTTCGCCCGCGACATCTCCTCTCGCGATCCGAACTGGAAGCTGGTTGGCACCGGAAGCGCGAATTAAGACTGTCCTGAAGACCAGCGCGGCGGCGCTTTGCGCAGGTGTCGTCGCGCTGTCGTCGTTTTCGCTCGGAGCCGAGGCGGCGCGCCGCCATCATCGCAGCCACCACCATCATCTCCCGCATTTGCCCGCCGCCCCGGCGCGGGCCTTGCCCTATCCGCAGCTTCCCTTGCCGTTCGAGATTGCCGGCGCGCAATATCTGCCTGTGACCTGGGCGGACGTGAAGGGCTGGAGTGAGGACAATCATCTCGCCGCCTACAAGACCTTCCGCGCGAGCTGCCGGACGATCAACGCGCAGACCGGCATATCCGAGCCGAAGGCTTTGGCAGGGTCGCTGAACGAGCCGTGCCGGCTCGCCAAAGCGCTTGAGCTCAGCGACGATGCCAAGGCCAAAAGCTTCTTCGAGCAGAATTTTGCGCCGCTGCGCATCTCCCGTCTCGGCGAGCCAGACGGTTTCGTCACCGGTTATTACGAGCCGGTTCTGGAGGGATCGCGCACGCAGACCGAAATCTACAACGTTCCGGTCTATCGCCGTCCGTCCAATCTGTTCGTGCGCGGCTACAAGCAGGACGCGCTCAGCTTGCCGAACAAGGGCCCGGTCTATCGCAAGATCGGTCGCCGCAAGCTGGTGCCCTATTACGACCGCGGCGAGATCGAGGACGGCAAGATCGCCGGCCGCGGGCTGGAGATCGCCTGGCTGAAGGACCCGACCGATCTGTTGTTCGCGCAGATCCAGGGCTCGGCGAAGATCAAGTTCGAGGACGGCAGCTCGGTCCGGCTCAACTATGACGCCTATAATGGTTATCCCTACACCGCCGTCGGTCGCATCCTGATCGAGCGCGGCATCATCCCGCGGGAGGAGATGTCGATGCAGAAGATCAGGGAGTGGATGACGCAGAATCCTGATGGTGCCAAGGAGTTGCGCCGCGCCAACCGCGCCTACATCTTCTTCCGCGAGGTCAACCTCTCCGACAAGGAGGAGGCGGTGGGCGCGCAGGGCATTCCGCTGACGGCCGGCCGTTCGATCGCGGTCGACAAATCGCTGCATGTCTACGGCACGCCTTTTTTTATCGAAGGCGAGCTGCCGATCGAATCCGAACGGGCCAAGACGCCGTTTCGCCGGCTGATGATCGCGCAGGACACCGGCTCGGCCATCATCGGCCCTGCCCGCGCCGATCTGTTTTTCGGCGCCGGCGCGGAGGCCGGTCGCGTCTCCGGGCGGCTACGCCATCCCATGCAATTCGTGATGCTGGTGCCGAAGAGCCTCGATCCCGCAATCCGGGCTGCGCGGCTGCCGGTGCCGGATCCGCGGCCGTCGCAGAAGATCGCCAAGTTGTTTCCGCAAACCGAGTCCGTCAAGGATCCGAAGAATGCAGCGGCCGCAGTGACGCCGGCTGAACCGAGCAAGGCTGGTGCGGCCCCGCCTGCCGCAGCCCAAGACAAAGACGCCGCCGTCGCGGTGGCAAGCCCGGTGCCGCTACCCGAGCCACGCCCCAGCATCAAGCCCGACCGCGAACAGCGCAAGCGCGTGAATCGTCGATCCGACCAGCAATGAAGCGATCGTCTCGTCCGCCCGTGCTGGAGCCTCGCCCCTCGCCGCGCCGCCGTGCGCTGAGCGAGGACGAGCGCGAGCTTTGGGAGCTCGTCGCAAAACAGGTCAAGCCGCTGCGGAAGCATCGCGTGG
This sequence comes from Bradyrhizobium sp. CCGE-LA001, assembly GCF_000296215.2. Classification (NCBI taxonomy): domain Bacteria; kingdom Pseudomonadati; phylum Pseudomonadota; class Alphaproteobacteria; order Hyphomicrobiales; family Nitrobacteraceae; genus Bradyrhizobium; species Bradyrhizobium sp. CCGE-LA001. The sequence goes on along the minus strand of NZ_CP013949.1, from coordinate 198,077 downwards.
TGAAGGCGCAGGCGCCGCCGCGCAGCGAGCCCGCAACGATCGCTCCGGTCGCGCGACCCGCGCCATCGCCGCGGCCGATGGCTGCCGCACCGGCGCCGCGTGCCACGAAGCCCGCGATGCCGCCATTGGCGCCGCTCGGCAAGCGCGAGCGGACAAAACTGTCGCGCGGGCGCAGCGAGATCGACGCGCGGCTTGATCTGCACGGCATGACCCAGATGCGCGCCCATCGCGCGCTGACCGGCTTCCTGCACCGCGCCCATCACGACGGCCTGACCTTCGTGCTCGTCATCACCGGCAAAGGCCGCAGCGGTGGCGATAGCGGTGTGCTCCGCCGCCAGGTGCCGGAATGGCTCAGCCTGCCGGAATTCCGCGCCTTTGTCGTCGGCTTCGAGGAAGCCGCGATCGGCCATGGCGGCGAGGGCGCGCTGTATGTGCGGATCAGGCGGGCGAGATTTTAGCGTCACGATGCGAGCGGCTTTCTCTTGCCTCTCCCGCTTGCGGGAGAGGCCGACGCGCGCAGCGCGGTGGGTGAGGGTTCTCTCCTCTCAGGGGTTTTCGATCGCAGAGAAAGCCCTCTCCCCAACCCTCTCCCGCAAGCGGGCGAGGGGGCGCACCTTTCTAAAACGGCCGGATGATTCCGACGCGGGGGATCAGTGTGATGATCACGCCGAAGATGTTCGTCGTCCGATCTTCGGTGGGGATCGGCGGCGTTTCCCGTGCGGCGGGCAGCATCTTCACCGCATGCAGGATCAGGAACATGCAGACCGCCCAGTTCGAGATCCAGCGCGAATAGTCGAACACCATCGCGAACATCACGAGATAGGCAAGGCTGATGCCGATCAGAGCTGCGATCACGAGACGTCGGTGCGCTTCATTCGCGAGCGCACCGATCAGGCGCGCAAGATAGCGCCATAGCGGCGTGTGCAGCCAGATCAGCAGGGCGAACACCGGCACGCCGAGGATGTTGTGCGGGAGGCGTCCCCAGGTATCAGCAATCTCCTTCGCCAGCGGCTGGTACCAGATGTAGCTGAATTGCAGCAGGTCGGTTCTCTCAGGATCAACCATCCGGGTCTTCAGATACGCGACGAAATCCGCCTCGGGGATCGGCATCGTCCCCAGGAACTGGGCCGCGAAGAACAGTGCGGAGACGGCGACGAGGGCGACAATGCCGAACGCAACGTTGATGCGGTTGCAGCCGCACGTCAGGTAATGCCTGATCACGACGATGGTGATGATGGTCGGCACATACATCAAGAGATGGATGTGGTGGATCAGCACCAGCATGATCGCGAACAGCGCCGCCGCTGCCACGAACAGCAGCGAGCCCGCCGGCATCAGCAGCAGCACGATCGCCAGCGCGCAGCCATAAATGTCGAAATGGCCGAGCGTGTGCATGAAGTTCTTCAGGAAGAACGGTGAGCCCGCGGTGAACACGAACAGCGGCAGCGTCGCCGCGGTGAAGCCGAACGTCTTCAGAAACAGTTTTGCATAGAGCCTGAGCGTCACGAGCCACGTCGCCCCGCCCAGCGCGAACACCAGCCAGACCGGCACCTTGTTCGTGAACAGGGCGACGATCGCTCCGATCAGCGCACGCTTGATGAAGCCGAAATGGTAGTCGACGACGAGGTGGATATAGGGGACGTAAGGCGGCAGCTGGACCTTGTGGACGAACACGCCGACGAGGACGGCGGCATTGACCGCGAGCAGCAGGCGCCAGGGGTTTTGCCAGATATTAGCGGGCATATGACTCCCGCGATTTCGCGGCTAACTCGGCCGTCGTCCCGGACAAGCGAGCACCGCGAGCGCCGATCCGGGACCCATAACCACAGGAGGTTATGTGAGGCAGAGCTGGAGCTGCTATCTGTTTCAACAAAGACCGCTGGTGGTTATGGGTCCCCGCGTTCGCGGGGACGACAGCGGCATCAATAGCGCGGCCCTGGTGAATTACAAAATGAACCGGCTCAGATCCGCGTTCTTGGCGAGATCGCCGACGTGCTTTTGCACGAACTCGGCATCGACCCGGACGGTCTCGCCGTTGCGATCGGGGGCGGTGAAGGAGATCTCGTCCAGCACCCGCTCCATCACGGTCTGGAGCCGCCGCGCGCCGATGTTCTCGACGGTGGAATTGACGGCGACTGCGACGTCGGCCAGCGCGTCGATGGCGCTGTCCGTGATGTCGAGCGTCACGCCCTCGGTCTGCATCAGCGCGACATATTGCTTGATCAGCGAGGCCTCGGGCTCGGTGAGGATGCGGCGCATGTCATCGCGGGTCAGCGCCTGCAGCTCGACGCGGATCGGCAGGCGGCCCTGCAATTCCGGCAAGAGGTCGGACGGTTTTGCGACGTGGAAGGCGCCGGAGGCGATGAACAGGATGTGGTCGGTCTTGACCGCCCCGTGCTTGGTCGAGACCGACGTGCCCTCGATCAGCGGCAACAGATCGCGCTGCACGCCCTCGCGGGAGACGTCGCCGCCGACGCGGCCGTCACGGGCGCAGATCTTGTCGATTTCGTCCAGGAAGACGATGCCGTTGTTCTCGACCGCGCTGATCGCCTCCAGCGTGAGCTGCTCGGTGTCGAGCAGCTTGTCGGATTCCTCGTTGACGAGGATCTCGTGCGAGCCCTCCACCGTCAGCCGCCGCGTCTTGCTGCGGCCCCCGAGTTTGCCGAAGATGTCACCGATCGAGATCGCGCCCATCTGCGCGCCCGGCATGCCCGGGATCTCGAACATCGGCATGCCGCCGCCGGACGATTGCGTCTCGATCTCGATCTCCTTGTCGTTCAATTCGCCCGCGCGCAGCTTCTTGCGGAAGGATTCCCGCGTCGCTGACGAGGCATTGGCGCCGACCAGAGCATCGAGCACGCGCTCCTCGGCGGCGAGTTGCGCCCGCGCCTGCACATCCTTGCGCTTGCGCTCGCGCACTTGGGCGATCGCGACCTCGACGAGATCACGCACGATCTGCTCGACGTCGCGGCCGACATAGCCGACCTCGGTGAACTTGGTCGCCTCGACCTTCAGGAACGGTGCATTCGCGAGCTTGGCGAGCCGTCTCGCGATCTCGGTCTTGCCGACGCCGGTCGGGCCGATCATCAAAATGTTCTTCGGCAGCACCTCCTCGCGCAACGAGCCGGTGAGCTGCTGCCGCCGCCAGCGGTTGCGCAGCGCGATCGAGACGGCGCGCTTGGCATCGGCCTGGCCGACGATGAAACGGTCGAGTTCGGAGACGATTTCGCGGGGGGAAAAGTCTGTCATGTCTGCTTAGCTAGGGCGGGAGGCGGCCTAGGACAAGCCGCATTTTATCTCAGATGATCGGCGGGCCCGATTGCCATTGCTTCACGGCGTCGATCGGATGGATCAGCATCAGAATATTCAGCGTCAGATTGTCGCGAATGTGAAGCGCCAGCACGATCTCGAAGGCGAGTCCAAGGAGGACCGTCGCGCTGACCGGGAGCGCGCGCGCGGCAAGGAACCCCAGGATCATGGCCAGATTGTCGGAGACCGAATTGACGATGCTGTCGCCGTAATAGTCCAGCGAGATCGTTCCGGCGCGGTAGCGCTCGATGATGAACGGCGAATTTTCGACGATCTCCCAGGCGCCTTCGATCAGCATCGCGACGATCAGCCTTGCGGGCCAGGAGAGATGGAGGAATGGCAGGCGCACGAACAGCAGCCAGGTCAGGCCGTAGAACAGGAAGCCGTGCAACACGTGCGAGAAAGTGTACCAGTCCGCGACGTGCTGGGAGTTCTCCGAGCTGTTCACCACACCGTGCCACAGCTTGATGGTGCCGCAGGTGCAGATCGGCACACGTCCCATCGCAAGCAGGATCGCAGCTTGTAGCGCCAGCAAAATCAGCGCGATGCCGGCCCAGCCGAGCGGCGGAAATGCGGTCTTGACGGTGGGAGTTGCGGCGAGCGTCATGAATCTCGGATCATCAGGAGTGCGGGGCCATCGGGCGTGACGATCTCGTGCTGCGGCACGAATCCGGCTTTCTCATAGGCACGAATGGCGCGCGGATTGGCGGGGCTGGGGTCGATCACGATACGCGGCACGCCGCGGGCAAAGAGCTGGTCGATGAAGGCACGGATGAAAGCCGAGCCGTGGCCGCATCCGAGCATGTCGGCCTCGCCGATGAACTGATCGAGGCCGCGTGTGCCGACCGGCTGCGGGCCGAAGCTGATATGCCAATCGCCGATCTGGTAGCACTGCAGATAGGCGAAGGATCGGCCGTCCAGGCTGACGATGAACTGCGCCAGATCCGGATGGTCGAGGTCGCCGCCGACGAACTCAAGCGTCTCCGGATCATGCCACCATTCGGCGACATGCGGCGCGTCCAGCCAGTGCCGGATCATCGGCATGTCGGCCGCGGTCATCGGGCGGAAGGTGTAGGCGGGCGCCATGGCCTATCCCGTCGCCAGACTCTCGATCGTCAAATTCCGATTGGTGTAGACGCAGATGTCGGCGGCGATGTCGAGGGAGCGGCGGACGATGGTCTCGGCGTCCTTGTCGGTGTCGAGCAGGGCCCGGGCTGCCGCCAGCGCGTAATTGCCGCCGGAGCCGATCGCCATCACGCCGGCTTCGGGCTCGAGTACGTCGCCGGTGCCCGTCAGCACCAGGGAGACGTCCTTGTCGGCGACGATCATCATGGCCTCCAGCCGGCGCAGGTAGCGGTCGGTGCGCCAGTCCTTGGCGAGCTCCACCGCGGCCCGGGTCAGCTGCCCCGGATATTGCTCCAGCTTGGATTCCAGCCGCTCGAACAGCGTGAAGGCGTCGGCGGTGGCGCCGGCGAAGCCGCCGATGACGTCGCCCTTGCCGAGCTTGCGGACCTTCTTGGCATTGGACTTGATCACGGTCTGGCCGATCGAGACCTGGCCGTCGCCGCCGACCACCACCTTGCCGGCCTTGCGGACCGTCAAAATCGTGGTGCCGTGCCAACCCGGTGAGCTGTTCTGGGAATCCTGCATGAACGATCCTCGTTGTCGGCCTGATTTAGGCGGTCCGGGCGGGGCGCACAACGGGCCGCTCCGGGCCTAATTCGCTCACCATAGGCAGAAGTAGAGGCTCGCCCCCCGTTCCCGCAGTAGCGAAGGCGTCATTTGGCTGTTAAGAGACTGGCGCTTCAGGCCAAAACCCAGCGAAAGCCTCCAATGCGCACCGCGACGATCAAGCGCAAGACCAAGGAAACCGACATCGAGGTCTCCGTGAACCTCGATGGATCAGGCGTGGCCAATATCGCGACCGGCATCGGCTTTTTCGACCACATGCTCGATCTCCTCGCCCGCCATTCCCGTATCGACCTCACGGTCAAGGCGGTGGGCGATTTGCACATTGATCATCACCATACCACCGAAGACACCGGCATTGCGCTCGGCCAGGCGATCAAGCAGGCGCTCGGCAACATGGCGGGCATCACCCGCTATGCCGGCGTGCACATGCCCATGGACGAGACGTTGACGCGCGTGGTCATCGACATCTCCGGCCGCCCCTTCCTGGTGTTCAAGGCTGCGTTTCCCCGCGACAAGATCGGCGAGTTCGACACCGAGCTGGTGCGCGAGTGGTTCCAGGCCTTCGCCATCAATGCCGGCGTGACTCTCCACGTCGAGACCCTATATGGCGATAACAGCCATCATATCGCCGAGTCCTGCTTCAAGGGTCTGGCGCGGGCGCTGCGCACCGCCGTCGCGATCGATCCGAAGGCTGCGGGCGAGATCCCGTCCACCAAGGGCTCGCTCGGCGGCTGACATCCCGGTCGGCGGCGCGCGCCGCTTGCGGTATCACTGAATTCTTAGGAACGGGGCATCACCATGCCTGTCTACACAGTTCATGCTCCCTCTCCTGCCGGAGCCGATCTGCGCGCGACCGACAGATTCGTCTTCGTGCGCGACGGCTTTCATTTCTGGGCGATGATCTTCGGCCCGCTCTGGCTGCTGTGGAACCGGCTCTGGCTGGCGCTGCTCGGCTGGCTGGTTGTCGTGATTGCGTTCAATGTCGCCCTGTCCAGCCTTGGGGTCGGACGCAGCTCGATCTTCTACGCCAATGTCATCGTCGCGATCTTGATGGGCCTCGAGGCCTCGAGTTTGCGCCGCTGGACCTTGTCGCGCGGCAAGTGGCGGCAGCTCGACGTCGTGATCGCCGACAAGGAGGACGCGGCCGAGCACCGCTTCTTCGAGCGCTGGAGCCAGAAGCAGCACGGCATCGCTGGCGATCAATGGGCCGTCGATCGCGGTGGCCCGCCGCCGACCCGCAGCGTGCCGGGCCAGCAGTTCTCGAACCCGCCGCCCGTTCCGGCCGGCGGCATCATCGGGTTGTTTCCAGAACCGGGAGGGTCAAGATGAGCGTCGCCATCATCGATTACGGTTCCGGCAATCTGCATTCCGCCGCGAAGGCCTTCGAGCGCGCCGCACGCAGCCTGGAGAGCCCGCAAAAGGTCATTGTCACCAGCGATCCGGACCAGGCTTACGAGGCAGACCGTCTGGTGCTGCCGGGCGTCGGCGCCTTCGCCGATTGCCGGCGCGGCCTTGACGGCGTCAACGGCATGGTCGAGGCGATCACCGAAGCGGTGCGCGTCAAGGCGCGGCCGTTCTTCGGCATCTGCGTCGGCATGCAGCTGATGGCGAGCCGCGGCAAGGAGCACGTCACCACGGACGGCCTGAACTGGATCGGCGGCGATGTCGAGAAGATCACGCCGCGCGACGAGAGCCTGAAGATCCCGCACATGGGCTGGAATACGCTCGAGGTGCTGCGCGAGCACCCGGTGCTGAACAAGCTGCCGCTCGGTCCCAAGGGGCAGCACGCCTATTTCGTGCACTCCTATCACCTCAATCCCGCCAACGAGGCGGACGTGCTCGCGCGCGCCGATTACGGCGGCCCTGTCACCGCGATCGTGGCGAAGGACACCGCCATCGGCACGCAATTCCACCCCGAGAAGAGCCAGCGCTTCGGGCTGGCCCTGATCTCGAACTTTCTGCGATGGAAACCGTGATCCTCTTTCCCGCCATCGACCTCAAGAACGGCCAGTGCGTGCGCCTCGAGCAAGGCGACATGGCGCGCGCAACGGTGTTCAACCTCAATCCCGCCGCGCAGGCGCAGAGCTTTGTCGAGCAGGGTTTCGAGTATCTCCACGTCGTCGACCTCGACGGCGCCTTTGCCGGCAAGCCGGTGAATGCGCAGGCGGTCGAGGCGATGCTGAAGACGATCAGGATTCCGGTGCAGCTCGGCGGCGGCATTCGCGATCTCGCCACGGTGGAAGCCTGGCTCGACCAGGGTATCAGCCGCGTCATCATCGGCACCGCCGCGGTGCGCGATCCCGAACTAGTGAAGAGCGCCGCCAGGAAATTCCCCGGCCGCGTCGCGGTCGGGCTCGATGCGCGCGACGGCAAGGTTGCCGTCGAAGGCTGGGCCGAGACATCGCAGGTGACGGTGCTTGAGATCGCACAGCGGTTCGAGGATGCCGGCGTCGCCGCCATCATCTTCACCGACATCGCGCGCGACGGCCTGCTCAAGGGCCTAAACCTCGACGCGACCATTGCGCTCGCCGACGCCATTTCGATCCCTGTGATCGCCTCCGGCGGCCTGGCCTCGATCGAAGATGTGAAGGCGATGCTGACGCCACGTGCGAAAAAGCTCGCAGGCGCGATCGCCGGCCGCGCGCTCTATGACGGCCGGCTCGATCCCGCCGCCGCCCTCACCCTGATCCGCAACGCGCGCGCCTAGGAGCTGACAAATGTTCAAGGTGCGCGTGATCCCCTGCCTCGACGTCAAGGACGGCCGCGTCGTCAAGGGCGTCAACTTCGTCGATCTGCGCGACGCCGGCGATCCCGTCGAGGCGGCGATCGCCTATGACGCTGCCGGCGCCGACGAGCTGACCTTCCTCGACATCACCGCGACCCACGAGAACCGCGGCATCATGCTGGACGTGGTCCGGCGTACCGCGGAAGCCTGCTTCATGCCCGTCACAGTCGGCGGCGGCGTGCGGGAGGTCAACGACATCAAGACGCTGCTGCGGGCCGGCGCCGACAAGGTCTCGATCAACAGCGCCGCGGTGTCGCGGCGCGAGTTCGTCAAGGAAGCCGCCGAGAAATTCGGCGAGCAGTGCGTGGTGGTGGCGATCGACGCCAAGCGCGTCAAGCGCCCCGGCGGCGACCGCTGGGAGATATTCACCCATGGCGGGCGCAATTCGACCGGCATCGACGCCATCGAATATGCCCAGGAAGTGGTCTCGCTCGGCGCCGGCGAGATCCTGCTCACCTCGATGGACCGCGACGGCACCCGGCAAGGCTTCGACATCCCGCTGACGCGAGCGATCGCCGACAGCGTGCCCGTTCCCGTGATCGCCTCGGGCGGCGTCGGCAATCTCGATCATCTCGTTGACGGTATCCGCGACGGGCACGCCACGGCGGTGCTGGCTGCCTCGATCTTCCATTTCGGGGAATTCACTATCCGCGAAGCCAAGGAGCACATGGCCCGGCGCGGGCTACCTATGCGCCTGGATGCCTGACGACTCCGGTTCATAAAAATGCTACACGAGCTGGTGAGGACTGGCTCATGCAGCCAGGGTGCGTTTTTCGAGTATCTTGTATGCCGCGTTTCACGATCCACGATCTGGCCGAGACCATCGATGCCCGCGCGGCCTCCGGTGGGGAGGCCTCCTATACCCGCAAGCTTCTGGACAAGGGCGCCGAGCATTGCGCCAAGAAGTTCGGCGAGGAAGCAGTCGAAACCGTAATCGCAGCAGTCGAAAACGATCGCGCGCATCTGATCGCTGAGAGTGCCGACCTGCTCTACCATTTCCTTGTGTTGCTCAAGGCCCGCGGCGTAAAGCTGGAGGAGGTCGAGGCCGCGCTGGACAAGCGAACGTCGATGTCAGGGTTGGAAGAAAAGGCGTCGCGCAAGAGCGGCAACTAGCCGAGGTGGAAAGGTTGCGTCATGGATATCCGCGCACCCGAGCAGCAGTATAATCCGTACCGCGTCTATACGCGCGAAGAGTGGTCGCGTCTGCGCGACGACACGCCGATGACGCTGGAGCCGGGCGAGTTCGATCGGCTGCGCTCGCTGCACGATCGCCTGGACTTGCAGGAGGTCGAGGACATCTATCTCCCCTTGTCTCGCCTTTTGTCGATCTATGTCGACGCCATGCAGCGCCTGTATTACGCCGAGCGTCAGTTCCTCAACATTCGCGACCGCAAGGTGCCCTACATCATCGGCGTCGCCGGCTCGGTTGCCGTCGGAAAATCCACCACGGCCCGTGTGCTCCAGGCATTGCTGGCGCGCTGGTCGCCGCGGCCGAAGGTCGAGCTGATCACGACCGACGGATTTCTCTATCCCAATGCAGTGCTCGATCGGCAGGGCATCATGCAGAAGAAGGGTTTTCCGGAAAGCTACGACCTGCCGCTGCTGCTCAGCTTTCTCTCCGACATCAAGTCCGGCCGCCGCAACGTGCGCGCGCCGGTCTATTCGCATCTGACCTACGATATCGTGCCCGGCCAGTGGGCCGAGGTCGACCAGCCCGACATCCTGATCGTCGAAGGCGTCAACGTGCTGCAAACCGGCAAGCTGCCGCGCGACGGCAAGGCGGTGCCCGTCGTCTCCGACTTCTTCGACTTCTCGGTCTATATCGACGCCGACGAGGCGGCGCTGCGGCAATGGTACATCAAGCGATTCCTGGCGCTGCGCGACACCGCGTTCACCAATCCAAAATCCTATTTCAACCGCTACGCGCTGCTCTCCGACGAAGAAGCCACCGCCACCGCGATCGCGATCTGGGAGCGCACCAACCTCGCCAATCTCGAGGACAACATTCTGCCGACCCGCCCCCGCGCGACGCTGATCCTGAAGAAGGGCGCCGATCACACGGTGGAGAGCGTGGCGCTCAGACGGCTCTGATCGCGCCGTGAACGCTGGCTGATTTGACTAAGTATCTTTTGTTGCAGACCGGCAGCTGGTAATCCGCTATTCCTTGGAAAACGGCGGGAAAGGCACCATGGTCGATCGTCTCAGAAGTGCGGCGGAGCAGCTCGAAGCGCCGATCTGCCCGGACTGTCACATCGAGATGAAGTGGTTCCGCTCGGAGCTGCTGGCAGATGAGCCGACCCCCATCATCGCGCACCTCTTCGTGTGTCCGCATTGCAAGCGCGCGTCTCGGGCAGAGACTGTCTTTAAGGGAGTCCAAGTGCCGCCTGACAAGCTCTCGGCGCCGCGCTTTATCGCCTATGCCGCATAGGAGGTCATTTCCGGACCTCCTGTTGCACCTTCGAACCGACGTAGATCTGCCAAGTCGTCAGAAACATCGCGGCGACGAGTGGGCCGATGACGAAGCCGTTCGCACCAAACGCGGCAAGGCCGCCCAGGGTGGCAAGCAGCACGACATAGCTCGGCATCTGGATCGACTGGCCGACCAGGATCGGGCGGAGAAAATTGTCCGCAAGCCCGATCACGAACGTGCCGAAAGCGAGCAGGATGAGTCCCTTCGTGACCGAGCCTGCCACAAGCAGGTAGAGCGCGGCCGGAACCCAAACCAGGGCCGAGCCGAGCACGGGCAGCAGCGAGAGCAGCGCCATAATGGCGCCAGCGAGCAGCGGCGCAGTCAATCCGAGCAGCCAGAAGATCAGCCCACCCAGCGCTCCCTGAATCAGGGCAACGAGAATGATGCCTTTGATCGTCCCGCGAACCGCGAGGGTGAACGCATGGAGAATTTCGGCAGTGTGGCGCGGCCGTAGCGGAAGCGCGTCGCGGATGCGGAGATTGAGTTCGTCGCCGTCTCGCAGCAGAAAAAACAGCAGGTACAACATCACGAACAGGCTCGCGACGAACTCCAACGTCACCTGACCGATATTGAGCGCATGCCCGGCCAGCTGCTGGCCGGCCGGGACGACCAGATTCGACAGGCGTTCTTTCACGTATGAAAGGTCGATGGCGCCCAGGCGATCCAACAAGGAGGTCGACCAGGCGGGTAGCGCGGATTTCAGCTGCTGCAGGGGATGCGCGAAACTGATCTCCCCGCTCTGAACGCGCTGGTACAGCTCCCCGCCCTGATCGATGAGCGAGGCGATGACGATCGCCACGGGAATCAGGACCATGACGATCACGACGACGACCGTGAACAAGGCTGCAAGATTGTGCTTGCCCGGGAGGGCTTCCAGCGTGCGCCGATAGAGCGGTGCGAAGATGATCGCCAGCAATATGGCCCACAGCAATGCGCCGGAGAACGGCCAAAGCACCCAGGCGAACGCAAGCGAGATGACGGCAAGCAGGACGAGGAATGAGCGGTCTTCCGATGTCTTCACGTGTTCGCCAGCCTTTCAGTCGCCGATCCCAGACGTCGATATCACAGGATCGTGGCGCCGCAGCAAGTCAGGCCGGACCATGCGTTCGTGCACCTCTAAGGCCGGCCTTCCCAGGCAGACCGGCCTTAGGGTTATTCGTCAGAACGATGTTGCGCCGATCTGGATCCACAAAGTCCGGACTTTCCTTCGGGCCGGCAGTCCGGCGCGAATGCCCGGTCTCTTACTTGCCCGCCTTCGCGCCCCAGTCGGCGAGCTTGATGCGGCCTGCAAAGGTAGCGGAGCCGGAGCTGCTGGCCTTGTAGACGAAGGCTTCGCCCTCCTGCACGTCGCCGGCCTCCTTGCCGAAGGCGTCGGCGATGTTGGTCTTGTGGGTGACCAGGACGGTGTTGGTGCCTGTCTTCGGCGGCGCATCGACGAGCTGACGCACGGCCTGGCCCGCCTTCGCGTTGGCACCCGTCGGGTTCGCCATTCCCGACGCACTGGCATTGCTGCTGTCCGTCAGCGCATCGACCGGCTTGACGTCTCGTCCCGAGATCAGCTTGCCGGCCTCGACCGCGCGGTTCAGCCGGCTGGTGTAGATATCGCCGATCGGGATCGTGAGATCCTTGAGCGCCGCCCCGATCTGACGCGCCATGTCCCTGCCCTTCTCGCTGAGCTGGCGCTGCGCGCTCATGTCATCGAACTTGAAAGGAAAAACATCCTTTTGGCTGTCGTCAGTCGCGGTGTGACGGAAGATCAGCACGTAACCGCCCTGCTTGAGCGATGTGATGAGTTCCCGCGTATCGGCCGCGGCGTGCCGGGAAATTCCAGCGAAGAGAACAATGAGTGCGAGGCGGCAAAGCACGTTCATGCGCAAAGTCCTTCGTTGCAAAAAAACGCCCCCGAATATGGTGACGTGCAACGGGACCGATTTCAATTGTCGATTGGCCGCACGGCGGGGTTCCCTTGGGACTCTTGATCAGACGGCCATGTGTCGGGACGCGGCGAGGCCGGCCAGTGCCTCGTCCAGTTTCTCCCGATCGAGCGGCTTGATCAGGAAGCCGTTCATTCCCGCCTCGAAGCAGGCGTAACGATCCTCGACCAGCGTGTTGGCAGTGAGCGCCAGGATCGGCGTGCGCTGGCGACCCGTAGCCGCCTCATGGGCGCGGATGCGCTTTGTCGTCTCGATGCCGTCGAGCTGCGGCATCTGGATGTCCATCAGCACGAGATCATAGGGCGCACCGGCCGATGACGCGGCGAGCCAGGATTCCAGCGCGGCCTCGCCGTGGATTGCGATGACGACGCGATGGCCGAGCTTCGTCAGCAGCGAGCGCATCAGAAGCGCATTGATCTCATTGTCTTCGGCGACGAGGATCGACAGGCCCTTTGCGGGCGCAGCATTCACCGTGGATCCGGCCGACGGCTCCGGCGCCAGATCGGGCGAGGCGACCTCCGGCGTCATCGACAGGCGTGCGGCGAGCGAGGCCGCGCGCAGCGGTTTCATCAGGAAGCCGGTGAAGGCCGGCGAAAACGTCTCGTGGCGCGAGCTCGACGTCAGCAGCACCAGGCGCTGGATCGCATGCGTCCGCGCCGCTTCGCTGAGACGGTCGGCGATGGCGGGACCGATCGCCCGATCGACCAGCACCGCGTGCCATGCGCGTTCCGGCAGCAGGGCTTCCGCGACCGCGGCATCCGCAACCATGCAGGTCTGGGCGCCCCAGCGCTCCAGGCGCCGGGCGATCAGCGAGGCTTCGATGCGGTCGGCAACGAGGAGGATCGGCTTGCCCAAGATATCGGGGCTTGGAAATGCCGCCTGCCCGCTCCCTGTTTGTGAAGGGGCAAGCGGCACCGCGACCTCGAAGGTCGAGCCTTTGCCCGGCTCGCTCTCCAGCGTGATCCGTCCGCCCATGCGCTTGACGATGCGCTCGCTGATGGACAGGCCGAGCCCGGTGCCGCCATAAGTGCGTGCGACGCGCTCGTCCGCCTGCTCGAATTCGTGGAAGATGCGCGACTGCGCTTCTGGCGCGATGCCGATGCCGGTGTCGCGGACCAGGACGCTGATCTCGTTCGGCCAGATCCCGGGCTCGACGATCAGCGCGACGCCACCGTGAGCCGTGAACTTGATGGCGTTGCCGGCGAGATTGAGCAGCACCTGGCGGAGCCGCGCGGCATCGCCCACCACTTCGAGCGGCAGGCGCTCGTCGATATAGGAGGCGATCTCGAGGTTCTTGGCCTGCGCGCGCGGCGCCAGGAGCTCGGTGATTTCCTCGATCAGCGTGGACAAAGCGAAGGGACGCAGCTCGAGATCGAGCTTGCCGGCTTCGATCTTGGAATAGTCGAGCAGCTCCTCGATCAGCGCCATCAGCGCCTCGCCCGAGGTTTTCACCGCCTTGGCGTAGGTCGCCTGCTCCGGCGTCAGCGTGGTGTCGAGCAACAGGCCGCCCATGCCGAGAATGCCGTTGAGGGGCGTGCGGATTTCGTGCGAGGCCATGGCGAGGAAGCGCGACTTGGCGCGGTTGGCGGCATCGGCCTGGTCGCGCGCGTCGGCCAGCGCGCGTTCGGTCTCGGTGCGGTCCGTGACGTCGCGCCCGACGCTCTGGAGTTCGGCGGGCTGTCCGGCGTCGCGCCGGACATAGCCCTCGCGCCAGGCGATCCAACGCGCGCCGAGCTTGGTTGCGATCCTCTGGTCGTGAATGCGTGTGCCGTTGCTTTCGCGCGCGCTGTCGCCCTGTTCCAGCACGTCGAAATCGAAGCGCGTGCCGATCAGCGAGCTGCGCGTCTCTCCGGCCAGCGCGCAATAGGCGTCGTTGGCAAAGGTGATGCGGCCCTCGGCGTCGCGCAGCACGATCAGATCGCCCTGCTGCTCGAACAGGCTGCGGGCGCGCTCTTCGGCTTCCTTGAGCTCCCAATTGCGGTCTATCAGCGCCTCGTTATGGGCGGCCAGCGTCCGCAGCCGCTTGTTGACGAAGCGCAGCCGCATGCTCAGTGTGGCAAGGCCGAGACAGGCGAGCGCGAAGAGGAAGCTCGCGCCGATCGCAAACGCATTCGGATCGTAACCGGAATTCTCGGAACGGCTGCCGGAGACAAAACCATAGGCGGCGCCGAACGTCGCCATGAAGATCATGAAGGAGCGGAGCGCGAAGGCGATACGCGGATGCTGTCGCCTGAAGCGGCGCATGCGCACCTTGATCCGGAACGTCCGACCCATCACCACCGACCCCGACTCTTGTCCGAAACCCGCGCTCGCCCTCTGCGACGATGTCGTCCCGACCTTGCGAACAGCTTGAGGCTCTGGCGCCGCCTCCAAACAGGGTTGACGAGATGTTAAAGCTTCAGAGCGACGCGGCTTGGAAGTGACCGGGGCCGCCGCGGGCGCCGACGATGAGCGCCGCTGCCTCGCGCTGCGAGAACGTCTTCGAGCGGACATAGATGCGGTAATCGGCCGGCCCGTCGGTGGAGAGATAGATCACCTGGCCGCCGTCGACGGGCTGCGCGGCGATCGAGATCAGGCGTCTCGACGGACCGGCCTGGCAGCTGTCCGCTTCCGAGCCGGGGCCGTCGTCCACGACAACGAAGTCCGCAGCGTCCGCATTGTCGGTGACCTGAACCCGCACCGTGGCCTGCGCGGGATTCTCGGTGAAGGCGACATGCGTGCCGGCGGTCCAGAACAGGGAGGTGAGCTCGACCGAGGTGTCGCCGAAGGCGATGCAGGGATGCGAGACCGATCCGATCTCGGCGCGGGCGAACACGGCTGCCGCCAACAGGGGAACAACGGAGGCCAGGATCTTGAAACGCAACATGACACTCTACTCGCCGGGCCCGGTACGGGAACTGATGGGCCTTATGGTTTGCAGAGCGTAAAGGAAACTCGTTACCGCCGGGTTGATGCGCGCAAATGTTCACGCCAGCTGCCGCACATCCTCCGCGAGTGCGCGGTAGGACAAAGCCTCGGCGAGATGCAGCCGGCCGATCTTGTCGGATTTGTCGAGATCGGCCAGCGTGCGCGCGACCCTCAGCACGCGGTGATAGCCGCGGGCCGACAGCCGCATGGTCTCGGCGGCATCGCGCAACAGTTTGGCGCCCTGCGCATCGGGCTTGGCGATTTCTTCCAGCACCGAGGCCGGCGCCTCGGCATTGGTGCGGACCTTGGGCAGGCCGGCATCGGCATAGCGCGCCAGCTGGATGTCGCGCGCCGCCGCCACGCGCGCGGCGACCTCGGCCGAGCCTTCCGCCGGCGGCGGCAGGATCAGATCGGCCGCGGTCACCGCCGGCACCTCGATGCGCAGGTCGATGCGGTCCATCAGGGGACCTGAGATGCGCGCCTGATAGTCGCCGGTGCAGCGGTCGATGCGGCCGCGCTTGCAGGCATAGCCGGGCTCGAAGGCGTTGCCGCAGCGGCAGGGATTCATCGCAGCGACCAGCATGAAGCGGGCAGGGTAGGTGACGCGGTGATTGGCGCGCGACACTGCGACCTCGCCGTTCTCCAAGGGCTGGCGCAGCGAATCCAACACGCGCGGATCGAACTCCGGCAATTCGTCGAGGAACAGCACGCCCTGGTGCGCCAGCGAGATCTCGCCGGGCTTGGCGCGCATGCCGCCGCCGGTGAGCGCGGCCATGCTGGCGGAATGATGCGGCGAGCGGAACGGCCGCCGCGCCGTCAGCGCGCCGCCTTCGATCTCGCCGGCCACCGACGCGATCATGGAGACTTCGAGCAGTTCTGCGGGCGACAGCGGCGGCAGGATCGAGGGCAGGCGCGCGGCCAGCATCGATTTGCCGGCGCCGGGCGCGCCGACCATCAGCAGGTGATGCCCGCCGGCCGCCGCGATCTCCAGCGCCCGCTTGGCGCTCTCCTGGCCCTTGATGTCGCGCAGGTCGAGGGAGGAGGCGGCGGCCTCATGCACCTTCGGCGAGGGCCGCGACAGCACCTGCGTACCCTTGAAATGGTTGGCGATCTGGATCAGCGAGCTCGCTGCGATGATCTGGATGTCCGGGCTCGCCCAGGCCGCTTCCGAACCGCAGGCAGCAGGGCAGATCAGGCCCTCCTCGCGCGCATTGGCGCCGATCGCGGCGGGCAGGACACCTGCGACCGGCGCGATCGAGCCATCGAGGCCGAGCTCGCCGAGCACGGTGAAACCGGTCAGCGCATCCGGCGGGATCGCGCCGATCGCCGCCATCAGCCCGAGCGCGATCGGAAGGTCGTAATGGCTGCCTTCCTTGGGCAGGTCGGCCGGCGCCAGATTGACGATGATCCGCCGCGCCGGCAGCGCCAGTCCTGATGCGATCAGGGCCGAGCGGACCCGCTCGCGCGCCTCTGACACCGCCTTGTCCGGCAAGCCGACGATGGCGAAGGCCGGCAGGCCAGGAGCGACCTGCACCTGCACGTCGACCGCGCGGGCCTCGATCCCCTCGAAGGCGACGGTAGAAACCCGCTGAACCATGCTCGAACCAGCCTGCCCTTTGCTCAATCGAGGGTAGCAGGGCGCGCGGCGCTTCGCAAGAACAATACGGGAACGTCCCCGAGGGCCAAGCCAACCCTTAACCAGTCGTAAACGCGACGCGGACACTACGCCTCGAATGCGAGCTTCCGCCCTCAGCACATTCCAACGAATGTCCGCTACTCCTAGGCCTGCGGGATGGGCCGTGGTCTAACGGGTGAAGAGTTCAAATGCTTGCAAATCGCCGGAGAAGCGAACGCCGGGTGTGCAGCCGGCTTGCCAAGATTCATTTGGGAGCGGGCTCGCTGCCGCGCGATTGCACCATCACGGATATTTCGGACGGCGGCGTGAAAGTGGTGGCGGAATTTTTGGAAGTGCCGCCGCAATTCACCATCATCTTCGCACCCGATTATTCCCGCCAATGCCGTCTGCGCTGGCGCATCGGCTGCGAGTTCGGCGCCGAGTTCGTCGATTGAGGCCGGCTCGGCCCGCCTCCTTAACCGGGCTTTAGCGTTAATCGGTCAGCATCTCTGATCAGTCGCCCGAGTGATCAGAGTATGTTCAAGCGTTCGTCTCCCGCCTTTGCTCCGGCGAAGTTCCTGCTTTCTGCATTCGTGGTCCTCACCCTTGGCGGCTGCCAGACCAATGGCGTCGAGGACGTGACCGGATCGCTCGGCGCCAGAGCCGAAGCGAAGGCCGAGGCCAAGCCGGACGCTAGGCCGGACCTGGACGCCCTGCGCGAGCGCTACCGCGCCAAGCCCGGCGATCCCGCAATTGCGCTCGCCTATGGCAAGGCGCTGCGCGACACCGGTCAGCGCGCGCAGGCGGTCGCGGTGCTGGAGCAGGCCGTGCTCAACTCTCCCCAAAACAAGGCGCTGCTCGCCGGCTATGGCCGCGCGCTCGCCGACAACGGCAATTTCCAGCAGGCCTTCGACGTTCTCGGCCGCGCACATTCGCCTGAGGATCCGGACTGGCGCATCCTGTCGGCGCAGGGCGCCGCGCTTGATCAACTCGGCCGCAACGAGGAGGCGCAGCAATATTATGCGAGCGCTCTGAAGATCGTGCCCGACGAGCCGCAGGTTCTGTCCAATCTCGGCCTGTCCTACATGCTCCAGAACAATCTGCCGCGGGCCGAACAGGTGCTCGGCCGCGCCCATCAGCGCAATCAGAACGATGTGCGGATCCGTGCCAATCTCGCACTCGTGCTGGGATTGCAGGGCCGTCAGGCCGAGGCCGAAATCCTCGTCAAAGCGGATTTGCCGCCGGACCAGGCCGCGGCCAAGGTCACGGCGCTGCGCGAGCTGCTGGCCAAGAAGCAGCAGCGGGCGGAGAGGTAGTCCGCCTCTTCTGGTGTGCGCCTACGACGCTTTGCGATGCGGGGCGGAGCTGCGGCCCGACTTGCCCTTCAGCTTCTTCAGCAGCGGTCCGAGCAGCGAGCGCTTCGGCGGCTTCACCTCGCCGCGACCGGCGAGGCGGTTCGCCATGGTCTGGAATAGCGCGGTGGTGCGGTGGTTCTTGGCGACCTCCGCGATCATCTGGCCGTTGTTGGCGGCGGTCGAGAACAGCTTCGAATCGAACGGGATCACTGCGAGCGGCTGGCTCTCCATCGTCTTGGCGAAGGCCTTGACCTCGATCTCGGCGCGCTTGTGCATGCCGACCTGGTTGAGGCAGTACAGCGGCGGCCGGTCGTTCGGCCGCGCCGCCTTCAGCACGCTCAGCATGTTCTTGGTGTTGCGTAAGTTGGCGAGGTCGGGCTCGGCCACGATCACGATGTCATCGGCATTGACCAGCGCGCGCCGCGTCCATGCCGACCATTGGTGGGGAACGTCGAGCACGATGCAGGGCGTGGTCATGCGTAGCGTGTCGAACACGGCGTCAAAGGCTTCGGCCCCGAAATCATAGACGCGGTCGAGCGTCGCGGGCGCCGCCAACAGGCTGAGCCGATCGGTGCATTTGGCGAGCAGGCGCTCCAGCAGCGCGGTGTCCGGCCGGTCCTGCGACAGCACCGCGTTGGCGATGCCCTGCACCGGGTCCTGATTGTAGTCGAGGCTCGCGGTGCCGAAGGCGAGGTCGAGATCGATCACCACCGAATCGAGCGCGAGGTCGCGGGCGATGGTCCAGGCGACGTTGTGTGCGACCGTGGACGCGCCGACGCCGCCCTTGGCGCCGACCACAGCGATGACGCGGCCGGTGATGATGGCTTCGGATGCCGAGAACAGGCTGCAGATCGAGCGGACCACATCGAGGGTTTCGACCGGCCCGACCACGTAGTCGTTGACGCCGCGGCGGACCAGCTCGCGATAGGGCGCAGTGTCGTTCGGATTGCCTATCACGACGACGCGGGTGCCGGGATCGCACACGCCGGCGAGGTCGTCGAGCCCTTCCAGGATGTCGCGCGTGCCGTCGGATTCGATCACGATCACGTTCGGCGTCGGCATGGTTTCATAGACTTCGATCGCCGCGGCAAGGCCACCGTCCTTGGCGGTGAGATGCGCCTTGGCGAGACGCCGATCCTGTCCCGCCGCGGTCACCGCGGCGAGCGTCTGCTCGGTCTCGCAGAACGCCTGCACCGAGATCCGGGGAACCGGCGCGATGTGTTCGTCCGGGTGGCGCGGATCGTCCGCGTCTTCGTCGTGGATGCCTGTCATTTGCCGGTATCGCTGAGTTTGGCCTTGTCGGCCTCGGGATAGGTGGTGGTCGTCGTCGAGCCCTTGCGATAGCGTTCGAAGGCGATGTCGCGCCGCGCGGTGTAGGCGGGCGTCTCGGCGCGCGGCTGCTCGAGGTCGGCGGGGTTGTCGATCATCGCCGCGAGATTGCGCTGACTGGCGCAGCCGAGATTGAAGTACGGCTGGTTCTCGTTGTAGCCGGGATCGAGGATGTTCGGACCGACGTCTTCCGGCCACAGCCCGCAGGGGCCGGCCGTCGCGGTGATCTTGGAATAGCTCAACCGGATCGTCGGCAGCAGGCCGGGGTCTTCAGGGCGATAGGGATGCTGGACGATGGCACGCGACGGCACGCCGCCGGACGCGAGCACCGCACGGATTTCCCGATAGGTTGCTGCGGCAGCGCGCGAATTCGCGGTGTCGACGGGGACATCGACGACGACGGAGCCGGTGCCTTCACGCATCCAGTCCCGGGCGATGCCGGCGACATCCGCGTGCTGCGCAGCCGAAAGGCCGCCGCGCGCCTTGCCGACGAAGATCACGATCGATTTCCTGCCTTCCTGCACCGCGATCGGATGGCGCTGGCGATAATCGGTCGGCACCGTCTGAGTGACGATCTCGCCGGCGGTGTTGCACGCGCCCAGCATGACGGAGAGCGCCGTCAGCGCCAGCGCGATGCTCAAATTGCGACGTCGATCGGTCATCGTTTTCGTCATCGCTTCTTCTCCTCGCCCCGAATTCCCGTCCCGCTTCCCAAACCCGTCCGTTCGTCTTCAATCGATGATGAAGCCGAAATCGCCGGGCGCGCCGTTGATCGGATCGACCCGCCGCGTGACGCCGTAGAGGCGGTTCATGCGGC
Source organism: Bradyrhizobium sp. CCGE-LA001 (assembly GCF_000296215.2). Taxonomy (NCBI): domain Bacteria; kingdom Pseudomonadati; phylum Pseudomonadota; class Alphaproteobacteria; order Hyphomicrobiales; family Nitrobacteraceae; genus Bradyrhizobium; species Bradyrhizobium sp. CCGE-LA001. The sequence goes on along the minus strand of NZ_CP013949.1, from coordinate 177,864 downwards.
CGAGCAGTGCGGTCTGCGCATCGGAGGCGGGCGCGAAGCCGTCGTCGGGGCGCGACAATTCCTTCTGGGCGACCGCGCGCACCACATAGGGCGTCACGATCACCATCAGCTCGGTCTCGTTGTTGACGAAGTCCTGGCTGCGGAACAGCGCGCCGATGATCGGGATCTGGTCGACGCCGGGCAGGCCGTTGATCGCCTGCTTGGTCTTCTGCTGGATCAAGCCGGCCATCGCCATCGAGCCGCCGGAGGGAATTTCCAGGGTGGTTTCGGCGCGGCGGGTCTGGATCGACGGGATGGTGACCGAGTTGCTCGAGGTCGAGGAAAGCGCCTGGGTCAGCGTGATCGCGTTGGTATTCGACAACTCCGAGACCTCGGTCATCACGCGCAGGCTGATGCGGCCTTCGCTGAGCACGACCGGAGTGAAGTTCAAGGAGATGCCGAACTTTTTGTAGGTGATCTGGGTGGTACAGACGTGGGTGACGGGATCGCAGGAATAGCCTGCGGGAATCGGGAATTCGCCGCCGGCGATGAAGGTGGCGGATTCGCCCGAGATCGCGGTCAGGCTCGGCTCGGCGAGCGTGCGCATGACGCCGGCGCTTTCCATGGCGCGCATCGTGGCGCTGACGGTGGCGACGCCCTTGGCGAGGCCGGCGACGCCGAGCCCGTTGCTGCCGACGATCGGTCCACCCGAGACCGAGAACGGATTGGAATTATTGAAGTTGACCACCGCGGTGCCGGCGTTCAGGCTGGCGCTGAGGTCGACGCCGAGCTGCTTGACGATGTCGCGGCGCACCTCGCCGACAACGACCTTGAGCATCACCTGGTCGCGGCCGCGCACGACGATGTTGTTGACGACCTTGTCCGCGCCGCCGACGAGCTTGGCGGCGACCTCGCCGGCCTGCTGCGCCTCGACCGGGCTCGACACCGAGCCGGTCAGCATTACGCTGTCGCCGACGCCTTCGATCTGCACGCCGGGCAGCGACTGCCGCAGCGCGGTGCGCATGCCATTGAGGTCGCGTTTCACCGCGATGTCGTAGGCGGCGACCTGCTGGCCGTCGGCGGAGAAGAACACCACGTTGGTCTGGCCGACCTGGCCGCCGATGATATAGGCCCGCTGGGACGAGCGGATCACCGCGTTGGCGATCTTGGGATCGGCCACCAGCACGTCCTTGACCTCGCGCGGCAGGTCGATGACGACGGACTTGCCGATGCCGAGCGCCAGAAAGCGTGTTCGCGCCGACGCGATCGACGAAACCGGCGACAGGCCCAGATCGGGCGCCTGCATCGGCGCCTGGTCGCCGACCGGCATCTCCCCGGCGCTGACCGGGTCTGGGGCTGCAAGCAGCCCCAGCATCAGCATCGTCCCCTTCCAGACCGAGCGCGCGCGCTTCCCCCGAATGCGCAGGCCCGTCCGATCACCCCCAAACTTCATGCTATCCCCATCATCACTTCTGTGACGTCAGTTGCCGCGCCTGCACCCCGTAGCGGATCACGTTGACGCCGTCGGAACGCTTGGCCGCCTGGTCCTCGATCGGATCGTCGACGGCCTTGGCATCGACGATGCTCCGCAGCGCGAGCTGGAGCGTGCCGCCCTGGCGTGCGGCCGACAGCGTGGCGACCTGTTCGGGCTTGAGCTCGAGCGTGACGGTCTTGCCGACGACGGCGGTCTGGCCGTCCTTTTCCTTGGGCGCCTGGTCGATCGCGAGCACGCGGATGTTGGTCAGGATGACCTCGGACAAGATGAGATCGTTGCCGGTCGTGCCGTTGGGGTCGGGATTCTTCAGGCGGCGGGTCAGCACGATGTCGACGCGGTCGTTCGGCAGGATGAACCCGCCGGCGCCGGTCTCGGCTGAAATTTCGGTGGAGACGGCCCGCATGCCGGAGGGCAGGATGGCGGCCATGAAGCCGGAGCCTTCGGCCCTGACCAGCTTCTGTTCGCGGATCGGTTCGCCCTGCATCAACGGCACGCGTGCGATCGAGCCGGCGATCTGGATCTGCGCGTCGGGCCTGCCGTCGCGGCGGATGAAGGCGCTGCTCGCGGTCGCCGCCGGCCAGACCTGCCATTGCAGATCCTCGGGCTTCACGGCCTGGCCGAGCCCGATGTCGTTCTTCGCGACCAGGACCTCGACCGTCGGCAGCTTCTCGGCGACGGGCAGAACGGGCGCGGGTTCATTCTGATAGCCGCTCGCCAGATACGCAGCGACGCCGCCGGCGCCGAGCGCGATGACGAGAACGACAATGCGTGCGGTATTCATACGCTTCTACTCTTACGCGGGGCACTCGGACCGCACCTGGCGGGTTCCCCATGTCGATGAGTAGGGAGTAAAAGTATAAGGGGTGTTGCGAGGCCGAATGTGATGGCCGGTCACAGCGCTGGTTTTCCGCGAATGGTGAACGCGGCGTTATTCGCTCGGCCAGCGGCCCCGTAGTTTCACGCAGAGCAGGCGCATCCGCTCGCATGATAGCGGCGGCGTCATGGTGAATAGGTGGTTAGGGGGGCGTGATGTCAGGGCGCGCGACGTTGTCATCGCCCGCGAAGGCGGGCGATCCAGTATCCCAGAAGCGGCAGTGATTGAACCGAAAGGCCGCGGCGTACTGGATGCCCCGCCATCGCGGGGCATGACAGCGGAACTGGGGGCGGCTCCCTCCGCATTACGAAGCTACTTCTTCCGCTTCGCTTCGATCGCGTCCCAGATCTTCGCCGCAACGTCAGGGCCGCCGAGCCGCGCGATGGCACGGATGCCGGTCGGTGAGGTCACGTTGATCTCGGTGAGGTTGCCGTTGATGACGTCGATGCCGACGAACAGCAGGCCGCGCTCGCGCAGCGCCGGGCCGACGGTGGCGCAGATCTCGCGCTCGCGCGGGGTGAGCTCGGTCTCCTGCGCCGCGCCGCCGCGCACCATGTTGGAGCGGAGGTCGTCCGCGGCGGGGACGCGGTTCACGGCGCCGGCGAACTCGCCGTTGACGAGGATGATTCGCTTGTCGCCGTGCTTCACCTCGGGGATGAATTGTTGGATCACCCACGGCTCCTTGAAAGTGACGGAGAACATGTCGAACAGCGAGCCGAAATTCATGTCCTGCGGCATCACGCGGAACACCGCCGCGCCGCCATGGCCGTGCAGCGGCTTCATCACGACGGCGCCGTGCTTGTCGCGGAACGCGTTGATCTCGTCGAGGTCGCGCGAGATCAGGGTCGGCGGCATTAGCTGCGGAAAGTTCATCACGAACAGCTTCTCGGGCGCGTTGCGCACCGAGACGGGGTCGTTGACGACCAGCGTCTTCGGATGGATGCGTTCGAGGAAATGCGTCGAGGTGATATAGGCGAGGTCGAACGGCGGGTCCTGGCGGAGCAGCACCACGTCGAAACCGTTGAGCGCCTCGCGCCGGGGCTCGCCGAGGGTGAAATGATCACCCGGCTCATCGCGCACGGAGAGGAGCTGAACCGGCGCGACGAGTTCGTCGCCGACCATCGAGAGCTTGTCGGGCGTGTAATAGGACAGGCCGTGGCCGCGCTTCTGCGCCTCCAGGAGCAGCGCGAAGGTGGAATCGCCCTTGATGTTGATGCGGGCGATAGGGTCCATCTGGACGGCGACGTTGAGTTTCATGGTCTGCCTTTCAGGTCGAGGCGTCGAATGCCGCCAACACATGGCGCGGAAGTGACCGCGGCGCAATCAGCATGGCGTCGAATCGCAATTCGAATTCGGCATGCTCGGGATGCGCCACGAGCCATCCCTGCGCCGCGTTGACGATGCGCTGCTGCTGACGCGGCGTCACGGCGAAGGCGGCGTCATCCAGCGTGGCGCGTGCCTTGACCTCGACGAAGGCGATCAGATTGCGGCGCCGCGCGACGATGTCGATCTCGCCATGCGGGGTGCGGTAACGCTTGGCGAGGATACGATAGCCCTTGGCCATGAGATAGGCGGCGGCGCGGCTCTCCGCCGAGATGCCGGTGCGGAACGCGGCGACGCGCTCGGGCGAGGCGACTTTCGGTTCCGCCGGGATCTCAGGCTTCGCCATCGCCGCCTCGCAGGTCCTTTGCAAGTTCGAGCGCGCGGGCATAGACCTCGCGGCGCGGCCGGCCCGACAACGCGACCGCATGCGCCACGGCATCCTTGACGCTGTGCACGGCGAGCTGATCGCGCAAGAGATCATCGAGCGCACCCGATGTCAGCACCTGCGCGTCGGATGCCGGCGGCGCGATCACCAGCACGAATTCGCCGCGCGTCTCCAGCGCGTCCGCGTCGCGCGCCAATTCGGCCAGCGTCGCTCGCGAAATCTCCTCATGCAGCTTCGTCAGCTCGCGGCAGATCGCGGCCTCGCGTGGTCCCATGATCTCGGCGAGCTCGACCAGCGTGTCCTGCACGCGGTTGCCGGAGTCGAACATCACCAGCGTCGCATCGATGCGGGCAAGCTCGGCGAGGCGGGCGCGGCGCGCAGCCGATTTCGCCGGCAAGAAGCCCTCGAAGAAGAAGCGATCGGTCGGCAGCGCCGCGACCGACAGCGCGGCCAGCACCGAGGACGGGCCGGGCAGCGCGTAGACCGCGTGGCCGGCGGCGCAGACCTCGCGCACCAGCTTGAAGCCGGGATCGGAGATCAGCGGGGTGCCGGCATCGGAGACCAGCGCGATCGAGCCGCCGGCCGCAAGCGCCTCGAGAATCTTCGGGCGCGCCGCTTCGGCGTTGTGCTCGTGATATGGCTTGAGCTGCGCGGTAATGGCGTAGCGCTCGGTCAGGCGCCGCGTGATGCGCGTGTCCTCGCAGGCGATGACGTCCACGCCGGCAAGCGTCTGCAGCGCGCGGACCGTGATGTCGCCGAGATTGCCGATCGGCGTTGCGACCAGATGGAGGCCAGGCGCGGCCTTCGGCGCCGCAAGCCGATGGGCATCGATGGAGAATCCGCGCGGGGCGGCCTTTGTGTCTTCAGGCGTATTTATCGGGGCCGGCTTTGCGCGCATAATGAAGTCAACTTAGGCACGATCCGCAGGGCTGGGAACCGGCTCGTCGAAAAAGATCGCGCCGAGGCGAGGGGTGAGGAAGACTGGAATCTGATCCGGCAAGCATCACATTCCCAGGGAATGAAGTACCAGCGTCATATTCAGGGCGGAAACGCCACCTTGATGCTGGACGGGTGGACAGCTAGCCAAAAGTTCAGGATACGGCCGCGTTAAGCGATCATTATCCTTTTGTTTTAGTTAACTGTTTGCCGACAATATGCCTGAATCCCGCGGCTTGTGTCGCGGAACGAGTTGTAACCGGCTGGCAACGGCTGGTCGGAAGAGAAACTGCCATGGTGGGGCCGCAACATCCAAAGTCTTCCGTTTCGGGACCCCCGATCTCAGGGGCGACCCGGCGGAGTGCGCTTGGCCTGTTGCTCGGCACGCCCCTGCTCTCGGCTTGTGCCGGCGTGCAGCAGAGTCTCAGCCAGTTCTCCAACCCGTTTTCCAGCTCTTCACCTCCGGCGCAGCCGGCAGGTCCCCCGCAGCAGGCCACCACCGCGGGCACCGGCGGCGTCAAGGTCGCCGTCATCCTGCCGCTCTCGGCCGCCGGCAATGCCGGCCTCGCCGCGCAATCCATGCGCAACGCCGCCGAGATGGCGCTGGCCGAGTTCCAGAACCCGAACATCCAGCTCCTGATCAAGGATGACAATGGCAGCCCGCAAGGCGCGCAAGCCGGTGCGCAGCAGGCGGTCGACGAGGGCGCCGAGATCATCCTGGGACCGCTGTTCGCGCAATCGGTGCCGGCGGTGGCGCAGGTCGCCCGCACGCGCGGCATCTCCGTGATCGCGTTCTCGACCGATTCCAGCATCGCCGGACGCGGCGTCTACCTGCTCTCGTTCCTGCCGGAATCCGACGTCAACCGCATCGTCGAATATTCCGCCAGCATTGGAAAGCGCTCGGTCGCCGTGCTCGTGCCCGACAATGCCTATGGCAATGTCGTCGAGGCCGCCGTGAAGGCAGCGGTGCCGCGGCGTGGCGGGCGCATCGTTGCCTTCGAGAGATACGGCGCGGATCGTGCCACCCCGGCGCGGACCGTGGCGCAGCAGCTCGGCAGCGCGGACGCGCTGTTCATTGCCGATGACGGCGATGCCGTCGTGTCGGTGGCGGATGCGATGACGGCGGCGGGCGCGAATTTGCGCAACATCCAGATGCTCGGCACCGGTCTGTGGGACAATCCGCGCGTCTATGCCAGCGCCGCGCTGCAGGGTGGCCTCTATGCGGCACCGGATCCGGCCGGCTTTCGCGCGTTCTCCGGCCGTTACCGCACCAAATACGGCGCGGAGCCGATCCGTACCGCGACCCTCGCCTATGACGCGGTCGCCCTCGTCGCCGCGCTTGCACGCACGCAGGGGGGCCAGCGCTTCTCCTCTGATGTACTCACCAACCCCTCCGGCTTTGCCGGCATCGACGGCCTGTTCCGCTTCCGCGCTGATGGCACGAACGAGCGTGGACTTGCGGTGATGAAGGTGACGCAAGGCGGCGGCGCTGCAGTCGCGGGCTCACCGAAGAGTTTTGGGGCGTAGCTCAAGACGACAGTGCCGTAGGGTGGGCAAAGACGCACTTGCGCCGTGCCCGCCGTCTCTCCGGATTGCATGGAATTGCGTGGGCACGCTTCGCCTTGCCCACCCTACGAGGGCTCGCTACGCCGCCAAATCCGCGACTACCGCATCCAGCACCGGGAATCCGCTGCTGGTCACGCGCAGGCGTCCCGTCGCATCGACCGTAATCGCGCCTTCCTCGCGCAAGAGCGCGATGCGTTTGGGATCGAGCGGGCGGCCGGAGAGGGTTTTGTAGCGCTCGGGGTCGATGCCTTCGGCAAGACGCAGTCCCATCAGCAAAAACTCGTCGGCGCGTTCCTCGCTGTTGAGGAGCTCGTCGGTGACGACGCCATGGCCATTGGTCTCGACCCGCATCAGCCAGGCTTCGGGACGCTTCTCGGTGGCGGTGGCATGGCGCACGCCGTCGATGTCGAGACGGCCGTGGGCGCCGGGTCCGATGCCGGCATATTCCTCGCCGCGCCAATAGACCAGATTGTGCCGGCACTCGGCGCCGCGCCGCGCGTGATTGGAGATCTCGTAGGCGGGCAGGCCGAGCTTATCGCAGGTCTCCTGCGTGACGTCGTAGAGCGCGCGCGCGACCGCCTCGTCCGGTGTCTTCAATTTGCCGGCCTGGTGCAGGCCGAAGAACGGCGTGCCTTCCTCGACCGTCAATTGATAGAGCGACAGATGCTCGGCGGCTTCCTCGATCGCGAGACGCAGCTCATCGGCCCACACCGCCGGCGTCTGGTCGGGACGGGCATAGATCAGGTCGAATGAGTAACGATCGAACGAGCGGCGCGCGATGGCAACGGCATCGAGCGCTTCGCGGGCGCTGTGCATGCGGCCGAGCGCCTTCAGCGAGGCATCGTCGAGCGCCTGCACGCCGAGCGAGACGCGGTTGACTCCGGCGCTGCGATAGCCGGCGAAGCGCGTGGCCTCGACGCTGGTGGGGTTGGCCTCCAGCGTTACCTCGACATCACCTGCGACGGACCAGTGCTTGCCGATGGCGTCGAGCACGGCGCCGACGGTTGCAGGCTGCATCAGCGACGGCGTGCCGCCGCCGAGGAAGATCGAGGTGACCTCGCGCCCGGGCGCGCGCTCGGCGGTCGCCGCGATCTCGCACTCAAAGGCGGAAGCAAACCGCGCCTCGTCGATCGCGGCGTGGCGGACGTGGCTGTTGAAGTCGCAATAGGGGCACTTCGACAGGCAGAACGGCCAGTGCACGTAGACGCCAAAAGCTTGGCATTCTTGTTTTGACGCGTTTTCCTGGCGCGAACCGGTATCCACTTCGCTCGAAAACGCTCTATCGCGGCTCAAGGCAGATCTCCGCCAGTTTCACGAAGGCGCGGGCGCGGTGCGACAGGCCGAGGCCGTGCGGCGGCAGGCCGTGTTTCTCGATGCTGGTCATCTCGCCGAAGGTGCGGTCATGGCCGTCGGGCAGGAACATCGGATCGTAGCCGAAACCGGCGGTGCCGCGCGGCGGCCAGACCAGCGTGCCGTCGACGCGGGCCTCGACCTCTTCGCGATGATCGTCGGGCCAGGCGACGCACAGCGCGGAGACGAAGTGCGCTCTTCGGCGGTTCGGCGTGGCGGCGCCGCGCTCCTGCAACAGGCGCTCGATCTGCGCCATCGCCGCGTTGAAGTCCTTGGACGGACCGGCCCAGCGCGCGCTGTAGATCCCAGGCGCGCCGTCGAGCGCCTCGACGACGATGCCGGAATCATCGGCGAAGGAGGGAAGTTTCGTCGCTCGTGCTGCCGCGATCGCCTTGATCGCGGCATTGCTGCGGAAGTCGTTGCCGGTCTCTTCGGGTTCGGGCAGGCCGAGCTCACCGGCCGACACCGCCTCGATGCCGTAAGGCGCGAGCAGCTCCTTCATCTCGGCGAGCTTGCCGGGATTATGGGTCGCGATGACGAGCTTTCCGGTGATTCGGCGATGCATGGCCTATTGACTACGCTACAGCCAGTTTCTGCAAGTCCACCAGACGCGCGATGCCCTTCTGCGCCAGCGCGATCAGCTTCAGGAACTCGTCCTGTGTGAACGGCTCGCGTTCCGCGGTGCCCTGCACCTCGATGATGCGGCCGTCGCCGGTCATGACGAAATTGGCGTCGGTCTCGGCTTCCGAATCCTCGGCATAGTCGAGGTCGAGCACCGGCGTGCCGTTATAGATGCCGCAGGAGATCGCGGCGACGTTGTCGCGCATCACGTTGGCCTTGACCATGTTGCGCGCCTTCATCCAGCCGATGCAATCGGCAAGCGCAACCCAGGCACCGGTGATCGAGGCCGTGCGCGTGCCGCCGTCGGCCTGGAGGACGTCGCAATCGACCGTGATCTGGCGCTCGCCGAGCGCTTCAAGATCGACGATGGTGCGCAGCGAGCGGCCGATCAGACGCTGAATCTCGACGGTGCGGCCGCTTTGCTTGCCCGCCGAGGCCTCACGGCGGGTCCGCTCGGAGGTGGCGCGCGGCAGCATGCCGTATTCGGCGGTGACCCAGCCGCGGCCCTGGCCCTTCAGCCACGGCGGCAGGCGGTCTTCCAGCGTGGCGGTGACCAGCACATGGGTGTCGCCGAATTTCACGAGGCAGGAGCCTTCCGCATATTTGACGACGCCGCGCTCCAGCGTCACGGGGCGCAATTCGTCGGGCGCACGGCGGCTTGGCCGCATGGGAAATCCTCCAAAACTCGCAGGGGGTAGGCTGTTCGCGGTGCTTGTAGGGGGGGTGAGGGTGGGCGGCAAGGTTTTTTCACCCCCTGATAAGGAGCTCGCCAACGTCACGCTTGTCAGATGCGTCCGGGATGGACAAATTGTCAGTATCTGAGAGGAGTTGCCGTCTGTGGCCCATCACGATCCGATCAATCTGATCGCGCCGCGCGCAGGCCTTGCCCAGCTCAACGAGCGTTCCCGCGACATCTTTCGTCAAATTGTCGAAAGTTACCTCGCGACCGGTGAGCCCGTCGGCTCGCGCAACATTTCCCGCCTGATCGCCATGCCGCTGTCGCCGGCCTCGGTCCGCAACGTCATGGCCGATCTGGAACAGCTCGGCCTGATCTATGCGCCCCATACCTCCGCCGGCCGGTTGCCGACGGAACTGGGCTTGCGCTTCTTCGTCGACGCCTTGATGCAGGTCGGCGACCTCAACGAAGCCGAACGCGCCGCGATCCAGAGCCAGCTGTCCTCCGTCGGCGAGGCGCAGTCGGTCGAGGCGGCGCTGGACCAGGCGCTGATGCGGTTGTCGGGCCTGACCCGCGCCGCCGCCGTCGTGCTGACGCCGAAATCCAATGCGCGGCTGAAGCACATCGAGTTCGTCCGCCTGGAACCGGAAAAGGCGCTGGTGATCCTGGTCGGCGAGGACGGCCAGGTGGAAAACCGCGTGCTGACGCTGCCGCCCGGAGTTCCCTCCTCGGCGATCACCGAGGCCGGCAATTTTCTCAATGCGCGCATCCGCGGCCGCACGCTGGCCGAGGCACGGCTCGAGCTCGAGACCGCGCTCGCCGAAGCCCGTGCCGAGCTCGATCAGCTGACGCAGAAGGTGATCTCAGCCGGTATCGCGAGCTGGTCCGGCGGCGAGAACGAGGACCGCCAGCTCATCGTGCGCGGCCACGCCAATCTGCTGGAAGATCTGCACGCGCTGGAGGATCTGGAGCGCGTTCGCCTGTTGTTCGACGATCTCGAGACCAAGCGCGGTGTCATCGACCTGCTTGGCCGGGCCGAGACCGCCGAGGGCGTGCGCATCTTCATCGGCTCGGAGAACAAGCTGTTCTCCCTGTCGGGCTCCTCGACGATTATCTCGCCCTACCGGGATGCCGCCGGCCACATCGTCGGCGTCCTCGGCGTGATCGGTCCGACGCGGCTGAATTATGCCCGTGTGATCCCGACCGTGGACTACGCCGCCCGCATCGTCAGCCGCCTTCTGGGGGGCTGACCGGCGTTTCCGCCGATCACGGGCGCTTGATTTTCGTAAGCTAAGGCACGATATCCGGGCCAACATCCCTGAAACGAGTTCGAGATTAGAGCCGATGACCGAGCAAGACCGGCAACCTCAAGACACGACTGCAGCGACCGGCGAGCCCGTGGTGTCGAAACCCTACATCATGCCCGATGATCCGGAGCCGGGTTCGGTCGAAACGTTGCAGAAGGAAGCCGCCGAAGCGCGTGACCGCATGCTGCGGACGCTGGCCGAGATGGAGAATCTGCGCAAGCGCACCACCAAGGAAGTCGCCGACGCCCGCCTCTACGGCATCACCGGCTTTGCCCGTGACGTGCTCGACATCGCCGACAATCTCCAGCGGGCGCTCGATGCCGTACCAGCCGAGACGCGTGCTGCGGCCGATCCCGGCCTCATCTCGCTGATCGAAGGCGTCGAGCTCACCGAGCGTTCGCTGCTCAATGCGCTGGAAAAGCACGGCGTGAAGAAGTTCGATCCGCAGGGCCAGAAGTTCGATCCGAATTTCCAGCAGGCGATGTTCGAGGTGCCCGATGCGTCGGTGCCGTCGGGCACCGTGGTGCAGGTCGTGCAGGCCGGCTACACCATCGGTGAGCGCGTGCTGCGTCCTGCGCTGGTCGGCGTCGCTAAGGGCGGCGCGAAGGCCGCACCTGCGGCCAACAACAACGAGTCGAGCGGCGCGCCAAATTGATGGATCCTCATGGTGAGGAGGCGCGCCAGCGCCGTCTCGAACCATGCGGGCCCGGCTGCATCAGCTCGGCCTTCATCCTTCGAGACGCGCGCGAAGTCGCGCGCTCCTCAGGATGAGGGTTTAGCAGCGTTGCGCGCCGCCTACGCACTCACCGCGATATCTGCAGACTGAATCCGCTTCACGCCGGCCTTGCCCATATCGGCCCAGGCCTTTGCCAGCGAGCCCTGCGTGTCGATGCCGCGGCAGGCGTCCTCCACCACGTAGACCTCGAAGCCCGCCTTGCGCGCGTCGAGCGCCGTCCAGGCCACGCAGAAATCCGTCGCCAGCCCTGCGACGAAGACGCGCTTGATCTTGCGCCCCTTCAGATAGCCGGCAAGGCCCGTCGAGGTCTTGCCGTCGGCTTCGAGGAAGGCCGAGTAGCTGTCGACATTCTTGTGAAAGCCCTTGCGGATGATGAGCTCGGCATGTGGGATCGCGAGGTCCTTCGACAGCGCGGCGCCCTCGGTGCCTTGCACGCAATGGTCCGGCCACAGCACCTGCTTGCCGTAAGGAAGATCGACGGTCTCGAACGGTTTCTTGCCGGAATGCGTTGACGCAAACGAGACATGGCCGGGCGTGTGCCAGTCCTGCGTCAGCACCACGTTGGCGAACGCTTTCGCGATCTTGTTGATGACGGGCACCACCTGCTCGCCCTCCTTCACCGCCAGGCTCCCGCCGGGCAGGAAGCAGTTCTGCACGTCGATCACGAGCAGCGCGGACGCATCGTCCGGCTTGATCGATGAAGCTGCAAGCAACGCGGTGGGCGCGAGAGTTGCCATCGCCGTCGTTCCAAGCACTGCCAAGATTTGTCGCCGATCGAGCATCGTTCACCTCCCCTTGCGAGCCAATGGAGGCGAAGCCTAGTTCTGCGCGGCCGCGAACAGAAGCCCGAAAATGCAGCCGGGTCTGGTGAGGGGTGGGCTCGCGAAGCCAAACTCCCTGTCGTCCCGCACAAGCGCGCCCTTAAGGCGCGCGCCGATCCGGGATCCATCCCCCAGGGAGAGGTTTGGCGAAGACTCTTCGTGGGATTGCGACCAACCGCAACCTTGATATCACACGGTATGGATCCCCGCCTTCGCGGGGATGACACCGAATGTGTTCTTCGCACCTACCCCTTCGGCTGAATCCCGTCCCGCACGGCGCGGAAGCGGGCGAAGGCGGGCAGCCACTGGTCGCGCGGGGCGCTGGCAATGATGCGCAGCGAGGCGCCGCCGCTCGAGAAGCGGATCCACTGCACCACCGTCACCGGGACCTTGTCCTTGCCGCTGACGCCGTCGATCCGGGTCTCGAAACCCTGCTGGCCGTTGATGCGGATCGGTTCGGACATGGTGACGCGCGACTCGCGCACGCCCGGAATCTGAAGCGCCGCCTCCTGGGCGAAGCGGGCGCGATCGTCGGCGGCTTGCGGGGTGGCGCCGATCAGCCCGAGGATCATGAACGGCTTCGACTCATAGCCCGCGCTCTCGTCGCCGTCGGCCAGGATGATGCTCGAGCCCGGCGCCAGCGTGCGGATGTCCTTGAACTCGGCGAGATCGGTGATCTTGAACGGCATCAGCCCGATCTGCTCTTCGGCCGAGACCTGCTTGCGGGTCACGGTGCTCGCAAACATCTGGCGCACCGCCTCATCGGTGTAAATCTTGGTCGCGTTCTCCGGGATCTGCACCGCGACATAGCCGGAGAAGCCGGCGCCCGGCACAATCATCGAATAGCGCCGCACCGGGGTCTCGCCGGCCTTGCCGCTTTCGGTGGTGAAATAGGCGAGGCCCGCAGGCGTCTCGATCTTGTCCTGCTTGACGCCATTGGCGCCCGCCGGATTGGAATTGAAGGCGCTCACGACCTCGCCATAGGCGGCCGGGGGCAGCTCGGTGATCAGCACCTTGACGCTGCCGTCCTCGCTCTCAAAGCCCGGAAAAGTTTTTGCCGTATTGAGACCGACCAGCGGCACCATGCCAAGGCGCAGGCCGGGCGGGTAGACGGCGTCGGCAGCAAGCGCCGGAAGCGCGGAGGCAATGAGGGCGAGCGCGGCGAGGGGGCGGATCAGCTTCATGGGCACTCTGATTGGTTCACATTGAGGCCGTTCGATGGTCGCAGACCGGGCCGCTTTGTCGCGCGGAGCAGCGTGGTGCGGCTGCCCGGCCGGCCCGCTTTTTAGCGGGTTTGGCCCTGCCGTAACAGGGTGGGGTAGATGGCCGAGGCGGGGCTTGCCGAGGCCCGGACCCGTTAATAATTTCTCACCCGCAAGGCCGGTGGAGCCCGGATATGATGCTCCAAAACCCAATGTTTTCACGGCAGAAACGTTGCTTCGGTCCTTGCGGGCCCCTCCCCCCCTCCTATATGAGCCTCAATCATCGCAATATCGCGGATGTTTGATCTTAGGGGGTTTCGGTTTGGGTGCCTTCTGGGCCCAGCCAACCTGCCGCAAAAAGAAGGATATCAGGACCATGGGAAAGGTCATTGGGATCGACCTCGGCACCACGAATTCGTGCGTCGCCGTGATGGATGGCAAGAACGCCAAAGTCATCGAGAATTCCGAAGGCATGCGCACGACGCCTTCGATCGTCGCCGTCACGGACGACGGTGAGCGCCTCGTCGGCCAGCCGGCCAAGCGCCAGGCCGTCACCAATCCCGAGCGTACCTTCTTCGCAGTGAAGCGCCTCATCGGCCGCCGCTACGACGACCCGATGGTCGAGAAGGACAAGAAGCTCGTCCCGTACAAGATCGTGAAGGCTTCCAACGGCGACGCCTGGGTCGAGGCCGACGGCCAGACCTACTCGCCCTCGCAGGTCTCGGCGTTCATCTTGCAGAAGATGAAGGAGACCGCGGAAGCCCATCTCGGCCAGAAGGTCGACCAGGCCGTCATCACCGTTCCCGCCTACTTCAACGACGCCCAGCGCCAGGCGACCAAGGACGCCGGCAAGATCGCGGGCCTCGAAGTGCTGCGCATCATCAACGAGCCGACCGCGGCCGCGCTCGCCTATGGCCTCGACAAGACCAAGGCCGGCACCATCGCGGTGTACGATCTCGGCGGCGGCACCTTCGATATCTCCATCCTCGAAATCGGCGACGGCGTGTTCGAGGTGAAGTCGACCAACGGCGACACCTTCCTCGGCGGCGAAGACTTCGACATGCGCCTGGTCGGCTATCTCGCCGACGAGTTCCAGAAGGAGCAGGGCATCAACCTGCGCAACGACAAGCTCGCGTTGCAGCGCCTGAAGGAAGCCGCTGAAAAGGCCAAGATCGAGCTGTCGTCGACGACGCAGACCGAGATCAACCTGCCCTTCATCACCGCGGACCAGACCGGTCCGAAGCATCTGACGATGAAGCTCACCCGCGCCAAGTTCGAGGCGCTGGTCGACGACCTCGTGCAGAAGACCGTCGAGCCCTGCCGCAAGGCGCTGAAGGATGCCGGCGTCACCGCCGGCGAGATCGGCGAAGTCGTGCTGGTCGGCGGCATGTCGCGCATGCCGAAGGTCCAGGAAGTCGTCAAGCAGCTGTTCGGCAAGGAACCGCACAAGGGCGTCAACCCGGACGAAGTCGTGGCGATCGGTGCCGCGATCCAGGCCGGCGTGCTCCAGGGCGACGTCAAGGACGTGCTGCTGCTCGACGTGACCCCGCTGTCGCTGGGCATCGAGACGTTGGGCGGCGTGTTCACCCGCATCATCGACCGCAACACCACGATCCCGACCAAGAAGAGCCAGGTGTTCTCGACGGCTGAAGACAATCAGAATGCCGTCACCATCCGCGTCTTCCAGGGCGAGCGTGAAATGGCGGCCGACAACAAGATGCTCGGCCAGTTCGACCTGATGGGCATTCCGCCGGCTCCGCGCGGCATGCCGCAGATCGAGGTGACCTTCGACATCGACGCCAACGGCATCGTCAACGTCTCGGCCAAGGACAAGGCCACCGGCAAGGAGCAGCAGATTCGCATCCAGGCCTCGGGTGGTCTGTCGGAAGCCGACATCGAGAAGATGGTCAAGGACGCCGAGGCCAATGCCGAGGCGGACAAGAAGCGCCGCGAGGCCGTCACCGCCAAGAACGAGGCGGACGGTCTGGTGCATTCGACCGAGAAGGCTCTGGCCGAGCACGGCTCGAAGGTCGCCGAGAGCGAGCGCCGCGCCATCGAGGATGCCGTCAGCGACCTCAAGGAAGCGCTGAAGGGCGACGATGCCGAGGCGATCAAGGCCAAGACCCAGACGCTGGCCCAGGCTTCGATGAAGCTCGGCGAGGCCATGTACAAGCAGCAGGCCGAGGCCGACGCCAAGAAGGACGCGGCCAAGGACGACGTCGTCGACGCGGAATTCACCGAAGTCGACGACGACAAGAACAACAAGAAGTCCGCTTAAGCCCCAAGAGGGTGATCATGCGGACGGCTTGGACCCCACACGCACCAAAGGCCTCCTCCCTCGCGGGGGAGGCCGTCGTGTCGGGAAGGGCGGGCCCGATGCCCGTTACGATCGATCAATTCCCAGCCGTTATGCTGAACGTCGCCGTGCCCTCTTCCGCCAAGAGGCGGAAGGATTATGTCGTTGCGCAGCGGCATCGTTTCGCTCCGACTTGTTTCGCGATTGGATAGACCGAGCTCATCATGTCCACGTCCACCAAGCGCTGCTACTACGAGACCCTCGAAGTCGAACGCGACGCCGACGAGGGCAAGCTGAAGGCGTCCTTCCGCAAGCTGGCGATGAAATTTCACCCCGACCGCAATCCCGGGGACGACACCAGCGAGGTCAAGTTCAAGGAAATCAACGAGGCCTACGAGGTCCTGAAAGACAGGGACAAGCGCGCGGCCTATGACCGTTACGGCCACGCTGCCTTCGAGCAGGGCGGCGGTGGCGCCGGCTTCGGCGCGGGCTTCGCCTCCTCCTTCTCCGATATTTTCGAAGACCTGTTCGGCATGGCCGGACAGCGCGGCCGCGGCGGCCGCGAGCGTGGCGCCGACCTGCGCTACAACATGGAGATCACGCTCGAGGAAGCTTTTGGCGGCAAGACCGCGCAGATCGAGATCCCGGTCTCGGTCACCTGCGAGGCCTGCTCGGGCATCGGCGCCAAGGCCGGCACCAAGCCGAAGACCTGCTCGACCTGCGGCGGTGCCGGCCGCGTGCGGCAGTCGCAGGGCTTCTTCACGCTCGAGCGCACCTGCCCCGGCTGCCAGGGTCGCGGCCAGATGATCGAGGATGCCTGCCCGTCCTGCTCGGGACAGGGCCGGGTCACCCGCGAGCGCACGCTGTCGGTCAACATTCCGCAAGGCGTCGAGGACGGCACGCGGATCAGGCTCGCCGGCGAGGGCGAGGCAGGGGTCCGCGGCGGCCCGCCCGGCGACCTCTACATCTTCCTGTCGCTGGCCCAGCACCAGTTCTTCCAGCGCGATGGTGCCGACCTGCATTGCCGCGTGCCGATCTCGATGGTGACGGCCGCCCTCGGCGGCGAATTCGAGGTGCCGACCATCGAGAAGACCAAGACCAAGGTGAAGGTGCCGGCCGGAACCCAGTCGGGCCGTCGATTCCGCATCGCATCAAAGGGCATGCCGGTGCTGCGCTCGCGCCAGATGGGCGACATGTATGTCCAGGTCGTGGTCGAGACCCCGCAGAACCTCACCAAGAAGCAGCAGGAATTGCTGGCCGAGTTCGACAAGCTCTCGTCCGGCAACACGCAGCCGGAATCCGAAGGCTTCTTCGCCAAGGTCAAGGATTTCTTCGGTAATCGAGCGAGTTGACGCGTCTTGACCGTGCCGCCTTCGGTCTATACGTCTTTATGACCATTTTCTGACACGCCGCGGTCCCGCGGTCCCGTCCGGTCCTGACATGCCCTTGCCATCGTCCGCGCGTGCGTTGAAGAAGCCTCGTCTTGACGACGAGGTGCGGTTTCTCCGGTCGTGGATCGAAAAGCCGCTGCACATGGGCGCGGTGATGCCGTCGGGCAAGCTCCTGGCCCGGACAATGGCCCATTACGTCGATATCGACTCGGACGCCCCCGTGGTCGAGCTCGGACCCGGCACCGGCGCCATCACCTCGGCCCTGATCGAGCGCGGCGTCGACCAGAAGCGTCTCGTCCTCGTCGAATACAATCCCGGCTTCTGTGCGCTGCTGCGCGACCGCTATCCGCAAGCCAAGGTGGTGCAGGGCGATGCCTATCGCCTGCGCGACACGCTGTGGAACGTCTTGAGCGCGCCGGCTTCCGCCGTTGTCTCCGGCCTGCCACTCGTCACGAAGCCGATGCTGACCCGGCTGCGGCTCATCCGCGACGCCTTCACGGCGCTGGCGCCTGGCGCGCCGTTCATCCAGTTCACCTACGCGGTGGTGCCGCCGATCCCGAAATCGCTGCACGGCGTGTCCACAGAGGCCTCGGAACGGATCTGGATGAACCTTCCGCCGGCCCGCGTCTGGGTGTATCGCAAGGACTAATTCTGCCGGCATCTCTCTTTGCCCGGCGGGCTCGTTTCGCCGAACGCATTGGATTGGATGTCAGCTCCCAAGATCCTGGTCATTCCCGGCTCGCTGCGCACCGGCTCGCACAATGCGAAGCTGGCGGCGGTCGCGGCCTATGAATTCGCCCAGGCCGGCGTCGACGTCACCCGCATCTCGCTCGCCGATTTCCCGCTGCCGATCTATGACGGCGATCTCCAGGCCAAGTCCGGCGTGCCCAAGCACGCGATCAATCTCAAGCGCATGATCGGCGCGCATCACGGCGTGCTGTTCGTCACGCCGGAATACAACGCCTCGGTGCCGCCGCTGCTGAAGAACGCGATCGACTGGGTCAGCCGCGTGCACGAGCTGCACGAGGCGCGCGGCGACGTCTTCCGCGACCGCGCCTTCGCGCTCGCCGGCGCCTCGCAGAGCCGGCTTGGCGCCGCCCGCGCGCTCCAGGCGT
Source organism: Bradyrhizobium sp. CCGE-LA001 (assembly GCF_000296215.2). Classification (NCBI taxonomy): domain Bacteria; kingdom Pseudomonadati; phylum Pseudomonadota; class Alphaproteobacteria; order Hyphomicrobiales; family Nitrobacteraceae; genus Bradyrhizobium; species Bradyrhizobium sp. CCGE-LA001. The sequence goes on along the minus strand of NZ_CP013949.1, from coordinate 159,791 downwards.
TGCGCCTGATCCTGACCTCCTGCCACGCCAATGTGATCCCGAGCCAGCTCACGCTCGCCTTTGCCGACCAGGCCTATGACGATATGGACAGGCTCAAGAACGAGGCGGATATCGCCGCGTTGAAGGAGCTGGTGCGGCAGTTGATCGACATTTCCCAACGCATGATGTGAGGTGACATGACGCCAGCCGAGATCGCTCCGAAGGACCGCCTCATCGTTGCGCTCGACGTGCCGAGCGTCGATGCCGCGGAAGCAATGGTCGGCAGGCTCGGCGACAGCGTCACGTTTTACAAGATCGGCTATCAGCTCGCCTATGCCGGCGGCCTTCCGCTGATCGGCAAGCTCGCCGACAAGGGCAAAAAAATCTTCGCCGATCTCAAGATGCATGACATCGGCAACACGGTCACGCGTGGCGTGGAGAGTGTCGCCAAGCTTGGCGCAACCTTCGTCACGGTGCACGCCTATCCGCAGACCATGAAGGGTGCCGTCGAAGGGCGTGGCAGCGCCAGCCTGAAGATTCTCGCCGTGACCGTGCTGACCTCCTACAACGACGACGATCTGCACGCAGCCGGCTACCGGCTCGGCGTCTCCGAGCTGGTCGAGGCGCGGGCGCAGCAGGCACAGGTGCTCGGCATCGACGGCCTTGTCTCGTCGCCGGAAGAAGTCGGCAGCCTTCGCAAGATCGTCGGCCACCAGATGCGCCTCGTCACGCCCGGCATCCGGCCGGCCGGCTCGGCGAGCGGCGACCAGAAGCGCATCATGACGCCGGGCCGTGCCATCAGTGCCGGTGCCGATTATCTCGTCGTCGGACGGCCGGTGATGGAAGCGGCAGACCCCAAGGCAGTCGCGGAAGCGATCCAACATGAGATCGCCGAGGCTCTCGGCTAACCAACAACACAGGGAGAACAACGATGGCAAAAGGCTACTGGATCGGACGCGTCGACGTGAGCAGTGACGAGGGCTACAAGCCCTATGCCGTCGCCAACGGCCCGATCTTCAAGAAATGGGGCGGCCGCTTCGTCGTGCGGGCCGGCAAGTTCACCACCCTCGAAGGTGCCAGCCGTACCCGCAATGTCGTGATCGAATTCCCGGACTACGAGACCGCGCTCGCCTGCTACAACTCGCCAGAATACCAGGCCAACATCAAGGTGCGCCAGCCGCACTCCGTCGCCGACCTCATCATCATCGAGGGCTATGACGGCCCGCAGCCGCAGGACGGTTGAGGCACGACATCGGCCTGCATGGTTCGAGACGCCCGCTTGCGCGGGCTCCTCACCATGAGGGCCTGACATCTCGCCGCGAAACGCGCCCTTATCCTGAGGGCCCGCCGTAGGCGGGCGTCTCGAAGGATGGCCGCGGGCGACCATGCCCGATCCCCCTCGGTTGCCGGAACTGCCTCCCCCCGCTACAACGGCTCCGAAGAGGATCACACCATGTCGGACATGCGCTTGATTGTTGCTGGGGCGGGCGGCCGGATGGGCCGCGCGCTGGTGCGGGCAATTGCCGAGAGCAAAGGCGCGGTGCTGGCGGGTGCGCTGGAGGCGCCGGGCTCGGAGCTGCTCGGCAAGGATGCCGGCGTGCTCGCGGGCCTGCCGGCCAACGGCATCAAGCTCTCAGCCGATCTCTGGGCGATGTCGAAGGAGGCCGACGGCATTCTCGACTTCACCGTGCCCGCGGCGACCATCGCCAATGTCGCGATCGCCGCCGAGCGCGGCATCGTGCATGTCGTCGGCACGACCGGGCTGTCGGGCTCCGACAATGCCGTGATCAAGAGCGTCACCAACCGCGCCATCGTGGTGCAATCCGGCAATATGAGCCTCGGCGTCAATCTGCTCGCCGCCGTGGTCAAGCGCGTTGCCAAGGCGCTCGACCCGACTTTCGACATCGAGATCGTCGAGACCCATCACCGCATGAAAGTCGACGCACCCTCCGGCACGGCGCTGATGCTCGGCCAGGCGGCGGCCGCCGGCCGCGGCGTCACGCTCGATGACCATTCCGAGCGTGGTCGTGACGGCATCACCGGCGCGCGTCGGCCGGGCCACATCGGCTTTGCCTCCTTGCGCGGCGGCACGGTGGCCGGCGATCACAGCGTCACCTTCCTCGGCCCGTTCGAGCGGCTGACGCTGTCGCATCAGGCCGAGGACCGCATGCTGTTCGCCCATGGCGCGCTGAAGGCGGCGCTGTGGGCGCATGGCAAGAAGCCGGGACACTACTCCATGGCCGACGTGCTCGGCCTGTCTGACATCTGAACCAGAGCATGATCCGGAAAAGTGCGAAGCGGTTTTCCGATCAGATCATGCTCAAACGACAACGGTAACGGAAAGCAGTTGATGAGCGAACGTCTTCTCGTGCTCGTGCGCCACGGCCAGAGCGAATGGAATCTGAAGAACCTGTTCACGGGCTGGAAGGACCCTGACCTCACCGAGCTCGGCGTGAAGGAAGCCACGGAAGCCGGCCGCAAGCTGAAGGCGCAGGGGCTCGTGTTCGACGTCGCCTACACTTCGGTGCTGACGCGTGCGCAGCACACGCTCGACCTCATCCTCGGCGAGCTCGGACAGGAGGGCCTGCCGACCACGAAGAACCTCGCGCTGAACGAGCGCGACTATGGCGATCTTTCCGGCCTCAACAAGGACGACGCCCGCAAGAAATGGGGCGAGGACCAGGTGCTGATCTGGCGCCGCTCCTACGACGTGCCGCCGCCCGGCGGCGAGAGCCTGAAGGACACGCTCGCGCGCGCGCTGCCGTACTACGTGCAGGAAATCCTGCCCGGCGTGCTCAACGGCAAGCGCACCCTGGTCGCCGCCCACGGCAACTCGCTGCGCGCACTGATCATGGTGCTGGAAAAGCTCTCGCCGGAGGGCATCTTGAAGCGCGAGCTCGCGACCGGCGTGCCGATCATCTACCGCTTGAATGCGGATTCGACGGTGGCCTCGAAGCTGGATCTGGCGGGCTAGGCTTTCGCCAAGAGCACGTTGCCGTAGGGTGGGCAAAGCGTAGCGTGCCCACGCGCCGTCAGCGACTTGAGAGAGATGGTGGGCACGGTGCTATGCGCCTTTGCCCACCCTACGGCAGTGTGCTCGTTGCACTTACTGCAATCCCAGCCGCCCGGCTTCCCAGCCCAGCATCGCCTGCTTGCGGGTGATGCCCCAATGGTAGCCGGTGAGTGTGCCGCTCTTGCCGAGTGCGCGGTGGCAGGGGACGACGAACGAGACCGGGTTCTTGCCGACGGCAGCACCGACGGCGCGCGACGCCTTCGGGCTGTTGATGTTGCAGGCGATGTCGGAATAGGACACCGCGCGGCCCATCGGGATCTTCAGCAGCGTCTCCCACACCCGCACCTCGAAATCGGTGCCGATCAGGACCACCCGCAGCGGCTGGTCCGGCCGCCATAGTTTCGAATCGAAGATGCGCGCTGCGAGCGGTGCGGTGCCTTCGTGATCCTCGACATAGGTCGCGTTCGGCCAGCGCCGTGTCATGTCGGCGAGCGCGATCTTCTCCTCGCCATGATCGGCGAAGGCCAGGCCTGACAATCCACGGTCGGTGGCGATGACGATCGCGGTGCCGAACGGCGAGGGATGGAAGCCGTAGCGCAGCGTCAAACCGGCGCCGCCGTTCTTCCATTCGCCCGGCGACATCGCCTCGTGGGTGACGAAGAGATCGTGCAGGCGGCCGGGACCCGACAGGCCGGAGTCGAGGGCTGCATCGAGGATGCTGGCGGAATCCCGCAGCAGCCCCTTGGCGTGGTCCAGAGTGAGCGCCTGCATGAACGCCTTCGGCGTGATCGAGGCCCAGCGGCGGAACAGATGGTGCAGCTCATCCGGCGTGACGCCGGCCGCATCCGCCATCGCCTCGATGGTCGGCTGCGCGCGCCAGTTCTCCGAGATGAACGCGATCGCCCGGCGCACGGAATCATAGTCGCGCAGTGCGGCGTTCTGGGGGCCCGGCTTGGCCAGGCGCTGGTCATGTATCGCGAGTGTCATCATGACCGGAAATGTAGGCGCGGCCGGGGAGCGAAACCACCCGATTTCCGACCCGCCGATCAGCTCACCGGATTGTAGGTCGGGCCGCGCCTGGCGGCGTTCAGGGCCTCAACCAAGCCTTTGTAAAAGCTTGCTTTTTCTTCCGGGCCGAGGAAGCGCGCGATCTGGATCTGGTGGCCGCGCGAGATCAGATAGAGATGCTCGATGCCAAAGTCCTCGTCGACCTCCATGTCGAGCCGGACCCAGAGCGGGTTGAACGTCCATTCGGCGACCTGGCCGCGATGGCTGACGCGGCGGACGCGCAATTCGGAAGGGGTCACCACGATCTCCTCGCGGGCCCGCGCGGCGCGGAAATTGGCCTTGAAGGCCCACCAGATCACGAGAACGTCGAGGCCGAAGAAGAAGAGCACCGGCCACGCCCCCATCATCAGGAAGGCCAGGCCCGTGACGAAGCTGACGACGCTGACGAACAGCATCACCGCGAGGAAGCCGGTGCGGTTCAGCGAGCGATGCGGCGTCAGCAGCGCGGAGAAGATCTGCACGTCGCGCGGGTCCTCGGAAGCGCCGGGCTCAATTTCATTGCCTGTGCTCATCGTCCCTCAGTATATCCCGATCATGGCGAAAATCACCCGCAAGCCGGCGCCGCGCAAAGCGGCCGTGCCGAAGAAAAAGGCAAAAGCGGTCGTCGCGAAGCCGAACGCGCCCGCCAAGAAGGCGCTCAAGGCGACAAGGCCCTGGACCCCTGCCGAAATCCACGAGGCCTTCAGCCGTTTCCGCAAGGCCAATCCGGAACCGAAGGGCGAGCTCGAGCACGTCAATCCGTTCACGCTGCTTGTTGCCGTGGTGCTGTCGGCGCAGGCGACCGATGCCGGCGTCAACAAGGCGACGCGCGCGTTGTTCGAGGTCGCCGACACGCCTCAGAAGATGCTCGATCTCGGCGAGGAGCGCCTGCGTGAGTACATCAAGACCATCGGGCTCTATCGCACCAAGGCGAAGAACGTGATCGCGCTGTCGGCGAAGGTGCTCAATGATTTCGGCGGCGAGGTGCCGCGCACGCGCGCCGAGATCGAATCGCTGCCCGGCGCCGGCCGCAAGACGGCGAACGTCGTGCTCAACATGGCCTTCGGCGAGCACACGATGGCCGTCGACACGCACGTCTTCCGCGTCGGCAACCGCACCGGGCTTGCGCCGGGCAAGACACCACTCGAAGTCGAGCTCGGTCTCGAAAAGGTGATCCCGGCCGAGTTCATGCTGCACGCTCATCATTGGTTGATCCTGCACGGCCGCTATACTTGCCTCGCGCGCAAGCCGCGCTGCGAGGTCTGCCTGATCAACGATCTCTGCCGGTGGCCGGAGAAGACCGTGTGAGATCGCGGCGAGTCCGCTTTGGGGTGAAGTCGTGAGTCAACAAGAACAAGTTCCGTCGTCACCGGTCCCCACATCGCAGGCCCCGCCGCCCAGGCCCACCCAGCGCCCGGCCCCTTCGCTCTGGAGCCGGCTCGCGATCCCGCTGCTCGCGGTGATCGTGGCGCTCGGCTTCGTCGCGCTGGCGACGCTGCGTTTCGACGAGTGGGTCGGCAATGCAGTGGTGCAGACCACCAATGACGCCTATGTCCGTGCCGAGCTGACGCGGCTGTCGAGCCGCGTCTCGGGTGAGGTGCTCAAGGTAGGCGTCACCGACTTCCAGCGCGTCAAGGCCGGCGATCTCCTGATCCAGATCGACCCCGCCGATTACGAGGCGCAGGTCGCGCAGGCCGAGGCGTCAGTGGCTGCCGCGCAAGCCGCGCTCGACAATCTCGCCAACCAGATCGAGCTGCAATATGCGACGATCGCGCAGGCCCAGGCCGCGCGGCTCTCGGCCGAAGCCATGGAGGTCGAGGCCAAGCAGGAGCAGGAACGCCAACAGTCGTTGTCGCAGACCGAATCCGGCACGCGGCAGCGGCTCGAGCAGGCGGTTGCCGCCTACGCCAAGGCGCAGGCCGACGTGCGCGCCAGCCGCGCCGTGATCGCCGCCCAACAGCACCAGCTAGAAGTCCTGCAAGGCAACAGGAAGCAGCGCGCCGCCGATGTCGAGGCGGCCAAGGCAACGCTGGCGAGCGCGAAGCTGAAGCTTGGATATACCAAGATAACAGCGCCGTTCGACGGCGTCGTCGGCGAACGACAGGTGCAGCCGGGCGACTATGTCAATATCGGCAGCAATCTCATCAACGTGGTGCCGCTGCCGAAAGTGTATGTGATCGCGAACTACAAGGAGACCCAGCTCACGCATGTGCGGCCGGGCCAGCCGGTCGAGATCACCGTTGACAGTTTCCCGCGCGAGACGCTGCGCGGCCGGGTCGAGCGCATCGCGCCGGCGACCGGCGCGCAGGTGGCGCTGCTGCCGCCGGACAATGCGACCGGCAACTTCACCAAGGTGGTGCAGCGCATTCCCGTGCGGATCCAGTTCGACGAGGGTCAGCCGCTGCTGGCGCGGCTGGTGCCGGGCATGTCGGTCATCACCCGCATCGATACGAAGGCTGCGAATGGCGGAAAATGACGCCGCTGGCCGCGAGGAGCCGCTCTCGCGCGGCGGCGTCGCGCCACGGCCGCTCTTTGCGGTGGCGGCGGTGCTGCTCGGCTCGTTTCTCGCCAATTTCGACAGCCGCCTGACCACGGTCGGCCTGCCGGACCTGCGCGGCGCGTTCTCATTCTCCTTCGACGAGGGCGCCTGGCTCTCCACCGCCGGCATCGGCTCGCAGATATTCATCGCGCCCGCCGTGGCATGGCTTGCCACCGTGTTCGGCCTGCGCCGCGTGCTCGGCATCCCCAGCCTCGTCTATGCCGCCGTCTCGTTCATCATTCCGTTCGTGCCCGATTATACGACCCTGCTCGCGCTCAGCGTCGTGCACGGCCTCCTGCTCGGCACCTTCGTGCCGGCGACGCTGATGATCGTGTTTCGCAATCTGCCGATCCGCTGGTGGCTGCCGGCGATCTCGATCTATGCGATCCGCGTCGGCTTCGCCCTGGACAGCTCGACCTCGCTGGTCGGCTTCTATGTCGACCATCTCGGCTGGCAATGGCTGTACTGGCAGGGCGTGGTGATCGCGCCGATGATGGGGCTGATGGTTTATCTCGGCACGCCCAACGAGCCGGTGAACCGCGCGCTGCTGCGAGAGGCCGATTGGGGCGGCATGCTGCTGCTGGGCGCCTCCGTCGCGATGATCTATGCGGGGCTCGACCAGGGCAACCGGCTGGACTGGCTCGGCTCCGGCACGGTGATGGCGCTGCTCGCCAGCGGTGCGGCGCTGTTCGTGGCCTTCCTCCTCAACGAGTCCCTGGTGAGACGACCCTGGGCACATGTCAGCGTGCTGTTCTCGCGCAATATCGGCTTGGGGCTGCTGCTGATCCTGCTCTACACGCTGACGAGCCTGTCCAATGCCTCGCTGGTGCCGAATTTCCTGGCCACCATTGGCTTGCTGAGGCCGGAGCAGAGCGGCATGCTGCTGCTCACGTATGGCGCCCTGCCGATGTTCGTGCTGGTGCCGGTCTCGATCTGGCTGCTCAGGCACTTCGATACGCGCACGGTGCTGGTGGTGGGATTTGCCTCATTCGCCGCGGCCAATCTCTGGGGCACGCAGCTCACCCACGCCTGGGCGCGCGAGAATTTCATAGGCATCGTGCTGCTGCAGTCGATCGGGCAGTCGCTGACCTTGCTGCCGCTGATCATCACGCTGCTGTCGAACTCCGATCCGAGCCGCGCCACGTCCTTTGCCGCCTATATCCAGATCATGCGGCTCGGCGGCGCCGAGATCGGCGTAGCGCTGATGGGGACGTGGCTGCGCGTGCGCGAGCAAGTCCATTCCTTCTATCTCGGTCAGAACCTGAACGTCGGCGACGCCGATGTGATGCAGCGGCTGAAACAGCTCGCCGACCATTTCGCGGCCCATGGCACAGGATCGGCGCAGGCGCGCGCGGTCGGCACGCTCGCGGGCGTCGTCCAGCGCGAGGCCAATGTGCTCGCCTATATCGACGGCTTCTGGCTGTGCTTCTGGCTGGCGATGGCCGCTCTCGTTGTCCTCGCGCTCGTCACCCGTGCGCCAACGGGCCCGTTCACCCCGGCGCCGTTCGGCTTCGCCAGGATGCTCCTGCGCAAATGCGGGGTGACGGCGACGTAAGCACCGTCACCTCATCTGCCGCGCCGGCTCGATCAGCTCGGGGCGCGGGCCGGACAGGCGCTTGTGCATGTGGACCATGAAAGCCATGGCGAAGATCGGCGTCGCCAGATTGACGACCGGGATCGAGACGAAGGCCGCAATGAACAGGCCGGCCGTGAAGATCGTTGCGGCGTTGTCGCGCCGCATCGCCTTGGCTTCCGCCGGTGGGCGAAAGCGCATCGCGGCGAGCTCGAAATATTCGCGGCCTAGCAGCCAGGCCGCGGCGATGAAGAAGATCAGGAAACCGGCGCCGGCGAACAGCACCAGCGGCAGCGCGATCAGATAGATCAGGATCGTCAGCAGCGCGGTCTTGACGCCCTCGAAGATCGCCTGGCTGAACGGCAGCGCCGCGCCGGGCCGCTCGGCGGGATAATGCTCGCGCTCGACGATGTCGGCGACATCATCAACGAACAGGCTCGCCACCAGTGAGGTGATCGCGGGCATCAGGAAGACGCCGCCGAACACCACGCCGAGGCCCGCCGCGATCGAGACGATCCAGGAGAGGATTTCGATGGACGAATGCCAGCCCGGTCCGAGCAGGCCCTCCAGCCAGACCCCACCGGAAGTCGCAAACCAGCTGAGCAGCCGCTGCAGGCCGATCGCCAGCACGATGATCAGCACCAGCGCCAGCCCGATCGACCGCCACAGGATCGAGCGCATCGGCGGCGAGATCATTTGCGATAGCGCCTTGATGGCGGCATCCAGCATGGGGCACCCCTGAGGTCAACACGTTGCGAGAGGTAGAGATGCACGGCGGTTTCGGCAAGGGACCCTTCCCTTCTCTCCTTGTGGGAGAAGGTGGCGCGAAGCGCCGGATGAGGGGTTCTCTCCGCGAACTCAAGACGAATGTGCTCGCGGAGACAAACCCCTCACCCGTCTCGCCGCTGTCGCGGCGAGCCACCCTCTCCCACAAGGGGAGAGGGATTCGCACCGTCTACGCGGCCGAATTACTCATGCCGATGCCCGTGCTTGCGCCCCTTCGCCTGCTTGCCTTCCCCGGTCGGGATCATCACCACGCGCCCGTAGCGCACGCCGCGTTCGGCGATGATGTGGTCGGCGAAGTGCTTGACCTCGGAAGCTGCGCCGCGCAGCGCGGTCATCTCCATGCAATTGTTGTCGTCGAGATGGACGTGCAGGGTCGCCAGCGCGAGGTCGTGATGGCCGTGGAATTCCTGCACCAGGCGTTTTGAGAGATCGCGGGCGGCGTGGTCGTAGACATAGACGAGGCCGGCGACGCATTGACCGGTCTGCGCGGTGTCTTCAGTACTCTGCTGCAAGCCGGCGCGTGCGAGATCTCGAATGATCTCGGAGCGGTTCTGGTAGCCGCGGGCCTCGGCTGCGGCGTCAATCTCCGCCAGGAGGTCGTCCTCGATCGTGATCGTAATCCGCTGCATCAGGTCCTCTCCGCATATCGCCGAATGGGCCTGTTCTACACGGATTTTGCCGCGCTCACAGCCGCGTCGCACGCAGCCGCAGCGCATTCCCGACCACGCTCACTGAGGACAGCGCCATGGCTGCTGCGGCAATGATCGGCGAAAGGAGCAGGCCGAACGCCGGATAGAGGATGCCGGCCGCGATCGGAATGCCGGCGGCGTTGTAGATGAAGGCGAAGAACAGGTTCTGGCGGATGTTGCTCATGGTCGCCTGCGACAGTTTTCGCGCCCGCACGATGCCGGTGAGGTCGCCCTTGAGCAGCGTCACGCCCGCGCTCTCCATCGCCACATCCGTGCCGGTGCCCATGGCGATGCCGACCTCGGCTGCCGCCAGCGCCGGCGCGTCGTTGACGCCGTCGCCGGCCATTGCGACGCTGCGGCCGGCCTTTTGCAGCCTGGTGACCACCGCGCTCTTCTGGTCCGGCAGCACCTCGGCCTCGACCTCGGCGATGCCGAGCCGGCGCGCCACCGCCTCGGCCGTCGTGCGATTGTCGCCGGTCAGCATGATCACCTTGATGCCTTCGGCCGCGAGCGCCTTCAGCGCCTCCGGCGTCGAAGCCTTGACCGGATCGGCGATCGCGAACAGACCGGCAAGCCGGCCGTCGACGGCCATGTTGATCACCGTGGCGCCGTCGCCGCGCAGCCGTTCGGCCTCGGTGTCGAGCGGCTTGGTGTCGATGCCGATCGACGTCAGATATCTGGCATTGCCCAGCACGATGGTCCTGCCGTCGACCCTGCCGGTTGCGCCCTTGCCGGTCGGCGAATCGAATTGCTCGACCTGACCGGGCGTGAGCTGTTTCTCTTTCGCCGCGCGCACGATGGCATCTGCCAGGGGATGCTCGCTCGCGCGCTCGACGCTCGCCGCCATACGAAGGATGTCGTCTTCGGCGAAGCCGGCGGCCGGGACGATCGACACCACCTTGGGCTTGCCCTCGGTCAGCGTGCCGGTCTTGTCGACCACCAGCGTGTCGATCTTCTCCATCTGCTCCAGCGCCTCGGCGTTCTTGATCAGAACGCCGGCCTGCGCGCCGCGCCCGACACCAACCATGATCGACATCGGGGTCGCGAGGCCCAGCGCACAGGGGCAGGCGATGATCAGAACGCTCACCGCCGCGACCAGGCCGAAAGCCAGCCGCGGTTCCGGCCCGAACCAGGTCCACGCGGCGAAGGCAGCCATGGCGACGACGATCACGGTGGGCACGAACCAGCCGGCGACCTGGTCGGCGAGGCGCTGGATCGGCGCGCGCGAGCGCTGCGCGTCCGCGACCATCTGCACGATCTGCGACAGCAGCGTTTCGCGCCCGACCTTGTCGGCGCGCATGATGAAGCTTCCGGACTGGTTGAGCGTACCTGCGATCACCTTTGCCCCGGTCTCCTTGGTGACCGGCATGGATTCGCCTGTCACCAACGATTCGTCGAGCGAGGAACGGCCTTCGAGAATGATGCCGTCGACGGGCACTTTCTCGCCGGGGCGGACGCGCAGGGAATCCCCGGCATGAAGCGAGTCGATCTCGACTTCGTGCTCGCTGCCATCGGCATCGACACGGCGCGCGGTCTTCGGCGCGAGCTGCAGCAGCGCCTTGATCGCGCCCGATGTCGCATCGCGGGCGCGCAGCTCCAGCACCTGGCCGAGCAGCACCAGCACGGTGATCACGGCGGCCGCTTCGAAATAGACGGCGACTGCGCCCTCATGGCCGCGGAAATTGGCGGGGAAGATCTGCGGCGCGACGGTGCCGACGATGCTGTAGAGGTAGGCGACCCCCGTGCCCATCGCGATCAGCGTGAACATGTTGAGGTTGCGCGTCACCAGCGACTGCCAGCCGCGAACGAAGAAGGGCCAGCCGGCCCACAGGACCACGGGCGTGGCGAAGACCAGCTGGATCCAGTTCGAGAGCGTCTGATCGATCCAGCTGTGCGGTCCTGCGAGATGACCGCCCATCTCCAGTACGACCGCCGGCAGCGCCAGCGCGCCGCCGATCCAGAACCGCCGCGTCATGTCGGCGAGCTCCGGATTGGGCCCGGTCTCGAGGCTCGCCACTTCCGGCTCGAGTGCCATGCCGCAGATCGGGCAGCTGCCGGGTCCAACCTGGCGGATCTCCGGATGCATCGGGCAGGTGTAGATCGTGCCCGCGGGCATCTCGGGCTCGGGCGCCTTGTCCTTGGCGAGATATTTGGCGGGATCGGCAGCGAACTTGGTGCGGCATCCGGCCGAGCAGAAATGGAAGGTCTCGCCGTGATGCTCGAACCGGTGCTTCGAGGTGGCAGGATCGACCGTCATGCCGCAGACGGGGTCCTTGACCTTGCCTCCGGCATCACCGTGGTCATGACCGTGATGGTGGGCATGGCCGGAATGATCGGCATGTCCGCCGCAGCAGGACGAGGCCGCGGGCTTGGCGAGCGGTGCCGTTTTCGCTGAGCAGCCGCATCCGGAATCAGTTTTCCCGTTGTGATGATGCTCTTGGTCCGCGTCGTTCATTCCCATGCTCCGGTCTTCTCGGGCTTGCAACCCATACCCGGTAGGGGTATATAGACCCCATGCGCAAGGACATCAAGGCATCTGTGGGAAAACGTCTCGGCCGGATCGAGGGCCAGGTTCGCGGCCTGTCGAAAATGGTGGAGGAAGACCGCTACTGCATCGACATCGTCACGCAGATCTCGGCGGTGCGCGCCGCGCTGCGCCGGGTCGAGGAGGAGGTCCTGAAGGACCACGTCGCCCATTGCGTCGAGCACGCCATCGCGAGCGGCGACAAGGCCGATCAACGCGAGAAGATCGCGGAGCTGATGGCGGTGATCGGACGGGCGGAGCGGTAATACCCGTCATCGGGCCGCGCTACGCGCGGACCCGTTGGCTCGCAATGACGGTGGTTAGAGTGAGATCGGGCCACACCCTAGGTGTCGTCCCGGCGAAGGCCGGGACCCATAAACCCAGGGAGAGATTTGGCGGAGATGAGGAGTTGATCGTACGCCGGTAGCAAGACCGCGTGCGATGGATAGATCACGCGGTATGGGGCCCGGCCTTCGCCGGGACGACACCGTGACTTAAGCCGCGATCTCCCGCATCCGCGCGCGGTGCATCGCGAGCTCGCTCAGCAGCACGAAATGCTCGGAGCATGCGACCGAAGCCGTCGCGGGCTGCGCGCCTACTTCTTCAACCGGAACCTCTGCCGGCGTTTCTTCGTCAATCGCCTCAGGAACGAGCGGCGGCGCACGGAGCGTTTCTGGAAACACACTGAATGTGCCCGCTACCTCCTCGAGCGGCTTTTGCTTGTCGGCCCAGTGCAAGGCTGTGTAGTCGAAGCCGTGCACGATGGTGGGTTTGACGACTTCGAAATAGGGCGAGATGTCGAAGTCGCGGGGCATGTAGAGCGAGGAATCGCGGATGTGCAGGATCTCGCGGCGGGCGGCGCGGCTGCCGGCCTTGGTAATCTTCGGCAGGATCGGATAGCGCACGGCGTCGAACGCCTGCGCGATCAAGGCCGAGCAGATGATCTTGGTCGGGTCGCCCGAGCCGAGCGCGATCATGCGGCGCCGCCAGCGTTGCGGTATCGGCAGCGGGAACAGGTAGCGCATGAGGTCGACGATGTTCTTGGTGTCGTAGCCGAAGCCGATGCGGTTGATGGCATAGCGGCAGACCGTGGTGCGGTCCTCATAGGACAGCCCGACCGGGCGGCAGAGGCGGGTGTGATAGGGGAAATATTTCGACAGCGGCGCGGAGGTGACGCCTTCGCCGATATTGGCCTCGATCAGCACATGCGGTTCGCCATCGGCCTCTTCCGCGCCCTCGATCGGACCGACATAGAGCGCCGCATGCGACCAGGTCGACTGCGTCAGATATTTGATGATGCCGGAGATGCGGTTGTTGCCTTCGACCAGCAGCACGTCGCCGGCCTCGACGACGCCGCGCAGGTGCTCCGGGTCGCTCGGCGTGAACGGCTCGTAGCCCGGCACCTCCTTCGAGAGGTACGCGGCAATCAGCTTGCCGACTGAGTCCAGGACCGTCCCCATTTCAAACTCCCCCCACGACCTTTTCCGGCCGTCTTTTTCCCTTCTCTATCATGGTCGAAACGTGTTGCAATTCGGTTCATCACTCTGTGAGATCAAGCACGATTGATTCACCATGATGGTTGCTGCGCAACATCAGATTCGGCAAGGTTCGCGGGCTGTTCCCGTTCGCCGCAAGTCCCCGGAAACCATGACATGACAATCACGCGCCGCAGTTTCCTTTCGGCGTCGGCGGCCCTTGCCGCGATGCCGGTCCTGCGCGCAACCGCGGCGCCCCTGCCGCGCGAGGCCGATATCGTCGTGATTGGTGCGGGGGCCGCGGGAATTGCGGCGGCGCGGCGGATCATGGCGGCGGGTCGCAAGGTCGTGGTGGTGGAAGCCGCAGGCGAGATCGGCGGGCGCTGCATCACGGATAGCAGGACCTTCGACGTGCCGTTCGACCGCGGCGCGCGCTGGATGCACAATCCCGACACCAATCCGATGATTCGGCTGGCGCGCAGCGCGGGTCTCGATGTGCTGCCGGCGCCCTCGGGCCAGAAGATGCGCATCGGCCGCCGCAACGCCCGCGCCGGCGAGACCGAGGAATTTCTGGCCGCTCTAGTCCGCGCCAACCGCGCCATCGACGAGGCCGCACGCGGCAAGCTGGATACTTCCTGCGCCTCAGTGCTGCCGAAGGATCTCGGTGACTGGGCCGGCGCAGCCGAATTCATGCTGGGCGCTGGCTTTGCCGGCAAGGATCTGAAGGAGCTGTCAGCGATCGACAAGGCCCGCGCGCAGGACCGCACCGGCGCGATCGCGTGCCGCCAGGGCTTGGGGACCTTGATCACGAAGCTCGGCGAGCAGGCGCCGGTGGCGCTGGCGACGCCGGCGAGCCGGATCGTCTGGAGCAATCGCGACGTCGCCGTGGAGACGCCCAGCGGCAAGATCGCTGCCCGCGCCGCCATCGTCACGGTCTCGACCAACGTGCTGATGTCGGGCGCAATCAAGTTCGCGCCCGACATTCCCAAGCGCACGCTCGATGCGGCATCGAAGCTCACCCTCGGCAGCTACGATCACATCGTGCTGCAATTGCCGGGCAATCCGCTCGGGCTCGCGCGCGACGACATTCTCATCGAGCAGAGCAATTCGACGCGCACCGCGCTGATGTTCGCCAATATCGGCGGCTCCTGGCTGTGCTCGATCGATGTCGGCGGCTCGTTCGGCCGCGATCTCTCCGAGCAGGGCGAGAAGGCGATGACGGCCTTCGCCAAGGAATGGATCACGAAGCTGTTCGGCAGCGAGGCTGCGGCCGCCGTGCAGAAGACCAGTGCGACGCGCTGGAATGCCTCGCCCTATGTCATGGGCGCGATGTCGGCGTCTTCGCCCGGCGGCCAGCTCTCGCGAAGGGCTTTGGCGGAGCCGATCGGCAACGTGTTCCTCGCCGGCGAAGCGACGCACGAGACGCTCTGGGGTACCGTCGATGGCGCCTGGGAGAGCGGCGAACGCGCGGCGGATTCAGCCTTGCGCAAGATCGGCGCGCTCAAATCCGATCCGGCGGACCTGCCTACACAGTCGACGAAGAAGCGGCGGGCGCCGCGGCAGAATTGATTTCGTCGTCCTGGACAAGCGGAGCGCAGATCCAGGACCCATTACCCCAGGGAGTAGTTTGACGAAGACTCGTCGTTGCGAGCAGTTGCTATAAGCGTTGACCGGGGTAATGGGTCCTGGCTTTCGCTAGGACGACAACGGAGGAAGCTACCGCAAAATCCCGTCCAGCACGGGCAGCCCGGCGATCACGGCCGTCGCGATCAGCGCGTAGCAGATGCCGCGAAACACCTTCTCGCTGGCACGGCCGAACAGTGACGCGCCGAACGCCACGCCGAGCGCATAGACCGGGCCGACGATCAGTGACAGCACGAGCGACTCCCGGGAGATCAGGCCCGTGGTGGCGTAGCTGACCATCGAGAAGAAATCCGACGCGCCGAAGAACAGCACGATGTTGGCACGCGCGACGATCGGGGCGATCGGGCGGCCGAGCCAATAGCCGACGATCGGTGGGCCGCCGGTCTGCGCCAGGCCGCTGCAAAAGCCCGAGAGGCCGCCGATGCCGACCGAGAGCCAGGCGTGGTCCTTGCCGCGATAGCGCCAGCCCGACAGCAGCAGCAGCAGCAGCGCCGCGACGAAGCAGGAGATGATCCAGCGCGTGGTGACGGGCTCGAGCACGCTGAGGAAATAGGTCCCGACAGGCACGCCGATCAGGGCGCCCAGCACGATCACGGCGGTGGCTTTGCGGTCCGCCTTGCGCCACGCATCGGGCAACAGCGGCGCGGCCGCGACGAAATCGATCACGAGCAGCAGGGCGGCAACCAGCCGCGGCGCCGCGATGCTGCTCGCCAGCGGCATGAAGATCAGCGCCGAGCCGAAGCCGGAGAAGCCGCGCGCGGTGCCTGAAACGAAAGCGACGGCGCAGAGCGCCATCGCAATGGTGAGGCTGACGTCCTTCGGAAGAAAGTCGGTAAGACTCATGCTCCGTTCTTCGGCGTCATGCTCGCAAGACGCCGCCGGTCTTCTTCGTGACCTCGGCCACGATCTTGGTGCCGACGGCCTCGATCTCCTGGTCCGTCAGCGTCTTCTCGCGGGGCTGGAGCGTCACCGCGATCGCGATCGACTTCTTGCCGTCATCGATGCCCTTGCCCTCGTAGACGTCGAAGACGTTGACGCCGGTGATCAGCTTCTTGTCGACGCCCTGCGCGGCTCGCACGATGTCGCCCGCCTTCACCGTGCGGTCGACGATGAAGGCAAAGTCGCGCGAGACGGGCTGGAATGCCGAGAGCTCGACCAGGGGCTTGGCGCGGGTCGGCTTCTTCTTGGCCTCGGGAATGCGATCGAGGATCACCTCGAACACCATCAGCGGGCCGTCGGCGCCGAGCGCTTCCAGCGCACGCGGATGCATCTCGCCGAAATAACCGAGCACGTTTTGCGGGCCGATCTGGATCGTGCCGGAGCGCCCCGGATGCAGCCAGCCGGGACCGCCGGCGACGATCTGCAGCGCCTGCATCGGCGCACCGGCGGCAGCCAGCACCGCTAGTGCGTCGGCCTTGACGTCGAACACGTCGGCCTGCGCCGAGCCGGACCAGTGCCGTCCCAGACCTTCAGAGGAGGAAAGGCCGCGACGTACGCCGCTCGCCGCCATGAACTGATCCTGCGGGCGGTCGCCCTTGAACAATTGGCCGACCTCGAACAGCACGACATCGCCAAAGCCGCGATCGGCGTTGGCCTGCGCCGCGGCGATCAGGCCGGCCAACAGGGTCGGGCGCATGTCCGACAGATCCGAGGCGATCGGGTTGGCCACTTCAAGCTCGCGCTGACCGCCGCCGAACAATTGGGCCGCAGGCTTTGCGATGAACGACCACGTCACGGCCTCGACCATGCCGCGGCTTGCGAGCGCCCGCCGCGCGCGGCGGGTGCGGAGCTGGAGCGGGGTCAGCACCGGCTTGCGCGCATCCTCGCCGCGCTCGAACGGCGTCATCGGCACCTTGTCGACGCCGAAGATGCGCACGATCTCCTCGACGATGTCGGCCTTGCCGTGCACGTCGGAGCGCCAGGACGGCACTGCCACCTTCACGACTGGGCCGGGGCCCGCCATCATGAAGCCGAGATGGTTCAGGATACGCTTCATCTCGATTTGCGGCACCTCGATGCCGGACAGGCGCTTGACCTCCGTGATGGGGAATTCGATCAGGCGGTCGTCGCCGAAGGTCTTGCCGACCACGAATGTCTCGGACGGCGCGCCACCGCACATCTCCATCACCAGCTTGGTCGCGAGCTCCAGGCCCGGCACCATGAAGGCCGGATCGACGCCGCGCTCGAAGCGGTAGCGCGCGTCCGAATTGATGCCGAGCTTGCGGCCGGTCTGGGCGATGTTGATCTCGTTCCACAGCGCCGATTCGATCAGCACGTCGGTGGTATCGTCGTCGCAGCCCGAGGCCTCGCCGCCCATGATGCCGGCGAGCGACTCGACGCCGTGCTCGTCGGCGATCACGCAGATCGAGGGGTCGAGATTGTAGGTGCGGCCGTCGAGCGCGAGCAGGCTCTCGCCCTCGCGGGCGCGGCGCACGACGAGATTGCCCGTCACCTTCTTGGCATCGAACACGTGCAGCGGCCGCGCGCGATCGAAGGTCATGAAATTGGTGATGTCGACCAGTGCGTTGATCGGGCGCAGCCCGATCGCGGTCAGCCGCTTCTGCAGCCATTCCGGCGACGGCTTGTTCTTGACACCGCGCACAAGGCGGAGCGCGAAGCCCGGGCACAGCGTGGAATCCTCGACCGTGACCTTCACCGGGCACGGAAATTCGCCCTTGATCGGCTTGATGGTGGGATCCCTGAACTTGCCCATGTCGGCCGCGGCAAGATCGCGCGCGATGCCGTGCACGCCGGTGCAGTCCTGCCGGTTCGGTGTCAGATTGATCTCGACCACGGGATCGCCGAGCGCGGCCCATTCGGCATAGCCGGTGCCGATCGGGGCGTCCGCCGGCAATTCCATGATGCCGTCATGGTCGTTGGAGATCTGCAGCTCCGCCGCCGAGCAGAGCATGCCGCGGCTCTCGACGCCGCGAATGGTGCCGACACCGAGCGTGATGTCCTTGCCGGGAATGTAGGTGCCCGGCGGCGAGAAGACGCTGACGAGGCCGGCGCGCGCATTCGGCGCGCCGCACACGACCTGCACCGGCGCGCCACCGTCGCCGGTGTCGACCATGCAGACCCGCAGGCGATCGGCGTTGGGATGCTGCTCGGCCGAGATCACCTTCGCGATGGTGAAAGGCTTGAGCGCCTTCGCCTTGTCCTCGATGTTCTCGACCTCGAGCCCGATCATGGTGAGCTTCTCGGCGAGCTTTTCCAGCGGCTCGTCGGTGTCGAGATGATCCTTCAGCCAGGAGAGGGTGAATTTCACGAGCTCAGCCCTCCGGCAAGCGTTGGCACTTCGAGCGGCTTGAAGCCGTAGTGGCTCAGCCAGCGGACGTCGCTGTCGAACAGCTGGCGCAGATCGGCGATGCCGTATTTCAGCATGGCGATGCGGTCGATGCCCATGCCCCAGGCAAAGCCCTGATACTCGTCGGGATCGATGCCGCAGGCGCGCAGCACGTTCGGGTGCACCATGCCGCAGCCGAGGATCTCCAGCCAGTCCTCGCCCTCGCCGAAGCGGATCTCGCCCTTGTCGCGGCGACACTGGATGTCGACTTCCAGCGATGGCTCGGTGAACGGGAAGAACGAGGGACGGAAGCGCATGTTGATGTGATCGACCTCGAAGAACGCCTTGCAGAACTCGTGCAGGATCCATTTGAGGTGGCCGAGATGCGAGGTCTTGTCGATGACGAGGCCTTCGACCTGGTGGAATTGCGGCGTGTGGGTCGCATCCGAATCGATGCGGTAGGTGCGGCCCGGGCAGATCACGCGGATCGGCGGCTTCTGGCTCAGCATGGTGCGCACCTGCACCGGCGAGGTGTGGGTTCGCAGCAGCATGCGCGAGCCGTCCTCCTTCGGATGGAAGAAGAACGTGTCGTGCATCTCGCGCGCCGGATGGCCTTCCGGGAAGTTCAGCTTGGTGAAATTGTAATCGTCGGTCTCGATGTCGGGACCTTCGGCGACCGAGAAGCCCATGTCGGCGAAGATCGTGGTCAGCTCGTCCCAGACCTGGCTCAGCGGGTGGATGCGGCCGGCCTCCGCCGCGGCATCGCGCAGCGGCAGGGTAACGTCGACGGTCTCCGCGGCAAGCCGCGCATCGAGCGCGGCCGACTTCAACACGTCGCGCCGTGCGGCGAGCGCTCCGGTGACCTCGTCCTTGGCCTGGTTGATCGCGGCGCCTTGCGTCTTGCGCTCGTCCGGCGACATCTTGCCGAGCGTTGCGAGCAAGGCTGAGATCGAGCCCTTCTTGCCGAGCGTTGCGACGCGCACGGCCTCGAGCGCGGCCTCGTCGGTGGCCGCGGCGATGTCGGCGATGATCTGGGTTTGAAGCTGGGCAAGATCGGTCATGGCAATCCCTTTTGGCCAGGATGCTGAGCCGATGATCCTAGCCCGTCACGCCCGGCCCAAAGCGCGAAGCGCGTCTTCGCGTTGATTCGCCGGGCATCCACGTCGGAGAAGTGTATGCGCGAGAGATGACGGCCGGGGCGATGAAAGCGCGACACGCGCCCTCTGCCCGGGCCATCACAAGCTGAACGCTGCGCAGAGCGCAGTGGGAGCAGCTTACGCCGCCAGCGCGGCCTTGGCCTTCTCGGCGATCGCCTGGAACGACGCAGGCTCGTTGATCGCGAGATCCGACAGCACCTTGCGGTCCACGGTGATGCCCGACTTGGCCATGCCGTCGATAAACTTGCTGTAGGTCAGGCCGAACGGACGGACGGCAGCGTTGATGCGCTGGATCCAGAGCGCGCGGAAGGTGCGCTTCTTGCGCTTGCGGTCACGGAAGGCATATTGCATCGCCTTCTCGACGGCCGGCTTGGCGGCGCGGATGGTGTTCTTGCGGCGGCCATAGAAGCCCTTGGCGGCCTTGTAGACTTTCTTGTGCTTGGCGTGGGCGGTCACACCGCGTTTGACGCGAGACATGACAAAAATCCTTCAGAGATGACTTCGGTTGTCGGATCGCCGCGCGATGCGCGGCACGGTTGGCAGTGATCGTGGACGCGATCAGGCGTTCGGCAAGAAGTACTTCTTGACGTTGTCGCCGTCGGTCTTGAACAGCACGCGGGTGCCGCGGAGCTGACGGATCTGCTTCTTCGTCCGCTTGATCATGCCGTGACGCTTGCCACGCTGGGCGTGCATCACTTTGCCGGTGGCAGTCACCTTGAAGCGCTTTTTAGCGCCCGATTTGGTCTTCAGCTTGGGCATTTGGCTCTCCTATGGCCACAATAGAAATCCGCCCGTGAGGGCGGCTGGCCGTCTAAAATGCTCGTTAGAGCGTTGATTGTGCTCAGGTTTCGCGAACAAGCGCGAAACCCGCACGAGACACCGCCACGGCAGCCCTTAATCAGCCGGGCGATGAAGGCTGGGCTTATGACAGAGGACGGGCCGATTGGCAACGATGAACCGCCGGAACCTGCCCGC
This sequence comes from Bradyrhizobium sp. CCGE-LA001, assembly GCF_000296215.2. Lineage (NCBI taxonomy): Bacteria > Pseudomonadati > Pseudomonadota > Alphaproteobacteria > Hyphomicrobiales > Nitrobacteraceae > Bradyrhizobium > Bradyrhizobium sp. CCGE-LA001. The sequence continues at coordinate 139,104 of NZ_CP013949.1, read as the reverse complement.
CGACTATTGGAGGTCGCCACCCCAATGTCCACGCCTTCATGTCCGGAGCAGGACCCAATGCGCTATTTCCCGCGATCTATTTCCGCTTTCGCCCGCCCGCGCCGCCTGGCGCTGCTCGCCGTGCTGGCCGCCGCCATGATGCCCTCGGCCGCCGATGCCCGCGTCGCCGGTTATGACGGCATCTGGAACGTCACCTTTGCCACCACGCGCGGCAATTGCAGCTCCGGCTACAGCGTTCCCTTCAGCGTCACAGGCAGTCGCGTCTCCTCGGCCGGCGGTGGCCGGGTCTCGGGCAAGGTCAACCGGTCCGGCGCCGTCGCCGTGCAGGTCTCGGTCGGCGCCTCCCATGCGACCGGCGGCGGCCGGCTCGCCGGCGTGAACGGCGCAGGCTCGTGGAAGGGCATCATTTCCGGCGACCCGTGCAGCGGCACCTGGCAAGCGACGCGGACCTGACACGCAAACGGCCCGCCGGAGATCCGGACGGGCCGTTGAACTCTCAGTCCTGACAAACCGGCGTCAGCGCGGTGCCAACACCATGACCACCTGGCGACCTTCGAACCGTGCGTCCTGCTCGACCTTGGCGAGCTCGGCGACGTCGGTCTTGATCTTGTCCAGAAGCTTGGTGCCGATCTCCTGGTGCGCCATTTCGCGGCCGCGATAGCGCAGCGTGATCTTGACCTTGTCGCCCTCTTCGAAGAACCGCTGCATCGCGCGCATCTTCACGTCGTAATCGTGATCGTCGATCATCGGGCGGAGCTTGATCTCCTTGATCTCGACGGTCTTCTGCCGCTTGCGGGCTTCGGCGGCCTTTTTCTGAGCCGAATATTTATACTTCCCGTAGTCCATGATCTTGCAGACGGGAGGGCTGACATTCGGGGAAATCTCGACCAGATCCATGCCAGCTTCCTGGGCCATCCGGATGGCCAAGACGGTCTCGACCGTGCCCTTATTGTCACCGGTCTGATCGATCAGCTGGATCTGCGCATTGCGAATATCGTCATTGATGCGCGGCCCGTCTTTGCTGGCAGCGGGCGGAGCTTTATTAGGACGGCGAATGGGTGGTTCTCCAAAGTTGTGAAAGAAGCGGCTATCTTGAAGGAAGATGCGTTTGCCGGCAAGCAAGTCGCTCGTGTGAGACGCGAAAAACCCTCAAATGCGAGGCATTTTGGTCACGCCCCTTTCCCACGCCGACCGACATAGACACCTTGCCCCTGTTCCGCAAGCGTCCCAAAGGTCAATGCAGGGTCAATGCCGGGTCGGGCCGCGCGACAACGTCCGTCCGAACGGCTCAAACCGCACAGCCAGAGTAAACGTTCCATGACTGATGCAATTCCCGATAGCGTGCTCGAGTTCATCACCGTCGGCGAAGGTCCGTCGGCGCGTCGGATCGCGGTGCGCCGGCGTAGCGGAAAGGGCCCCGGGCTGGTCTGGCTCGGCGGATTCAAGTCGGACATGCAGGGCGGCAAGGCCGTGGCGCTGGAGGGCTGGGCCAGGGAGCATGGCCGCGCCGTGGTCCGGTTCGACTATTCCGGTCACGGCGAATCCGGCGGCGAATTCGTCGATGGAACCATCGGGCGTTGGCTGGAGGATAGCATGGCGGTGTTCGAGCGCTTCTGCGCCGGCCCGCAGGTTCTGATCGGCTCCTCGATGGGCGGCTGGATGGCGCTGCTGCTCGCGCGCGAGATCAGGAAGCGGCAAGAAAAGGGGCAGGCCAGAGGGTCGCTCGCGGGTCTCGTCCTGATCGCGCCGGCGCCCGACTTCACCGAGGAGCTGATGTGGAAGAATTTCCCTCCTTCGGTGAAGAAGGAGATCGAGACCACAGGCGTCTGGATGCGGCCGTCGGAATATGGCGACGGCTCGCCCTATCCGATCACGCGAAACCTGATCGAAGAGGGGCGCAATCATCTCTTGCTCGGCAGCGCCATCGATCTCGGCTGCCCCGTCCGCATCCTGCAAGGCGCGAAGGACCCTGACGTGCCGTGGCAGCACGCTTTCGCCTTGACGCATCGTCTGCCCGCCGACGACGTCGTGCTGACCATGATCCAGGACGGTGATCACCGCTTGTCGCGCCCGCAGGACATCGCGCGCATTCTTGCGGCGGTGGCGGAGATCGGGTGAAGTGTCTCCAAACAGTCGGTGTCATCGCCCGACTTGATCGGGCGATCCAGTATTCCAGAGACAGTCGTGATTGAGGCGCGAGGTCGCGGCGTACTGGATGCCCCGGTCAAGCCGGGGCATGACCGAGAACGGGAGAAACGCCAATGACCACCACCGCCATGCTGCGCGCTTTCTGCGACGCGGTCGAACAGCGCAACGGGCGCGCCTTCGCTGAGCTGTTCACCGAGGATGGCGTCTATCACGACGTTTTCTACGGCGCCTTCGTCGGCCGCGCCAAGATCGCCGAGCTGATCGACGACTGGTTCTATCGCACGGCGACCGATTTCCGCTGGGACATGCACGCCCCCGTCACCGACGGCACCACGCTCTATGCGCGCTACACCTTCAGCTATCGTTCGACACTGCCGGAAGCGAACGGCGCGCGGGCGATGTTCGAGGGTGTGGCGATCATGACGCTGAAGGACGGCAGGATCACGAGCTATCACGAGGTCGCCAACACCGCGCCGGCCTTCGTCGACCTAAAATTTGCACCGGAGCGCATCGCGAAGATCGTCGCCAAGCAGGGCGCGGAGCTGAAAGCGCGGCCGGAGATGCAGCGGCATCTGGCGTAGCTCTCTGACGGTTACGGCGGCGGAGGCTTCGCCATCGGCTTGCGCTGCGCCAGCGCGGCGACGGCCGCGGTGCCGATCGGGCCCTGTTCGTCATAGAGCCAGCATTCGCCAATGGCGACGCCATCGGTGGCGTGATGGTTCACCACCTCGAAGCCGATCCAGTTCGTCACCGGCAGGCGGTGCAGATAGATCGTGACGTCGCTGTTGATGTAGCCGAGCCCCTTGTCGCCGGCATTCGCGAACGGGCTGGCAAAGTCGGCACCGACGGCGACATGGACGAACGGCGTCATCGGCACGCCTGCGACGAGCTCGCGCACTTCGCTCATCCAGAGTTTTCGCGGTCCAAGCGAGCCCATATGGCCGACGATGGGACGCGTCGCCCATTTGCCGTTCATGCCGAGCCTGGGATCGGTGGGTTTCGGAATGTCTGATGGCTTCGGCACGTCCCAGTTCGGCGGCGACCAGACATTGCCGTCAGGATTTTGCGTCCGCCGCAGCAGCTGGCACGACGCGCGTGCCATGCTGACACCGCCGGAGACGAACTCCGCCTCCACCACGCGGATGCGCATTCCGTCGCGCACGAGGCGCGTCGTCACTTGAATCGGCTTGTCGATGGTCGGCAGCCGAAACATGTCGACGGTGAGCCGCGCCGGCACGAATTCGGGTCCGGAATGGCGCTCCTCGATGGCGAAGCCGAGCAGGCCGATGATGACGCGTCCGTGCAGCGATCTCGGATCCCACGGACCATTGGCCACTTCCGTCGGATGGAATGTATCGCCGTCGCGGGTGAAGAAGGGGATGTTTGTTGTCATGACGCGCGACTTTGCGGGAACGTGCGGGGAAATCAAGTGCGGTAGGGCCATCGCGAGAGTCAGGAGCGCATGCTCTCGCCATTACAACAGGTGTCATCGCCCGGCTTGACCGGGCGATCCAGTACTCCGAGACGGCAAAGGCTTGATCGATAGGCCGCGGCGTACTGGATGCCCCGGTCAAGCCGGGGCATGACACCGAGAGTTAGGAAGCGGCCTGCCACTCCTCACGCACATTATCGTCATGCTCGTTTCCGGTCGCATCAGCCTTCATCGCCGCAAACTCATCCCGCTTCACCAACTGTCCCAGCGCCCACACCGCAGCGCCACGCACCAGAGGACTCGCATCCTCCAGCAATCGCCGCGCCTCTTCCGCCAGCACCGGGTCGCCCGAATTGCCGATCGCAATCAGCACATTCCGTACGAACCGGTCGCGGCCGATGCGCTTGACCGGGGATTTCGTGAACAGCGCACGGAACGCCGCGTCGTCCAGCCGTGCGAGCTCAGCGAGAGAAGGCGCGCGCAATGCGTCGCGTGCGGCGAGTTTCGCTTCGCGTCCCTCCTGCGCGAACTTGTTCCACGGGCATGCGGCGAGACAATCATCGCAACCATAGATGCGATTGCCGATGGCCTTGCGGAATTCGCGCGGGATCGGTCCCTTGTTCTCGATGGTGAGATAGGAGATGCAGCGCCGCGCATCGAGCTTGTAGGGCGCGGGAAATGCCGCGGTCGGGCAGATGTCGAGACAGGCCCGGCACGAGCCGCAATGGTCGATCTCGGCCTCGTCACGCGGCAGGTCGAGCGTGGTGTAGATCGCGCCTAGGAATAGCCATGAGCCGAACTCGCGCGAGACGAGATTGGTGTGCTTGCCCTGCCAGCCGAGGCCTGCGGTCTGCGCCAAGGGTTTCTCCATCACCGCCGCGGTGTCGACGAACACCTTCACCTCCGATGGCGCGGTTGCGACCAGCCAGCGCGCAAGCGCCTTCAGCCGCTTCTTGATGAGATCGTGATAATCATCGCCCTGTGCATAGACCGAGATCGCCGCGTGTGTGCGCTGCTCCAGGATCGCGAGCGGATCCTGGTCGGGGCCGTAATTGACGCCAAGCATGATCACAGAGCGCACGTCTTGCCACAGCCCGCGCGGATCGACGCGGCGCTCCGGCTGCGCCGCGAGCCAATCCATGTCGCCATGGCCACCCGAGGCGATGAATTCGAGGAAGTATTTTCCCGCGTTCTCGATCGTGCCAGGTGCGGTGATGCCGATGCAGTCGAAGCCGAGCGCGCGCGCTTCGCGTGCAAGCGCGGTACGAAGCTCATCAATGTCGATGCTGGGTTTAATCACCGATGCATCCACACGCGTCATGGCCGGGCTTGTCCCGGCCATCCACGTTCTTGTGTAGTCCTCATCGAGACAGGAAGGGCGTGGATGCCCGGGACGAGCCCGGGCATGACGCGCACCATCAGAAATCCAGGTCCACGTAGGTCCGCGATGCCGGCACGCCGGCCAGCCATTCGCTCAAGAGCGGACGGAACGACGGGCGGGATTTCACCCGCGCGTACCACGCCTTTGCTGCGTCGTCCTCGCTCCATGGCACGTCGCCCAGATAATCGATCGCCGAGAGATGCGCCGCGGCGGCGAGATCCGCGTAAGTGAGCCGGTCGCCGGCGAGGAAGTTACGCGTCTGCGCCAGCCAACCGATATAGGCCAGATGATAGCGCACGTTGGCCTTGGCGGCGCGCATCACGTCGGCCGAAGGCGGGCCGCCGCCGTCCTCCTCGTTCATGAACCGCTTGTAGATGCGCTCGGTGACGAGAGGATGCGAGACCTCTTCGAAGAACTTTTCGTTGAACCAGGCCATCAGCCGGCGCACCTCGACGCGCTCGGCAATCGTCTCCGGCATCAGGCGCTTTGGGCCCATCTCGGCACCGTAGGCCTCGTCGACATATTCGGCGATGATCGCCGCGCCCGGGATCGGCGGCTGTTCGTCGTCCACCATCACGGGCGTCGTGCCGGCCGCATTCAGCAGCAGAAACGCCTCGCGCCGCTCCCAGCTGCGCTCCTCGACCAGCTTCAGGTCGAGCCCGTATTCACCCACGATCAGGCGGATGAAGCGCGAATGCGGACAGAACGGATGATGAAACAGCGTAAACATGAAGCCTTTGACTATTTGATGGTGCTTAAGATTCCATCAATGTTTGTGCGGCGCCACACTAGTCCTTCAAAACCGCGAAGCAAGGCCGTGATTTGGCATTTTGCGATTGCGGCATGGGGGCGAATAGGCGAGAAGAGCCCCGCTTTTCCAGCCGAAATGGACCGTAAATATGTCAGATGCAATACGGGCAGTGATCCTCGGCATCATCGAGGGCGTGACCGAGTTCCTTCCCGTGTCCTCGACCGGTCACCTGCTGCTTGCCGAGCGCTTCTTTCACCTCGGCGAAGGTGCCTTCTGGGATTCGTTTACGGTTCTGATCCAGCTCGGCGCGATCCTCGCGATCGTCGGGCTGTATTTCAGGAAGCTGTGGGACGTGGTCATCGGCTTCTTCAGCGGCGATGCCGATGCTCGCCGCTTCGTGATCGGCGTGCTGGTCGCATTCCTGCCGGCTGTCATCGTCGGCCTCGCCGCCGGCAAATACATCAAGCTCCTGCTGTTCAATCCGTGGGTCATCTGCTTCACGCTGATCGTCGGTGGCGCCATCCTGCTCTGGGTCGACAAGCTCGAGCTCAAGCCGCGCGAGCATGATGCCACGAAGTTTCCGCTGCTGATGTATCTCTATATCGGCATCGCGCAGTGCGTGGCGATGATCCCGGGCGTGTCGCGTTCCGGCGCCAGCATCGTGGCCGCAATGCTCCTCGGCGCTGACAAGCGCGCGGCGGCGGAGTTTTCCTTCTTCCTCGCCATCCCCACCATGATCGGCGCGTTCGCCTACGATTTCTACAAGAGCCGCGCCGAGATGACGATGGATAACATGAACATCGTCGCGATCGGCTTCGTGGTGTCATTCATCACCGCGATCATCGTGGTGAAGACGTTTTTGACCTATGTCACCCGGCACGGTTTCCTGCTGTTCGCCTGGTGGCGCGTCATCGTCGGCACGCTCGGCCTGATCGCGCTGGCGCTCGGGCATTAACCTCTCGGGCTACACTTCCACCTCGCCTTCAACGCAAAATAAGCTTTTGATCGGTAGTCAGTTTCCAACGCCGGGCGCGCGCCCGGCACAGGAGCTGAGCCATGACCCTCGTCAGCGGCTGGGGGCGCTTCCCGGTCGTCGATAGCGACGTGCTGCGTCCGCGCTCGTTCGCGGCGGTCGGCGAGGCCGTCGAAGCCGGCACGATCGCGCGCGGCAACGGCCGCGCCTATGGCGATGCCGCGATTGGAACCGTCCGGACCGTCACGATGACCGGCTTCGACCGGGTCAGGTCGTTTGATCCCGCAACCGGCCGTATCCGCCTCGAAGCCGGCATGCTGCTCGCGGACCTGGTAGAGACGTTCGGTCCGCGCGGCTTCCTGCCCTTCGTCGTGCCCGGCACGCGCTTCGTGTCGATCGGCGGCGCCATCGCGGCCGACGTGCACGGCAAGAACCATCATTGCGAGGGCGGCTTTGGCCGCTATGTCGACAGCATCCTGCTGCGCACCGGGCAGGGCGAGGTGATCGAAGCCTCGCGCGAACAGAATTCCGATGCCTTCTTCGCGACGATCGGCGGCATGGGCCTGACCGGAATCATCCTGGAAGCGACGATGCGGCTGCGCCCGGTCGAAACCGGATGGATTCGCGAGCGGGTGATCTGTGCATCCGATCTCGACGCGGCGATGCGCGCGCTCGATGCGGGCGATAGCGCGACCTATTCGGTGGCGTGGATCGATTGCGTCGCGCGCGGCAAGGATTTCGGCCGTTCGCTGATCTATCTCGGTGAGCATGCCGGCAAGGACGAGCTCACGGAGGGTGCCGCTGCATTTCCTGTCGGTAAGGATCCCGGCCTCGGCGTGCCCGTCGATCTGCCCGCGATGACGCTGAATCGCTATAGCATCCGCGCTTTCAACGAGATGTACTACCGCATGGGCGCACGCCGCGCCGGCGGCAGCCGCCTGGTCTCGCTCTATCCCTATTTCTTTCCGCTCGACAGCATTGCCGACTGGAATCGCATCTATGGCAGGCGCGGCTTCCTCCAGCATCAATGCGTGATCCCGGAAGCCGGCGCGCGCGCTGTGCTGGGCGACATCCTCGAACGCGTCGCACTGCGTGGCGATGCTTCCTTTCTCGCAGTGTTGAAGAAGCTCGGCCAGGGCGACGGCATCCTGTCGTTCCCGCTGCCCGGCTACACGCTGGCGCTGGATTTCCCCGTACAGGGCGACATCCTGAATTTCCTCGACGAGATCGATCGTTTCGTCGTCGCCGCCGGCGGGCGGCTCTATCTTGCCAAGGATGCGCGCCAGTCGCGCGCGACCTTCGCGGCCGGCTATCCCGCCTTGCAACGCTTCAACGCGATCCGCAAATCGCTCGATCCTGCCGGCAACATCCGCTCGAAGCTGTCACAACGTCTGTTTGATGAGGTCTAGGCCGTGACGTCACGCAAATCCGCGATCGTGCTGGGTGGTTCCTCCGACATCGGCCGCGCCACCGCGCGCGCCTTCGCCAAGGCGGGATACGATGTCGCGCTTGCGGGCCGCGACGTCGCCGCGCTGGAGCCTGATGCTGCCGATCTGCGCGCGCGCTACAATGTCGAGGTGGGTCTGCACAAATTCGATGTGCTCGACACCGCCTCGTTCGATGGCTTCGTCGCCGGCCTCCCAGCGCTGCCGGACGTCGTCATCTCGATCGTCGGTCTTTTGGGCGTGCAGCAAACTGCCGAGAGCGATCTCGCTCATGCCGCCACGATCATGCGCTCCAACTACGAGGGCCCGTCGCTGATCCTCGGTCTGTTCGCCGAAAAGTTTCTGGCCCGCGGCAGCGGCACGCTGGTCGGCGTGTCCTCCGTCGCCGGCGATCGCGGCCGCGCCTCGAACTATGTCTATGGTTCGGCGAAAGCCGGCTTCTCCGCCTTCCTGTCGGGCTTGCGTGCCCGCGCCAGCAGCAGTGGCGTCCACGTCGTCACCGTCAAGCCGGGCTTCGTGCGTACCAAGATGACGGAAGGCATGAAGCTGATCGGCCCGCTCACGGTGGAGGCGCCTGTGGTCGGCGATGCGATCCTCGCCGCGGTCGAGAAGAAGACCGACGTCGTCTATGTCAGCGCCAAATGGCGCCTCGTGATGCTGATCATCAAGACGCTGCCGGAAGCGGTGTTCAAGAAGCTGAAGTTTTGAGGCTGTTACCGCGCCGGCGGTCCGCCCCGTGGCCCCGCTCGCCCCACGAACTCGTCATGCCCGGCCTTGTGCCGGGCATCCACGTTCTTGGTCCCGAGCGAAGAAAGACGTGGATGGCCGGGTCATAGGCGAGCAAAGCGACGCCGTTCTTCGAACGGCTATGCCCGGCCATGACGACGGAGAGAGACGCCTCACACGCTCATACGCTGGAACTGGCCCTGCGGGCGGAAGCGCCAGAGATATTGCGGAGCGATGGCTTCCAGCGAGTCCGGCGTGATGCCGAGCCCCTCCAGCGTCAGGCTTGCCGCCTTGGCCGCATCCGACACGACATTGTCGCGCTCGAGCATCGTGACCTGGTCCGCCGTCAGCTTGAACGCGCCCGGCGCGAATTGCAGGACAGCGGCCTGGAAGCGGGCGAGGCTGAACGACAGCGGGACCAGCATCCGCTCGCGGTCGGTGATCTCCAAGATGGTCTCGATGATCTCGCGCATGGTCAGCACTTCCGGCCCGCCGAGCTCGTAGGTCGCCCCCGCTGTCGCCTTACCGTCGACGGCCTCGGCAATCGCAGTGGCGACGTCGCCGACATAGACCGGCTGCATCCTGGTATCGCCGCCGATCAGCGGCAGCACCGGCGACATCCGGGCAAGCGCGGCAAAGCGGTTGGTGAACTGGTCCTCGGGGCCGAACATCACGGATGGGCGGAAGATCGTCGCCGACGGCACCGCTGCCCTGACCGCGGCTTCGCCGGCCGCCTTGGCCTTGGCGTAGCTCGAGGGCGATTCGGCGTCGGCGCCGATTGCGGAGACGTGGATCAGCTCGGCGCCGGCCGCGGCCGCCGCCTTGGCGACGGTCTCGGCCCCCCGGGCCTGGACGGCGTCGAAGGTCTGCGCACCGCTTTCGGTCAGGACCCCCACGAGGTTGATGACGACATGCGAATCACGCAGCGCCGCCGCGACCGAGGCCGGATAGCGCAAATTGGCCTGCACCGTGTGGACCTGCCCGACCTTGCCGGACGGCTGGAGGTATCCGGCCAGTTCCGGCCGCCGCACCGCGACCCGGATCCGGTAATCCCGCTTGCACAGGGCGCGGACGACATTGCGGCCCAAAAACCCCGATCCGCCGAAAACCGTGACGAGCGTGTCCAGATTCGATGCCATGGGGTCGGTTCCTGCAGGAAGGGTAAGGTGTTGTCAGGCTTGTATCGGGCCGGTTTGCGATGCGCAATCGGCATCCCGAGGCCGGCCGCAAGCATGAATTGACAACCGCGTCACCGAACCGTAGTAACCGCCTCCGTGCCCCAAACGGCATGCCCAGGTGGTGGAATTGGTAGACGCGCTGGCTTCAGGTGCCAGTGGCTTAACGGCCGTGAAGGTTCGAGTCCTTTCCTGGGCACCAAGGTTTGTTTAAGGCCTTGATCGTTCGTCAAGTGATTGAGAATTGATGGTTTTCGGCCGCCCGTTCGTTCAAGCGGGCGGCGGTGACAATAATTCTGTGGGCGATGCAGGTTGTAGTGGCGGAAGGCCGGCGGGTGAACTGCGCTTCGCCCAAATGTCACGCTACCGCTTCGCCACGGAGCTGACCCGTGTTGGGCTTGGTGGCGGCAGCCCATTTCTTCCGCACGCAAAGCGATATTTCGGTACGCTGTCGCTTGGTCTTAGAGCCGCCCTGAGGTCATTATCGGTGTCTTCGGTAGCAAGCGCTCGAACGCAAGCGCCCTCTCGATGTAGCGCACGCATCGACGCATCGATCATCTGCCCGGTCGCGGGCGGTGTAGGCGTCGCTTTTGCTTGAAGCTGTTCGTAGCCGCCAAGCGAGCGTTGGCCTGCGCGACTACCTCGACACTGCTGGCGAGGGTAAAATAGCTGTGCTCGAAGGTTGCGAGCACTTGTTTGTCTCGCTCCTCCTTTGCGGCCAGCCGTGCGGCCCTGCAACGGTCAGCCAGCTCGCGGTATTCTCGCGCGGTTCTCATGACAACCAAGCCATCATCGGTGCGGACGTTCCTGCGCCGCGCGACTTTGAATTAACCTGCATTAGCGAGTTTTCGCAGGCTGCAAGAAAAGCAGGAACAGCGAAGAATACGCCCCGTTACCCGAATCCATGACGATCATTGCTTTCCTCCCCTGACTGACCCGGTCACCATTGTGGCCGGGTCCTTTGTCAGGAGCGGGTGCAGACGCAGGCACAAGCTATGAAATGGATGCTGGTTGTTCTGGTCGGCGGCGTCTCGCCCGTCAACACCGATCTGGTCTTCGACAAGTTCAGCGACTGTCTCGCCGCTGAGGAGCAGATGCGACAGCATTATGCTGATGCTTTCGACGCTTGGGATCGCATGGCTGCGGCAAGGATCGATCGGCGGAGGGACTACAAGAAGGCCCGTGATGTAGAAGCCAAGCGGCTATTGAGCAATGTGGGGACGTGTGTCCCGCATGGTGGCGGCGATCAGAGGCCTGTCACGACGCAGCAGCAGCCTCCTGCTCCATCATCGCAGCAGCCCGCCGCAACACCGTCGCCGCAGCCAACGCCGCGAGGCTAACCGATTGCATGGGCCATGCTTGCGCCATGGGTGCCCTCATCGAGCATCGGCCCGCCCTCACACCACGCTCCTCCCCGCCCGCTCCGCCACCGCCTTCTGCACGAAATACATCATCACCAGGGTGACGATCGTCGTCGTGACGACGACGTAGCCGATCCGCTCGAAATGCAGCAGCGAGCCGTCCGGCGCCTGCGCGATGATCGCGGCGGCGAGCACCGAGCCGAGGCCGCCGGAGAGCTGTTGCAGCGAGGCGCTGACTGCGCTGAACGAGCCGCGCTGGCTCGGGTCGGGAATCGCCGAGATCAGCGCCTGCGACGGGATCATGCGCGAGAAGATGCCGACGAACATCAGCACGTTGACGGTGATGGCGGTCGTCAGCGAGACGTGGCCGAGATGGGTGTAGATCAGCACCATGACGACGGTCATCGCGCAGCCGAACACGAAGGTCGGATATTTGCCGAACGCGTCGCTGGCGCGGCCGACCAGCGGTCCCGTGACGATGCTGAACAGGCCGGAGACGAGATAGATCGTCGGCAGATGCGCGATGTCGATGCCGAGATTGTGCACGGTGAAGGCGCTGGAGAACGGCATCAGCATGTAGCCGCCGGTCGCCAGCAGTGTCGTGACGGCGAAGGCCAGCGTATAGCGCGGCTCGCCGATGGTCGCCACCAGATGGCGGAACGGATTCCTGTCCTGCTTCAGCTTCAGATGCGCGTCGACCGGCTCCATCGCGAAGGCGATGATGGCGATCGCGGCGATCGACAGCACGACGATCGCAAAAAAGCAGACATGCCAATTCCAGTGATTGGCGAGAAACAGCCCGGCGGGAATGCCGAGCACCTGGCTTGCCGCAAACGCGGTCTGGATGAAACCCATCACGCGGCCGCGCAGATGCAGCGCGAACAGGTCGGTGACGATCGCAAGCACGACCGATCCGATCACACCGCCGAACAATCCGGTCACGATCCGGCCGATCAGCAGCACATGATAGTTAGGCGCCATCGCGCAGAGCAGGGTCCCCAGCGTGAAGCCGACATAGAAGAACAGCAAGAGCCGCTTGCGATCGAAGCGATCGGCAAAGCCGGCGGCGAGGATGCCGGATAACCCCGCGCTGAACGCGTAGGCCGACACCGCGACGCCGAACTGCCCGGCCGTGATGTTGAGCGCCGGCATCAGGATGGCGCCGAGCGGCGACATGATGATGAAGTCGAGGATGATCGTGAACTGCGTGAATGCGAGCAGCGCGATCAGGAGCGCCTGGTAGCGCGAGAAGCCGCGCTGGCGCTCTCTTGAGTCGTCGATCGGCGCGGCGAGCGTCGGTTCGGTCATTGGCACCTGATTCACGGTCAGCGGGGCGGAATGGGAACTGGGCAGATAAGGTGGGCTTGGACGATGTCCACGGGGCACAAGGCAAAAGCTCTGCTGGCTCAGGTCGCTCGCGCCGGATTGTGGGATCCGGGCAACAGGCCTCCGGCAGGCGCCGTCCGCCGCTCCGGGTGGATTAAGCCGGCCTTAGCGAATGTCCTCTAGGCTCGCGACCGTCCATTTCCCTGCTCCCCGGCCGGATGCCGGTCATTTTGCGGTCAGTAAGAGCGTTTTCGGATGGAGCAGCCTGCCCGCCAGTACAACTCCGAGGCCCCCGCGTCGCCAGCAATTGCGGCTGCGCGGACGCTCGTGATCGATCTCGAAGGCGCGCTGCTGCGCTCCGAGCTGCTGATGGAAGCGCTGTTCAGCGCGCCCGCTCGCATGTTGGCCCGCTTCGGCGCAGGCGGAGAGGCGGGGATGGCCGCGCTCACGCGCATCCTGGCCAAGGCCGAGATCGACTACGCCCATCTGCCCTATGATTCCGACGTCCTGAACCGGGCGCTGGTGGCGCGGGCGCGAGGCGAGAAGATCTATCTCCTCGCCGGACGTTTCCCCGGTCACGCCGCTGCGATCGCCGCGCATCTTGGCTTCGACGGCGTCGTGACGCCGGCCGAGCTCGCCGCGGGCGACGCGCTGCCGTTCGATCGCGGCGCGATCGAGCGGATCGACCGCCGCCGCGAAAGCCGCGTCAGCTTCAAGACCTGGGTCAAGGCGCTGCGCGCCTATCAATACGCCAAGAACACGCTGGTGTTCGTGCCCGCCGTCACCGCCCATCAGATGAACCTGCCGACACTTGGCTATGCGCTACTGGCGTTCATGGCGTTCTCGGCCTGCGCCTCGGGCGCCTATCTGATGAACGATCTGTTGGATCTCGCGGCCGACCGGCAGCATCCGACCAAGCGCCACCGCGCGCTCGCGGCCGGCGACCTGCCGATCTCGTCGGCGCTGATGGCCATCCCGGCGCTGTGGCTGTTTGCGCTCGTCGCCAGCCTCTGCATCTCGCCACTTTTCCTCGGCGTGCTCGGTGCCTATCTCGTCACCACGATCGCCTATTCGCTCGCGCTCAAGCGCAAGATGCTGGTCGACGTCGTGACGCTGTCGGGCCTCTACGCGCTGCGCATCATCGCCGGCGCGGTCGGCGTCGGCGTCGTGCTGTCGGAATGGCTGCTGATCTTCTCGCTGTTCGTGTTCACCTCGCTGGCGCTGATCAAGCGCTTCAGCGAGCTCAGCATGCGCGAGAGCGCAGGCCTCGCCGATCCCTCCAACCGCGATTACAGGATCACCGACCTGCACATCATCGCCGCGATGGCGGCGGCGAGTGCGATGAACGCGGTGACCGTGTTCTCGCTCTACGTCTCCTCCTCCGCGGTGACGCCGCTCTACAGCCGCCCCTGGATGCTGTGGCTGCTCACCCCGCTGCTGCTGTACTGGTTCGGCCGCGCCCTGATGATGGCGCACCGCCGCGAGATTCCTGACGACCCCATCATCTATGCCTTCCGCGACGGTCCGAGCCGCACCGCGGTCGCGGCGATGATCTGCATCATGCTGGCGGCGATTTGACCCGAGCCCGTAAGGTTCCGGCCGGCGCTTGCGCGCCCCGCCGCGAGTGGGTACATCGCGAGCCATGCGGATTAGCCCAGTCTGCCGACAGACCGATTCGAGGTTTTGAAACGCCATGACCGTACGCCTGCATCGCGGCGACCTGCCCGACCTCACGCGCTACACCGGAGCGGTGGCGATCGACACCGAGACCATGGGGCTCAATCCGCACCGTGACCGGCTCTGCGTGGTGCAGCTCTCGCCCGGCGACGGCAGCGCCGACGTGGTGCAGATTCCCAAGGGCCATACCGACGCGCCGAACCTGAAGGCCCTGCTCGCCAATCCCGCCATCACGAAGATCTTCCACTTCGCGCGCTTCGACGTCGCGGTGCTGTACCAGACCTTCGGCGTCATGACAGGGCCGATTTATTGCACCAAGATTGCCTCGCGCCTGACCCGCACCTACACCGATCGCCACGGCCTGAAGGACCTCGTGCGCGAGGTGCTCAACATCGACCTCTCCAAGCAGCAGCAGTCCAGTGACTGGGGTTCCGACAGCCTGACGGAGCCGCAGCTCGCCTACGCCGCGTCGGACGTGCTGCATCTGCATGCGCTGCGCGAGCGGCTCGATGCCATGCTGGTGCGGGAAGGCCGCAGCCAGCTGGCGCAGTCCTGTTTCGACTTCCTGCCGACGCGCGCCTTGCTCGACCTCCAGGGCTGGGCGGAAGAGGACATTTTCGCGCATTCCTGACGCCGCGCTGGCTCGCTAGGTTCAGGGTTGTCGCCCCGTTTCGGACACTTTCGTAACGGCCTGTCCGGCTGCATATTTCGGCGCCGCCGGGTACAATGGGGCGTCCTGCAACCCGACCAGGCGGCACCTCAGGAGCTCAGGTGAATTCGGCCCAGAATCCCACTTACGACGCCGCGCTTGCGGCGAAGTTTGCCAGCGCGGCGCGCCACAGCCGCCTGGTGCGGATTCTGCGCGTCGCGGTGCCGGGGGCGGTGCTGCTGTCCATGGCCGCCATCGTCGGCGTGTCGATCTTCAATCCGTTCCGCATGCTGATGCCGAAGCTGCCGCTCGATTCCGGAAGCCTCGTGGTGTCAGGCACCAAGATCACGATGGAATCGCCGCATCTGGCCGGCTTCACGCCGGATCAGCGGCCCTATGAGCTCTGGGCCAAGACCGCGACCCAGGACATCACCGATCCCGATCACGTCGATCTCTCCGACCTGCGCGCAAAGGTGCTGATGGAGGATCAATCCAACCTGTTCCTCGACGCCCGCACCGGCCGCTTCGACAACAAGCAGCAGCAGCTCGATCTGCGCAAGGACATCCTCCTGCGCACCTCGAGCGGCTACGAGGCGCGGCTGAACTCCGCCTTCGTCGACATGAACAAGGGCACCGTGACGTCGGATGAACGCGTCGACGTCAAGCTGACCAACGGCACGCTGAGCGCCGACCGGCTGCGGATCACGGAAGGCGGCGAGCTCATCCGCTTCGAGGGCAACGTGGTGATGCACCTCGACAAGCTGGACGATCCCGCGGCCGCTCAGCCTGTGCCTCAAGCCGAGCCCGCGCCCCTGCCCGCGAAGACGCGGACGCCTCAGAACAAATCTGCCAACTCGAAGTGATTTTCATGAACGTTTTCTTCTCGCGCAACGACAGCAAGCGCAGCGTGATCATCCGCGCCGCCGCGCTGATCGTCGCCGCCGCTGCACTGGACGCCGGCGGAGCCGCCCTTGCGCAGACCTCGATGCAAGGCGTGCCGAACGCGATGCAGGGTTTTACGCAAAACCGCGATCAGCCGATCCAGATCGAGGCCGCCTCGCTCGAGATGCGCGACAAGAAGAAGGAGGCGACCTTCGCCGGCAATGTGAAGGTCGTGCAAGGCGACACCACCATGACCTCGAAGACGCTGGTGGTGTTCTACGACTCCGGCGGCGACAAGCCCGCCGCGCCGCAACCCGGGGCGAAGGGCGCGAAGGCGCCGATGCAGTCGGCCACGCCGGGCCCGGGCGGCAGCTCCTCGATCAAGCGGCTGGAAGCACGCGGCAATGTCGTGGTCACCCAGAAGGACCAGGTGGTCACAGGCGAGACCGCCGTGTTCGACACCAGGACCAATCTGATCACCATGCTCGGCGGCGGCGGCGGCCAAGTGGTCCTGACGCAGTGCAAGAACGTCATGCGCGGCGATCGGCTGACCGTCGACATGACCACCGGGGTGTCGCGCGTGGAATCCGACACCGGCCGGGTCCAGGTCCTGCTGCCGCAGGGCGCCGGCAGCGACTGTGGTCAGGGGGCCAAGTCCGGCGCGGCGCCGCCAGTGCAGATCCCTGGTACAAGTAAACAAAAGTAAATTCAGGCACTTGTCTCCGATCGACCCGAGACGAGGTTGAAGCTTGCCCGGCGAGACTGTATTTAGCGCGCAGGGCTTTCGAAGCGGGGTTCGCCGCTTTTCGGGCGTGTTTCACTGGGCATGAGACATCCCTTTACTCCTGCTGCACCGGCGAATCGCCGCCGGGCGGCAGATCGCGTGAGCGCCGCGGACAACCGCGCAAGGCTAGAAGGCGGGGATGGTCGATCTCTTCAGCATGTTCCGTCGGCGCCCCGCCAAGCGCGGCCGGCCAGGATTTGCGCGTCAGGACATCACCACGCTCGGCGACGGCGCCGGCGGCCTCGTGACCAGTCCCATCAGGGATCAGCCGGCGCGCGTGGTCGACCAGTTCCAGCCTGACTACGAGGCCCACTATCAGGCCGATCCGCGCCCGCAGGCGGTTCACCCCGTCAGAAACGCCGCCGCGTCCAACGGCGCCGGCGGGCCGCAGCTGCTGAAGCGGCCGGGCTTCCTGGCCGTGCATGGCGTGAAGAAGTCGTTCGGCAGCCGCCAGGTCGTGCGCGGCGTCAGCATCTATGTGCGGCGCGGCGAAGCGGTTGGCCTGCTCGGCCCGAACGGCGCCGGCAAGACCACCGTGTTCTACATGATCACGGGCCTGATCAAGGCCGATCACGGCGCGATCGAGCTCGATGGCCATGACGTGACGAAGCTTCCCATGTATCAGCGCGCGCGGCTCGGCATCGGCTATCTGCCGCAGGAAGCCTCGATCTTTCGCGGCCTCACCGTCGAGCAGAACATCCGCGCCGTGCTTGAAGTGGTCGAGCCCTCGCGCAAGAAGCGCGAGCAGCAGCTCGATTCGCTGCTCGACGAGTTCAACATCACGCGACTGCGGAAGTCGCCGTCGATCGCGCTGTCCGGCGGTGAGCGGCGCCGCGTCGAGATCGCGCGCGCGCTAGCGACGCGTCCGAATTACATGCTGCTCGACGAGCCCTTTGCCGGCATCGATCCGATCGCGGTCGGCGACATCCAGGACCTCGTCCGCCACCTCACCAATCGCGGCATCGGCGTCTTGATCACCGACCACAACGTCCGCGAGACGCTCGGCCTCACCGATCGCGCCTACATCGTCTATGCCGGTGAAATCTTGACCGAGGGGACCCCGGATGAGATCGTTGCCGATCCGGACGTCCGCCGCCTTTACCTTGGCGAGGAGTTCCGCCTCTAGCCCGTTTTTCCAATTCGTCAAGGCGTGTACATCGGGCCCGGACTAGGATAAGCAAAAATCGGACCAATTTTTGGGAACGGTTCTTGCTTCATGGCGCTTACGCAGAGATTAGAGTTCCGGCAATCGCAGTCGCTGGTCATGACGCCGCAGCTGATGCAGGCGATCAAGCTGCTGCAATTGTCCAACCTCGATCTCACCACCTTCGTCGAGGAGGAACTCGAGCGTAACCCCCTTCTGGAGCGCGCCAACGACGAGGCCGGCAGCGGCGAGGCGCCGGCTGAGGCCGGCCAGTTCAGCGATGGCGATGAGGGCGGCAGCCAGGGCGATGACGGCTTTGGCGGCAGCGCGGAGGGCTTCGAGCCCGGCCAGGAAGAATGGATGAGCAAGGATCTCGGCACCCGCGCCGAGATCGAGCAAACCCTGGACACCGGCCTCGACAACGTCTTCTCCGAGGAGCCGGCCGAGGCGGCGGCGCGCAATGCCCAGGACGCTGCGCCGACCACCTACACCGAGTGGGGCGGCGGCGCCTCCGGCGACGAGGATTACAATCTCGAGGCGTTCGTCGCCGCCGAGATGACGCTGTCAGACCACCTTGCCGAGCAGCTCTCGGTCGCCTTCACCGCGCCGGCACAGCGCATGATCGGCCAGTATTTGATCGACCTCGTCGACGAGGCCGGCTATCTGCCGCCGGATCTCGGCCAAGCCCCCGAACGTCTCGGCGCATCGCAAGCGGACGTCGAGGGCGTCCTCGCCGTGCTGCAAAAATTCGATCCGCCCGGCGTCTGCGCGCGCAATTTGAGCGAATGCCTGGCGATCCAGCTGCGCGAGCTCGACCGCTACGACCCGGCGATGCAGGCCTTGGTCGAGCATCTCGATCTCCTCGCCAAACGGGACATCGCGTCCTTACGCAAGCTCTGCGGCGTCGACGACGAGGACATCGCCGACATGATCGGCGAGATCCGCCGGCTCAATCCGAAGCCCGGCATGAAGTTTGGATCGGCGCGGCTCCAGACCATGGTGCCGGACGTCTACGTCCGCCCCGGTCCGGACGGCGGCTGGCATGTCGAGCTGAACAGCGACACCTTGCCGCGTGTGCTGGTCAACCAGACCTACTATTCCGAGCTATCGAAGAAGATCGGCAAGGACGGCGACAAGTCCTACTTCACCGATGCGCTCCAGAACGCGACCTGGCTCGTGCGCGCGCTCGACCAGCGCGCCCGCACCATCCTGAAGGTCGCCACCGAGATCGTGCGCCAGCAGGACGGCTTCTTCACCCATGGCGTCGCGCATCTGCGGCCGCTCAATCTGAAGGCCGTCGCCGACGCCATCCAGATGCATGAATCCACGGTGTCGCGCGTGACCGCCAACAAATACATGGCGACCAATCGCGGCACGTTCGAGCTGAAATATTTCTTCACGGCCTCGATCGCCTCGGCCGACGGCGGCGAAGCGCATTCCGCCGAAGCCGTCCGCCATCACATCAAGCAGCTGATCGATTCGGAAGACCCCGCGGCGATCCTGTCGGACGACACCATCGTGGAACGCTTGCGCGGCTCGGGCATTGATATTGCCCGCCGCACGGTCGCGAAGTACCGCGAAGCCATGCGCATACCCTCCTCGGTGCAACGCCGCCGTGACAAGCAGAGCGCTCTTGGTAACGTCCTCTCCACCGCAATGTCCGATCGCTCCCGCAACACCGAACCGGCCTGATTGCACTGGCGCGGAATCGCGCTACTCTCGGCTCCCCTTTGCAACCGATCCAAGCACGCGCATGAACCGGACAAGTGCACAGCGGTTTCCCCTCTCGACGAACGCGGAACGTGGTGCAGATCATGCGCAGGGAACGACCTCGGCTGCGACGACGCGTCGTCGCAGCCGAGGAGCAAACCAAGCGAGGCATCCATGACTCTTCGGATTTCGGGCAAGAGCATCAGCGTCGGTGAGGCCCTGCGCGGCCGCGTTGCCGGCCGCACCGACGAGGTGCTGCGCAAATATTTCGACGGCAATTATTCCGGCCATATCACGCTGAGCAAGGACGGCTTCGGCTTCCGCACCGATTGCGCCCTGCATCTCGATTCGGGAATCACGCTGGAAGCCGATTCGAACGCGCCGGATGCCTATGCCAGCGCCGACCAGGCCCTGGTGATGATCGAAAAGCGGCTGCGCCGCTACAAGAACCGGCTCAAGGACCGCTCCGCCCGCAAGGCCCATGCCGCCTCCGAGGCGATGGCTGCGCTCGATGCGACGGCTTATGTGCTGGAAGCGCCCGGAGAGGGCGAAGAGGAAGTCACCGGCTACAGCCCCGTCATCATCGCGGAGCAAACCACCTCGCTGAAGCAGCTCTCGGTCAGCGAAGCCGTCATGGAACTCGACCTCAGCGGCGCACCTTGCCTGGTATTCCAGCATGGCTCGTCAGGCCGGGTGAACATCATTTACCGCCGCGCGGATGGCAATGTGGGCTGGGTTGATCCCCCCGGCGCCAAGGTCGACGGCAAGGCGGACGGCTAGGCCGAAGGGCCCGTACGATCCCGGACCTTAACAATGACCCGTGGCAAAGCCGCACGCGGGAGTTGGCACCGGGATTGCGTTGGAGTAGAAGCGCCCCACATCAGGATCGGGGCTAAGTCCCCCTCCTGCTTCATGTTATTGACGCCGGCCCCGCTTGGTCTTCCAAGATGGCCAAATCGGAACCTGACGGTTTAATTCACCTCGGAAAGCTTCCATGCCGATTACCGATCTGGTCGCACCCGAGGCGATTCTCCCGGCATTGAAAGTCAACAGCAAGAAGCAGGCCTTGCAGGAGCTCGCTGCCAAGGCCGCCGAGCTGACCGGCCAGAACGAGCGCTCCGTGTTCGAGGTGCTGCTCCAGCGCGAGAAGCTCGGCACCACCGCGGTCGGCTACGGCGTCGCCATTCCCCACGGCAAGCTGCCGAAGCTGGAGAAGATCTTCGGCCTGTTCGCCCGGCTCGACCGCCCGATCGATTTCGAGGCGATGGACGGCCAGCCGGTCGATCTGGTCTTCCTGCTGCTCGCCCCCGAAGGCGCCGGCGCCGATCACCTCAAGGCGCTCGCCCGCATCGCCCGCCTGCTGCGCGACCAGGACATCGCCAAGAAGCTCCGCGCCTCGCGCGATGCCCAGGCGATCTATTCGGTGCTGGCCCTGCCGCCGGCGACGGCGGCGTAATCGTCAGTCGCTGACTGCGAGAGCGGCGAGCGTCTTAACTCACGCTCGTGCCCCGGACCCAGCGCAGCGCTCTTCAGCGGTGCGCTGCAGAGCCGGGGCCCATGTCACCCCCATGTCACCGCATCTCCTCGTGCTGCCTTCCAGGTCCCGGCTCTGCGCAGCAGCGTTGCACGCTGCAGCGCGTCCGGGACACGAGACTTGAGCGCGCTGTAGCCTCGCACTCCGTCATTGCGAGCGCAGCGAAGCAATCCAGAATGCCCACGGAGGGATTCTGGATAGCTTCGTCGCAAGTGTTTCTCGCGATGACGATGCGGAAAGGGCATCCGCGACAAAAAAGCGCGACGCGTGCGTTTGCGCCGTGCGCGGTTGCGGTGTCGTGCGCTTTCCTTGTCGAAAGCTAAGCTCAGAGCGTCGTTGTCACGCTCGAAGCGCCATGTTGCCGCGCTTTGTGCTCACCTCTCACAAACTGCATTTCCAAAAGTATCTAGGTGTTGCTGGCCGAGTACAGCGGGCCTGAATCAGCCGATGTATCTTACCGGTGTTTTCTATTGCTGATTGTCGGGGGAATGATGATGAAGCGACTGCTACTGGCGACGTCGGCTCTGATTGTCGCAGGCTCCGCTCAGGCCGCGGACTTGGGTGCCCGTCCCTATACGAAGGCGCCGATCGCGGCGGCCGTGCCTTTCAGCTGGACCGGCTGCTATGTCGGCGGTCATGTCGGCGGCGGTGCGAGCCGAACGGGTTTCACGGATCCTGGCATCGGAACGGGAGCGCTTATCTCGCCCGCAATGACCATCGGCAATGTGCCTGGTGATCGCATTGGGGTGAACGGCGACGTCGGAATTGTAGGCGGCGTTCAGGCTGGTTGCGACTATCAATTTGCCAGTAACTGGGTGCTCGGGATTGCCGGCGATTTCACGGCCACCGATCTTCACGGCACGGCCAACGATCCGTTCTTCGCCGGCAAGACCGGCGCGCCCGCCACTCTATCGAGCCGCACCGATTGGGTCGCCAGCATCACGGGTCGGCTCGGCTACACATGGGATCGCGTCCTCGTCTATGGCAAGGGCGGCGTCGGATTTGCGCATGACCGGTACAGCCTGAACAATTTCCCGTCGATCGGCGGTTTCGTTTGTCCCGGCGTGGGATTCCTCGTTTTTGATCCCTGTAATTCAAGTGCCAGCACCGATCGCGTGGGCTGGGTGGCAGGTGCCGGTGTCGAATGGGCCTTCGCTCCCAACTGGTCGGCCTTGATCGAGTACACTCACTACGGCTTCGACAGCAAGCGCGTGGGGTTCACCAATTCGGTCGCCCCCACCACCGCATTGATCGATATCCGTCAGGACATCGACATCGTGAAGGTGGGCATCAACTATCGGTTCGGCGGATCGCCCGTCGTCGCGAAGTACTGATTGATCGCGTAAGCAGACAAAGGGAGCGGCCGGGGATCAACCCCGAGCCGCTTCCATGCGTTTCACGATGCGCTGCCCGATCGGGCTCTTCAACCAGGCCTGGAAACCGGGCCTGTCCCAGGTCATCCGACGCAGCACCAGAAGCGATCCATCCGTGTGCGATCGCACGGGATTGTCGGGTTCTGGCTCGAGCGTCCAGCCGAGCTTCGACAGATATTCAATGGTCGTCTGGTTTCGTTCCAGCACGAACGCGCGGATGCGGCTCAGCTCGAGATCGTCGAACACAAATTTGAGCAGCGGGATGAAAGTGTTCACCGTGGCGCCGGCATTGCGGTGCTCCTTTTCTCCGATCACGGCGCTGACCAGCGCTTCGCTTGCCACCGCATCGATGTCGAGGCGGATGAAGCCGACATGCGCGCGGCTGCCCCGTTCGAAGATTCCGAGCAGTAGTCGTTCGCGCTGGTCGAAGGATCTGATGTACTCGACGATGTCGGCCTTGGTCATCGCACGCGGCGACGTGTTGAGCACGTGCACCGTCCAGGGATCGGAGAGCCAGTCCGCCCAGCGCTGCGAGGCATCATCGCGCTTGATCGTGCGCAGGAAATAGCGCCCGGCCGGAAACCACAATTGTTGTTTGGCGAGGCGTTCGGCTTTGGGCGGCATGCCGCATCTAAGCAGCTTCGAGTCAGGTGAGCAATTTGAGAGCGCGCGGTGCAGATCGAGTTGATCCTGCGCACCTGCTCAGACGCAAACGGGCACGCTTTCGCGTGCCCGTTCGAAACTCTGTCCGCGCGGAAAGCGCGTGTGCTCAGTGCACGCTGACCGCTTGCAGCTCATTGCTCCAGGCGTTGGCAATCGCGGCTTCGCGGCTGTCGGTCAGCATGATCGGCGTGCCGTCGGCGGCGTGGAGCGCGAAAAGCTTGAGGCCCGGCGCGATCTTGGGCGCCTCGGGGAACAGGCCCGGCACGTCCTCTGAACGGATCTGTTTCACATAGGCGATATGGCCTTCGCCCAGGGTTGCCAGCGTCTCCGGAGAGACATTCTTGGCTTCGTATTCGAACGCAACGTGACCTTCACTCATGGTCTCGACTCCTCTGGAACACTAAGCGGTCGAGTCCGCTACTCGTTCCATTATTCGTGCTCATTGATAGCGATTGTCTTAACGATCCTCTCCGGTTCAGGCCGGGCAAGATCAATCGACAACAGCCCGTTCTTCAGATCCGCGCCCAGCACCAGCATCCCCTCCGCCAGCACGAAAGTGCGCTGGAAGTGGCGCGCGGCGATGCCGCGATGGATGTATTGCCGGGTCTTGTCGTCCTGCTGCCGCCCGCGGATCACGAGCTGGTTTTCCTCAATGGTTACATCGAGTTGGTCGCGGGTGAATCCGGCGACCGCCAGCGTGATGCGCAAACGCTCGGGCTGGTTGTCCGCGCCGCTGCACCTCTCGATATTGTAGGGAGGATAGCCGTCGGCGCCTTTGACGACCCGATCGAGCACGCGCTCGATCTCGTCGAAGCCCAGCAGGAAGGGACTGGAGAGCGTTGGAACACGAGACATAGTTTACAAAGTCCTCTCGAAGCGACTTTGGTGCATCAGGGCCCGCGAGCGGCACCCCTTGATCAGCAATATGGGCACGTTCCCCTGCGGGTTCAAGCAGGTAGCGGGAGGCTGTGGATGGTCCGATTCCACCATCGATAGGCGCGACATAGCTCAAGTGCGTCATGGCCGGGCTCGTCCCGGCCATCCACGACCTTGCTCGCGGCACTGAGAACGTGGATGCCGGGGCAATCCGGGCAGGGCGAATTCGCGAGAAATTTCTCCAATGAAAACAGGCCCCGGTCTACTGTGCATGGGGTTGTTTTCATACTCTGATTTTCGGAACCCGCTCAGGCCTCGAGTCGCTTCCGCCCGTCGCCGCTGAACAAATGCAGCTTCGCCCGCGCTGCGGCGACGCGAATCTTCTGGCCGATGGCGGGCGCTTCTGTTCCGGGAATGCGGACGATGATTTCGCCGGGCGGCAGCTCGCCCGGGGTAGCGGCGACGCGCTGGTCTTCCTCGGCGCGCGCGCCGTAGATGAAGGTTTCCGCGCCCACGCGCTCGATCGCCTCCACGGTCAGCGGCAAGGCGACGCCGCCGGCCGGGGTCTGGTCGGTGATGACGAAGTCTTCCGGGCGGATGCCGAGGATGCCGGCGTCAGCGGCGTTGCTGCCGGCGAGCTGCGATCTGATCTCCTCGGGACGTGTCGACATCAGATTCATCGGCGGCGCGCCGATAAAGGAGGCGACGAAGGTCGTCGCCGGCTTCTCGTAGATCGCCAGGGGATTGCCGACCTGCTCGACCTCGCCGCCATTCATCACCACCAGAATGTCGGCGAGCGTCATCGCCTCGAGCTGATCGTGCGTAACGTAGATCGACGTCGTGTTGAGGCGACGCTGCAACTTGCGGATCTCGACGCGCATCGCGATGCGCAGCTTTGCGTCGAGATTGGAGAGCGGCTCGTCGAACAGAAACACCTTCGGTTGGCGCACGATGGCGCGGCCCATGGCAACGCGCTGGCGCTGGCCGCCGGAGAGCTGGCGCGGCTTGCGCTCCAGCATGGCGGACAGTTCGAGCACGCGCGCGGCTTCCTCGACGCGGGTCTTGATCTCGGCCTCCGCCATGCCGCGGTTGCGCAGGCCATAGGCCATGTTGTTGTAGACGCTCATATGCGGATAGAGCGCGTAGTTCTGGAACACCATCGCGATGTCGCGATCGGCCGGCTCGATTCCGTTGACCACGCGCCCGCCGATGTCGATCTCGCCGCCGGTGACGGTCTCCAGCCCCGCCACCATGCGCAGCAGTGTGGACTTGCCGCAGCCGGAAGGGCCGACCAGCACGCAGAACTGTCCGTCGCCGACATCGACGTCGACGCCCTTGATGGCCTCGAAGCCGCCGGGATAGGTCTTTCGGACGTTGCGCAGGGTGACGTTAGCCATGGGTTGCACCGGCGAATAGCGAGCAGGGAATAGCGAATGGGGAAGGGGTAGTACGCCAGGCGGACGCAGCGACCCCATTCGCTACTCGCCATTCACCATTCGCCATCTTCACTTTTCCGTCTCGACCAGCCCGCGCACGAACAGCTTCTGCATGACGACGACGACGAAGACGGGCGGCAGCATGGCCAGTACGGCGGTTGCCATCACGATCGGCCATTCGGTCAGCGCATCGGTGGTGGTGATCATTTTGCGGATGCCGATCTGGATGGTCTGCATGTCGTCGCGCGTGGTGATCAGCAGCGGCCAGAGATATTGATTCCAGCCGAGGATGAACAGGATCACGAACAGCGCGGCCATGTTGGTGCGCGACAGCGGCAGCAGCGTATCCCAGAAGAAGCGGAAGGGACCGGCACCGTCGATGCGCGAAGCTTCCAGCAGCTCGTCCGGTACGGTCATGAAGAACTGGCGGAACAGCAGCGTTGCGGTCGCGGATGCGATCAGCGGCAGCGACAGGCCGGCATAGCTGTCGAGCATGTGGAGATCGGCGACGATCTTGTAGGTCGGATAGATGCGCACCTCGACCGGCAGCATCAGGGTGATGAAGATGATCCAGAAGATCGCCATCCGGAACGGAAAGCGGAAATAGACGATCGCATAGGCCGAGATGATCGAGACCGCGATTTTGCCCACGGCGATCAAGAGCGCCATCACCAGCGAGTTCAGCATCATGTTGCCGACCGGCTCGCGGGTGGAGCCGCTCGTGCCGACGAAGATCGTCTGATAGTAGGTTTCGAGGAAATGGCCGCCCGGCAGCAGCGACATCTGGCCGTTGGCGATCACCGCGTTGTCCTGCGTGGAGGCGACGAAGGCGAGATAGACCGGGAAGGCGACGATCGCGATCCCGATCCAGAGGATGATGTGGGCGATGTAGCGCCGAAAGCCCTCTTCCTCCACCATCAGTAGGTCACCTTGCGTTCGACGAAGCGGAACTGGATTCCGGTCAGGACGATGACCATGATCATCAGGATCACCGATTGCGCTGCCGAGCTGCCGAGATTTCCGCCGAGCAGGCCGTCGGTATAGACCTTGTAGACCAGCGTCTCCGTCGACTTGCCAGGCCCGCCGCGGGTCATGGTGTCGATGATGCCGAATGTGTCGAAGAAGGCGTAGACGATGTTGACGACCAGCAGGAAGAAGATGGTCGGCGACAGCAGCGGAAAGGTCACGGTCCAGAACCTGCGCATCGGACGCGCGCCGTCGATTGCGGCGGCCTCGAGCACGCTGCGCGGGATGCTCTGGAGGCCGGCCAGGAAGAACAGGAAGTTGTAGGAGATCTGTTTCCAGGCGGCGGCGAGGATGATCAGCGCGGCGGCTTGGTCACCGTCGAGCAGCGGATTCCAGTCGATGCCCAGATTGCGCAAGTACCGCGAGAGCACGCCGAGCGAGGGATGCAGCATGAAGATCCAGAGCACGCCGACGACCGGCGGCGCCACCGCATAGGGCCAGATCAGCAGCGTGCGGTACAGCGTTCCGCCGCGCAGCGGCTTGTCCGCCATCACGGCGAGCAGCAGTGCGAACGACAGCGACGACACCGCAATGGCGAACGAGAAGAAGAAGGTCCGGACGATCGCCTCGAAATAGGCGCGGTCCTTGAACAGGTCGAGATAATTCTCGAACCAGACGAAGCTGGTCGACAGGCCGAAGGCGTCCTGGAGCAGGAAGGACTGGATTACGGCCTGCAGGGCCGGCCAGTAGAAAAAGATCAGCACGATCGCGAGCTGCGGCGCAACCAGCGCATAGGGCAACAGCTTTGATTGGAAGATGGCTTGCTTTTGCATGGTGCCCCGAAGCGGCAGGCCGCCTTAACGGCCTGCCGCTTATAATCTCACTTTACGGCGGTCTTTTCGAACTGGCGCAGCATCGTGTTGCCGCGTTCGACGGCGGCATCGAGCGCCTGCTTGGCGGTCTTCTTGCCGGCGAGCGCCTGCTCGATCTCTTCCGCCCAGACGTCGCGCAGCTGCACCATGTTGCCGAGGCGCAGGCCGCGCGAATTGTCGGTCGGCTCCTTGTTGGTCAGCTCGAGCAGCGGCGTCTCGAGATAGGGCTGGTCCTTGTAGAAGCCGTCGGCCTTGGCCTTGTCATAGGCGGCCTTGGTGATCGGCAAATAGCCCGAGGACTTGTGGATGAAGACCTGGCGATCGGTGTCCGAGAGGAAGGTCAGGAATTTCGCCACGCCCTTGTATTCGTCGGCCGACTTGCCGCCCATCACCCAGAGCGAGGCGCCGCCGATGATCGAGTTCTGCGGTGCGCCCTTAGCGTCGGGATAATAAGGCATCGGCACCGCGCTGAAGGCGAACTTGGCTTGCGCCTTGACGTTGCCGAAGAAGGCCGACGAGGTCAGGTAGAGCGGGCATTCGCCCGACGTGAAGCGGCCTTCGCCGGTGTTGGTGCGGCCGGCATAATCGTAGGTCTTGTCCTTCTGGAGCTCGACCAGGTTCTCGAGGTGCTTGACCTGGAGCGGTCCATTGAACGAGAGCACGGTGTCGAAGCCATCGAGGCCGTTGGCCTTGCTGGCGAGCGGCACGTTGTGCCAGGCGGAGAGCTGCTCGAGATTGACCCAGGTGACCCAGGAGTTGGAGAACCCGCAGGTGGCGTGGCCGGCCGCCTTCAGCTTCTTCGCCGCGTCGAACACCTCAGGCCAGGTCTTGGGAATCTCGACATTGGCCTTCTTCAGCGCGTCGAGATTGACCCACATCACGGTCGACGACGAGTTGAAGGGGAAGGACAGCATCTCGCCCTTCGAGGTCGAGTAGTAGCCGGTGATCGCAGGCAGATAGGCCTTGGGATCGAACTTCTCGCCGGCGTCCTGCATCAGCTTGTAGACCGGTTTGACCGCCCCGGTCGCGGCCATCATGGTCGCGGTGCCGACCTCGAACACCTGCATGATGTGCGGCGCGTTGCCGGCACGGAACGCGGCGATGCCGGCGTTCATCGTGTCGGCGTAGTTGCCCTTGTAGGTCGGAATCACCTTGTAGTCGCTCTGCGCGCCGTTGAAGTCGTTGGCGAGCTTGACGATGACGTCGTTGTTCGCGCCCGTCATCGCGTGCCACCACTGGATCTCGGTCACGGCCAGCGCCGGCGAAGCCGACAAGCCGACCGTGATTGCGAGTGCGGCAGCCGCACCAAAATGTCGAAGAGCCATCAAGAAAACCTCCCTTGCCCGTCACTAAAGAAGCGCTTGCGCTAGCAGCGCCATATGACGTTCACATGACTGTGTAAGCGGGAGAAACGAAAGCGGCAAGCGCAGGAAATGGGAAGCCGGAAAATAGGCGAATGCCGAGGGCAGCCGCTTTCGTTCGCGCTGCACCTGCGTGCCCGCGCCGCAATGCGGCATGGATATCGGATGTCGAAGGCCGGCGACCTAGCGCTTGCGCTCGGGGCCGCAGACCGTGCCCTTCTCCAGCATCGAGTCGATCTCGGCCTTGGAGTAGCCGAACTCGCCGAGCACCTCCGCCGCGTGCTGGCTGAATTTCGGCGGGACGCGGCGCAGGCTCGGCTTGCTGCGGTCGAGCCGGATCGGCGAGGCCACGCCCTTGTACCAGTCCTTCTCGATGATATCGCCGCGCGCGACCGTGTGCGGGTTGGTCAGCGCCTGGTCGATCTTCTGCACGGGACCTGCGGGCAGGCCCGCCGCGAGCAGACGGTTGCACAGCGGCTCGGCCTCGTGCTGGCTGAACACCGCGGCAAGCTCGGCGCGTAGCGCCTCGCGGTTGGCGATGCGGTCCTTGTTGCGGGCGAAACGCGGGTCGGTGCCGAGCTCGGGCTTGCCGATCTCCTTGACGAGCTTGCGGAACGTGCCGTCGTTGCCGACGCCGATGAAGATGTTGTCGGTCTTGGTCGGGAAGATCGCGTAGGGCACGAGGTTCGGGTGCTCGTTGCCGGTCAGCGAGGGTGGCTTGCCATGCATGAAATAATTCGCGGTGTGCGGATGCATGATGGCAAGGCCGGTCTCGTACAGCGTCGTCTCCAGGAACTGGCCCTTGCCCGAACGCTGCCGCTCGGACAGAGCCATCAGGATACCGATCGCCGCATAGAGACCGGTGGTAATGTCGACCAGCGGCACGCCGATCCGCATCGGTCCGCTCTCGGGCGAGCCGGTCGCGGCGATCATGCCGGTCATCGCCTGGATGATGGCGTCATAGCCGGGATTGCCGCCGCGCGGGCCGTCGGCGCCGAAGCCGCAGATCCGGCAATGCACGAGGCGCGGAAATCTTTTGCTGAGGACATCGTTGCCGATGCCCCATTTCTCCAGCGTGCCCGGCTTGAAATTCTCGATCAGGACGTCGGCGGTCTCCAGCATCTTGAGCAGCACGGCACGGCCGCCCTCGGAGGCGAGGTCGAGGCCGATCGAGCGCTTGTTGCGGTTGATACCGATGAAATAGGCCGCGTCCTCCTCGTGGAACGGAGGGCCCCATTCGCGCACCTCGTCGCCCGCAGGCGGCTCGACCTTGATCACGTCGGCGCCATGGTCGGCGAGGATCTGGGTGCAGTAGGGGCCGCCGAGCACGCGCGTGAGATCGATGACGCGCAATCCGCTCATGGCGCCCAGAACGGCTTCAGAACCCGCGGCTTTAGAACTCATGCCTTCGCTTCCCTGTGTCGACAATTGATCACAGGCCTAGCGAGGTTCGTGCACGCCAGCAATGGCCCCGCGGGCAGGGGCGTATGCGCCGCCTTGGCGCAATCCCGCGGAATGGCAAATCGGCGAAAGCGGCTGGCCCGAGGGGGATCCCGGGCCAGCCAATTCGCATGTCGGTCAGACGACTGTCAGGCGAACGTCGACATTGCCGCGCGTGGCATTGGAGTACGGGCACACCTGGTGCGCCTTCTCGACCAGCGCCTCAGCTTCAGTGCGGGCAAGGCCCGGCAGCGAGACGGCCAGATCGATGTCGAGACCGAAGCCGCCCTCCGAGCGCGGGCCGATGCCGACGGTCGAGGTCACGGAGGCGTCGGCGGGAACCTTGGGGCCGCCCTGCGAGGACACGAACTTCATCGCGCCGATGAAGCAGGCGGCATAGCCGGCCGCGAACAGCTGCTCGGGATTGTTGCCGGCACCGCCGCCGCCGCCGAGCTCCTTCGGCGTGGTCAGCTTGACGTCGAGCGCGCCGTCGAGGGTTGCCGCATGGCCGTCGCGGCCGCCGGTCGCCTTGGCGCTGGTCTTGTAGAGGACGTTCACGGACATTTTCATCTCCCTGGGGGTTCGGGTGGACGCGGTCTATATCGCAGACAATTAGATTGTGCGCAATCTAAATCGTAAAGTCTCACATTTAATTGTTCGCAATTGAATATGCGGCCGCGCACCCCCACAATGCGGCAAATCCCCGTGAGATTCTCCATGGCCCGAAAACCATCGGCGGCGGACGCGCCGCTGCGGCTCGACAACCAGATCTGCTTCGCGGTCTATTCGGCCGCGCACGCCTTCAACCGCGTTTACAAGCCGCTGCTCGACCGGCTTGGCCTCACCTATCCGCAATATCTGGTGATGCTGGTGCTGTGGGAGCGCGACGACGTGCCGGTGAAGGACATCGGCGAGAAGCTGTTCCTGGATTCCGGCACGCTGACGCCGCTACTCAAGCGGCTCGAGGCTGCTCATCTCGTCAAGCGCACGCGGTCGAAAGAGGACGAACGTCAGGTGCTGATCGCCCTGACGCCACAGGGCCACGCGCTGAAGGACAAGGCGCGCGCCGTGCCGCAATCGATCCTGGCGGCGTCGGATTGCTCGGTGTCGGAGCTGGTCGCGATGAAGGACGAGATCGTCGCGCTGAGGGATCGGCTGAATGCGGTGATCGGGGAGTAGGGGTTAGAGACGTTTCTTCGCAAAGGCACGGCCGGATGCTGACTTCAGGTACTTGTCAAACGCAACGGCTTGCTTTGCGTTACTGAACGCGACGTAAGTCTTGAGACGCCAAGGTCCGTATTTGGAAGTGTGGGGCACCTCGCCAGCGTTGTGCTTTGCCAGTCGGGCGCGCAAGTCGTCGGTGATGCCCACATAGAAGTGCAGGGTATCCAGGCTCTCGAGGATGTAGACGTACTTCACCGCACGCTCCCCAGGTGTCGAGGGAGGAGCTTACATCCCCGTTTTATCTGGTGAAGCCCGGCTTCGCCCTTCGGGCTACGCCGCGGCAGCCTTCGGTCACTTCGCTACGAGGGACTTCCCAAGCTTGCCGAGCCGAAGCTCGCGAAGCGAGCGAAGGCTGGTGGAGCCAGGCGGGATCGAACCGCCGACCTCTTGCATGCCATGCAAGCGCTCTCCCAGCTGAGCTATGGCCCCTTAACCTTCGACGGGTGAATCTGGTGGATCACCCCAACCGGCGAGCCCTAGGCGACTCGCGCGGTGCACCCTTTTTCACAGATCAGGACTGATCTCAAGTCTCTTCATCGCCTCCGACATCACCAATGATGTCGGTCACGTCCTCATCGCCCTCTTCCTCGTCGGCAATGAAGGTCGAATCATCGTCATCGTCGTCATCCAGGGTCTCGTCGACCTCGATGTCGTCCTCGGATTCGGGCACCACGGCCTTGACCTTGCCGGTGTTCTCCTCGGCGTCGGCCTCCTCGAGCGAGACCATCTCTTCGGCCTCCGCCGGCTCCGGCGCGGTGTCCTGGGCCACGTTGCGCTCGGCGCCGCGGGACGCGCGTGCGGGGGCAACGGGCGCGATAGGCACCACCTCGCCGGTATAGGGCGAGATCACCGGATTCTTGTTGAGGTCATAGAACTTCTTGCCCGTGGTCGGGCAAATACGTTTGGTTCCGAGTTCGGACTTGGCCACGGCAGGAATCCTGGGAATGTCTGAAAAGCGGTGTTTCACTTGGCTAGTTGGCGGCCCGCTGTCAATAGCGCATTACGGGAGAACGACATGCCCGTGACGGGGCGCGGACCATGTGATACCTGCGCGCCAGCCCATCGGGCCTATTCAAGGACACAATCTTGACTCATTCCGACCAACCGAGGCCGCTGCGGTCTCGCGCCAGCGGTCCCCTGACCGGGAAAGTACGGGTGCCCGGGGACAAGTCGATCTCTCACCGGGCCCTGATCCTGGGCGCGCTCGCGGTCGGCGAGACCAGGATTTCGGGCCTGCTGGAGGGCGAGGACGTCCTCAACACCGCCAAATCCATGCAGGCGCTGGGTGCCAGGGTCGAGCGGACCGGCGATTTCGCCTGGACGGTGAGCGGCGTTGGCGTCGGGGGCTTCGCGCAGCCCAAGGCGGCGCTGGATTTCGGCAATTCCGGCACCGGCTGCCGGCTGGTCATGGGTGCCGTCGCGGGCTGCCCGATCTCGGCAGTTTTCGACGGTGACGCCTCGCTGCGCAGCCGCCCGATGCGGAGAATCCTTGATCCGCTCGAAAAGATGGGTGCCAAGGTCGTCTCGGGCAGCGAGGGTGGGCGTCTGCCGCTGACCCTCCAGGGCGCGCGAGATCCCCTGCCGATCACCTACAAGACCCCGGTCGCCTCGGCCCAGATCAAGTCGGCCGTGCTGCTGGCGGGCCTGGCCGCGCCGGGCACCACCACGGTGATCGAGACCGAGGCCAGCCGCGACCACACCGAGCTGATGCTGAAGCATTTTGGTGCCGACGTCAGTTCGACGAGCGAAGGCCGGCACGGCCGCCGTATCACCCTGGCAGGTCAGGGCGAGCTTCATGGCGCCAACGTCATTGTGCCCGCCGATCCCTCCTCGGCAGCTTTCCCGGTCGTCGCAGCGCTGATCGCCGAGGGATCCGACGTCGTTCTGTCGGACGTGATGACCAATCCGCTGCGCACCGGCCTGTTCACCACGCTGCGCGAGATGGGCGGCTCGATCGAGGAGAGCGAGGTGCGCGGCGATGCCGGCGAGCCGATGGCGCGCCTGCGCGTGCGCGCATCGAAACTGCGCGGCGTCGAAGTGCCCCCGGAGCGCGCGCCCTCGATGATCGACGAATATCTGGTGCTGGCGGTGGCGGCGTCCTTCGCCGAAGGCACGACGATCATGCGCGGCCTGCAGGAGCTGCGCGTCAAGGAATCCGACCGCCTGGAGGCCACCGCCGCCATGCTGCGCGTCAACGGCGTCAAGGTTGAGATTTCGGGCGACGATTTGATCGTCGAGGGTCGCGGCCACGTTCCCGGCGGCGGCGTTGTCGCCACCCACATGGACCATCGCATCGCGATGTCCGCGCTGGTGATGGGCTGCGCCTCCGATCAGCCGGTGGGCGTCGACGACACCGCCTTCATCGCCACCAGTTTCCCGGACTTCATTCCGATGATGCGTTCCCTGGGGGCCGAGTTTTCATGATCATTGCCATCGACGGGCCCGCGGCCTCGGGCAAGGGGACGCTCGGCAAGCGTCTTGC
Organism: Bradyrhizobium sp. CCGE-LA001; assembly: GCF_000296215.2. Classification (NCBI taxonomy): domain Bacteria; kingdom Pseudomonadati; phylum Pseudomonadota; class Alphaproteobacteria; order Hyphomicrobiales; family Nitrobacteraceae; genus Bradyrhizobium; species Bradyrhizobium sp. CCGE-LA001. Next base: position 105,313 of record NZ_CP013949.1, on the reverse strand, counting down.
CCACCATTACGGTTATCGCCACCTCGATACCGGCGTGATCTATCGCGCCGTCGCCTATGCCCTGATGCAGTCCGGTCACGATCTCAACGACGAGGCGGCCGCCGTGCAGGCCGCTTTGGAGCTCGATCCCGAAAAATTCGGCAATCCAGCCCTGAAGACCCAATTGGCGGGCGAGGGCGCCTCGATCGTGTCGGCGATCCCAAGGGTTCGGGAAGTCCTGCTCAATTTCCAGCGGCAATTCGCGGCGGATCCGCCCGGCGCGGTGCTTGACGGTCGCGACATTGGAACCGTGATCTGTCCGCATGCCGACGTGAAGATATTCGTCGTCGCCGATCCCAAGGTCCGCGCCCGCCGCCGGACCATGGAGGCCCGGGCGAGGGGCGAGGACGCGGACGAGGCCGCCGTGCTCGCCGACATCATCCAGCGCGACGACCGCGACAAGAACCGGCCGATTGCGCCTTTAAAACCCGCCCCGGATGCTTACTTGCTAGACAACTCCCAACTGGATATAGAAGGCGGCGTCCGGGCTGCCATCGACATTATCGAGGCCGTCCGAGCGGGCCGGTCGCGGGGTTAAGCCGCAGCCGTCATTGGAGGAAGTGCCCGCTCCCGCTCTTTGAGGTCGATAACTTCGGTTCCCGTTTGGGACCGGCGCGATCCAGCTTCCGGACAAGAATTTTCACGTATCGAACGCGCGGGCCTCAGCCGGCCCGCTTTCGCCGTTCCGGTGCCAGCCGGAGCAGCGAGCGGTCGCTCGAAGGTCTTGCGGACCTTCCGACACTGCGCGTGCGATGCGCCCATAAACCCAACGGCCGGCACGACATCCGCAACTGGAGAACCAATGGCTTCGACTTCTGCTGATACCTATAGCCCGTCGCGCGACGATTTCGCCGCGATGCTCGACGAGTCCTTTGCAGGTGGCAACCTGCAGGAAAGCTCCGTAGTCAAGGGCAAGGTGGTTGCAATTGAAAAGGACATGGCCGTCATCGACGTCGGCCTGAAGACCGAGGGCCGCGTGGCCCTGCGCGAATTTTCCGGCCCCGGCCGTGACTCCGATCTCAAGGTCGGCGACGAGGTGGAAGTGTTCCTCGATCGCATCGAGAATGCCCTCGGCGAGGCCGTCCTCTCGCGCGACAAGGCGCGCCGCGAAGAGAGCTGGGGCAAGCTCGAGAAGGCCTTCCAGAACAACGAGAAGGTCAACGGCGTCATCTTCAACCAGGTCAAGGGCGGCTTCACGGTCGACCTCGACGGTGCCGTGGCCTTCCTGCCGCGCTCGCAGGTCGACATTCGTCCGATCCGCGACGTTGCGCCGCTGATGAACAACTCGCAGCCGTTCCAGATCCTCAAGATGGACCGTCGCCGCGGCAACATCGTGGTGTCCCGCCGCACGGTTCTCGAAGAGACCCGCGCCGAGCAGCGTCAGGAGCTGGTGCAGAACCTCGAAGAGGGTCAGGTCATCGACGGCGTGGTCAAGAACATCACCGATTACGGTGCGTTCGTTGATCTCGGCGGCATCGACGGCCTGCTGCACGTCACCGACATCGCGTGGCGCCGTGTCAACCATCCGACCGAGGTGCTCTCGATCGGCCAGACCGTGAAGGTCAAGATCATCAAGATCAACCACGAGACGCACCGCATCTCGCTGGGTATGAAGCAGCTGCTGGACGATCCGTGGCAGGGTATCGAAGCCAAGTACCCGCTGGGTGCCCGCTTCACCGGCCGCGTCACCAACATCACCGACTACGGTGCGTTCGTCGAGCTCGAGCCGGGCATTGAAGGCCTGATCCACGTCTCCGAGATGTCGTGGACCAAGAAGAACATGCACCCCGGCAAGATCGTGTCGACATCGCAGGAAGTCGACGTGCAGGTGCTGGAAGTCGATTCCGTCAAGCGCCGCATCTCGCTCGGTCTCAAGCAGACCATGCGCAACCCCTGGGAGGTCTTCGTCGAAGGCCATCCGACCGGTTCGGTGGTCGAGGGCGAGGTCAAGAACAAGACCGAGTTCGGTCTGTTCCTGGGTCTCGAAGGCGACGTCGACGGCATGGTCCACCTCTCCGATCTCGACTGGAAGCTTCCGGGCGAGCAGGTGATCGACAACTACAAGAAGGGCGACGTGGTGAAAGCCGTGGTGCTCGATGTGGACGTCGAGAAGGAGCGTATCTCGCTCGGCATCAAGCAGCTCGAAGGCGACCCCTTCGCCGAGCCGGGCGATGTCAAGAAGGGCGCGGTCGTGACCTGCGAAGTGCTCGAAGTGAAGGAGAGCGGTATCGAGGTGAAGATCGCCGGTACCGACTTCTCCACCTTCATCAAGCGCTCGGAGCTCGCGCGTGACCGCAACGATCAGCGCGCCGAACGCTTCGCCGTCGGCGAGAAGGTCGATGCCCGCGTGATCCAGTTCGACAAGAAGGCCCGCAAGGTCCAGGTGTCGATCAAGGCGCTCGAAGTCGCCGAAGAGAAGGAAGCCATCGCGCAGTACGGCTCCTCCGATTCGGGTGCGACGCTCGGCGACATCCTCGGCACCGCGCTCAAGAACCGCGACAGCAAGTAAGCGAAACGCTTCGTTTCGCTGCATCGAAGCCCCGGCGCGAGCCGGGGCTTTTTTGTGGGCACATACTCCGCTGTCGTCCCTGACGAGCGGAGCGCAGATCAGGGGCCCAAACCACAGGGAGTGGTTTTGCGAAGACTCGCAGTTGCCAGCTCGCGTAACGACTTCTCCCTGTGGTTATTGGATCCCCGCCTTCGCGGGGATGACGACCGAGTTTGCGGCGGCTTGCTCACCCCGCCATCACAGCCTTGTTTTCTTCAAATTGCGTCGCAATTGATGTATCCAGATAAGCCATTGGTCATGCCGTGACGGCACAACGCGCCCGATCATTCATTTGGAGATATCTCGATGTCGCTCGATTCTGACATCATCGTCGATCGCCGCAGGATCCGCCGCAAACTGACGTTCTGGCGCGTGATGGCTGCGTTGATCGCGATCGCGGCGATTGCGAGCGTTGCGCTGATCGCGACCCCAGGCGCGCGCGGCACCTTCGCATCCGCCGGCTCGATCGCGCGCGTCAACATCGAGGGCTTGATCCGCAGCGATTCCGAACGCACCCAGGCGCTGGAGCGGCTGGAGAATTCGCAGGCTGCTGCCGTCATCGTGCACATCAACTCGCCGGGCGGCACCACTGCCGGATCTGAGCAGCTCTATGACTCGCTCACCCGGCTGAAGGCGAAGAAGCCGCTGGTCGTCGTGGTCGAAGGCCTTGCCGCCTCCGGCGGTTACATCACCGCGATCGCGAGCGACCACATCGTCGCCCAGCAGAGCTCGCTGGTCGGCTCGATCGGCGTGCTGTTCCAGTATCCGAACGTCACCGAGCTGTTGAAGACCATCGGCGTCAAGGTCGAGGAGGTGAAGTCGTCGCCGCTGAAGGCCGCGCCCAATGGTTTCGAGCCCACCAGCCCGGAGGCGCGCGCCGCGCTCGACGCGCTGGTGAAGGATTCCTATTCCTGGTTCAGGGGCCTGGTGAAGGAACGGCGTGGCATGGATGACACGCAGCTGGAGAAAGTGGCTGATGGCCGCGTCTTCACCGGCCGCCAAGCGATCGATCTCAAGCTGATCGACCAGATCGGCGACGAGAAGACGGCGGTGACCTGGCTGGTCGAGAACAAGGGCGTGAAGAAGGGCCTCAGCGTGCGCGATTACAAGCTCCAGCCGCGCTTGGGCGATCTGACGTTCCTCAGGACGGCCGCTGCCGTGACGCTGGAAGCGCTTGGTTTGGGCTCGATTGCGCAGCAAATCGGGCAAACCGGCGTCGTGCAGGCTGTCGATCGGTTCGGAATGGATGGAATGCTGGCCCTGTGGCAGCCGGCCGCGTCAAACTGAGGGAACCAGGCGAGTTCGGAAGGTTTTTCCCGTCTCGCGCGTGCCGGGCCAGCCTGCTTTTTCGGCATTTGTCACGCATTTTCACGACGCTCAACCTTGATTTAGCGTCTTGACAGATCACGGTATTTTCACGGAAATGGTCATCCGCACGCTTCCGGGTCCTATCTCTCGATGATCAAATCCGAACTTGTTCAGCGCATCGCCGAGCACAACCCGCATCTGTACCAGCGGGATGTCGAGAACATTGTGAATGCGATTCTCGAAGAGATCGTAGCGGCCCTCGCACGCGGCGATCGCGTCGAGCTGCGCGGCTTCGGTGCCTTCTCGGTCAAGCATCGCCCTGCACGCGCCGGGCGCAATCCGCGCACCGGCGCCCATGTGCCCGTCGATCAGAAGAGCGTTCCATTCTTCAAGACCGGCAAGGAAATGCGCGAGCGGCTGAACCGCGACCATCCGGATCCCGGCGCGGCAGACTGAGCCGGCGTCAGGGGAATCCCGCGGTCGCACACCATGCAGCCGGAAGCTTGATTCAAGGCGAACGAAGCGAGATGCGAAAGTTCCTGACCGCGCTGATCGTGATTCCGCTGGGCCTGATCCTGGTGACTTTCGCCGTCGCCAACCGGCAATTCGTCACCGTCTCCTTCGATCCCTTCATGACGGATGATCCGTCTCTTTCGGCCACCCTGCCGCTGTTCCTGCTTCTGATCCTGGTCGCCGCCTTCGGCGTCCTGGCGGGGGGATGCGCCGTCTGGCTCGGCCAGCGGCATTGGCGGCGCGCTGCGCGACGGAACGATGCGGATGCCCGGGCGGCCAGGGGCGAACTGGCCGATCTGCGGGCCCAGATGGCCGCAGCAAGGCCCGAAGCCCAGCGCCTCCCGGTCCCCTCGGGGGTCGACCTTTACGGGCCCATCGGGCGAGACAAGCAGCGCGCGACGTTGTAGAAGCGGCCCGACCTGAAAACCCGCTTCCCGGCCGCCGCTTGCGGCCTCCAGTTGCTTTTGAGACCATGTCCCTGCTCGTCAAGATCTGCGGCCTGTCCACGCGCGAGACGCTCGAAGTGGCGCTCGACGCGGGCGCCGACATGGTGGGATTCGTGTTCTTCCCTCCGTCGCCCCGGCATCTGTCGCTCGAGATGGGACGCGACCTCGGCCGCCAGGTGAAGCGACGCGCGCTCAAGGTTGCGCTCACCGTCGATGCCGATGACGCCACGCTCGACAACATCATGGATGCGCTGTCGCCGGACATGCTGCAGCTCCACGGCAAGGAGAGCGTCGCGCGGCTGCGCGACATCAAGCAGAAGTACGGCCGCCCGGTGATGAAAGCCGTACCGGTTGCGACCACCGCCGATCTCGCCGTGCTGCCCGGCTATGCCGCAGTCGCCGACAGCATCCTGTTCGATGCGCGCGCGCCGAAGGACGCAACCCGCCCCGGCGGCCTCGGCGCGCCCTTCGACTGGCACCTGCTCGAAAACCTCGATCTCAAATTGCCCTACATGGTCTCGGGCGGGCTTCACGCCGACAACGTCGCGGAAGCCCTCCGCGTCACCCGCGCCGGTGGCGTCGATGTGTCCTCGGGTGTCGAGAGCATTCCCGGCGTCAAGGATCCTGACATGATCAAGGCCTTCATCCGCGCCGCGCGCGCCATCCAAGAGTTGAGCGTACGATGAACATCGCCAAACCAAACTCCTACCGCAGCGGCCCCGACGACCGCGGTCATTTCGGCAATTTCGGCGGCCGCTTCGTCGCCGAAACCCTGATGCCGCTGATCCTCGATTTGGAGAAGGCTTACACCGCGGCCAAGGCCGATCCGGCCTTCCAGGGCGAGATGAACGGCTATCTCAAGAACTATGTCGGCCGGCCCTCGCCGCTGTATTTCGCTGAGCGTCTCACCGAGCATCTCGGCGGTGCCAAGATCTATCTCAAGCGCGAAGAACTCAACCACACCGGCTCGCACAAGGTGAACAACGTGCTCGGCCAGATCATGCTGGCGCGTCGCATGGGCAAGAAGCGCATCATCGCCGAGACCGGCGCCGGCCAGCACGGCGTCGCCACCGCGACGCTGTGCGCGCGCTTTGGCCTCGAATGCGTGGTCTATATGGGCGCCGTCGACGTCGAGCGGCAGCAGCCCAACGTCATCCGCATGGAGATGCTGGGTGCCAAGGTGATCCCGGTGCAGTCGGGCACGCGCACGCTGAAGGACGCGATGAACGAGGCGCTGCGCGACTGGGTCACCAACGTGCACAACACGTTCTATTGCATTGGCACGGTGGCCGGCCCGCACCCCTATCCGACGCTGGTGCGCGACTTCCAGTCGGTCATCGGCAACGAGACCAAGACGCAGATGCAGGAGATCGAGGGTCGCCTGCCGGATTCGCTGGTCGCCTGCATCGGCGGCGGCTCGAATGCGATGGGCCTGTTCCATCCGTTCCTCGATGATCCCTCCGTCGAGATCTTCGGCGTCGAGGCCGCAGGCCACGGCCTGACGCAGCTGCACGCGGCCTCGATCGCGGGCGGCCGTCCAGGCGTGCTGCATGGCAACCGCACCTATCTCCTGATGGACGCGGACGGCCAGATCCAGGACGCGCATTCGATCTCGGCCGGCCTCGACTATCCCGGCATCGGCCCCGAGCATTCCTGGCTGCACGAGGTCGGCCGCGTGAACTATCTCTCCGCGACCGACGAAGAAGCGCTTGGTGCGTTCCAGCTGCTGTCGAAGCTCGAAGGCATCATTCCCGCGCTGGAGCCGGCGCACGCCATCGCCAAGGTGATGGAGCTCGCCCCGAAGCGACCCCGGGATCACCTGATGGTCGTCAACCTCTCCGGCCGCGGCGACAAGGACGTCCCGCAGGTCGGCGACATCCTGAGGGGCAAGAGCAAGTGACCACGCGTATCGACACCCGTTTCGCCGAGCTGAAAAAGCAGGGCCGCGCGGCCTTCGTCACCTATGTGATGGCCGGCGATCCCGATCCGGCGACGTCGCTCGAGATCGTCAAGGCACTCTCGAAATCAGGCTCCGACGTCATCGAACTGGGCATTCCCTTCACCGATCCGATGGCGGATGGTCCCTCGATCCAGGCTGCAGGTCTACGTGCGCTCAAGGTCGGCATGACGCTGAAGAAGACGCTCGATCTCGTGCGCGACTTCCGCAAGGACGACAACCTCACGCCGCTGGTGCTGATGGGCTACTACAATCCGATCTACATTTACGGCGTCGACAAGTTCTTGGCGGACGCCAAGACATCAGGCGTTGACGGCCTGATCATCGTCGATTTGCCGCCGGAGGAAGACGACGAGCTCTGCATTCCCGCGCTGAAGGCCGGCCTGAATTTCATTCGCCTCGCGACCCCGACGACCGACGACAAGCGCCTGCCGGCGGTGCTCGCGAACACGTCAGGCTTCGTCTATTACGTCTCGATCGCCGGTATCACCGGTGCAGCGGCGGCGGACGCGAACGTAGTCGGTGAAGCCGTCGCGCGCATCAAGCGGCATACCAAGCTGCCGATCTGCGTCGGCTTCGGCATCCGCACGCCGGAAGCGGCGCGCGCCATTGCCGAGAAGGCCGATGGTTCGGTGGTCGGCACCGCACTGGTCGATGCGCTCCAGAACAGCCTCGATGCCGAGGGACGCGCGACGGCCAAAACGGTTAACGCGGTGGCTGAGTTGACGGCGGCCCTGGCCCAGGGCGTCAAGGGCGCGCAACAGGCGGCGGAATAGGCCATTATTTTCGCTGTTCGGACGGGTGACACGGCGGCTTGCCGGGCAGGGGCCCGGCAGCCATATATCCTTTCAGGCAGCCCTACGCGGGTTCGCACATCGGAGCAAACCATGAACTGGCTTACCAACGTGGTCCGGCCGAAGATCCGCAACATGCTGCGGCGGGAGACGCCGGAGAATTTGTGGATCAAGTGCCCGGATTCCGGACAGCTCGTGTTCTACAAGGACGTCGAGGCCAACCAGTTCGTCATCCCCGGCTCGAACTACCACATGCGCATGGGCGCGGTGGCCCGGTTGAAGTCGATCTTCGACAACGAAACCTGGTTCGACGTTGCGCTGCCCGAGGTCACGCCCGACCCGCTCAAGTTCCGCGACGAGAAGAAATACGTCGATCGCGTCAAGGACGCGCGCGCCCGCACCAATTTGAATGATGCGATCAAGGTCGGCTACGGCAAGCTCGAAGGCGCTGCGGTCGTCGTCGCCGTGCAGGATTTCGATTTCATGGGCGGCTCGCTCGGCATGGCCGCGGGCGAAGCCATCGTCCGCGGCATGGAGCTTGCGGTCGAGAAGAACTCGCCGTTCATCGTGTTCGCCGCGTCCGGCGGCGCGCGCATGCAGGAGGGCATCCTGTCGCTGATGCAGATGCCGCGCACGACCGTTGCGGTACAGATGCTGCGCGAGGCCAAGCTGCCCTATATCGTCGTGCTTACCAATCCCACCACCGGCGGCGTCACCGCGTCCTATGCGATGCTCGGCGACGTGCAGATCGCCGAGCCCGGCGCGCTGATCGGTTTCGCCGGCGCGCGCGTGATCGAGCAGACCATCCGCGAGAAGCTCCCCGAAGGTTTCCAGCGGGCCGAATATCTCAAGGAGCACGGCATGGTCGACATGGTCGTGCATCGCCACGAGCTGCGTCCGACCCTGGCGCGGCTCTGCCGCCTCTTGACCAAGGCGCCGGCGCAGGAAGGCGCATCGAAGTCGGTGCAGCCGGTCGCGAGCCCGGCGCAGATCGTCTCGGCCGCCGAGACGGCGCCGGCTGCGCCCCACGCGTGAACGCCTCCCCTGACAGTGCAAAGACCCCGCTCGGCGAAGTGATCGGGCGGCTGTCGGTCCTGCATCAGAAGCGCATCGATCTCGGGCTGGAGCGGATGCACCGCCTGCTCGAACGGCTCGGCCATCCCGAACGCAAGCTGCCGCCGGTGATCCATATCGCGGGCACCAACGGCAAGGGCTCGACGCTGGCCTATCTGCGCGCGATGCTGGAAGCGTCAGGCCAGCGCGTCCACGCCTACACCTCGCCCTATCTCGTCCGTATCAACGAATGCTTCCGGCTCGGCCGCGCCGGCGGCGGGGTGCTGGTCGGCGACGACGAGTTGCGCGCCGCGCTTGAAGAGGTCGAGCGCGTCAATGCTGGCGAAGCCGCAACCGTGTTCGAGCTGAAGACGGCGGCCGCCTTCCACTTGTTCGCGCAGAATCCGGCTGATGTGGTGCTGCTCGAAGTGGGCCTCGGCGGTCGGCTCGATTCGACCAATGTGGTCGACACGCCGGCGGCCTGCGTGATCACGCCTGTCAGCATGGACCACATGGAGTTTCTCGGGGACACCCTGGCATCGATCGCCGGCGAGAAGGCCGCGATCATCAAGCGCGGCGTGCCCGTGATTTGTGCCGAGCAGGAGCCGGACGCGATGGCGGTGATCGAAGCGCAAGCCAAACGCATGCGTGCGCCGCTGTTTGCGGCGAACGAGAGCTGGCACGTCAATGTCGAGCGCGGACGTCTGGTCTATTCCGACGATCGCGGCCTGATGGATCTGCCGGCGCCGCGCCTGTTCGGCCGCCACCAATTTGCCAATGCCGGGCTTGCGATCGCCACGCTACGCGCGCTTCCGCATCTGAAGGTCAATCACGTTGCGTTCGAGGCCGGCATCGTCGGCGCGGAGTGGCCGGCGCGGATGCAGCGCATCAGCGCGGGCGAATTGCTGTCCTGGGGGCCACAAGGCTCGGAGATCTGGCTCGACGGCGGGCACAATGCGGAAGGCGGCCGCGTCGCCGCGGCGGCGCTCGGCGATCTCGAAGAGCGGGTGTCGCGGCCGCTGGTGGTCATATCAGGCATGATGGCCAACAAGGACGCGCAGGGCTTCCTCGCCAATTTCGCCGGCCTCACCCGTCACATCATCGCGGTGCCGATCCCCGAGATCGAGAACGCGATGCCGGTCGACCGTCTCGCGGACGCCGCGCGCAGCCTCGGCATGCGCGTCGAGCCCGCGCCCGGCATCGAAACCGCGCTGCGCGGCTTGGCAAAGCTCGCCTACGAGGTCCCGCCGCGCATCCTGATCACGGGATCGCTGTATCTGGCCGGCCACGTGCTGGCGATCAACGGCACGCCGCCTGCATAGACGGTCTCGTGTCCCGGACGCGCGAAGCGCGAGCCGGGACCCAGAATGCCGCCACATGGGCCCCGGCTCTGCAGCGCACCGCGGAAGACGCGCTGCGCTGCGTCCGGGGCACGATAGAGAGACTGCCCCATGCGTTTCGCCGCGATTGCCGACGTCCACGGAAATCATCTCGCACTGGAAGCTGTCTTCGCCGACATCCGTGCCCTCGGCATTGCCGACATCGTCAATCTCGGCGACATGCTGAGCGGGCCGCTCGATGCGCGCCGCACCGTCGAGATCCTGATGCAGCTGGACGCCGTGCATGTGCTCGGCAATCACGATCGCTACCTGCTCGACCGTCCCCCGGAGAAGATGGGCTCGTGGGACCGTCCCGCCTATGAACAGCTCGATGCCGCGCACCTCGACTGGCTGCGGGCGCAGCCGATGACGCGGGTCTTCCGCGAGCAGGTGTTCCTGTGCCATGCGACGCCGGGGAACGACGAAGTCTATTGGCTCGACACCGTGAATCCCGACGGCGTGGTGGCGCTGTCGCCGCTCGATCGGATCGAGCAGCTCGCACAGGGCGTCACGCAGTCCCTGATCCTCTGCGCCCACACCCATCTCGCCCGCGCCGTGCGCCTGCGCGACGGTCGGCTGATCGTCAACCCCGGCAGCGTCGGCAGCCCCGGCTATCGCGACAAGCATCCGTATCCGCATGTGGTCGAGACTGGCACGCCGCACGCGCGTTATGCGATCCTCGAACTCGTCGGCGGCGCCTGGCAGGTGACGTTCCGACATGTCGGCTACAATCACGAAGCCATGGCCAACCTTGCACGGCGCAATGGACAGCCCGAGCTGGCGAACGCGCTCGCGACGGGATGGATTGGATAGTCACGGCTCGTGTCCCGGACGCGGTGCAGCACTAAGCGCTGCTCCGCAGAGCCGGGACCCAGAATGCCGCGGCATGGGCCCCGGCTCTGCAGCGCATCGCTGAAGACGCGCTGCGCTGCGTCCGGGGCACGAGACCGCGTCACTTCAACAGCTTCATCGGATCCGCCGCCTTCTGCTTCAGCTGATCGAAGCTGCATTGACGCGGCGCCTTGTCGGGGCGCCAGCGCAGGATCGATGTGCCGTGGCGGAAGCGTTCGCCGCTGAAATGGTCGTAGCAGACCTCGATCACAAGCTTCGGCTTCAGCGGGCACCATTTTGCGGAACGCTCGGTCGACCAGCGGCTCGGTCCGCCCGGCGCGTTGCCGGTGAAGCCGGGCTCGCCGATCAAGGCTTCGAGCCGGTCGGTCAGATCAGGCTTAGCCTCCGCCTTGATCGCCGAGGTGAAGCCGACATGATGCAGCAAGCCGTCATCGTCGTAGAGCCCGAGCAGCAGCGAGCCGACGACGTTCCGGCCCCTGATCTTGTTGGTGGCATAGCGGAAGCCGCCGACCACGCAATCGGCGCTGCGGAATTTCTTGATCTTCTGCATGCCGTCGCGATTGCCCGCCTGGTAGGGCAGGTCGATGCGCTTGGCGATGACGCCGTCCGAGCCGCAGCCGGATTGCGCCAGCCATTTCTTGGCCGTGGCGTAGCTCGTCGTCGACGGTGAAACGAGGAAGAGGCTGCCCTTGAGATTGGTCTTCGCGAAAGTGTCCAGCGCCGGCCGGCGCTCGAGCAACGTCTTTTCCGCCAGACCTTTCTCCAGAGCCGTCGCGAGCAGATCGAACACGAGGTAGAGCGCCGGTGTTTCCTGCGAGAGTTTCTTCACGCGGCTCGCCGCCGGATGAATCCGTTGCAGCAGCGCGTCGAAGGAAAAGCTCTTGCCGTGCGGCACGACGATCTCGCCGTCGAGCGTGAAGCGGTCCGTCTTTAGCTTCAACGCAGCGGCAACGACTTCCGGAAAATAACGCGCGAGATCCTCGCCCGACTTCGAGCGCAGATCGACATCGCTGCCGCTCCGCGACAGCAGGCAGCGGAAGCCATCCCATTTCGGTTCGTATTGCCATTCCTTGCCGCGCGGAATCTCGTCGACCGAACGCGCCTCCATCGCGACGAGAGAGGTAGCTTTGCGATCGCGCGTTCGGGGAGAAGCTGGCAAGGGCGGGACTCGTCATACGCTGAACACGTCCCATCAACGCAGAACGGCCGGCATTTCGCCGGCCGTTGTCGAAAATGATTGGAAGCGTGGTGGATCAGACCGCGGAGGTGATCCACTGCTGCAGCTTCGCCTTCGGCGCCGCGCCGACCTGGCGCGAGGCCATCTCGCCGCCCTTGAAGATCATCAGGGTTGGGATCGACATCACGCCGTACTTGGACGCGGTCTTGGGGCTTTCGTCGACGTTCAGCTTGACGATCTTGACCTTGTCGCCCATCGCACCGGCGATCTCGTCGAGGGCAGGCGCGATCATGCGACAGGGGCCGCACCATTCGGCCCAGAAATCGACGACCACTGGGCCGTTCGCCTTGAGCACTTCGGCTTCGAAATCGGCGTCGGAAACCTTGCTAACGGCCATTGGAGTACCTCACTCGGGTTGAACGAATCGGCGCGACCTGGAATCGCGCCCGGGATCATGGGGTGAACCTATGAACGGCTCCTTGCCGGGTCAAGGACGCTCACCCCGAGATGAAGGGATGCCAGCGCCGCGTCCAGCGCGGGGGCCGAAATCTCCATATATTCAAGGGTCTCGGTCCAGAGCAGGGCGGCTCTGACAGGCTTTTGGGGATAAAGCCGCGTCAGCACCGCCTGGTACAGCGCAAGCTGCCGGACATAGGCCGCGGGTGCTTCGGTCGCGCTCTTGGGCGCCGCCTGGTTGGTCTTGAAGTCGACGATCAGGACCTCGTCGGGGCGGACGACCAGCCGGTCGATCTGCCCGGATACCAGCGCCGGCGGCCGGCCCGGCCGTTCCAGTTTGCCTGCGATGGCGACCTCCGCCCGGCTGCCGGGGCCGAAGACCGGGGCGAAACGCGGCTTGGTGATCAGGGCGAGCACCTTGTCGGCGAGTGCAGTGCGGTCGGCCTCCAGCCAATCCGAGGCATTGCGCGCCATGAAGCCGAGCGCGGCCTCGCGGCGACGCTCGCTGGCGATGTCGGGCAGGGATTGCAGCAACCGGTGCACCAGCGTGCCGCGTTGCAGCGCGAGCGCGCGGGACTGGACCGACTCGCCCGACCGCACCGCACGCCCCTCCTCGGCAGGCTGGCCGGAGGGACGCACAGGATCATCGTCGGCGATCTCGCGCGGGGCCGGCAGACGCAGCCAATCGGGCAGGGCGATGGTCTGGCTGACGGAGGTCGCCGGCGTGCCGAGAGCTGCGACATCCTCGGGGCGGGCGAATCGCGTCACCTTGCCGAGCGGCGTCTCGATCACCTGCTTGTCGAGGCCTGAGCCTTTGAGCCCGGTGTCGACCAGATCGTACCAGCTCAGCTTGCGCACCGTCCTCATGTTGCCGGGCATGCAGCCGCCGACGATCAGGCGGTCGGCGGCGCGCGTCATCGCGACATAGAGCAGGCGGCGGTATTCGTCCTCGGTCTCCTCGATCATCGCCTTGCGCGCATCGGTGACGGGCTTGGGATCGTCGGCCTTGCGGCCGGCCCAGACCACGACCTCGCCGCCATTGCCGCGCGGCACGTGGATCAGCCGCAGCCGCTGCGAATCCGCGGGCGAGGAGGTGGTATCGACCATGAACACGACCGAGGCCTCCAGGCCCTTGGCACCGTGCACGGTCATCACCCGCACCTCGTCGCGCGAGATCTCCATGTCGCGCTTGACCTCGGTATCGGCCGAGCGCAGCCAGGCCATGAAACCTTGCAGCGAGGCCGGTGCCTTGCGCTCGTAGTTCAGCGCCAGCTCCAGGAACTCGTCGAGTGCGTCGTTAGCCTCATGGCCGAGGCGGCGCAGGATGCGCGCACGGCCACCATCGCCGCCGAGCAGCCAGGCGTAGAACGCGAACGGCGTCTCCTCGCGCGCGCGCATCTCACAGGCTTCCAGCCGCCGCAATGCCGTGGCGAACTTTTCGCCTCCAGCCGCATGCTCGCCGAGCGCGCGGCGCAGCGAGCCCTTGCGGTTATGGGCAAGCGTGAACAGGTCGTCGTCATCGAGCCCGAACAGCGGGCTCTTCAGCGCCACCGCCAGCGCGAGATCGTCCTGCGGCAGCAGCAGCGCGTCGGCAAGGTTCATCAGGTCGATGATGGCGATATGCTCGGTGAGCTTGAGCCGGTCGGCGCCGGCGACCGGCACGCCCGCGTGCTTCAGCGCCTGGATCACGGCGTCGAAGGCATTGCCGCGCCGGCGCACCAGGATCAGCATGTCGCCATACCGCAAGGGCCGGCGCTCGCCTTCGTGGCCGGTCAGCGTGCCGCTCTCGACCAGCCGCTTGATCTCGGCCTGGATGCGGCGCGCGAGCTTTACTTCCGGGCTGGTGACGGCGACGCCGTCGAAGGGGGCGCGCCAGCCCTCGATGTCCTGCCGCTCGTCGGCTTCCGCGAGATCCCACAGCTCGATTACGCTCGACCCGGCATCGGCGAGCGCATTGTGCAGGGGATGACCGATTTCGACGGAATGGATGCTCTTGTAGATCTGGGGATCGCGGAAAACGTGGTCGACCGAGTGCAGGATCGTCGCGCCCGAGCGGAATGAATAGGTGAAGGCGACGGGATCGAACTTCAGCCCCGCCGCGGTGAACTTGCGGTGCAACTCGCGCCGGCGCGCATCGAACTCGTGGGGAGCGGCGCCCTGAAACGAGAAGATCGACTGCTTTTCGTCGCCGACCGCAAACACCGTGCGGTTCAGCCCTTCGCGCGCGCCTTCTCCAGCTGTGAATTCCGAGATGATGTGTGCGACGATATCCCATTGCCGGGGACTGGTGTCCTGGGCCTCGTCGATCAGGACGTGATCGACGCCGCGGTCGAGCTTGTAATGCACCCAGCCCGAGGCGATGCGATTGAGCATCGCCAGCGTCTTGTCGATCAGATCGTCGTAGTCGAGCAGCCCGCGCTCCTGCTTCTCGCGGCGGTAGTTTGCGGCAGCAGCGGTGGCGATGTGGAGCAGGGCTGCGGTACGGTCGCGAACCGTCACGGCGCGACGCTTCTCGATCAACCCTGCAAGGCGCTGCGCCTCGGCTTCGAACAGGCGGGCCACCGACGGATTGTGATCGCAAAACTTCTTGGTCAGCACCGCCTTGCGCGGCAGCTTGTCGTCGGTGAGGAAGACGCAGAGATAGGCATCGACCTGCGCGCCGCCGGAAAAGACCTTGGCCTCGCGCAGCCGGCCGGCCTGGTCGTTGTCGGATTTGCTGCCGTCCTCCAGCGCGAAGGCGATGTCGTCCCAGCGCGACCGCGGCAGGAACGGGCCGTCGAGGATTTCCGTCTCGACATCCTCGATACGCTCGCCCGCATCGACGCCCAGCACAGCCGCCATCTGCTCGACCGCGGCCGCGGCATTGCCGGCCTCGTCGGTCCAGGCCATGAAATGGTCGCGGCTGAGACACGCCTCGCGCACGACCTCCTTGAAGGTGACGTCGGCGGCGCTCGCCATCGCGGTCAGCAGCGCGCGGCCGGTGACGCTGTCAGGATCGCGGGCGGCCTCCAGCAACACCTTCAGATTGGCGCGCTCCATCATGTCGGTCTGGTCGCGCTCGTCGATCACGGCAAAGCGCGCGGGAACATTGGCCTCGAATGGGAACTGCTGCAGCAGGCGCGTGCACAGCGCATGGATGGTCTGCACCTTCAACCCGCCCGGCGTCTCCAGCGCGCAGGCGAACAGTTTTCGCGCGTCGCGTCGCAGCTTCGCGCCGGGATGCGGGATGCCGACCGCGCGGATCGCGGCATCGAGCGCGGTGTCATCCAGCGTCACCCAATGACCAAGCGTGGTAAATACGCGCTCGGCCATATTGGCGGCGGCGGCCTTGGTGAAGGTGATGCAGAGGATCTTCTCCGGCGGCACGCCCGACAGCAAGAGACGGATCACCCGCTGCACCAGCACATGTGTCTTGCCCGAGCCGGCATTGGCCGACACGAAGGCCGATGCGGTCGGATCGGACGCGCGCGCCTGTCGCGCGCGCACCTCGTCGGGAATGGGACGCGGCGCCTTCACCATTCCTCGATCCCCAATCCGCCGGCCGCCGACCATTCCTTGATGCGGGCGAGATCGTCATAGGCGCCGTAGCGATTCGTCCACATCGGCAGGTTCAGCGAGGTATAGGGCTGGTTCTCGTCGTCGAAAGCGCGGATCAGCGCCTCCAACTTGGCACGTGCTTCTGCGGCAGCCGTATCTGGCGGCTGCGGCTCGTCGCCCTGCTTGTACTTGAGCTCGAGGATGCGCTCCTCGCCCGGTGGGTTGTTGCCGCTGAGGCGGACATAGACGAGCTGGCTCACGGACGAGCCGGCGTCGATATCGGCAAAGCCGCCCTCCCGCAGGATCGCGGCTTCGAGCGTGAGCTGCGGCGACAGGCCCATGCGGACCTGCTTGCCTGTCGGCGGCTGTCCCGTCTTGTAGTCGAGGATGGCATAGCCGCCGCCCCGGCGACGCTCGATGCGGTCGGCGCGCGCGGAGAGACGGAAGCTGCGCTGATGATCGAGCTTGATCGAGATCTCGCCATGAGTCTCGGCCGTGATGGCCTCGATCGCATAGCGCCTTGCCGTCTCCCATTCGCCGAACCAGCGCGCGATGCGCTGGAAGCGCGGCCACCACAGCGCTCGCGCCTCGGGGCGCTCCATCAGCGGGGCGAAATATTTCGCACCGATTGTGCGCAGCACGCGCGCGGGATCGTCGGGCAGGCGAGCGGCGTAAGTTTCGGTGAATTCACCGAGTGCATCGTGGATCGCCGAGCCGCGGTCGGCCGCGGACAGCGGCATGTCGACAGGATCGAGCGCATCGAGCCGCAGAATGTGCCTCGCGTAGATCGTGTAGGGATCGCGCAGCCAATCCTCGATCGCGGTGACCGACATTCTCAGCGGCCGCACCGCGCGCGGCGGCCGCGGCTCGGGCTGCTTGATCGGCTTGACCTCCGTGGGCTGGTCCAGCGCGGCGGCGAACTGCACATATGTCTCGCCGGCGCGAATGGCCGTCTTCCAGAGATCGTCGCCTGCGACAGCCTCCAACCGATGCAGGAAGCGCGAAGCGACGGCCGGCGCGCCGCCGGCCTTGGCGGAATGGGTGAGGATCACCTCGCTGCCGCCGAGCAGTTGCGCGAAGTCGTGTGCGGAGAGGCCGATGCGGCGCTCCGGCAGATCGAGGCCGAGCTCGTGCCGCATCGGCCGGCTGAGCCAGGGATCAATGCGCGGCGCCGGCGGCCAGACGCCCTCGATCAGGCCGCCGACGATGATGCGGTCGGACTGCATGAGGCGAGACTCGAGCGGGCCGTAGATCTGCAGGCGCGCGCCCGGTCTGTCGCGCCGCCGCACCGCGCGATCACTGAACGCGGTCTGGAAGACGTCGGGATAATCGGGCAGCGGCACCATCAATCCGCTGGTCGTGCCGCCGCGGAGGAGGTCGTCGAAGGCGCTGGCGAGCGCGAGACCTTCGCGTTCCTCGAACGCTAGCGAAAGGCCGTGCTCGTCGCGCGACAGCTCGATCATGAGCTCGCGATGCCTGTGCGCAAGCTCGGCGAAGTCGTACGGCTTCGATGCCGCCAAGCTCTCGATCGGTGCCAAGGCTTTTTGCAAGGCATCGATCAGCGACTGGACGCGATCGAGGTCCTCGGCCTTGAGCCGCGCACGGGGCTCGGCCCTGTGGAGCGCGGATGTCTCACTGCGCCACAGCTTTGCCAGCTCGTCGCGGAAGCGGTTGAATTCGCGGAGCAGGCCGGCCGTGCCTGCGGGCGGGCGTGTGCCGCGCAACACCGCGAGCTCCAGTCCCTCGATCGCGGCCTTCCATCCGCCAGGCGGCCGGCTGAGCCGGCACAGCGGATGTTTCAGCATCGCCAGCAGCGTCGGCGGCTCCAGGCCCTTGGTCGCGGCCTCCGCGGTGAGCCGGGCAAACACCCCGGCGGATGTTTCCATCAGTACGTCGCCGCCCGAATCATCAAAGGCGAGGTCCCATCGGGTCAGTGCGGCCATCACCCGACGCGCCAGCGCGCGGTCGGGCGTCACCAGCGCCGCCGTTTTGTCGAGATGCCGCGCCTCGCGCATGGCGATGGCGATGGCGAGCGCTTCCATTTCAGGATTGGGAGCTTCGACGACCTTGAGGTTCGTCATGCCGGCGGCGATCTTTGCGGCGACGTCCGGCTGCTTCAGCCGATCGTGCCAGACTTCCGTCTTGGCCGAGGGCCGCATCGATTCCGAGGCGAGCAGGTCGCGGCCGCCTTCGGCCGGCAGCTGGATGATCTCGACGTCGCTGCGCTTGATGCCGACGCGATCCAGCAGCGCATTCATGGCGTATTGCGGATGGTTCGAGGCCGGATGCTCCACGAATTTGCCGAGCGCATCGCGCACGCCGCCGATGCTGCGCCAGGCGTCGTCGTCGAGATCGGTGTCGAGCCCCGGCAGCACCACCGCGCCATGCGGCAGCGATGCGACCGCATGAAGGAATTTTGCGGTCGCAGGCATCGAGCCGGTCGAACCGGCCGCGATCACGGGACCACCAGGATGCGCGATCAGCCGTTTGGCTTCCGCCGCGATCAGCAGATCGCGCCGCGCCGCCGGCTCAATGCGGTTGATCTCGGCGAGATGGCCGGGCCAGGCAATGCGCGCGATGCGCAGGAATTCCAGCGAGTGTTGCCAGTAGCGGTCGAGGTTGTCAGGCACGAGCCCATCGAGCGCGCTCCAGTCGACGCCGCGCGTGACCATGTCGTCGATCAGGCGCGCGAGATCGGACGCCAGCGCGAGCGTCGAGGCGGGACCGCCGACCACCAGCGGCGACAGCACCGGACCCCTAGCCCAGGCCGCGACCAGCTGCGCCAGCGTCAGCCGCCGTTCGAGCTCGCCGAGCCGCGGCGGAATGTCGAGCGGCGTCGCGCCGGAAAACTGCTCACCTTCGTCAGCGAAAGCGAGCTCGTCCTCGTCGATGTCGCCGAGCGCGACGATGCGCGGCAGCACCACGGCGTCCGCCTTCATCTCGTCGAGGAAGATCTCGCGCACCACGCGCATCGCGCGCCGCGTGGGCAGATACAGCGTCGCATCCGCCAGCCGCGCCGGTTCCTTGCGCGCCTCGAACCCGTCGACCAGCCGGCCGTCGAGCAGGGCCGTGACGACCGTGCGCAGGAACGGAACTGAGAGGGGGACGCTGAAAACGCGCATGAGCTGCCTGATTCGAAGATCAGGGCAATATAGGGAGGTGGACTCAAATGGTCATGGGTGCGGGTGAGTAGTCCCCGCTGTTCGCCGGACTGGAACGGTGCCGTAGGGTGGGCAAAGGCGCACTTGCGCCGTGCCCACCATCTTCGTCACTCGGAGTCAGCTTTAGTCGTGGGCACGCTTCGCTTTGCCCACCCTACGGCACCATTTGCGTGCCCCTACGCCACGCTCTCCAAAAACGCCTCTTCGGCCGCATGCACCGCATCGGGCGTGCCGACATGCATCCAGACGCCGTCGAGGCGCAGACCGAACAGCCGCTCCTGCTCGTTGGCGCGGTCGAACATCTTCGTCAGCGAGAATTCGCCCTTGGGTGCATTGGCAAAGATCGACGGCGACATGATCGCCGCGCCGGCATAGACGAACGGAACGACCTCTTTCTCCTTGCGCTTGCGCAAGGCGCCGTCGGCCAGCATGCCGTAATCGCCGCGGCCGCCATAGCCGATGCTGGTCGCGGTCGGCGCCATCAAGAGCAGGATGTCCATGCGCGCGGGATCGAAGTTCTCCGCAAGCCGGGTCAGGTTCGAGCGCACGCCGTCGATCCACAGCGTGTCGGAATTGACGTGGAAGAACGGCGCATCACCGAGCAACGGCAGCGCCTTGACCACGCCGCCGCCGGTGCCGAGCACCTGGTCGCGTTCGTCGGAGATGGTCACGCGCGGATGCTGGCGCGATGCGGTGTGATCGATGATCTGGTCCGGCAGGTAATGCACGTTGACCACCGCCTCGGTCACGCCGGCCTGGCCGAGCTTGTCGAGCACGTGGTCGAGCAGCGGCTGGCCCGCCACCGGCACCATCGGCTTCGGCATCTTGTCCGTCAACGGACGCATGCGCAGGCCGAATCCTGCGGCAAGCACCATGGCTTTGGTCGGTTTGACGGACATCCTTCGCTTTCTCAGATCCCTCGATTTCGCTTTCGCGGCAATCCTAGCATGAGCCTCGGCCAGCCGCACCGCATCCCAACCGCCTTAATTGCCCGCCGTGACGGTTGTACGACGGGTGTTGCAGTCATGCTCCAACAGCTGTGGAGCGGACCTTTTTCTTCTTGTCGCCCACTTTGAGGAAATTGACGCCGATCTGGTCGCCATTGACCCAGGCCAGCTCGCAGCGCCGGTACGCAAGTCCGGTTGACGACAGCAGCAGAAAAAATTCCTTCAGATGAAGCCCTTCCACCGAGCCGTCGATGGTCAGCTTGGCGCCGGTCTCGGAGACGTCCTCCATGGTGCAGTCGCGCCGCCAGGTGCCGTCGATGCCCATCATCTGGGCCGGAACTCCGCGCTCGAAAATAACCCGGCTATTTCCGCGCTGATCCGCTTTCGCCGCCATCCGCCTCGCTCCAGCCCCGTGATCATCCGGCGCCCTCGCTGTCAGAATAGCGACATCTTGGCTAACGGCCGGTAAACCGGTCCTGAATCAGCCTGGCGGCGGGACGTTGGCGAGATACCAATCGCGCAACGGGCCAAGCGTGGGATGCGCCAGCGAGCGCTGGAGATAGGTCCAGATCCGCGGCTGGTGACGCAGATAATGCGGCTTGCCGTCGCGGCGGTTGAGGCGGGCGAAGGTGCCGAGCAAGCGCGTGTTCCGCTGCGCCGACATGATGGCGTAGAGCTCGGCGAAGCCGGCAGCATCGAAGCCGGGATCGTTCGCACGGCGCGCCTTGATGTAGCGCGACAGCAGCGTCAGCTCGATATTCTCGGGCACGTCGATGCGGGCGTCCTGGAGCAGCGACACCACGTCGTAGGATTGCGGACCGAGCACGGCATCCTGGAAGTCGATCACGCCGACGCGCTCGATGCCGCTGCGGTCCCCGAGCCAGATCAGATTGGGCGAGTGGTAGTCGCGGATCACCCACGTCTTCGGCGCCGCCAGCGGCTTTTTCAGCAGCGCGCGCCACATCGCGAAAAATTCCGCCCGCGCCGCTTCGCTCAGCGGCGCGTTGCGGTCGGGCAGATACCATTCCGGCATCAGGCCGATCTCGATCAAAAGCGCGTCGATGTCGAAGACCGGGATGTCGTAGCCTTGGCCGGCCAGCGGCAGGGTTTCCGGCAGCGACTTGGCGTGCAGCATGGCCAGCACGTCCACCGCAGCCTCGTAACGCTCGGGAATCGGCCGCGGCGGCTCGCCTTCGATCACGCCGTCGCTGCCGAAATCCTCGGTGATCAGGAAGCCATGGTCGAGATCGGAATGGTGGATGGCCGGGGCCGAAATGCCCTGTGCGCGCAGGGCTTCGTCGATCGCGACGAAGGGCTTCACATTCTCGGCAAGATGCACCGCGGCGCTATAGGATTTTCCATTGTACGTCGCAGCGCCGTCGGGCCGCTGCGGGAAGTTCATGAGGATGACGATCGCCTCGTCGCGCAGCAGCCGCGCATAGGAGCGGGTCGAAGCGTCGCCGGGCATGCGTTTGCGCGTCGCATTCATGTAGCCGGAGGCATCGAGGAATTCGCGCAGCGCCTGCAGCCGCGCGACGATGGCGGCGCACTTGCCGTGACCGGTGACGTCGGCGGCGCGTGCAGTCGAGCCCAGCGCCGGCCGATGCGTCAGCGCGATGTCGATGCGGTCCTGCGGCATCGCCGAGGGCGCGCGCTCCGGCCACTCGATCAGGACCAGCGTGGCATCGGGCAGCGGCGACAGGCCGATCTCCTCAAGCTCGCTCTCGTCCTCGACGCGGTAGAGATCGGCATGCAGCACGGGGAAGGGCGGCAGCTCGTAGCCCTGCACCAGCGTGAAGGTCGGGCTCGGCACTTCCAGCGCGTCGTCGGCGGCGAGATAGCGGATCAGGCTGCGCGCCGCCGCAGTCTTGCCGGCACCGAGATCGCCGGTGAGGGTGATGACATCGCCCGCGCCGACCAACAGCGCGAGGTCGGCCATCAATTGCGCCGTGGCCGTCTCGTTGTGAAGCGCGACGGAGAATGTGACGGGCTCGGTCATTCGGCGGCGTCGCGATGCGCCGCCTGGTCGGTCGGGAAATCGCAGATCACGACCGTGCCCCGGCCGACGATCGAATCCACCCGCACCTTGCCGCCATGCAGCTCGACGAAGGAGCGCACCAGCGACAGGCCGAGCCCGGCGCCGCGGTGACGCGAGCCCTGCGAGCGGCTTTCGAACCAGTTGAACACCTTGTCCTTCATGTCGGCGGGTATTCCAGGTCCCGAATCTGTCACGGTGAAGACCACGCTGCGTTCGGTGCGGCGCGCGCTGATCCCAACGGTGGAATCCTGTGGAGAAAACCCGACGGCGTTGGCGAGGAGGTTATAGAGCACCTGCACCACGCGCTTCTCGTCGCCGATGAAGCTGCCGATATCGGGCGCGATCTCGACCTTGAGGCGGATACGGTCGGTGGCAAGCCGGTCCTGGATGCCTTCGGCGGCAAGCTCGATGGTCTTGCTGACGTCGACCGGGCCGAGCTCCAGCTTCATGGCGCCGGCATCGATGGTGGCGAGGTCGAGGATGTTGTTGGTCAGCGCCAGCAGTGCGTTGGTCGATTTGGTGACGTATTCGAGATATTCGGCCTGTTTCGGCGTCAGCGGCCCGGTGGAGGGATCGCTGAGGAAATGCGCGAAGCCGATGATGGTGGTGAGCGGCGAGCGCAGCTCGTAGGAGACGTGGTGGACGAAATCCACCTTCATCTGATCCGCGGCCTCCAGCGCCTCGTTGCGCTCGCGCAGCGCGCGCTCGACGTTCTCGGTGTCGGTGATGTCCTGGAACGTCAACATGGTCGCGCCGTCATGCAGCGGGCGGATCATGCCGTCGAGCACGCTGCCGTCCTTGCGCTCCAGCTTCAGCGGCACGTCGGCGCGGTTCTCGATCGAGGTGATGGCCTCGCGGATCTGGCGCCAGACCACGGGGTCATCGAACAGCTGATGGCACCAGCCCTCCACGGTCTGGATGTGCGGCTCGTCGCGCATGGCATCGGCGGACAGCTTCCACATCCGGACGAAGGCCGGGTTGAACAGCTGCGCCTTGCCGTTGCTGCCGAACACCGCGACGCCCTCGGCGAGGCTGTCCAGCGTCTCGCGCTGGACCCGGATCATGCCGTCGAAGCGGCGGGCCAGCTCGAGGCTCTCGGTGACGTCGTCGAACAGATAGGTGACGCCGCCTTCGGGATTCGGCGTGGTGACGACGGACAGCGCGCGGCCGTCCGGCAAGTACCAGGTGTCCTTGGCGGTCTCGACAGCGCGATAGGCCTCGTGCAGCTTGGCCTTCCAGGCGCGGAAGTCCGGCTGCTCGGGCAGCTTGCGCGCGGCGCGGAGCTGGTCGAGCACGCTGGAATCGTCAGGGTTGGCGTCGAGGAAAGTGCGATCGAGGTCCCATAGCCGGCGATAGGAATCGTTGTAGAAGGCAAGGCGGCGCTGGCCGTCGAACACGGCGACGCCTGATGACAGCTGGTCCAGCGTGCGGCGATGCGCCTCCGCCATGCGCACGAGCGCCGAGCTCAGCGCATCCGCTTCGCTGGCATCGATGGCGACGCCGACACTGCCGCTGCCGACATTGACCGCGCGCACGTCGTAGATGCGCCGCTCGCCGCTGATGACGATCGGCAGTCGCGAGTTGAAAGTGGCAGCGTCCTTCAGGCCGCGCTCCATCGCGGTGCGGTCGGCACTGTCGAGCAGCTCGAGCTTGCGCTCCTGGGCGTCGGTGACGCTGGCGCCCTCGGTCGCGCGGACATAGGCCGGATTGGCATAGGTCAACGCGCCGTTCTCGCCCTTGGCCCAGATCGGCCAGGGCGCGGCGGCGGCGAAGCCACGCAGCATCTCGGTCTCATCGGAGAGCGCCTTGTAGCGCAGATGGGTCTCGGCGAGGTCGCGCCGCAGACCCGAGAGCTCGCGAATCCGGACAATGGCCTGGCCGCCGATGGCGCGGCCGATGGCCTCGAGCGTGTGGCCATGCGCGGTGGTCAGCGTGAGCTGGAATCCGTCGCCGCGCTCGCGCAGCGCGTCGACAGCGTGGTCCATCTGGAGCGCCGGTTCCGGCGGGAGCCAAGTTCCGAAAGCGAGCACGCGCTGCGGCGAGGAATCACGCGGCAGCACCATGGAGATATCGCCGGAAATCTGCGCGCGATTGTCGCCGGCCGGCCAGGAGATCAGGATCTGCGGTTCGGCGAACAGCAGCGCGCCGAATCGGTCGGCCTGGAGTTGCAGTTCCCCGATCCGTGCGCGTAGCCGGGCCTCGTTTTTAGCGGTGCGCACGCGCGTGCGCATCAAAAGGATGGCCGCCATCACCGAGAAGCCGAGCAGGGCCAGCGCGGTGGCGAGCACCGCGAGTTCCTGCCGGTTGAAATCCAGCATGATGGAGAGAGTGTCGATGACGTCGGCGGCCTCAGCCGGCGCAGCCGGCAGCAGAGCCGCCAGAGCGCCTCCCAATAGGCCGTTGCGCACGAGCGATGTGCACGACAGCAGCGTCCGACGCATCGACACGATCACGCCTGACATAGTTGCCCCAAGATCGCACGGATTTGCGCGCGACGACCCCCGTCGCGCGCGAATCAAAAGACAATACCCTCACCGTGACTCCGCCGGTAAGAGTCCAGATCGTGAACGTAAAGGCGGCCCAAGAAAAATGCGGGATGCGTTGTTCAAGCCACGCAATTCTTCGGATGATTCGGCTGGGATTGCCGTGCGTTAGCGGCCGGTCGAGCCGAAGCCGCCGGCGCCGCGATCGGTTGTCGACAAGGTGGCGACGGGAACCAGCTCAGCCTGCACCACGGGGGCGATCACCATCTGGGCGATGCGCTCGCCGCGCTTGATCACGAACGGCGTCTGGCCGTGATTGATCAAGATCACCTTGATCTCGCCGCGGTAGTCCGCATCGATCGTGCCCGGCGAGTTCAGCACGGTGACGCCGTGCTTGGCTGCAAGCCCCGAGCGCGGCCGCACCTGGGCCTCGTGCCCGGGCGGCAAGGCGATGGCGAGCCCCGTCGGCACTAGCGCATATTGGCCAGGCGCCAGCGTCAGCGGCTCGCTCTCCAGCACGGCAGCCATCAGGTCGAGGCCGGCGGCCTCGGCGGTCTGATAGGCGGGCAGCGGCAGGCCTTCGGCATGAGCGAGGCGTTGCAGTTCGACGGTGACCTTCGTGCTCAAGATGCCGGCTCCGGGGATTTCTCGGTCACGCTTTTCGTGACATGCGCGACCAGTTCGATAGCGACCTGTTCCTTGGTCATCACCGGCCAGGAATCAACTGCGATCTCGCCGTCCTTCGCACCATTCTTGCGGCTGATGAGATGGACGGTGTTGCGGTCGCCCCCCATCACGCCGGTGGCGGGCGAGACGTCGTTGGCGACGATCCAGTCGCAGCCCTTGCGGGCGAGCTTCGACTTGGCGTTGTCGATGAGGTGCTCGGTCTCCGCAGCAAAGCCGATCACCAGCGGCGGGCGCTTCTCGGTCAGTTTTGAAATCGTGGCGAGGATGTCGGGGTTTTCCACCAGCTGAAGCGGGGGCATGCCGGCCGCGGTTTTCTTCAGCTTCTGCTCGCCTTCATTGGCGACGCGCCAGTCGGCGACGGCGGCGGCAAAGATTGCGATGTCGGCGGGAAGCGAGGCCTGCACCTGCTCCAGCATCTGCCGCGCCGATTCGACATGTTTCACCGTCACGCCGGCGGGATCGTCGAGATCGACGGGGCCGCTGACCAGGATCACCTCGGCGCCAGCCGCCTGCGCGGCGGCGGCAATGGCAAAGCCCTGCTTGCCGGAGGAGCGGTTGGCGATATAGCGCACCGGATCAATCGGCTCATGGGTGGGGCCGGCGGTGATCAGCACGCGCTTGCCGGCGAGCGGCTTCGGCACCGGCGGCCGCAGCAGCCGCTCGGCGGCATTGGCGATCTCGATGGCTTCCGACATGCGCCCTGTCCCGGCTTCGCCGGCTTCCGCCATCTCGCCGGAATTCGGCCCGATCAGCACCGCGCCATCGCGCTGGAGCACACTGACGTTGCGCCGAGTCGCTGCGTTGTTCCACATCAGGGGGTTCATCGCCGGCGCCAGCAACACCTTGCGGTTGGTCGCGAGCAGGATGGCGCTGGCGAGATCGTCGGCATGGCCGTTGGCCATCTTGGCCATGAGGTCGGCGGTCGCCGGCGCCACCACGATCAGGTCGCAGTTGCGGGCCAGGCGAATATGGCCGGCGTCGAACTCGCTCTGAGGGTCGAACAAATCGGTATAGACGCGTTCATGCGACAGCGCGCTCACGGCCAGCGGCGTGACGAATTGCTGCGCGGCCTTGGTCAGGACGCAGCGGACCTCGATGCGGCGCTCCTTGAGCCGGCGGATCAGGTCGAGTGATTTGTAGGCCGCGATGCCGCCGCCGATGATCAGGGTGACGCTGGCCTGGGGGAGGGCGCCGGTGCGCTGGGGCGTCGGGGTGGTAGAAGACGCTGCCGGTGGCACAGCAAATGGCGTCAGCGGCTCCTCACGACCCTCGATCAGCTCCCGCAGGATGACCCGGACCTCTTCCTCGACCGACCTGTGATTCTTGGCCGAGCGCAGCCGCAGATAGGTTTTGACGCCCTCGTCGAGCTTGCGGATGGTCAGGCTTGCCATGACGCGTCTCCAGCGGAATGATAGCGATGCTATCAATCCGTTGATTGCAGTGCAATCACAAATTCCGGACTGCGATCAGGATTCCGATGAAGGTGGCGGCGATGATCCACAGCGCCACGGTGCGCCAGCGGTTCTTGCGCCCCTCGCTGCGTCCCATGGCCGCAATGCTTTCCGGCGACAGCCTGATGCCCTCGCGGGTCATGGTCTCGAGCTGCTCGAGTACTTTCACGGATCGCTCCGCGATCTCCGGCAGGCGCATTAGCACCCGCGCGATGTCTCCGGTACCCGCGAGCGCGCCCTGCACCCGGCCGATCGGCCCGAGATTGCGCTCGATCCATTCGCGCACCACGGGGTCGGCGATCTTCCAGATGTCGAGCTTGGGATCGAAACCGCGCGCGACGCCTTCGACCACCACCATGGTCTTCTGCAGCAGGATCAGCTCCGGCCGCGTCGTCATGTCGAACAGGCCGGTGACCTCGAGCAGCAGCGTCAAGAGCCGCGCCATCGAGATCTCCTCGGCGGTGCGGTTGTGGATCGGCTCGCCGATGGCACGGATGGCCTGTGCGAAATTCTCCACCGAATGATGTGCGGGCACATAGCCGGCTTCGAAATGCACCTCGGCGACGCGGCGATAATCGCGGGTGATGAAGCCGAGCAGGATCTCTGCGAGGAAGCGTCGCTCCTTCATGCCGAGCCGGCCCATGATGCCGAAATCGACCGCGACCAGCCGGCCGGCGTCATCGAGGAACAGATTGCCCGGATGCATGTCGGCGTGGAAGAAGCCGTCGCGCAGCGCGTGCCGCAGGAAGCTCTGGATCACCTTGCGGCCGAGATCGGGCAGGTCGACCTGGGCCTCCGCCAAGCGCTTGTGATCGTTCAGGGCGATGCCGTCGATCCACTCCATCGTCAGCACATTGTGCGTGGTGCGGTCCCAGTCGACGGCGGGCACGCGGAAATCAGGATCGTCGCGCGTGTTCTCCGCCATCTCCGACAGGGCCGCGGCCTCCAGCCGCAGGTCCATCTCCATGGCGACCGAGCGCGACATGGTGTTGATGACTTCGATCAGGCGCAGGCGCCGCGCCTCGGCAGAATAGGCCTCGGCCTTGTGTGCGACGAAGAAGAAATCGGAGAGGTCGCGGCGGAACCGCGCGGCGACGTTGGGCCTGAGCACCTTGATCGCGACCGACCTGCGGACGCCGTCGCGCAGCACCTCGCCGCGATGCACCTGCGCGATCGAGGCGGCCGCGACCGGCGGACCGAAGCTCGCAAACACGTCCTTCAGCGGACGTTCCAGCGAAATGGCGATCGTCGCTTCCGCTTCCGCCTGCGGAAACGGCGGCAGGCGGTCTTGCAGGCTTTCGAGGTCGCGCGCCATGATGACGCCAACGACGTCGGGGCGCGTCGCCAGGAACTGACCGAGCTTGAGATAGGCCGGGCCCATCCGCGTCAGAGCGCGCGAAATCCGTGGTCCCTGCTTGACGCCGCGGCGCTCAATGATGCGCGCCAGCTTGAGCGCCAGCTGTCCCGGCGGCGGCACCAGGCTCGGATCGACCGAACCGAACACGCCCTCGCGCGCAAAGACGAGCGCGGCGCGGATCAGGCGCGTAATGTGGGTGATGGCAGAGATCACAAACGCCAGCCTGAATGCAGTGCGACGATGCCGCCCGAGAGCGTCTGCCAGCTGACGCGGGCAAAGCCGGCGTCGCGGATCATGTCGGCGAAGACGGCCGGCTTTGGAAACTTGCGGATCGACTCGACCAAATACTGGTAGGACTCGGCATCGCCCGTGACCATGCGGCCGAGCGGGGGGATCACCTTGAACGAAAACAGGTCGTAGAGGCGATCGAGCCCGGGCATCTCGACGGTGGAGAACTCCAGACATAGGAAGCGGCTGCCGGGCTTCAACACGCGATAGGCCTCGCGCAGCGCAAGATCGATCTGCGGCACGTTGCGGATACCGAAAGCGATCGTATAGGCATCGAAGCTGCGATCGGCAAAGGCGAGCGCTTCGGCATTGCCCTCGACGAAATCGACCTTGCTTTCGAGATGCCGCTTGATGGCGCGCTCGCGCCCCACCGCCAGCATGTCGGCGTTGATGTCGCAGACCGTGGCATGGAAGCCGGGGCCCGCTGCCTTGGCGGCGCGAAACGAGATGTCGCCGGTGCCGCCGGCCACGTCGAGCAGCGCGAACGGCCGGTCGCTTCTCGGCGGGTCGAGCGCGTTGATCATGATGTCCTTCCAGACCCGGTGCAGGCCGGCGGACATCAAATCGTTCATCAGATCATAGCGCGATGCCACGCTGTGAAACACATCGTTCACCAGCGTCTGCTTGTCCCCCAGGGGAACGTCCCTGTAGCCAAAATGCGTGGTTTCGCCCGGCCGATCCATTACTCTACTCCACTGGGCGGACCATAGCGCGCCCGCCGCAATGGCGCTATCACACCGCCCTCATAAGGTGAATGCCCGATCATGCCTGAATTGCCCGAAGTCGAGACCGTCCGCCGCGGCCTTCAGCCCGTCATGGAGGGTGCGAAAATCCTGGTCGCGGAGGCCCGCCGGCCGGATCTGCGCTTTCCGTTCCAGCCGGATTTCGTGGCGCGGCTCAAGGGGCAGGTCGTCACCGGGCTCGGCCGCCGTGCAAAATATCTCATGGCCGATCTCGCCTCCGGCGACGTGCTGCTGATGCATCTGGGCATGTCGGGCTCTTTCCGCGTCATCAAGCCGGACAACGACGCGCAGCCCGGCGAGTTTCATTATCCGAAGGGCAAGGATTCCGCGCACGACCATGTGCTGTTTCGGATGTCCTCCGGCGCCGACATCGTCTTCAACGATCCACGCCGCTTCGGTTACATGAAGGTGATCGCGCGCAATGCGCTCGATGACGAACCGCTGCTGCGCGGGCTCGGCCCGGAACCGCTCGGCAACGAGTTCGATGCCGCGATGCTGGCGCGGTCCTGCGCTGGCAAGATCACGAGCCTGAAGGCGGCGTTGCTCGACCAGCGCGTGGTCGCCGGCCTCGGCAACATCTATGTCTGCGAGGCGCTGCACCGCTCGCATCTGTCGCCGCGCCGGATCGCGGCGACCTTATCGACAAAGAAGGGCGAGCCGACCGATCACGCCAAGCGATTGGTCGGCGCGATCCACACCGTGCTCAACGATGCGATCAAGGCCGGCGGATCGTCACTGCGCGACCATCGCCAGACCTCGGGCGAGCTCGGCTATTTCCAGCATTCCTTCAAGGTCTATGACCGCGAAGGCGAGACATGCACGACGCCGCGCTGCGGTGGCACGGTCAAACGGTTCACGCAGAACGGCCGATCGACCTTCTGGTGCTCGAAATGTCAGAAGTGAGTGGGGGCGCGCGAAGCAATCCGGCCGGGCTGGTGGCCGGATTGCTTCGTCGCTGAGGTCCTTCCCGGATGGTAAAGGGCCGGCTGTCGCCTGAGCGATCGCCCCGCTCAGGACGCCAGTGTCGTGGTCTCGTCAGCCGAGAGCTCTGTGGCCGCATGCAGCATGCCATCGGCCGCTGACATGACCTGGTCGATCAGGACGCTGGTGGTGGCTTCGAGCTCGAGCCGGTTTTCGATCCAGCGCCAGAGGCCGCGGATCTCGTCCGCTGACTTGCCGTTCGGCGCGAATTCGCTCACCGCGAGGCCGTTCGCGAGCGAGTCCTGGTGATCGTTGCGCATGACGATCAGCGGGCGCGCGAGCACGTCCGAAAGATCGAGCGCGGCTTCCTCGGCGAGGGTGTTGGCGGCGTTGTCGATGCGCTGGCCTCGGATCGGCGTCTGGTTCAGCACGAAGCTGTAAGGCCGCTTCCAGGCGCGCGCGACGCTGAGCGTCGAGACGGTCGCTTCGATGTCGGCGACGGTCGGACGGGCTGGGATCAGGCAGAGATCGGAATGGCGAATCGCCGCGGTGGTGGCGGCGCTGAGGCCGGCTGCGGTGTCGACGATCGCGAGCTGGAGTCCGCTGTCGGCCAGCATTTTCAGCCGCGGCGCGATGTCGGCGGCATGATAGATCGGTTCCACCACGAGATCATCGGTGCTGCGGCGGCGCTGCCAGTTGGACAGCGTGCCCTGCGGGTCGGTCTCGATCAGGCGAACGGTGAAGCCGGCCTGCTTGGCGGCCAGCGCAAGGCCAATGGCGAGCGTGCTCTTGCCGCTGCCGCCCTTTTGGGTGGCCAGTACGATCGTGTGCATTGAAGATCAATCCTTTGGAGTGCTTGGGTCAGGAAAACGCCACGCGAACGTGCATCGCTTCGCGATGCTGAGCTCTTCTCGCTCAGGACGTGCCCTGCCCGATCCAAAGGGGACCGCGGATGTCCGAATCAATAAAGGCGAGGGTGGCAGAATTGGGAATGTCAGCTAATCCGTACCAATACTGGACCCGTAGTCGCGCGTATGATGTGCTCGCCGCCGTGAACAAAAGGGCGGGCGGCATGGGCGGAAACTGGCGCGATCGGACGGCAACCACTTTTGAATGTCAGAAGATGCCGGCGGTCTCGAGCCGCGGCATGGTGGTCAGCAACCATCCCCTGGCCTCCAGCGCCGGCGCGGAGATGCTGGCTTCTGGCGGCAATGCCATCGATGCTGCCATCGCGACGCTGTTTGCCCTGACCGTGGTCGAGCCAATGATGGTCGGGATCATCGGCGGCGGCATGGCGCACATCCGGCTCGCCGATGGCAGCCATCGCTTCATCGATGGCCAGAGCACCGTGCCCGCGGCGGTGCGTGACACCACCTACACGTCCGAACCAGGCTCGGCTCATGACGTGTTCGACACCGTCGGCAACGAGAATCTCAACGGTCCGAAGGCGGTCGCAGTGCCGGGCTCGCTGAAGGCCTGGTGCGAGACGCTGCGCCGGTTCGGCACCATGAGCCTCGCCGACATCATGCAGCCCGCAATCAAGCACGCCGCGCGCGGCTACGCGGCGACGCCCTATTTGCGCGAATGCATCAGCGAGAGCGCTGAGGAGATGCGCAAGGACAAGCCAATCGCGGCGATCTATCTGCCGGATGGCGAGCCCCTCAAGGTCGGCGAGCGCGTGGTGCAAGCCGAATATGCCGAGACGCTGCGCCATATCGCCGACCACGGCGAGAAGGCGCTCTACGAAGGGCCGTTGGGCGACATCCTCGTCGACTACATGGAGAAGACCGGCGGCTTTATCCGCCGAAACGACCTCACGAGCTACAAGACGGTCGAGCGGCAGCCGATCCGCGCCGACTATCGCGGCTGGACCATCTTTGGTCCGCCGCCTCCCGCCGCCTCAGGCGTGCACATTGCGCAGATGCTGAACATCCTAGAGGACTACGATATCGCCGGCCTCGGCTTCGGCACACCCGAGACCATCCATTATCTCGCGGAGGTCCTGAAGATCGCCTTTGCCGATCGCGCCGCGGCCAGCGGCGATCCTGACTATGTCGGCGTGCCCGTGGAAAAGCTGACCTCGAAAGCCTACGCCGAGGAGCGCCGCCGCGCCATCGATCCGGCCCGGGCGCAGGCCTGGGGCGCGGGCGTCTCTCAGCTCGAGGGCGCTCACACCACGCATATGACGGCAGCGGATGCCTTCGGCAACGTGGTCGCGACCACGCAGACCATCAACAATCTGTTCGGCGCTAAGATCATGATCCCGGGTCTGGGCGCCATCGCCAACAACTACATGAACCTGTTCGATCCCCGTCCCGGCCATGCGCTGTCGCTGGCGCCGGGCAAGCGCGTCACCACGTCGATGTCGCCGATGATGGCTCTGCGCGACGGCAAGCTGCGCTATGCGCTCGGCCTGCCCGGAGGCAAGCGCATTTTCCCGAGCGCGATGCAGGCGCTGGTCAATCTGATCGACCACGGCATGAGCCTGCAGGAGGCGGTCGAGGCGCCGCGCGTCTGGACCGAGGGCAACGCGCTCGAAGTCGAACAGACGGTGCCGGAGAGCGTCCGTACGAAACTTACGGAGATGGGCCACGAGGTCCTGCCGGTCGCGACCGTCGCCGGCGGCATGAACGGCATCGCCTTCCATGAGGACGGCACCATGACCGGCGCGGCATGCTGGCGCGCAGATGGCACGCCGGTAGGAATTTCGGGCGGACTGGCAAAGGGCGGGATCCGCTTCAGATTGAGCTAGCCCTCGTGCCCCGACTCTGCAGCGCATAGCGATGCGCTGCAGAGTCGGGGCCCAGGGGTTTCTTGCATGGAATGTGGATGCATGGGTCCCGGCTCTACGCAGCAACGCTGGCGCGTTGCAGCGCGTCCGGGACACGAGAGTTACTTTCGCACGCAGATCACGCGGACGACGGCGGCTTTCGCGTCGCTCGACGTGCCGTTGGCAGTGACGTCTTTCGCCTTGAGGAAATTGCGCACGATCTCACCGGAGACCATCAGCGCCTGTGATGCCGGCGCCGTCGCGGGTCCTGCGACCATCGCGGGCTTCAATAGCGCGATCCCTGCGAACTTACCGTCGACGTCGACCGCCGGGCTGCCGGAGAAGCCGACCGGGGGTGGCGGCGACAGCGCGGCATTGCCGGGCGTCACCGGCGCCAGCGTCGCCTTGAGGCCCGACACGCCGGCCGCGCCGCCCTGGCTCTGCGGATCGGCAATGCCGATGACGTCGATAGTCGTGCTCGCTGCACCGCCGGCAAGGCCGAGCGGCTTCAGGCCGCGTGCGCCGTAGATGCGCAGGAGCGCGAGATCGTGCTCCTTGTTCTCGGCGATGCGATCGGCATTGCCGTAGCCGCCGATTGTGATCGCGAGACAGCCATCGGTGACGAGGCGGTCGGTGACGATCGCGCCGTCGTCACTGACGACGATCCCAGTGCCGTATTCGACGGTCTTGCGCGGCGGCGGTCCGGCCTGCGGTCCCAGCGGGAACGCATTGAAGGCGCTCGACATCGCGATCACCACCGGCTCGACCGTGTTCTCGGTCGCCTGGTCGTAGAGGATCGTCATGGTGCGGACTTCGTCGCCCTTGAATGTGCCGCGGACGTAGAACTTCTTCTGGCCCTGCAATCCCGACAGCACGAAGAAGTCCGGCTTCACCACGGTGTAGTCGACTTTGCGTCCGGACGGCTCCTTCTCGAGATCCGCGAGCTTGGCCGAGGTCGGGTTCACTTCCTTGCGGCGGCTGAGAACCACCTGCACCGTTCCTGTCGGTGACGTCCATTTCGATCCGTTGGCGTCGCTTGCCTGCTGCGGCACCAGCTTGCCGGGAATGCCGAGGCGGGCGCCGCTGGTCGGCTCGGTCACGATCTTCCAGCCGACGCTCTCCTGCTTCTTGCGGGCCGTCTCGGCGAGCGCGGCGCGCTCCTGCGGATTGAGCACGCCGGTCGGCTTGCCGCCCTTAGCCTTCTGGTACTCCTTGATGGCGCTGACCATGCGCTCGCTGACGTCGCCGGTGATGGCACCGTTATATTGGCCGACCCAGGCCAGGTCGGACTGGAGCGAGAGCCGCTCTGGCTTGGTCATAGTGTCAGCCGTCGCCGACGGCGTTTGCGTCGCAGGCGGCTTGACCGGAACGGTCTGGACCGTTTTCGGGGTGGTGCCGGGCACTTGGGCCGTCGTCATCTGTGCCTGCGCGCCCGTGGCGGTCGCGAACATCAGTGTTGCCGCAAGCATCGATCTCATGACAAATCCAGCCAGTCCATTGAACGCCAAAACATTGAAAAGCATGCCATCGAAGCACATCTCGTTGGTCGCGAACAATGTAGCGGTGGTTCAGGCCCGAGGCCGAGCCAAGCAAACAGGCCCTCATCCTGACGAGCGGCCTCTTGGCCGCGTCTCGAAGGATGGCAGCGGGCGAGATCGGGGCCTGCATGGTTCGAGACGCGCGTTCCGCGCTCCTCACCATGAGGATCGAGAGCAAGGGCGTATTAGGAGAGGCGTACGACGATGCTGAGCCCGGACGAACTCGAACGCTATGCCCGCCATATCGTCCTGCGCGATGTCGGCGGTCCCGGTCAGGCTGCGCTGAAGCGAGCCTCGGTGCTGGTGATCGGCGCCGGCGGGCTCGGCGCGCCCGCCTTGATGTATCTGGCCGCGGCCGGTATCGGCACGCTCGGCGTGGTCGACGACGACGTGGTGTCGCTGTCCAATCTGCAGCGCCAGGTGATCCATACGACGCCCGACATCGGCCGGCACAAGGTCGAGAGCGCGGCCGAGCGAATTGCGGCGCTCAATCCGCATGTCCGATTCATCGGTCATGCCACCTGGCTCAACGCCGACAATGCGCTCAACCTGATCAGCGACTACGACCTCGTGCTCGACGGCTCCGACAATTTCTCGACGCGCTATCTGGTCTCGGACGCCTGCTTCTTCGCCAAGCGGCCGCTGATCACGGCGGCGCTCGGCACCTTCGACGGTTCG
The DNA here is from genome assembly GCF_000296215.2 of Bradyrhizobium sp. CCGE-LA001. Lineage (NCBI taxonomy): Bacteria > Pseudomonadati > Pseudomonadota > Alphaproteobacteria > Hyphomicrobiales > Nitrobacteraceae > Bradyrhizobium > Bradyrhizobium sp. CCGE-LA001. Next base: position 70,192 of record NZ_CP013949.1, on the reverse strand, counting down.
CTCACGACCATCCGCGCGCATGAGACGAACGAAGCGGGCGAGTTCAATCCGACCTATCGCTGCCTGTTTCCCGAGGCGCCGCCGCCCGGCACGGTGCCGGCCTGCGCGGAGGCCGGCGTGATGGGCGCGCTCGCAGGCGTGCTCGGCTCGATGATGGCGCTGGAAGCGATCCGCGAGATCGTCGGCTTCGGCGACGGCCTTGTCGGGCGTCTCCTGATGATCGATGCGCGCGCAATGCGCTTCGAGACGCTGCGCTACTCGCGCGATCCTGCCAATCCGCTCAACGGCGATGGGCCCGTGGTCACCGACCTCAGCGCCCATCGCACCTGACCGCCATTACTTGCTGGCCGGCTTCTCGCTGTCGAGATGCGCCATCTGCTCGGCCGCGTAGCGCGTGCCGGCTGCGACGTTGGGCGGGAAGGCTTCGGCCAGCGTCGCCAGATGGGCCGGTGTCAGCATGACGCTGGTCGCGCCGAGCGCTTCGGTGAGACGATTGCGGGTTCTTGCGCCGACCAGCGGCACGATCTCCTTGCCCTGTGCCGCGACCCAGGCGATCGCGACCTGTGCCGGCGTTGCGCCGATCTCGGTGGCGATCGCACGCAGCGAGTCCGCCAGCGCGAGATTGGCGTCGATATTTGCGCCCTGGAAGCGCGGCGTCATCAGCCGGTAGTCCTTGCCGCCCTTGCCGCTGTCCTTGGTCCAGTGCCCGCTGATCAGCCCGCGCGCGAGCACGCCATAGGCGGTGATGCCGATGCCGAGCTCGCGGCAGGTCTGCAGGATATCGCGCTCGATGCCGCGCTCGATCAGGGAATATTCGATCTGCAGATCGGAGATCGGATGCACGGCGTGCGCGCGGCGGATGGTGTCCGCCCCGACCTCGGACAGGCCGATATGCCTGACATAGCCGGCCTTCACGAGATCGGCGAGGCCGCCGATGGTCTCCTCGATCGGCACGTGCGGATCGAGCCGCGCCGGACGATAGACGTCGAGGTAGTCCGTGCCGAGCCGTTGCAGCGAATAGGCAAGGAAGTTCTTGGTCGCAGCAGGCCTCGTGTCCATGCCCGCGAATTCGCCGGCCGGGCCGCGCAGTGCGCCGTACTTGACGCTGAGCTGAACCTTGTCGCGCGGCACAACCCTCAGCGCCTCGCGGACCAGCATCTCATTGTGGCCCATAGCGTAGAAATCGCCGGTATCGACGAGCGTGATGCCGGCATCGATCGCCGCCTGCACCGTGGCGATGGCCTCCCCGCGATCGGCGGAGCCATAGACGTCCGACATGCCCATGCAGCCGAGCCCGAGGGCGGATACGGTGGGGCCGGTCGAACCGAGTTTGCGCTGTTCCATGATGGCTCTCCTTGAAAAGGCGGCTGACGGCGCCGCGTGACGCGGCCAGATATGCGCCCGCTCCATTGCGCCGATAAGCTGGACAATCAGGAATGCCTTGTTCACATTAGCGAACAATGGCCGAGCCTGACCTGCGCGATCTCGACGTCTTCGTAGCGGTGGCCCGCACCCGCAATTTCCGCCGCGCGGCGGTCGAAATTCGCGTGTCGGTGTCGAGCCTTAGCCAGCGTCCGCGGGACCTGGAGGAGCGCCTTGGCGTCCGCCTGGTGAACCGCACCACCCGCAGCGTTGCCCTGACCGAGGCGGGCGAATTGCTGCTGTCGCGCGTGGCGCCGGCGCTACGCGATGTCGGCGATGCCCTGGACCAGGTCCGGGGCCTGCGCGAGGTCGCCGCGGGCCGCCTGCGCATCAACGCGCCGCCGCCGGCAGTGGATCTGGTGCTGGCGCCGATGGTCGGGCCGTTCCTGCAAGCGCATCCGCAAGTCGATCTCGACATCGTCTCCGAGAGCGGGTTCGTCGACATCGTCAGCGGCGGTTACGACGCCGGCGCGCGCTATGGCGAGCATCTCGCGCAGGACATGGTGGCGATCCCGCTGAGCGGCCCGCAGCGTTACGTCGTCGTCGCTTCGCCCGACTACATCGCGCGGCGCGGCAGGCCGAAACATCCGAAGGATTTGCTGGAGCACGATTGCATCCGCCCGCGCTACTCGAGCGGCGTCATGCACGATCTCGAGTTCGAGAAGACCGGCCAGATCGTGAAGGTCGATCCGCCCGCGAAGCTGATCTCGACCAATATGAATCTCGCCATGCGCGCCGCACTGGACGGCGTCGGCGTCTGGGCAACGATGGATGGTTATGTGCACGAGGCCCTGAAATCCGGTGCACTGGTCAGCTTGATGGAGGACTGGTGCGAGCCGTTTCCGGGACCGTTCCTGTACTATCCGAGCCGCCGCCAGGTGCCGCCGGCACTGCGTGCCTTCATCGATTTCGTCGCGGACTGGCGCCGACGCAGGGCCGATAAACCCTAGAGCATGCTCGGCAGCACGCGATCCGGCGGCTTGTGGGCGTCGAGGAAGGTGCGGATGTTGATGATCACCTTCTCGCCCATCTCGACGCGGCCTTCGATCGTGGCCGAGCCCATATGCGGCAGCAGCGTGACCTTGCCGGCCTTGGCGAGCCGCACCAGCTTTGGATTGACCGCGGGCTCGTGCTCGTAGACGTCGAGCCCGGCGCCTCCGATCTCACCGCCTTCGATCAGCTTGATCAGCGTGTCCTCGTCGGTGACCTCGCCGCGCGCGGTGTTGACGATGTAGGCGTCCTTGCGGATCAGCTTCAGCCGGCGCGCCGACAGCAGATGATAGGTTGCCGGCGTGTGCGGACAGTTCACCGAGATGATGTCCATCCGCGCCAGCATCTGGTCGAGGCTTTCCCAATAGGTCGCGCCCAGCTCCTCGGCGATGACGGGGGCCACTGGGCGGCGGTTGTGATAGTGGATCTGCAGGCCGAAGGCGCGGGCGCGGCGCGCCACCGCCTGGCCGATGCGGCCCATGCCGATGATGCCGAGCCGCTTGCCGCCGATGCGGTGGCCGAGCATCCAGGTCGGCGACCAGCCCGCCCAGGGTTTTCCGTCGGTCAGGATCGAGGCGCCTTCGATCATCCGCCGGGGCACCGCGAGGATCAGCGCCATGGTCATGTCGGCGGTGTCTTCGGTCAGGACTTTCGGCGTGTTGGTGACGGTGATGCCGCGGGCATGCGCGGCCGCGACGTCGATATTGTCGACGCCGTTGCCGAAATTGGCGATCAGGCGGAGCTTGCAGTCGGGCTGGTTCACGACCTCGGCGCTGATGTGGTCGGTCACGGTGGGGACCAGCACGTCGGCGGTGCGCGCGGCCTCGAGGATCTGCTCGGGCGACATCGGCGTGTCGTCCAGATTGATCCGCGCATCGAACAGCTCGCGCATCCGCGTCTCGATCGAATCCGGCAGCTTGCGCGTCACGACGACGAGGGGCTTTTTCTTCACCGACATGTCCTGCTCTCATGAAGCATCGCAAGCCGCCTTTGTCGCCAAAGGCCGGCCGTTGAGGCCTCATTAACCCGGTTGTTCGACACTGCCCTTGCCGTGTCGTCCCCGGCGCTTCCTTCAAGCTCTCCCGACGTTTCCAGGCCGGAAAATCGGGGCAAACTGGTTGTTCAAGCGTCCGTCCTCTCTAGCAGAAGGCCGGGCCAAGACAAGAACCACGGGTTCGGGCTTCGGACCTGGCTTGGGAACATCCGCGTGGGGCGGGACAGGGCTGACGCGGCAGCGGTTTTGGAATTTGGGGTGGGGGTCCGGCGAGGCCGGGCCTTCGACAGGAGACGGGTTGATGGCGTTGGGGCGTTTTTGTTCGGTGATGGCGCTCGTTTGCACCTGGTTGAGCGCCTCGGTCAGCCCCTCGCATGCGGCGAAGGACAACACGACCCAGAGCGCCAGCGGCCTGCCGGTGCCGCGCTATGTCAGCCTCAAATCGGATCACGTCAACGTTCGCGCCGGCCCGACCAAGGACAATGACGTGGCCTGGGTCTATACCCGCGCCGGCCTGCCAGTCGAAATCACCGCAGAGTTCGAGAACTGGCGCCGGGTGCGCGATTCCGAAGGTGCCGAGGGCTGGGTCTATCACTCACTGCTGTCGGGTCGCCGCACCGCGGTCGTCACCATGAAGCACAAGGACGACCTCGCGCCGATCTACGACCGCCCCGATCTCGACAGCGCGGTTGCGGCCAAGCTCCAAGCCGGTGTCGTCACGCAGGTGAAGAAGTGCACTGCAAGCTGGTGCTACGTCACCGGCAACGGCTTTGAAGGCTGGATCCAGCAGGAGCGCCTTTGGGGCGTCTATTCGGACGAGAAGGTGAACTGAGGTTGTAGGAGCTGCTGCCTCAGTCGTCCTGCCCGAGCTTGTCCCGGGCATCCACGTACTTCCACGCTTGGCCCAAGAACGTGGATGGCCGGGACAAGCCCGGCCATGACGACAATCTCAGCGTTTTAAGACGATCTCAGCGCTTCTTGCGCAGGCGCACGACCATGTCGATGCGCGCGATCTCGTAACCCTCCGGCACCTCCGGCATCTTGGACAGCGCCAGATGCGGATCCTCGATGTCGACCAGCTCGTGGCTGTTCTCGAGGTAATAGTGGTGGTGGGTGGTGACGTTGGTGTCGAAATAGGTCTTGGTGCCGTCCACGCTGACCTGGCGGAGCAGGCCCGCATCGGTAAGCTGGTTCAACGTATTGTAGACGGTCGCCAGCGACACCGGAACTTTGGCCAGGGTCGCTTCCTCGTAGAGCATTTCAGCCGTCAGGTGGCGCGCGCCCTTGCCGAACAGGAGCCAGCCAAGCGCCATGCGCTGGCGCGTCGGACGAAGCCCCGCAGACTGGAGCATTTCGTTGACGTCATGCCACGGGCAGCCCGTCAGCGCCGGCTGGCGGCCGGACAGGAGAGCCGCAGCGTGGACGTCGTCGTCGTGATGGGGCGCTGAATTCTCGCTCATTTCCAGATTTCGGGCACGCGTGAACAATATCTCTCGGCAATATAAGAACAGAAAGATGCAGATGCAAGTTTCTCGCAACTAGAGAGGTTCTAATCAGGTTTGGAACCGAGCAAGGAAGCCGTCATTTTACCTTCATGGACGCGCTTTGCCACCTGAATAGCCTGTGTTAGAGAGCGCGCGGTTCCGCCTAGCCGATTTTGGCGCAGCCGGGCATCGTGGCCCGGTCCGCAGTCCATTCGGGGCTTGCGGGAGCAGCACCTGACGGTAGCAATTGGCGTTGCTCACCGATTGAGACGGGACCCATTTTCGCCAAAAAACGTCGCTCAATCGGATTGAACAGAGGCTCGTGCATGCTGAACAGGCGCAACGGTTACGAATACGAAGATTTGCTGGCATGTGCCCGCGGCGAGATGTTCGGTCCGGGCAATGCCCAGCTGCCGCTGCCACCGATGCTGATGTTCGACCGCATCACGGAAATTAACGACAAAGGCGGCGAGTTCGGCAAGGGGGTGGTTCGCGCCGAGCTCGACGTGAAGCCCGACCTCTGGTTCTTCGGCTGTCACTTCAAGAATGATCCGGTGATGCCCGGCTGCCTCGGCCTCGATGCGCTGTGGCAGATGGTCGGCTTTTATCTCGGCTGGATCGGCGGCGAAGGTCGGGGCCGCGCGCTCGGCTTGAACGAGCTGAAATTCAGTGGTCAGGTGCTGACCGAAGCCCGCAAGGTTGTGTACAACGTCGATATCAAACGCGTGATGCGGGCAAAGCTCGTGCTCGGTATCGCCGACGGGTGGCTTTCGGTCGATGACCAGATTATTTATCGCGCCAAGGATCTGAAGGTCGGCCTGTTCAAGCAGGGCACGAGCCTGGGCTGAGCGCATTATCCAAGAAGACAACGATGAGGCGAGGCTGACATGAGGCGGGTTGTGGTCACCGGAATGGGCATCGTCTCGTCCATCGGAAACAACACCCAGGAAGTGCTTGCGAGCCTTCACGAGGCGAAGTCGGGCATTTCGCGGGCTGAGAAATACGCCGAGCTCGGCTTCCGTTCGCAGGTCGCCGGCGAACCATCGCTCGATCCCGCGACGGTGGTCGACCGCCGCGCGATGCGTTTCCTCGGCCAGGGTGCCGCTTGGAATCACGTCGCGATGGAGCAGGCGATCCAGGATTCCGGCCTATCACCGGATGAAGTCTCCAACATCCGCACCGGCATCATCATGGGCTCCGGCGGGCCCTCGGCGCGCACCATCGTCGAATCCGCAGACATCACCCGCTCCAAGGGACCGAAGCGCGTCGGCCCGTTTGCAGTGCCGAAGGCGATGTCGTCGACGGCCTCCGCGACGCTCGCGACCTGGTTCAAGATCAAGGGCGTGAACTATTCGATCTCGTCGGCCTGCGCGACGTCGAACCATTGCGTCGGCAACGCCTATGAGACGATCCAGATCGGCAAGCAGGACATCATCTTCGCCGGCGGCTGCGAGGAGCTGGACTGGTCGCTGTCGGTGCTGTTCGACGCCATGGGCGCGATGTCCTCGAAGTACAACGACACGCCCGCCACCGCCTCGCGTCCCTACGACCTCAATCGCGACGGCTTCGTCATTGCCGGCGGTGCCGGCGTGCTGGTGCTGGAAGAGCTCGAGCATGCCAAGGCGCGCGGCGCACGCATCTATGGCGAGATCGTCGGCTATGGTGCGACCTCTGATGGCCACGACATGGTGGCGCCGTCGGGTGAAGGTGCCGAGCGCTGCATGCGCATGGCGATGTCGACGGTGAAGACCAAGGTCGACTACATCAACCCGCACGCGACCTCGACGCCCGCCGGCGATCCGCCGGAGATCGAGGCGATCCGAAAGGTGTTCGGCGTCGGCGAGAAGTGCCCGCCGATCTCGGCGACCAAGGCGCTGACCGGGCACTCCCTGGGCGCGACCGGCGTGCAGGAGGCGATCTATTCGCTGCTGATGATGAACAACGGCTTCATCTGCGAGAGCGCGCACATCCAGGAGCTCGATCCCGTGTTCGCCGACATGCCGATCGTGCGCAAGCGCATCGACAACGTCAAGATCGGCACCGTGCTGTCGAACTCGTTCGGCTTCGGCGGCACCAACGCCACGCTGGTGTTCAGCCGGCTGGATGCGTGAGGCCTTGCGTTCGCATTGGTAGTTTTTCGTCATGGCCGGGCTCGTCCCGGCCATCCACGTCTTTGCTACCGGCTGCGGACAAACGTGGATGCCCGGGACGAGCCCGGGCATGACGGACAGCGGAGAGTAATCGCGAGATGGAAGGTTTGATGAAGGGCAAGCGCGGTCTGATCATGGGCATCGCCAATGATCATTCGATCGCCTGGGGCATGGCGAAGACGCTGCATGCCCACGGTGCCGAGCTGGCCTTCACCTTCCAGGGTGAGGCCCTCGGTAAACGCGTCAAGCCGCTGGCGGAGCAGCTCGGCGTCGATCTGGTGCTGCCGTGCGACGTCGAGGACATCGCCAGCGTCGATGCGACCTTCGCGGCGCTCCGCGACAAGTGGGGCAAGCTCGACTTCGTGATCCACGCGATCGGCTTCGCCGACAAGAACGAGCTGAAGGGCCGCTACGCCGACACCAGCCGCGAGAACTTTTCGCGCACCATGGTGATCTCCTGCTTCTCGTTCACAGAGATTGCGAAGCGTGCGGCCGAACTGATGACCGAAGGCGGCAGCATGATCACGCTGACCTTCGGCGCGTCGGAACGCGCGATGCCGAATTACAACGTGATGGGCGTGGCCAAGGCGGCGCTGGAAGCCTCCGTGCGCTATCTCGCCGCCGATTTCGGACCGCGCGGCATCCGCGTCAATGCGATCTCCGCAGGTCCCATCCGCACGCTCGCCGGCTCAGGCATCGGCGAGGCGCGCGCGATGTTCGCCTACATGCAGAAGCATGCGCCGCTGCGCCGCGGCGTCACGCTCGACGAGCTCGGCGGCTCGGCGCTGTATCTGCTGTCGGACTTGTCCGGCGGCGTCACCGGCGAGATCCACTATGTCGATTCCGGCTACAACGTCATCCTGATGCCGAGGCCGGACGATTTGAAGACGCAGGACTAACCCGCCGCGATTGTCTCCGCGCGCTGGAATGCCGGGCGCGCCATGCAGCGCGCAAGGTAAGCGTCGAAGGCCGGCCGCGGCGGCACCATCTTGAACAGCCGCACCGCGAAATTCAGGCCCGAGCCGATGGTGATGTCGGCGGCGGAGAAATCCTCGCCGAGAATCCACGGGCCCTTCTCGAGCGCAGCTTCCAGCACGTCGAAGACCTGGGTCGCGCTGCCCCACGCTGCGGTCGAGGTCGGGATCTCGATCTTGGTGAAGATCTGGATGATGGCCGGCTCGATGCAGCCCGGCGAGAAGAACAGCCATTGCAGATAGCGCGCACGGCGCGGATCGGTCACCGCAGGCGCGAGCCTGGCCTCAGGATAGCGATCGGCAATGTAGGCGCAGATCGCAGCCGCCTCGCCGAGCGATGCGTCGCCGTCGGTCAGCGCCGGCACCTTGCCCATCGGGTTGACCTTGAGGAATTCCGGCGCCTTCTGCGCGCCGGTCGAGATGTCGGTCAGCACGCGCTCATAGGGCAAGCCGCTTTCTTCCATCAGCCAGAGCGTCGTGAACGAGCGCGAGCGAGGCGACCAATAAAGCTTGATCATCGGGCGTTTCCTTTGTTCTCCCACCGATAATACTTCATCATGAACCCGTTCGACGGCTCGACCTCTTCCTTCTCGAACACAAACCCTTCGCGCTCGTACCAGCGCCAGGCCTTTTCGTTTTCGCGCACGCAGCGCAGATGCATCTCATCGGGCATTTGCGTGCGCGTGAAGGCGAGCAATCTCCGTCCCACCGATTGGCCCTGATAGGCGGGCGCGACGAAAAGCATGTCGAGATAGAGCTTTGGCAGATGCAGCGCCAGCATGGCGGCGATCGTGCCGCGATCGTCGGCGACGAACAGGCTCCAGCCGTTCTCGATCTCGCGCCGGATACGCGCACGCAAGTTTGCCAGCAGAAAGTGGCTCGCCTCGCCAAGTCCTGTCGAGACCCAGCTCTCCATCCAGACGCGGCCGACCTCATCATATTCGTCCGGGCGGGCGTCGCGAATGACGGGCTGTGACATTCACTCAAGCCCGTTGGTTGCGCGCGGCCTGGCGTGGGCGCGCCTTGCCGGCCGACAGGCACACCACCTCGGAGATTTGCAGCAATTGCCGCGCCAGCGGGCTAGTCTTGCGCCAGACCATGCCGATGGTGCGCGATGGCTCGGGATCGCGGAAGCGCGCCAGCGAGACCGACGCCGATCGCGTCTCCACCGGCACCGCCATCTCGGGAATCAGCGTGACGCCGATGCCGGCGCTGACCATCTGGACCAGCGTCGAGAGCGAATTGGCGTCCAGCATCTCGCGCGGCGGCGCCGCTTGCATGTTGCAGAAGGAGAGCGCCTGGTCGCGGAAGCAGTGGCCCTCTTCGAGCAACAACAGCCGCATCTCCCGCATCATCTCGCGCGATGGCACCGGCGTTCCCTCGTCCGAGCCCGGCCGCACCAGCAAGAACTTCTCATCGAACAGCGCGACCTCCGTGAGTGAAGGCTCGGACACCGGCAGCGCCACGATGGCGGTGTCGAGCCGGCCCTCGACGAGCTCCTGGATCAGGCGCGGGGTCATGGTCTCACGCACGCGGATGTCGAGCTCCGGATGCATGCGCGTGAGGTTCTTGGTGATCTTGGGCAGGAGATAGGGCGCAATCGTCGGGATCATGCCGATGCGCAGGCGGCCGGCGAAACGGTCTTGTGACGCCCGGGCGAAATCGCCGAGCTCATCGACCGAGCGCAAGATGTCGCGGACGCGTTGCGCGAGCTCCTCGCCGAACCGGGTCAGGGCAACCTGCCGCGCGCTGCGCTCCAGCAGCAGGCCGCCGAGGGTTTCCTCCAACTCCTTGATCTGCATCGACAAGGCCGGCTGCGAGATCGAGCAGGACTCGGCCGCCCGGCCGAAATGGCCGTGGCGCGCCAGCGCATCGAAATAGCGGAGTTGGCGCAGCGTCAGGTTCATCATCAGAAAATCCTATCGCAGCGATCACTAAAGTCAACTTTACCTGATAGGAGGCGATGCTTAGAGTGGTTCTACCTGGTCAAAGGGCGCCGTCGGACGCCACCAGAGGAGGTAATTCATGGATGACACGTCGAAGTGCCCGTTCACGGGCGGAAAACCCACGCGCACGAACCGCGACTGGTGGCCAACCCAGCTCAACATCGAGGTCCTGCACAAGAACTCTGACAAGTCCGATCCGATGGACAAGGACTTCGACTATGCCAAGGAGTTCAAGTCGCTCGACCTGAATGCGGTCATCAAGGACCTCACCGCCCTGATGACGGATTCGCAGGAATGGTGGCCGGCCGACTTCGGTCACTATGGCGGCCTGATGATCCGCATGGCCTGGCACAGCGCGGGCACCTATCGCACCACTGACGGCCGCGGTGGCGCCGGCGCCGGTCAGCAGCGTTTCGCCCCGCTCAACAGCTGGCCCGACAACGCCAACCTCGACAAGGCACGCCGCCTGCTCTGGCCGATCAAGCAGAAATATGGCCGCAAGATTTCCTGGGCCGACCTAATGGTGCTGGCCGGCAACGTCGCGCTGGAATCGATGGGCTTCAAGACGTTTGGTTTTGCGGGTGGTCGCGCCGACGTCTGGGAGCCGGAAGAGCTCTATTGGGGCCCGGAAGGCACCTGGCTCGGCGATGAGCGCTACAGCGGTGAGCGCCAGCTCGCCGAGCCGCTCGGCGCCGTGCAGATGGGCCTCATCTACGTCAATCCGGAAGGTCCGAACGGCAAGCCGGATCCGGTCGCTGCGGCCAAGGACATCCGCGAAACGTTTGCTCGCATGGCGATGAACGATGAAGAAACCGTCGCGCTGATCGCCGGCGGCCACAGCTTCGGCAAGACTCACGGCGCGGGCGATCCTTCGCTGGTCGGTCCGGAGCCGGAAGCTGGCGCGTTGGAAGATCAGGGCCTCGGCTGGAAGAGCAAGCACGCGTCGGGCCACTCAGGCGATGCCATCACCAGCGGCCTCGAAGTGACCTGGACGGCGACGCCGACGAAGTGGAGCAACAACTTCTTCGAGAACCTGTTCAATTTCGAATGGGAGCTGACGAAGAGCCCGGGCGGTGCGAACCAGTGGACGGCCAAGGGTGCCGACGCGATCATCCCCGACGCCTTCGACAAGTCGAAGAAGCATCGGCCGACGATGCTGACGACCGACCTCTCGCTGCGCTTCGATCCTGCCTATGAGAAGATCTCGCGCCGCTTCCTGGAGAACCCCGACCAGTTCGCGGACGCTTTCGCCCGCGCCTGGTTCAAGCTCACCCATCGCGACATGGGCCCGATCCAGCGTTATCTCGGTCCGCTGGTGCCGAAGGAGACGCTGATCTGGCAGGATCCGATCCCGGCGGTGAATCACGAGCTGGTCAGCGATCAGGATATCGCCGCGCTCAAGACCAAGATCCTGGCTTCGGGCCTCTCGGTCTCCGAGCTGGTGTCGACCGCCTGGGCGTCGGCCTCGACCTTCCGCGGCTCCGACAAGCGTGGCGGCGCCAACGGCGCGCGCATCCGTCTCGCCCCGCAGAAGGATTGGGAGGTGAACCAGCCGGCCCAGCTCGCCAAGGTTCTGGGCAAGCTCGAAGCGATCCAGAAGGACTTCAACGCGTCGTCCGGCGCCAAGAAGGTCTCGCTCGCGGACCTCATTGTCCTCGGCGGTACCGCCGCGGTCGAGAAGGCCGCGAAGGATGGCGGCGTCGAGGTCAAGGTCGGCTTCACGCCGGGCCGCATGGATGCCTCGCAGGAGCAGACCGATGCGGCCTCTTTCGCACCGCTGGAGCCGCGGGCCGATGGCTTCCGCAACTACGTCGGCAAGCGGCATCAGTTCATGCAGGAAGAAGAGGCGCTGGTCGATCGCGCGCAGCTTCTCAGACTCACTGGTCCCGAAATGACGGTTCTGGTCGGCGGCCTGCGGGTGCTCGGCGCCAACGCGAACGGGTCGAAGCATGGCGTTTTCACCTCGAAGGTGGGCACGCTCAGCAACGACTTCTTCGTCAACCTGCTCGGCATGAGCGCGCAGTGGACACCGGCGGCCGACGGCACCTATGAGGCGCGCGACCGCAAGACCAATGCGGTGAAGTGGACCGGCACGCGCTCCGACCTGATCTTCGGCGCGCACTCGCAGCTCCGCGCCTTCGCCGAGGTTTATGCCACCTCGGACTCCAAGGAGAAGTTCGTCAAGGACTTCGCCAAGGCCTGGACCAAAGTGATGAACCTCGACCGCTACGACATCGCAGCGTGATCGCGATCAGCAGGCAATAGTCAAAGGGCGGCCGAGAGGCCGCCCTTTTGTTTTTGCTTGTCCTCATACCTCGAGTGTGCCTGCCTTCGCGGCAGCGTAGCGCTCGCCCACGACCTTCCAGTTCACCGTGTTCCACCATGCCTTGAGATAATCGGCGCGGCGGTTCTGGTAGTTCAGATAATAGGCATGCTCCCAGACGTCGTTGCCGAGCAACGCCCGCTTGCCCTCCATCATCGGGTTATCCTGGTTGGGGCGCGTCTCGATCGCGAGCTTGCCATCCTTGCTGACGGTCACGAACACCCAGCCCGAGCCGAACACGCGGCCGCCGGCAGCGTTGAAGTCGGCCTGCAGCTTCTCCATGCCTCCGAGATCGCCGTCGATTGCGGTGAGCAAGGCACCGTCCGGCTTGCCGCCGTTCGGTCCCATGATCTGCCAGAACATGGTGTGGTTGGCGTGGCCGCCCATGTTGTTGCGGACGCCGGTGCGGATGGCGTCCGGGACGGCGCCGAGGTTGCCCAGAACTTCGCCGACCGGCTTTCCCGCGATCTGCGGATTGTCCTTGGCGAAATTGTTCAGGTTGGTGATGAACGCCTGGTGATGGCGGTCATGATGGATCTCCATCGTCTTGGCATCGATATGCGGTTCCAGCGCATTCGCCGGATAGGCGAGCGGATCGAGCTTGAACGGCCCTGCGGGCGCCGCGGCGGCTTGTGCAAACGCGATGCGTGGAGCCGCGGCCGCCGCGACGAGGCCGGTTGCAGCGAACATGAGACGACGCCGGGATATGGATGTCATTCGGTTCTCCTGTCTGGGGACGATCCGCTGAAGCGTAGGGCGGTACGATAGGTACGCATCACCAACCATCGTCGGTTTCGATCCCGGTCTCTCCGGCGCTGCGGCGGAATCGCGCATGGCCAATCCGGTAAAGCCGGCCGCAAACGGCTAACAAAAAGGGCGGCCTTTCGGCCGCCCTTCGTGTTTCTGGACTGTCGCGAGAGCTTACTCGCCGGCGGCTTCGCGCGGAGCCTTCTCGCCCTCGCCCTTGCCTTCGAGGTCTTCGCCGGTGGTCTGGTCGACCACCTTCATCGACAGGCGGGTCTTGCCGCGGTCGTCGAAGCCGAGCAGCTTGACCTTGACCTTGTCGCCTTCCTTGACGACGTCGGAGGTCTTCTGCACGCGCGACGAAGCGAGCTGGCTGATGTGGACGAGACCGTCCTTGGAGCCGAAGAAGTTCACGAAGGCGCCGAACTCCATGACCTTGACGACGGTGCCGTCATAGATCTGGCCGACTTCCGGATCGGACGCGATCGACTTGATCCACTTGATCGCCGCCTTCATGGCCTCGCCGTCGCTGGAGGCGACCTTGACGGTGCCGTCGTCCTCGATGTTGACCTTGGCGCCGGTCTTCTCGACGATCTCGCGGATCACCTTGCCGCCGGTGCCGATCACTTCGCGGATCTTGTCGGTCGCGATCTTGAAGGTCTCGATGCGCGGCGCGTATTCGCCGAGCTCGGCGCGCGCGGCAGTCAGCGCCTTGGACATCTCACCCAGGATATGGATGCGACCTTCCTTGGCCTGGCCGAGCGCCACCTTCATGATCTCTTCGGTGATGCCCTCGATCTTGATGTCCATCTGGAGCGAGGTGATGCCCTGCTCCGTCCCGGCCACCTTGAAGTCCATGTCGCCGAGATGGTCTTCGTCACCGAGGATGTCCGAGAGAACCGCATAGCGCTTGTCTTCGAGGATCAGGCCCATCGCGATGCCCGCGGTCGGCCGCTTCAGCGGCACGCCGGCATCCATCAGCGCGAGCGAGGCGCCGCAGACCGACGCCATCGACGAGGAGCCGTTGGACTCGGTGATTTCCGACACCACGCGCGTGGTGTAGGGGAATTCGTGGTGCGGCGGCAGCACCGGATGGATCGCGCGCCAGGCCAGCTTGCCGTGGCCGATCTCGCGGCGCTTGGTGCCGCCGAGGCGGCCGGTCTCGCCGACCGAATAGGGCGGGAAGTTGTAGTGCAGCAGGAACGTCTCCTTGTACGTTCCCGACAGCGCGTCGATGTACTGCTCGTCCTCGCCGGTACCGAGCGTGGTCACGACCATCGCCTGGGTCTCACCGCGGGTGAACAGCGCCGAGCCGTGCGCGCGGGGCAGCACGCCGACTTCGGCGACGATGTTGCGCACGGTCTTGCTGTCGCGGCCGTCGATGCGCTTGCCGGTGTCCAGGATGTTCCAGCGGACGATCTTGGCTTCGAGCTCCTTGAACACGCCGGCGACGCGCAGCTTGTCGTATTTCGGCTCCTGCCCTTCGGGGAAGTAGTGGGCGATCACCTTTTCCTTGACCTTGCCGACCGCGGCGTAGCGGTCCTGCTTCACCGGAATGGCGTAGGCGGCGCGCAGCTCCTGCTCGACCAGGCCGAGCATTTCCTTCTCGAGCGCGGAATTGTCGATGACGGTGACTTCGCGCGGCTCCTTGGCGGCCTTCTCGGCCAGCTCGATGATCGCGTTGATGACCGGCTGGAAGTGGCGGTGACCGAACATCACGGCGCCGAGCATGATGTCTTCGTTCAGTTCCTTGGCTTCCGATTCCACCATCAGCACGGCGTCGGCGGTGCCGGCGACGACGAGGTCGAGCTGGGTGTCGACCATCTCGTCGAGCGTCGGGTTGAGGATGAATTCGTCATTGGCGAAGCCGACGCGGGCGGCGCCGATCGGGCCCTTGAACGGAGCGCCGGACAGGGTCAGTGCAGCCGAAGAGGCCACCAGCGCGACGATGTCGGGATCGTTCTCCATGTCGTGCGACAGCACGGTGGCGATCACCTGGGTCTCGTTGCGCCAGCCGTCGACGAACAGCGGGCGGATCGGACGGTCGATCAGGCGGGAGACCAGCGTCTCCTTCTCGGTCGGACGGCCCTCGCGCTTGAAATAGCCGCCGGGAATGCGGCCGGCAGCGTAGGTCTTCTCCTGATAGTCGACGGTCAGCGGGAGGAAGTCGACGCCTTCGCGCGGCGCCTTCGCCGCGACCACGGTGGCGAGCACCACGGTCTCGCCGTAGGTGGCGACGACGGCGCCGTCGGCCTGGCGGGCGATCTTGCCGGTTTCCAGCTTGAGCGGGCGTCCACCCCAGTCGATCTCGACGGAATGCTTATTGAACATGGAGGTCTTCTTTCATGGGTTCTCGAAAGAAGGGACGGCCTCTCGAAAAACAAAAACCATGCGCAAGATTGCGGGACGCTGATCGGAGCGGATGATCAGCGTCCTGCGATCCTGCCATGGTTTTTGGATGTCGGATGGCGTCCATCCTTTCGGGTCATACGGGCGCCTTGCCCGTTGTGCCCAGCCGCCGGATTGCTGCTGGACTGTCAGTCGGCACGAATGCGAACACCGAACCGCGGTCTTCGCCCATCATGCCCGGATGCAAGTCTTCAACGGCTCGCATCCGACGCGCACGCAGCCTCGATCAAAAACCTCAAAGGAAGCGCTTTCGTTCGAAACCACGCGCGAAAACGCGCGCCAATGGCGCGCGTTGGGAACACTTAACGACGAATGTTGTGCTTCTCGAGCAGCGCCTTGTACCGCGCCTCATCCTTCTTCTTGAGATAGTCGAGGAGCGAGCGGCGGGTCGAGACCAGCTTCAAGAGGCCGCGACGCGAATGGTTGTCCTTCACGTGGGTCTTGAAATGGTTGGTGAGGTTGTTGATGCGTTCCGACAGGATCGCGACCTGAACCTCGGGCGAGCCGGTGTCGCCGGCCTTGGTGGCATTGGTCTTGATGACTTCCGCTTTGCGTTCTGCGGCAATCGACATCGTCAATTTCTCTCGTTGCGACCGGGGCTGGCAGTCAGGCCGGTCAGGTTGAACACACGCTTGGGGATGATTTCGCCATTGCCAACTTCAGCAAGCGCCAAAAGACGGCCTGCCACCGTGACATAGACTGTGCCGCTACAAGTGGGCGCATCCCGTCCGCGCAACAAAACGGCCTGGCCCCGATGGAGCCTTGCCGCATCAGCCCGAGTGACGGCCAGTGCCGGGATGTCGTCCAGCGCGGTCTCAACGGGCAAAAGCGCGTCGGCGAGGCTTCCCTCGCCGGACGCGGCTCTATCGCACAAAGCCTCCAACTGATCCAGCGGAATCATGTCGTTTTCGCCGAATGGGCCGACCAGGGTCCGCCGCAGCGCGGAGATATGGCCATAAGTACCGAGAATCCGGCCCATATCGCGGGCGAGCGCCCGGACATAGGTGCCCTTGCCGCATTCGGCCTCGAACACCGCCCGGTCGTTATCTGGTTGATCTACAAGGGTTAAATGGTGAATCTCGACGGGGCGGGGGGCCAGTTCCACGACCTCGCCGTCGCGGGCGAGGTCGTAGGCGCGCTCGCCCTGCACCTTGATCGCGGAATAGCGCGGCGGGATCTGCTCGATCACCCCGGTGAAGCGGGGCAGGAGGGCCAGGATGGCCTCGCGGGTCGGGCGCTGGTCCGAGGTCGCGGTGACCCGGCCCTCGATGTCGTCGGTGTCGCGCTCCTCGCCCCAGCTCACGGTGAACTGGTAGCGCTTGCGGCCGTCCATCACGAAGGGGACGGTCTTGGTGGCTTCGCCGAGCGCGATCGGCAGACCGCCCGAGGCGAGCGGATCGAGCGTGCCGGCATGTCCCGCGCGCTTGGCGTTGAACAGGCGCTTGAGCACGGCGACGGCCTGCGTCGAGGTCATGCCGATCGGCTTATCGAGCACGACCCAGCCGTGGACGTCGCGGCGGTCGCGGCGAACCTGGTTGCCCTTTTGCTGCTGCTTGGCGCGCGGATCGTTGTTGACGCGGCGCGGCTCCCGATGTGGCTGCGAGTCGTTGCTCAGCTCCGCAAAATTGTTTGTCTGCACGTCGCGCTGATCGGCCTGGTCGCCGCTGATCGTGTCGTGAGCCGGGTCCATCGTCATCGTTCTTCTTCCCGATCCGAATCCGGATCCTGTTCCAAGTCTTGCTCGAAGCCCTGTTCGAGATCCTTCTGCACCGCAGGTGTTCGCAAAAGCTTCTCGATCCGTTCCGCTTCGTCGAATCGCTCGTCGACGCGGAAGCGAATGTCAGGTGCAAATTTCAGGTTAACGCGCCGCGCGACCTCGCCGCGCAAAAATTTCTTGTTGCGCTCGAGCGCACCGATGACGATCCCGGTGTCGCGGCCACCGAGCGGCATCACGTAGATCGTCGCGAGCTTCAGGTCGGGCGACATCCGCACCTCCGGCACGGTGATGATGTGACCTTCGAGGTCCGCATCATGCACGTTGCCTTGCGCCAGAATCTCGGCCATCGCATGGCGAACCTGCTCGCCGACGCGCAACTGGCGTTGCGAGCCTCCGCCGGGCGCGGAACTCTTCTTCTGATGATGGCGTGGCATTCTCGAAAATCACCTCGTCATGCCCGTGCATGGGACACGGGCATTGTCGCTTGTCCTGTTGAAACGAAGAAGGGTGGGTGGCCGAAAAAAATCCGGCCACCGCACTCCTGCAATCTCAGTTCAAAAAGATCCGAACGCTTCGGTAAGATTTGGACTTACAGGGAGCGCTGGATCGTCTCCACGCGATAACACTCGATCACGTCACCAGCACGCATGTCGTGATAGTTCTCGAAGGCCATGCCGCACTCCTGGCCGGACTGGACTTCCTTCACTTCGTCCTTGAAGCGCTTGAGCGTCGACAGCTTGCCTTCGTGCACGACGACGTTGTCGCGGATCAGGCGCACATTGGCGCCGCGTTCCACGGTGCCGTCGGTGACGCGGCAGCCGGCGACCTTGCCGACCTTGGAGATGTTGAAGATCTCCAGGATCTCGGCATTGCCCAGCATGGTTTCGCGCAAGGTCGGCGCGAGCAGGCCGCTCATCGCCTTCTTCACGTCGTCCACGAGGTCGTAGATGATGTTGTAGTAGCGGATCTCGATGCCGTTGCGCTTGGCGGCCGCAGCGGCCTCCTTGTTGGCACGGACCGAGAAGCCGATGATCGCGGCGTTGAAGCCTTCCGCGAGCGTGACGTCGGACTCCGAGATGCCGCCGACGCCGGCGTGAAGGATGCGCGCGGCGACCTCGTCGGTGCCGAGCTTCTCCAGCGAGCCGAGGATCGCTTCCAGCGAGCCTTGCACGTCGGCCTTGATGATCAGCGGGAATTCCTTGCGGCCCGCCGTCTTCAATTGCGACATCATCTGCTCGAGCGAGCCACGCATGCCGGAGATCGAGGCCGCCGCGTTCTCGCGCTTCTGGTGCGCGCGGTAGCTGGTGATCTGGCGGGCGCGGGCTTCGTTCTCGACGACTGCCAGGCGATCGCCGGCCTCCGGCGGGCCGTTGAAGCCGAGCACCTCGACCGGCACCGAGGGGCCGGCCTCCTGCACGGTGTCGCCCTGATCGGAGATCAGCGCGCGGACGCGGCCCATCTCTGCGCCGGCGACGATGATGTCGCCGACACGAAGCGTGCCGCGCTGGACCAGCACGGTCGCGACCGGACCACGGCCGCGATCGAGCTTGGCCTCGATCACGGTGCCCTCCGCCGGACGTTCCGAATTGGTCTTCAGGTCAAGGATTTCGGCCTGCAGAGCGATCATCTCGAGCAGCTTGTCGAGATTGGTCTTGTTCTTGGCGGACACTTCGACGTCGACGACTTCGCCGCCGAAGGATTCGACCTGAACCTCGTGCTGGAGCAGCTCGGTGCGCACCCGCTCGGGCTTGGCATCGGGCTTGTCGATCTTGTTGATGGCAACGATGATCGGCACACCCGCCGCCTTGGCGTGGTTGATGGCTTCGACCGTCTGCGGCATCACGCCGTCATCGGCCGCGACTACCAGCACGACGATGTCGGTGACCTTGGCGCCGCGGGCGCGCATCGCGGTGAACGCGGCGTGGCCGGGCGTGTCGATGAAGGTGATCTTCTTGCCGCTCTCGGGCGAGAGCACCTGATAGGCGCCGATATGCTGGGTGATGCCGCCGGCTTCGCCGGAGACCACGTTGGCATGGCGGAGCGCGTCGAGCAGCGAGGTCTTGCCGTGGTCGACGTGGCCCATCACGGTCACGACGGGCGAACGCGTCTCGGTGTCGGTGGAATCGTCGACCTGGTCGAACAGGCCTTCCTCGACGTCCGAGGCGGCGACGCGCTTGACGGTGTGGCCGAGCTCTTCGGCGATCAGCTGCGCGGTGTCGGCGTCGATCACGTCGGTGATCTTGTGCATCGCGCCCTGCTTCATCAGCATGCGGATGACGTCGACCGCGCGCTCGGACATGCGGTTGGCGAGTTCCTGGATGGTGATCGCTTCCGGAATGACCACCTCGCGGATGAGCTTTTCCTTGGGCTCGTTCGAGGCGTGACCCTTCAGGCGCTGGGTGCGCCGGCGGAACGAGGCGATCGAGCGCTCGCGCACTTCGTCCGCATTGAGCGCCGTGACGACCGTCAGGCGGCCGCGCTCTTTCTGCGGGCCGGGCTTGTGGGTGGTCTTGGGGGCTGCCGCAGGACGCGCGGCGCCGCCGGGACCGCGGCGGATCTGGCGCGGACCGTCGTCTTCGTCGGGGCCGGCCGCGACTGCGGGCGCGCGACCCAGCGGTCCGCCGGCAGGCCTTGCTGTGGTCGTTCCGGGGCGCGCAGTCGTCGTTCCCGGGCGTGCCGTGGTCGTGGTGGTGCCGGGCCGCGCCGTGGGCGCGCCGGGGCGGGGCGCTGAAGCGGCCGGGGCGGCCGCAGCGGGGCGCGGAGCCGATTGCGGCTGCTCGCCTTCGCCAAAACGCTTCTTGGCCTCGGTCTCGGCCTTCCGCTTGGCTTCGTCCTCGTGGCGATGGCGCTCGTCCTCGGCCTTGCGGCGGGCCTCGGCGGCTTCGCGCTCGGCGCGTTCGGCGGCCTCGCGGACCGCGCGGCGCTGGGCCTCTTCCTCGGCCTGGCGGCGTTCCTCGACCTCGCGCAGCTTGGCATCGGCCAGCGCGCTGGCACGGGCCGAACGCTCGTCCTCGGTCAGCGTGCGCAGCACCACGCCGGAACCGGCGTTGCGGGGTGGGGCAGCCTTCGGGGCAGGACGCGGCGCCGCCGCGGGCGCAGCCGGTGCGGGCTTGGCGACCTCGGCAGCCTGCGGCTCAGGCGCGCCGTCGATCCGGCGCTTGCCGCGCTTCTCGACCACGACCTGCTTGCTGCGGCCATGGCTGAAGCTCTGGCGCACGGTGCCCGTTTCGACGCGCGGCTTGAGCGATAGCGTCTTGCTCGGAACGCTCAGCTTCTTGTCGCCAGGGGTCTTGGTATCAACCATTCAGCAGTCCTAATCCTGATTATCAGTGTTGTGCGTTTACCGCACCGTCCTATCGGGTCGTCGTTATCTCTCAGAAATCCTGGCCGGGCTTTTCGGCAGTCTTGTCGGCGTCCGCCATCCGGTATCGGACCAGCATCTGGCTACGCGACAGGAATGACTTGCTCGCCGGGCCCGCGAGCAGGGCAGCATGTATCACATTTGACCGGGTCAGTGCCAAATCCAATTCTATCGATTTCAGTGCGGTGACGACGGGAATCTGCGGCTTGGCGCCGCGATTCCCGGCATTTTGCCGCGCCAGCATGTCCAATTTGCGGATTCCGTCCGCGGCCCCGTCGCTGGCGTGGATCAGGACCTCGACCGTGCCTTCCCGAAGGGCGCTTTCGACCTTGCCGAAGCCGGCCACGACCTGGCCCGCCTTGGCGGCGATCCCAAGGGCCTCCGTCACGCTCCGAACCAGGAGCGCCTCGATGTCGGCAGGAAGCGTCTGAGGGGTGCGCAGGTCGCGCTTGAAGGCTTTGCTAAATTGGTGACGCCGGACGGCTTCCGCAACCACCTGCCGCGAGGCGGTGACCCACATGCCGCGTCCGGGCAGCTTGCGCTTGAGATCGGGAACTATGTCGCCTTGCGGCGAGACGACGAAGCGGATCAGCTCGTCGATCGGCCGGACCTCCCGGCTGACCGCGCACATCCGCATGGTCGCGGACCTTTCGGTCCGCGGTCCATGGTCGAGTTCGTGGTCAGTATCTGCAAGCATTCGGGCGACATTCTCCGTTGCCCTTAAGCCGGCTGATCTTCGGTCGCCTCGGCCTCTTCGGGCTTGGCGAGATCGGCCTCGGTGATCCAGCCGGCCTTGACGCGGGCCTGCATGATCAACGCTTCGGCATCGTCACGGGTGATCTCGATGCCGTCGAGCGCGCCGGCGTGCTTGGTCGGCTCGCTGCCTTCCTTGCGCTCGGTCCAGCCGACCAGATCGTCGGTGGCGCAGCCGGCGAGGTCGTCGACGGTCTTGATGTCGTTCTCGCCGAACTTCACCAGCATCTTCGAGGTCACGCCGGGCACGTCCTTCAGGGCGTCCTCGACACCGAGCTCTTTGCGCCTGGCCTCGAGCTCGGCTTCCTGCTGCTCCAGATATTCGCGGGCGCGGTTCTGCAGCTCCTGTGCGGTCTCCTCGTCGAAACCCTCGATGCCGGCGAGCTCCTTGACGTCTACCATCGCGAGTTCCTCGACCGAGGTGAAGCCTTCGGACGCCAGGAGCTGGCCGACCACCTCGTCGACGTTGAGCGATTCCATGAAGACGCGCGTGGAGTTCTCGAAGTCCGCCTGGCGGCGCTCCGATTCCTCCTGCTCGGTCAGGATGTCGATGTCCCAGCCGGTGAGCTGCGAGGCCAGACGCACGTTCTGGCCGCGGCGGCCGATCGCCAGCGAGAGCTGGTTGTTGGTGTCGGGCACGACGACCTCGATGCGCTCGCGGTCCTCGTCGATGACCACCTTGGAGACTTCCGCCGGCGCCAGCGCGTTGACCACGAAGGTCGCGATGTCGGGCGACCACGGGATGATGTCGATCTTCTCGCCCTGCAATTCGTTCACCACCGCCTGCACGCGCGAGCCGCGCATGCCGACGCAGGCGCCGACCGGGTCGACCGAGGAATCGCGGGAAATCACGCCGATCTTCGCGCGCGAGCCCGGATCACGGGCGACCGCCTTGATCTCGACGATGCCGTCATAGATCTCCGGCACCTCCTGCGCGAACAGCTTCGCCATGAACTGCGGATGGGTGCGGGAGAGGAAGATCTGCGGACCGCGGGTTTCGCGGCGGACGTCGAAGATGTAGGCGCGGACGCGGTCGCCGTTGCGGAAGACTTCGCGCGGCAGCATCTCGTCGCGGCGGATGATGGCCTCGCCGCGGCCGAGATCGACGATCACGCTGCCATATTCGACGCGCTTGACGACGCCGTTGACGATGTCGCCGATGCGGTCCTTGAATTCCTGATATTGCCGGTCGCGCTCGGCCTCGCGCACCTTCTGCACGATCACCTGCTTGGCCGATTGCGCGGCGATGCGGCCATATTCCAGCGGCGGCAGCGTGTCGGCGATGGTGTCGCCGACCTGGGCGCCGGGATTGGCGCGCTGCGCATCCACCAGCGAGATCTGGTTCGAATGGTTTTCCACCTTCTCGACCACCAGCATGTGGCGCGACAGCCGCAGCTCACCCTTCTTCGGGTCGATCTCGGCGTGAACGTCAGTCTCGCTGCCGTAGCGGGCCCGCGCCGCCTTGGCGATGGCGTCCTCCATCGCGGCGATGACGATGCCGCGGTCGATGGATTTCTCGCGCGCAACGGCGTCCGCGATCTGGAGCAATTCAAGTCGATTGGCGCTGACTGCCATGGCTAGTCTCCTTGGTCAGGATCGATCTCGCCGCGCCGCGCACGTTCGGCGGCAAGGCGATGTTTCTTCGTATTGGTCGGAGCCGGCTTCTTCTTCGGCTTGGTGTTCTTGGTCGTTTTCTCGCTGATCTTGGCATGCGGAACCTGCGGCGGCTCCAGGCCCAGATTGCGGCGCATCTCGCGCGCCTCGGCCTTGCCGCGACGCATCGATTCCGCGATCAGCTCGTCGGTCAGCACGAGGCGTGCCTCGCCGATATCCTCCATGGTCAGGAGAACGTCGGCTTCGTCGCCTGCCTTGACGTCGTCGCGATGCAGATGGACGCGATCGCCTTCGACGGCACCGATCGTGCCGCGGAACCGCTTCCGCCCCTCATGGGCGACCGCCATCTCGACCTTTACCAGATGTCCGGCATAGCGCTCGAAATCGGAGCGGCGCACCAGCGGACGGTCGATCCCCGGCGAGGAGATCTCCAATCGGTAGGCGCGATCGATGGGGTCGGCGACATCGAGCACGGGCGACAGCGCCCGCGAGATCGCTTCGCAATCCTCGATCTGCATCGTGCCGTCCGGTCGCTCGGCCATGACCTGCACGGTGCAGCCGGCCTCGCCGGAAATACGGATCCGCACCAGGCGATAGCCCATGCCCTGAAGCACGGGCGCTGCGACCGCGGACACCCGTGCCGCGACGCCCGGCTCGACCACGAGCCGCGGCTCGGCCAGCAATTCGGCATCCGTGGAACCAGAGGTCGGTTCGGTCATGGCAGGGGTCAAGGCGCTCGTTGGGTTTAACGCTTGGGTTAAGGCTTGGTTAATCTCAAAGCCCGCTTCGGAACTCTCCCGACACGCGTCGGGCCGCATCTTCCGCCAAGCCGCGTTCAGGTAATAAAAAAGAGCGGGTCCTTTCGGGCCCACTCTCACTACGCGGATCGTATGAGAAGATGAATTGGCGGTGATATAGCCCTTTCCACCCTCCCGGACAAGGCCCATTGCAGGGCCGAGGCGGCTTTTTGCGCCCTTCGGACCGCCCGCCGCGCAACGCTTCCTTCATCAAGCAGGCCTAGATTCCCTAATTGTGGGGCGGCTTGAGCTACGGCGCGCCCACGGCGTGCCAGATCCCGAGTTGCGTTTTCATGTCCGTTGCCACGTCGCTCATTCCTGGACTGGACGATATCGTCAAACGCGGCGATCCGAGACGTCGTGGCGAGATCGCGCGCGCCATCTCCCAGCTGTTCTTCCAGGACGCCGAGAACCTCCGCCCCGAGCTCATCGCTCTCTTCGACAATCTCCTGATCGATCTCGTCCCGCATGCCGAGCTCGACTCGCGCGTCGATCTCGCCGAGCGCTTCTCGCGCCTGAACAACGCGCCGCCGCATCTGGTGAACCAGCTCGCGCGCGAAAACGAGATCATGGTGGCAGGCCCCGTGCTGCGCCGCTCGCCCGTGCTCGACGAGGCCGCCTTGGTCGAGATCGCGCGGCTGAAGGGGCAGGGCCATCTGCTGGCGATGACGGAGCGCCCCGCTCTGCCTGTCGTCGTCACCGACGTGCTGGTCGAGCGTGGTGATCGCGACGTGGTGCGCCGCGCTGCTGCAAATGCAGGTGCGGTGTTCTCGCCGGGCAGCTATTCCGAGCTGATCAAGCGCGCCGCGCAGGACGGCGTGCTGACACTCAAGATCGGCCAGCGCAACGATCTCTCGGGCGAGCACCTGAAGGAGCTTCTCAACGGTACGCTCGACGTCATCCGCCGCCGCCTCTCCAGCGTGGTCAATCCCGCGCGCCAGGTCGAGATCAAGCGCGCCATGGCCGCCATCGAGGAGGCTTCGCTGCCGCCGGGGCCGCGCCGCGATTTCTCGGGGGCACAGCGCACGGTGCTGGGATTGCATCGTGATGGTCATCTCGGCGAGAGCGCACTGCTCGGTTTTGCCAAGGCCCACAAATACGAGGAATCGATCGCGACGCTCTCGGCGATGGCCGGCGTCCGTCTCTCAATTCTCGATCGCCTGATTTCGGGCGATCGCTACGATCCGCTTCTGATCCTCGGCCGTGTTCTGAATCTTGGCTGGCCCACGGTGCGCGCCCTCATCCTGCTTTGGTACGGCCCGCACCGCACGCCCGCCGATGCCGACATCGAGGCCGCGCGTGTCAACTACACGCGCCTGATGCCGGCGACCGCCGAGCGCATCGTGAATTTCTGGCGCAATCGGCAGACGATCTAAAGCCGCCTGAATCGCAGGTAAGCCGCCTTGCGTCCCTCACGCGCGGCCTTCCGGCCGTAGCGCGTCATGGTGTAGCCGTCCCAGGGCTGCCTGAAATCGTCGGCGCGCTCCGCGAGCCATTTGAAGTCCGAAGACCGCGCCAGATGCGACAGTGTCCAGGCGCAGTAATCGTCGATGTCGCAGACGAAGCGGAATTCGCCGCCAGGCTTGAGCACGCGCGCCATTGCGGCAATGGTCCTGTCCTGCACGAAGCGCCGCTTCCAATGCCGCCGCTTCGGCCAGGGATCGGGATGGATCAGGTCGATCCGCGACAGCGAGGCCTTCGGCAGCCAGGCCAGCAGCTCGGCGGCATCGCCGGCGAACAGGCGGATGTTGCCGATATTGGCGGCCTCGATCTGCGCGAGGATCTTGGCCATGCCGTTGACATAGGGCTCGCAGCCGATGAAGCCGGTCGTGGAGAAAGTTTGCGCCTCGGCCGCGAGATGCTCGCCGCCACCGAAGCCGATCTCGAGCCGCACGTCCTCGGCCGCGGGGTCGAAGATCCCGCGGGCATCCGCCGGTGCTTCGCCCTCGATGTCGAGGGCAAGATGCGGCAGCAGCTGCTCGATCAATCCGGCCTGGTGCTGCCTGAGCTTGTGGCCCTTGCGGCGCCCGAAGAAGGCGCGCTCGGTGTCATCGCGCTCGGGATCTGACTTGCGCTCGCTCATCGCAGCGTCTGATACAGGCGATGGAGCAGCCGCGCACGCGGCGCGAGCGACGAGACGTAGAGCTGCTCATAATGGGTGTGTGCGCCCTTGCCGTCGACGCCGAGCCCATCGAGCGTCGCGGTATGCGCGGCGGTGAAATTGCCGTCCGAGCCGCCGCCGGTGTGGGTGTCGATCAGTTCGAAGCCAAGATCGGCCGCAACCGCCTTCGCATGCTCGTAGAGCGAGGCGCCTGCATTGCTCTTCTCGTAAGGCGGCCGATTGAGCCCGCCAGTGACCTTGACGGTGACGCCGTCGGTCTTCGATGTGAGCGCGAGGATCTTGCCGACGAACTCGTCCGCATCCTTCAGGCTCACGACGCGCAGATCGACTTCGGCATAAGCCTCCTCCGGCGTGACGTTGGGACGCGTGCCGCCCCGCGCCACGCCGACATTGACGGTGACCCCGCGCGTCAGATCGTTCATGCCTTCCAATGCCAGAATCACATTGGCGAGCTCGCGAACGGCGCTGCGGCCGTCTTCCGGCCGGGATCCGGCATGCGCAGGCACGCCCTTGATGAAGACCTTGAAGCGTCCAACGCCCTTGCGGGCCGTGACGATCCTGCCGCCGTCGCGCGCCGGCTCCGTCACCAGCACGTATTTGGCCTTGCGCCCTTCCTGCTCGATCAGCGCGCGCGAGGTCGGGCTGCCGATCTCCTCGTCGGAGGTGAACAGGTGGGTGATGCCGAGCGGCGAACGATCGCCGCTCGAACAGAGCGCGCGAAAGGCGTGATGGGCGATATAGGCCCCGCCCTTCATGTCATAGATGCCTGGGCCGAACGCGCTGTCGCCCTCGACCTTGAACGGCAGGCGCTCGATGAAGCCGAGGGGATGAACGGTGTCGAGGTGGCTCAGCACCAGTATGCCCGGCCGGTCCTGGCCCCAGCTCGAACGCGCCACGAGATGATCGCCGCAGCCATCGACGCCGGCGATGCGCTCGAGCGTGACGGGCAGATCGCAATATTGCTCCGCGACCACGGAGATCAGCTTGTTGACCTGTTCGGGCGCTTCCGTCGGCGTCTCGATCTCCACCCAGCGGCGGATGCCATCGAGAATGGTTTGGGTATCGAACCAATTGGAGCTGGCCATCAACGCATCTATGCCTTCGAATCGCATCATTGGAGAGGACGCGTACCGAGGCGCGCCGCAAATGACGACATAGGCCAGATTTGACGCAGTCTCAAATCCCCATTGAGGATGGCGTCAGCGCTTGTCGGGGCCTTCGCGGGCGGCGATCTGCTCGACGAGATCGACGATGGAGCGGCGCATCTTGGAATCGGCTATTCGGGTGAACGCCTTGGTCAAGGCGAGCCCCTCCGATGTCGCGAGGAAATCCGAGACGTAAGAGGGCGAGGCGCCTTCGCTGAAGCCGTCCGGACCCGGCACGCCGCTCGGGCCGCCTTCGAACAAGAACGACACAGGCACCTGGAGAATTTCGGCAATCTGCTGGATGCGGCTCGCGCCGACCCGGTTGGTGCCCTTCTCGTATTTCTGGATCTGCTGGAAAGTCAGGCCCAAAGCTTCACCGAGCTTTTCCTGGCTCATGCCCAACATGATGCGGCGCATACGCACGCGACTGCCGACATATTTGTCAACAGGGTTGGGCGCTTTCGACATTTCCCCAGTCCTCCAAACATCACCTTCGGCGCAATCATCAAGCGTGCCTCGGTGCAGCACCGTCAAATCAAACCCTCTTATTGGGAAACATTGCGGAGAAATTTAGCAATGCCCACTGTCTTTTGCAGCCGGTGCAGAATGGGGAGCCCGCGTGCAGTCTGTCAACCGTGGGACTACGGTTGTCAAAGGATTCCAGGCGACGTCCGCGGTGAGACGATCAGGAGTGCCGTTTGGTGACGCGACGGCGAACCGCCACAATCATAGCGAGCGCGACGAGCATGATTGCTGGTACATCACCCACCCGCGCATAGACAGTCGGCGGGATCGCAGCCGGCAGGCTTGCATCCAAAATGCCTTCGATTCCAAGGCCGAGACTGGCGATGATGCGACCCATCGGATCGATCACCGCGGAGATGCCGGTATTGGCGGAGCGCACCAGCGGCAAGCCGAGCTCGATCGCACGCATCCGCGATTGCTCGAGATGCTGATAGGGACCGGTCGAGATGCCGAACCAGCCGTCATTGGTGAGGTTCACGATCCAGCCTGGACGTTCGTTGCGGCCTGCTACCTCGCCGGGAAAGATGGCTTCGTAACAGATCAGCGGCAGCGCCGGCGGTGCGCCCGCGACCGGTAGCGCATGCCGTACGGTGCCGGCAATGAAGCCGCCGCGCATACGCGTCAATTGCTCGAAGCCGAGCTTCTCCATCAGCCCCTGGTAGGGAAGAAATTCTCCGAATGGCACCAAATGCAACTTGTCGTACACAGCGAGGACGCTGCCGTCGTGATCGATGACGTAGATCGAGTTATAGGCGCGCGTGATCGGCGTGCCCCGCGGCAGGTCGGGCGCGCGGACCGAGCCCGTGATCAGCACCGTGCCGTTCGGCAGGAGGTCGGCGATTTGCGCCATCGCGTCGGCTTCGCGCGTGAGGAAGAACGGAAAGGCGGATTCCGGCCAGATCAGGATGGTGGCATCGCGCACGCCGGTCGATTGCGGACCCGAGGCCCGATCGGACAGCGCCAGGTATTTCTTCATCACCTCCGCCTTGGCGGCGTAGTTGAATTTCACGTCCTGTTGGAGGTTCGGCTGCATCAGACGCAGCTTGGCGCCTGATACCATCGTGGTCGGATGCAGCGACAGGCGGATGGCGCCGAAGACGCCCATGGCGATCAAGAGCACCATCGCGGCGGCCGGCGCGCGCCATTGCAGGCGGCGATCGGGCGATCGATCGATCAGTGTCGCGGGGCTCGCGAAGATCGCGACCGTCAGGAACGTCATGCCCCACAGGCCGATCAGCGATGCCGTCTGCGCCAGCGGCAGCGGCTCGGACAGCGCATAGCCGAACGCGTTCCAGGGAAAGCCGGTCAGCGCGTGGCCGCGCAGCCACTCACTGATGGTGAGGCTTGCTGCGAGCGCCAGCACGCGCGTGGCGTTCTTGGTCCAGAGCAGCCGCGCGAGCGCAAAGCCGATCGCGGTGAAGATCGAAAGGTAGGCTGGTAGCCCAAGCACGGCGAACGGCGTCAGCCAAGCGAATACGTCGGCATCGACGAAGAAGGCGTAGCCAATCCAATACAGGCCGGGCACGAAGTAGCCGAGCCCGAACCAGTAGCCGGTCAGCGCCGCGGCAGGAACGCCGCCATAGCGTCCGCCGCCAGCGCCGTCGATCAGCCAGACCAGCACCGGGAAGGTGAGGAACAGCACCGGGAAGAGGTTGAACGGCGCCAGCGCCAGCACCGACAGCGCTCCGGCCGCCATGGCGATGACGGCGCGCTTCCAGCCCCAGGTGAGGATGATGGCAAGCGCAATCTGTCGAAGTCGCTGGAGTGCGCTCACTGCGGACCGGCCCCGTCGCTCGGCGGCGGGGTGGACGTGTCACTGGCCGGAGCTTGACCGCTCTCCGGCGCGGCTTCGCGGCGCCGGCTCTCGCGCTGGGTGCGCGGCGCGGGACGCTCCTTCCGCGTCGAGATGCGCAGCCGCTTGACGCGGCGCGGATCGGCATCGAGTACCTCGACCTCATAGGCGCCCGGGCCCGAGATCACCTCGCCGCGCACCGGCAGGCGGCCGACGAAGCTGACGAGATAGCCGCCCAGCGTCTCCACCTCCTCGCCGGCCTCGCCGGTGACGAAATCCTCGCCGATCACCGAGCGGACGTCGTCGAGGCTGGCGCGGGCGTCGGCGATGAAGGCGTTGTCGGGCAGGCGCACGATCGAGGGGGGCTCGTCGCTGTCGTGCTCGTCGTCGATCTCGCCGACGATCTGCTCGACGATATCCTCGAGCGAGACCAGCCCGTCGCTGCCGCCATATTCGTCGACCACCAGCGCAAGGTGGATGCGCGTGGCCTGCATCTGCGCGAGCAGGTCGATCGCCCGCATCGACGGCGGCACGTAGAGCAGCTTGCGGATGATGCGTGCGTCCTCGAGCGGCAGGGCAAGGTCCACGGCCTTCAGATCGAGGCCGGCGGGCAACGGTTTCTTGCGCTTGGCCTTGGTCGCTTCCGTCACGCGCGCCCGCACGGTCATGAAGGCGAGCAGGTCGCGGATGTGGACGATGCCGACGGGATCGTCGAGCGTCTCGTTGTAGACGACGAGTCGCGAATGCCCGGCGCTCTCGAAGCGGTCCATCAATTCGCCGAGCGGAATGTCGCGCTTCACCGCCACGATGTCGGCGCGATGCACCATGACGTCGGCGATGCGGCGCTCATGCAGGCCGAGGATGTTGCGCAGCATGGTGCGCTCGACCGCGGAAAAGCCGGTGTCATCAGGCGTCGACGCGTCGAGCACGACCTGGAGATCGTCGCGCACCGATCCCGCCTTCCAGCCGAACAGCGTCCGGATGGCGCGCAGTAGCCAGCCTTCCGCGGTCGGGCGCATCACCTCGCCTTGCGTCACGACGGCGGGCAGATTGCGCGTCTCGCGAGAGTTGTCCTGGACTGGATCGGAATCAGGCATCTCAGTTCGTCCCCGGGCGGTCTGCATAGGGATCGGGGATGCCGAGATGCGCCAGGATCTGCGTCTCCAGCGCTTCCATCTCCTCCGCCTCGGCGTCGTTCTCGTGGTCGTAGCCGATCAGATGCAGGAAGCCGTGCACGGCGAGGTGGCTCAGATGATGCTCGAATGGCTTGTGTTCTTCGTCCGCCTCGCGCCGCATCGTCTCGTAGGCGATGGCGATGTCGCCGAGCATGCGCGGCGCATCGCCAACCTTCCACTCTCCCTCCGGCTGCAGCGCGGGGAACGACAGCACGTTGGTCGGCTTGTCGATGCCGCGCCAGTTGCCGTTGAGGGTGCGGATGCCGGCGTCATCGGTCAGCATCACGGCCACTTCGGCGTCGGCAACATCTTCATCGACGCTCTCGGCGGCGGCCGCAACGGCGCGCTGGATCACGGCTTCGGAATCGGGCTCGCTCCGCCAGCAATCGGCGACGACGAGGACCTCGGTAATGGGCAGGTTGGGGTGGGACATTGTTTTGTCTGGGACGAAAGGCGCTGTTCGCGCCCTTGGGGTCCGATGTTGCCTCGTCAGGATTGACCGGAGGCCGGCCGCTGCGGCGACGCTTCGTAAGCGGCGACGATCCGCGCCACGAGCTCGTGGCGGATCACGTCCTCGGCCTTGAAATGAACTTGCGCGATGCCTTCGACGCCGCTCAGCAACCGGGTTGCTTCCGCTAGACCCGAGGTCTGGCCGTTCGGCAGGTCGATTTGGGAGGGATCGCCCGTCACGATCATGCGGCTGTTCTCGCCCAAACGGGTCAGGAACATCTTCATCTGCATCGAGGTCGTGTTCTGCGCCTCGTCCAGGATGATGGCGGCATTGGTCAGCGTACGGCCGCGCATGAAGGCCAGCGGCGCGATCTCGATCTCGCCGGTCTGGAGCGCGCGCTCGACGATGCGCGCGTCCATGAGGTCGTAGAGCGCATCGTAGATTGGACGCAGGTAAGGATCGACCTTCTCGCGGAGATCGCCGGGCAAAAAGCCGAGCCGCTCGCCGGCTTCCACCGCCGGACGCGACAGGATGATCTTGTCGACCTCCTTGCGCTCGAACAGCTGCGCGGCATGTGCGACCGCGAGCCAGGTCTTGCCGGTGCCGGCGGGGCCGATGCCGAACACAAGCTCGTGGCGCTTCAACGCGCGGATGTAGGAATCCTGCGCGGCGGTGCGCGCGCGCACCGGGCGCTTGCGCAGGTTGATGCTGTCGAAGGTGGACTTGGCCGATTTGGCGTCGAACTCGAACAGCGAGCCCTGGGCGATGACGGCGCGGATCGCGCCCTCGACCTCGCCCTGGTCGAGGTCCTGTCCCTTCACGGCCTGCGCGTACAGCATCTCCAGCACGCGGCGCGCGGCGTCGCAGCCGTCGCGCGTGCCGCCGATGGTGATGTGGTTGCCCTTGGAGTCCACGACCACGCCGAGCCGCCGCTCGATCTGCGCCAGATGCTGGCCATACGGGCCGACCAGCGCGGATGCGGCACGGTTGTCGTCGAAGTCGATGACGACCTGGGTCTCGGGCGGAACTTGCATGTCGCGGTCAAATTTGCGGCTGGGAGCGAACGAAGGCGAATCCGATGCGCTTTTTGGCAAGGGTTCAGGCTCCACTGGCTTGCGATAAAGCGGGCTCGCGCGCAGTGCGCGGCGTCACGAGCTCGCCGAGAAAGCTGTAGCGTTCGAGGCTGTCGATCCTGACCGGCAGGATTTGTCCGATGATGTCGGGCGAGGCCATCACATGCGCGGGCTGGAGGTAAGCGGTGCGGCCGACGATCTGGCCGTCCTTGCGGGCCGGACGCTCGAACAGCACATCGACCGTTGAGCCAATCGCAGCCTTGTTGAAGGCCAATTGCTGGCTGTCGATCAGTTCCTGGAGCCGCTCCAATCGCTGGTCCATCTCGGCGGGGGACACCGTCTCCTGCATATCCGCGGCCGGCGTACCCGGCCGGGCGGAATATTTGAACGAATAAGCCGCAGCGTAGCCGATTTGCGTGACAAGCGCGAGGGTCGCGCGAAAATCTTGCTCGCTCTCGCCGGGGAAGCCGACGATGAAATCTGATGAAAAAGCAATATCTTGGCGTGAGGTACGGAAACGGTCGATGACACGCCGATAATCATCGGCGGTATGTTTCCGGTTCATGGCGGCCAAAATCCGGTCCGCCCCCGACTGCACCGGCAGATGCACGAACGGCATCAGGGCATCGAGATCGCGATGGGCCGCAATCAGGCTGTCATCGACGTCGCGGGGATGGCTGGTCGAATAGCGCAGCCGGGCGATGCCCGGAATCCTCGCCAGATGTTCGAGCAGCTTGCCGAGCGGCCAGCTTTTCCCGTCCGGCCCCTCGCCGTGATAGGCGTTGACGTTCTGCCCGATCAGCGTGAGCTCGCGCACGCCGTTGTCGGCGAGCCGCTTCACGTCGTCGACGATCTTCGCCACCGGGCGCGAAACTTCGGCGCCGCGCGTGTAGGGCACGACGCAGAAGGTGCAGAACTTGTCGCAGCCTTCCTGCACCGTGACGAACGCGGAAATGCCGCGCGCGCGGATCGCGTCGGGCTTGGGCTGCGCCAGGAAGCCGAACTTGTCCTGGGCGGGAAATTCGGTCTCGATGGCGCGGCCTTCGTCGCCGGCGCGCTTCAAGAGCTCAGGCAGGTGATGATAGCTCTGCGGTCCGACCACGACGTCGACGACGGGCGCGCGGCGCACGATCTCCTCGCCCTCGGCCTGCGCCACGCAGCCGGCAACCGCGATCTGCATCGCGCGGCCGGCGCGGGCGGCCTCGTCCTTGGCGACACGCAGACGGCCCAGCTCGGAATAGACCTTTTCCGAGGCCTTCTCGCGGATATGGCAGGTGTTGAGGATGACGAGGTCGGCGTCTTCGGCGCTGGCCGTCTCCACGAATCCTTCCGGGGCCAGCGTGTCCACCATGCGCTGGGCATCGTAGACGTTCATCTGGCAGCCATATGATTTGATGTGCAGCTTGCGCGGCGGCGTCATGGAACCCGAAATGGAGGTGGAGGACGGCCCTCAGATATAGGCTGGAGGGACGAAAATCCAGCGAATGGAGCCTCCTGGCCGTCGTTCTGGGGCGCGACGCTGTCGCGAACCCGGAATCCAGAGATTTTAGCGCAAGATTCCGGGTTCACGCGCGTCGCACGCGCCCCGGAATGACGGTGCGAGGCACCAAATCAGCCCGCCAAGGCCTTGGCTCCCGCCTTCCGGACCAGATCCGGCAATTGTCGCATATCGTCGAATGTCAGGTTGGCGCCTGCGGCGCGCAGCCTCTCGGCGTGACCCGGCGGGCAGTGGCCGCCGCCATGAAAGCCCAAGACTGTCATCCCGGCGGCACGCGCGCCTGTCACCCCGGGGACGCTGTCCTCGATCACCAGGCACCGCTCCGGCGCGACCTTCATCTGCCCGGCGGCGAACAGGAACAGGTCGGGCGCCGGCTTGCCGCGCGCGACCTGGCTTGCGGAAAAGATGTTCGGGGCGAGCAGGTCGTAGAGGCCGGCGCAAGTGAGGCCGTGATGAATCTTGTCCGGCGTGCCGCTGGACGCAACGCATTTGGGCAGATCGATCGCGGCGATCGCTGCCGCGACGTGGGTGATCGGCTGCAAATCGCTGGCGTAGGATTGCAGCGTCGCCGCATTGACCTGCTGCTCCAGATCGTCCGGGAGGCTGCGCCCGATTTCCTGCTCGACGATCCTCCGCGCGTCTTTCTCAGACACGCCGAGGAAGCGGACCAGC
Source organism: Bradyrhizobium sp. CCGE-LA001 (assembly GCF_000296215.2). Classification (NCBI taxonomy): domain Bacteria; kingdom Pseudomonadati; phylum Pseudomonadota; class Alphaproteobacteria; order Hyphomicrobiales; family Nitrobacteraceae; genus Bradyrhizobium; species Bradyrhizobium sp. CCGE-LA001. Next base: position 36,061 of record NZ_CP013949.1, on the reverse strand, counting down.
ACCTGCTCCGACGTGATCGGGTAGCCGTGTCTGGTCAGCACGTCCGCATGCGCGCGACAGGAGATCACCTCGCTGTCCACGAGCACGCCGTCGCAATCGAAGATGATGAGGTCGATGGGCACTAAATCAAGACGTCGGCTTGTCGTCGTCGAGCGGGACGCAATAGAGCTCGAGCCGGTGATCCACCAGCTTGTAGCCGAGCTTGCGGGCGATCTCCGCCTGCAGCTTCTCGATCTCCTCGGAGGTGAACTCGATCACCTTGCCATCGCGCAGGTTGATGAGGTGGTCGTGGTGGCTGTCGCGCATCGTCTCATAGCGCGCGCGGCCCTCGCGGAAATCATGGCGCTCGATGATGCCGGCATCCTCGAACAGCTTCACGGTGCGATACACGGTCGAGATCGAGATCTTGTCGTCGACGGCGACGCAGCGGCGGTACAGCTCCTCGACGTCGGGATGGTCGACCGCCTCCGCGAGCACGCGCGCGATGACGCGGCGCTGCTCGGTCATGCGCATGCCGGTGGCGGCACAACGCGCCTCGATGCCGGAGGCCTTGGATGCGGCGGAAGCTTTAAGTCCAGTCATGTGTTGTCTGCCTGACGAGGGCGCTTTCTGCCACCGATGTTACGCCAAGTCACGCCGCATCAGAAGGGCGTTCAATTGTTCCCCGTTCGGCTGCTTATAGTAGCGTTCACGGCGCCCCACCACCATGAATCCGGCCCGGTCGTACAGCCGGCGCGCCGGCTGGTTATTTTCCTCGACTTCGAGAAATATCGTGCGCACGCCGCGCCCTGCGAGATGGCCGAGATGGGTCATCAGCAGCGTGCGGGAGAGGCCGCGGCCGCGATGGGTCTGGTCGACCGCGATCGAGAGGATTTCCGCCTCGTCCGCGCCGATCCGCGACACCGCAAAGCCGATCGTCTTGCGGCCGAGACGCAAGCGATGCACCAGCGTGTTGCGCTCGCTGATCATGCCCTCGAACTCGCCTTCGCCCCAGCCGCGGGCGAAGGAGGCGCCATGAAGCTGCGCCAGCCGCGCGGCATCGCGCGCGGACGCGGGCTCGACGGCGGCGGTGCCGCCGCGCCACCATTGCGACAGCCATCTCATCATGAGCTTGCGGCTTGTGCCGCGAACTGTGGCAGTGCGGCCGGCTTGGCGTCGGGCGCCTTCAGATAAAACGGCCGTGCCGGCGTGGTGTCGGGATTGGCGGCCGCGCCGAGCCACGCGACCCAGGCGATGTCGGGTGCGGCTTGCGCGTCGACTACGACGGGCTGCGGCGCATCCTTCGGCCAGCGCTCGGCGAGGATGTTCGCGGCATTGCCGACCAGATGCGGCGCGCCGAATTGCGAGGCCGCGATTGCCTCGTCGATCGGCGCGACGCGTGGCCGCACCAGCTGGCTGCCGTCGCCGGCGACGATTTGGAAGTAAACGTGATCGTGTCGTGCATCGATCGCCGAGATGACCGGTGCCGATCGGCTCTGGCCGACGATTGCGGCGGCATAGGCGGACAACGTGGTCAGGCCGACCGCGGGCTTGCCGGCGGCGAGCGCAAGGCCGCGCGCCGCCGAAATGCCGACGCGCAGGCCGGTGAAGCTGCCGGGACCGACGGTGACGGCGATGCGGTCGAGCGCGGTGAAGGTGAGATCGGCCGATCGCATCACCCGTGCGATCAGCGGCATCAGGGCTTCGGCATGCCCGCGCTTCATCGGCAGCGATTCCTGCGCGCGCAGCTCGGCGGTTTCAGTGTCGAGCACGGCCGCCGCGCAGGCGTCGAGCGCAGTATCGATGGCGAGGATCAGCATGGAAAAGCGAATGGCGAGTGGTGAATGGCGAACAGTCTAGCCGATCGGAATGCCATTCGCCATTCGCTACCCGCCATTCGCTGATCGATCACATCGGCCGGACTTCGACCACGTCGGGCACGAAGTGCTTGAGCAGGTTCTGGATGCCGTGCTGAAGCGTCGCGGTCGACGACGGGCAGCCGGAGCAAGCGCCCTTCATGTTGAGATAGACGATGCCGTCCTTGAAGCCGCGGAAGGTGATGTCGCCGCCGTCATTGGCGACCGCCGGCCGCACCCGGGTCTCGATCAGGTCCTTGATCATGTCGACCGTCTCGGCATCCGCCTCGTCGAAGAACTCGTCCTCGTCGTCAAGATCGGCATCGCTGCTGGCCGTGCCGTCGGCGAGCAGCGGCGCGCCGGACATGTAGTGCTCCATGATCGCACCGAGGATCGCGGGCTTGAGCTGCTGCCATTCACCGCTCGCCTTGGTGACGGTGATGAAGTCCGATCCGTAGAACACGCCGGTAACGCCAGGCACGTCGAACAGCTTCTCGGCCAGCGGCGAGCGCGTGGCGGCCTCGCGGCTCGAAAATTCCATCGGGCTGCCGTCGACCACGACGCGGCCGGGAATGAACTTCAGCGTGGCGGGATTGGGGGTGGCTTCGGTTTGAATGAACATGGCTTTCTCCAGACGTCGCCGGTTCAAGGCCGGCGCGTTGCCCTTATCCCCTAGCAGATGGCGATGGGGAACGCACGATCAAGGGGAGAGGTGGGCGTTTCGCTGTTATATCAGGAGGTTAGGGTACTCTGATGTTTCCGCGCCGTCATGGCCGGGCTTGACCCGGCCATCCACGCCTTGCTTCGCGGAACCAAGAACGTGGATGCCCGGGACAAGCCCGGGCATGACGAGTCCCTGAACTACGACAGCGAATCCACGCTTTGGTCGCTCAACGCGCCGGAAATGATGGTCACGGGGATCGGGAACGTCCCCACCGCATGGGCCAGCAGTGCGACGAGGGGGCCCGGCCCTTCCGAGCCGGGATTGGCCGCGAGCACCAGCATGGCGATATCAGGGTCCTCGTCGATCACCCCTAGCAATTGTTCCATCGCGACGCCTTCGCGGATCACCCGTTCCGGCGTGATCGCGGCGATGCCGTTGGCCCTCCCGGCGGCGCGGTCGAGCGCGGCCTCCGCGGCTTCCTGCGCCTCGGCGCGCATGATGTCGGCAACGCCAAGCCATTCCTGGCTCTGCTGCTCGGGCTCGATGATGCGCAGCATCACCACGCCGCCGCCGGCGCGGATCGCCCAGCGGCTGGCGTAATACACTGCCCGATCCCATTCGGCAGTGTCGTCGACGATGACGAGGCATTTGGGCTTGTGGCCCGGCTCGTAGCAAAGTCGCTTGCTGGTCATGCATGTCCCGGAATGCGCACGATCGGCATGCTGCCACACTCGCTCCGGCTTTGGGAGAGGGGACGTCGGCCGGTGCGATGGCGCCGGCCGAAGTTTCGCCGATCAGCGCCGGCGGATGAAGCCGACGATGTCCTTCGACTGCTTCATGGTCTCGTCGGCGATGGCGCGGGCCCTGTCGGAGCCGTCGTTCAGGACCGCGTCGATGTGGGCGGGGTCGGCGACGAGGCGCTTCATCTCGCCGGCGATCGGCGCGAGCTTGGTGACGCAGAGCTCGGCCAGCGCGTTCTTGAAGCTGGAGAACTGGCCGCCGCCGAAATCCCTGAGCACGTCGGCCTTGGAGCGGCCGGAGAGCGCGGCGAAGATGCCGACGAGATTGTCGGCTTCGGGCCGCGCTTCCAAACCCTTTTCCTCGCTCGGCAGCGGCTCCGGATCGGTCTTCGCCTTGCGGATCTTCTGCGCGATGGTGTCGGCATCGTCGGTGAGGTTGATGCGCGAATTGTCCGACGCATCCGACTTCGACATCTTCTTGGTGCCGTCGCGCAGGCTCATCACGCGCGTCGCCGGGCCCGTGATCAACGGTTCCGGCAGCGGGAAGAACAGGCCGTCATCGTTGCCCTGGACCCGAATGGAATCGGCGAAATCGTTGTTGAACTTCTGCGCGATGTCACGTGAAAGCTCGAGATGCTGCTTCTGGTCCTCGCCGACAGGCACGTGGGTGGCGCGGTACAGCAGGATGTCGGCCGCCATCAGCACGGGATAATCGAATAGCCCGACCGACGCATTCTCGCGGTCCTTGCCGGCCTTCTCCTTGAACTGGGTCATGCGGCCGAGCCAGCCCATGCGCGCGACGCAGTTGAAGATCCAGGCGAGCTCGGCGTGGCCCGAGACCTGGCTCTGGTTGAACACGATGTGCTTCTTCGGGTCGATGCCGGCTGCGATGAACGCCGCGGTGACCTCGCGGGTGCTGCGCGAGAGCACCTCCGGTCCGCCCCAGACGTCGACGCCTTGCGTGATCGCGTGCATGTCGACGACGCAATAGATGCAATTGTGGGTTTCCTGCATCTTCACGAAGTTGACGATCGCGCCGAGATAATTGCCGAGGTGCAGATTGCCCGTCGGCTGGACGCCCGAAAAGACCCGTTCAACGAATGGCATGGTCAGCCTTCCCATAGGTATTCGGCCGTCGTTTCCAACAGCGGCGCTGCCCCGTCAAGGGTATTTCGCTGTGCTTGCGGTTAGCCGGGCCGTTTCAACGCGTTAACCGCCTCGCGCCAGGAGGCAGCGCCGAGGATTTGCAGCAGCAGGCCGTAGACGGCGATCCCGACCGCGATCTGCACGCCCAGCGCAACGAAGTGAATGAAGCCATGGGCTCCGGCAGGCACCAGACCCGTGGTCAGCCAGAGCAGGGTGCCCATGGCGATCGCAGCCAGCACGATCCGCGGCAATCGCGAGCGGGCGCCCGCATCGATCGAGAAGCCGAACGCGGCCGTGCCTTTCCGGATCAAGGAGAGCGCGCTGCTCCAGGCACCAAGCGCGATGCTTGCCGCAATTCCGCTCGTGCCAAGGAGATGGCCGAGCAGAACCGCGAGCACGACCGTCACCACGAAGCCCTTGGCGGTCGCAAGCAGCGGCGTCATCGTGTCGCTGCGGGCATAGAACGCCGGCGACAGCGCCTTGATCAGCACATGCGCCGGCAGGCCGAGCGCCAGCCACATCAGCGCCTGCGCCGTCGCCGCGCTGTCCTGCGCGCCGAAGGCGCCATGCTCGAACAGCAGCCGCACGATCGGCTCGGCCAGCACGATCAGGCCGAGCGTCGCCGGCAGCGCCATCCCGGTCGCAAGCTCCAGCGCGCGGGATTCGGCATGCGCCACCGCATCGCGGTCGCCGCTTCCGACGGCGCGGGTCAGCTCCGGGACCAGCACCGTGCCCATGGCGACGCCGACGATGCCGAGCGGCAGCTCGATCAGGCGGTTGGCGAAATAGAGCCACGAGACCGCAGAGGGTGTCGCCGAGGCGATGATCGCGCCGGCCACCATCAGCCATTGCGGGCCCGAGCTTGCGATCATGCCGGGGATCGCCTTGCCGAAAAACGCGCGCATCTCCCGGTCGAAGCTCACGCGCAGCGGTGTCGCAAGGCGCGCGCTTCGTTGCGACAGCAACATCAGCAATTGCAGCAGGCCGGCAATGCCGACCGTGGCGGCCAGCATCCACGCTGCGAGCGCCGCATCGGCATGCCAGGCGAGCAGCATCGCGATCGCGACGATCAGCGCGATGTTGAACAGCAGCGGTGAGAACGCGGTGAGGCCAAAGCGCCCCTGCGCGTTGAGCAATCCCATCAACACGGTTACCGGGCCGGCGAAGGCGAGATAGGGCAGCATCAGTCGCGCGTTGTTCACGGCGAGATCGAGCGTGCTGCTGCCGACAAATCCCGGCGCGATCACCATGATGATCAGCGGCATTGCGAGCGCGATGCCGATCGAGATCACAACCAGCGCCGCGCTGACCGTGCCGAGCACGCACCCCGCGAACGCCGCTGCGGCCGGCACGCCGTTGCGGTCTCGGATCCGCAGCCAGGCCGGGATCAGCGCCGCATTCAGCGCCCCCTCGCTGAGCAGCCGGCGCACCACGTTGACGAGCTGGAACGCCGCTAGGAACGCATCCGCCACCGCGCCGGTGCCGAGCAGCGCCGCGATCAGCGAATCCCGGGCAAAGCCCAGCAGCCGCGAGGCCAGCGTTCCCGTCGAGACGGTCAGGAAGGAGCGGATCATTGCGCTTTGATAATACCGTTGCTTGCCCGCGCAGGCCCGGTCGTGATAGGCCGCGAGCCAGATTTTCAGGGCGACAGGAAGCGGATTTTCGCAGGGATCGCAATCCGCCAATCAGGATCAAGGTGAATGGCTGACGTGAAATATGACGTTCTCGGCATCGGCAACGCGCTGTTCGACGTACTGGTCAGGACTGACGAGGCCTTTCTGGCCAAGCATGGCATGACCAAGGGCAGCATGTCCCTGATCGACGAGGCCCGTGCGGCCGCCATCTACAAGGACATGGGCCCGGCGACGGAGGTCTCCGGCGGCTCGGCCGCCAACACCATCGTCGGCATCGGCAGCCTGGGGGCACGCGCCGCCTATGTCGGCAAGGTCAAGGACGACCAGATCGGCAAGCTCTACGTTCATGACATCCGCGCCGCCGGCGTCGCCTTCAACACCCCGGCCGCCAAGGACGGCCCCGCCACCGGCTGCTCCTACATTCTGGTCACCGGCGATGGCGAGCGCACCATGAACACCTATCTCGGCGCGGCGCAGGATCTGTCGCCCGCCGACATCGATCCGGCCGAGATCGCGGCCGCCGGCATCGTTTATCTCGAGGGCTATCTCTGGGACCCCAAGAACGCCAAGGACGCCTTCCTCAAGGCGGCCAAGATCGCCCATGATGCCAAGCGCAAGGTGGCGCTGACGCTGTCGGATTCCTTCTGCGTCGATCGCTATCGCGACGAGTTTCTGGGGCTGATGCGCAACGGCACCGTCGACATCGTCTTCGCCAACGAGTCCGAGCTGCACTCGCTCTACACGACCGCGGATTTCGATGCCGCGCTGAAGCAGTTGCGCAATGACGTCAAGCTCGGCGTCGTCACCCGCAGCGAGAAGGGCTGCATGGTGGTGTCGTCGGAAGACGCTGTCGCGGCTCCGGCCTTCCCGGTCGACAAGGTGATCGACACCACCGGCGCCGGCGACCTCTTTGCCGCCGGCTTCCTCTACGGCCTCGCGCGCAACTTCGGCTACAAGCAGTGCGGTGAGCTCGGCGCGCTCGCGGCCGCCGAAGTGATCCAGCACATCGGCGCGCGGCCCCAGGTATCGCTGAAGGAGCTGGCCGGTCAGCGCGGGCTGACGGGTTAAGGCTCGTCTCTCTCTCCTCCGTCATTGCGGGCCACAATCACCGCCGTCATCGCCCGGCCAGTGCGCAATTGCGCACTAGGACCGGGCGATCCAGTACTTCGAGACTTCGGTGATTCATCGAGAAGTCGCGGAGTACTGGATTCCCCGCCTTCGCGGGGAATGACAGTGCTCACGTGGCGAGGGCACCACCTCACGCCGTCTTCGCCGCCTTTAATCCCAATCGTTGCTCGACTTCATCGCGCATCAGGAATTTCTGGATCTTTCCGGTGACCGTCATCGGAAATTCGTCGACGAACTCGACGTAGCGCGGGATCTTGTTGTGGGCGATCTGCCCTTCGCAGAAGGCGCGCACGTCCTCCGCCGTCAGTTGCTCACCCGATCTGACGCGGATCCAGGCGCAGAGCTCTTCACCATAGCGGCTGTCGGCGACGCCGAAGATCTGCACATCCTGGATCTTGGGATGACGATACAGGAACTCCTCGATCTCGCGTGGATAGAGGTTTTCGCCGCCGCGGATCACCATGTCCTTGATGCGGCCGACGATGTTGCAATAGCCTTCGTCGTCGAGCGTGGCGAGATCGCCGGTGTGCATCCAACCATTGGCGTCGAGAACGTCGGCTGTCTTTTCCTTCTCTTCCCAATAACCGAGCATGACGCTGTAGCCCCGGGTGCAGAGCTCGCCGCGTTGGCCGCGCTTGACGATCCTGCCTTCGAGATCGACGACCTTCACCTCGACATGCGGATGGATCCGGCCGACGGTGGAGACGCGCCGCTCGAGCGGATCGTTCACAGCGCTCTGGAAGCTGACCGGGCTGGTCTCGGTCATGCCATAGGCGATGGTGACCTCGCGCATGTTCATCTCGCTGTTGACGCGCTTCATCACCTCGATCGGGCAGGGCGCGCCCGCCATGATGCCGGTGCGCAGTGACTTCAAATTGAACGCCTTGAACTCGGGGTGATCAAGCTCCGCGATGAACATGGTCGGCACGCCGTAGAGCGCCGTGCATTTCTCCTGTTCGATCGTGCGCAGCGTCGCAAGCGGGTCAAAACCCTCGCCGGGATAGACCATTGCGGCGCCGAGCGTCACGGAGGCGAGGTTGCCCATGACCATGCCGAAGCAATGGTAGAGCGGCACCGGAATGCAGATGCGGTCCTGCTCGTTGAGGCGCATCGCGCGGCCGACGAAATAGCCGTTGTTGAGGATGTTGTGATGGGTCAGCGTCACGCCCTTGGGCGAGCCGGTCGTGCCGCTGGTGAACTGGATGTTGACGGGATCGTCGAATTGCAGCTCCTGGCCGAGCGCGGCCAATTGCTGGCGGTGCCGGTCGCCGCCCATACCCGCGACCTCGTCGAAAGCGATCGTGCCCGGCGCGGCCGGGCCGCCGATCTGGATCACGTTGCGGAGGGCAGGCAGCCGTGCCGCATGCAACTGCCCCGGCTTGGCGGCTGATAGTTCCGGCAACAGCGTGTTGAGCATCTCCATGTAGTTGCTGGTCTTGAACGCCGTCGCCGTGACGATCGCCGCGCAGCCGACCTTGCGCAGGGCGAACTCCAGCTCGCTCAGGCGATAGGCAGGATTGATCGTCACCAGGATCAGGCCGGCCTTGGCGGCGGCGAACTGGGTCAACGTCCATTCCGGCCGGTTCAGCGACCAGATGCCGATCCGCTGGCCCCGCTCGAGCCCGAGCGCGAGAAAGCCGGCGGCGAGCGCATCGACCCGTTCGGCGAATTCCGACCAGGTCCATCTCACGCCGTGGCTGGGCGAGACCAGCGCCTCGCGGTTGCCCCAGCGCCGCACTGCATGGTCGAGACTGCGGCCGATGGTGTCGCCGAGCAGCGGCGTGTCCGAGATGCCGCAAACATAGCTGTCGGCTTTGCCTGCAAGATCGTCCGCCAAGTTCGTCTCCTCAAAATTGCTGCCTCGTGCCTGAAGCCGATGGCTTTCGGGCACGAGGTTAATCCTTGCCGGGAAGGCGCGCGACGCCGCGCGCCTCATACTAAGGGGTTAGGCCGCCTTCTTCCCGCTCCCGGCAGCATCGAGCCCGGCATAGACCCCGCGCTCGAAGCCCGCGAATGCCTCCAGGCATTTTGCGTCGGCGAACGGCAAAAGCTGCATCAGGATCACGCCGGTGACGTCGCGGGCAGGATCGATCCAGTAATAGGTGTTGGCAAGGCCCGCCCAGGCGAGGCTGCCTGCGCTGCGCCCTTCCGCGGTCTTCGCGGTGTTGATCATGAAGCTGAGGCCCCACTTCTTCACCTGCTCCGGATAGAGATCGACGTCGTTGGTGTACATCGGCGCCGCCGTGGTCATCTTGCCCATGGCGAGGTCGCCGATGTGGTTCTGCCCCATCATCGCGACGGTCTCGGCCTTCAGCACCTGGTTGCCATTGCCGCGGCCCTTGTTCAGGATCATCTGGGTGAACTTGATGTAGTCGGCCGCAGTCGAGTAGAGGCCGCCGCCACCCATGTGGAATTCGGGCTCCTGCTCGAGCTCGAACGGGATCGATGCGAGCTGGCCATCTTCGCCGCGCGCATGCATGCCGACGAGGCGCTTGCGCATGTGGTCGGCGATCTTGAAAGCCGTGTCGCTCATCCCGAGCGGGTTGAACAGATTGTCGCGCAGATAAGCGTCCAGCCGCTTGCCGCTGGCGGCCTCCACAGCCTTGCCGACGAAGTCGATATTGGTGCCGTATTCCCAGCGCGTGCCGGGATCGGACATGATCGGCGTCTTCAGCGCAGCGTTCTGGCAGGTGGTGATGGCGGGAATGCCGTTTTTGTCGAGATAAACCGCGAGATCGCCGTTCCACATATTGTAGCAGAAGCCGGCGGTATGGGTCATGAGCTGGCGCAGCGTGATCGGTCCCTTGGCCGGGCGGAGCTTGGCTTCGCCCTTGGCATCGAAGCCTTCGAGCACCTGCGGCTTGGCGAGATCGGGCAGAACCTCGCCGATCGGCGCATCCAGCGACAGCTTGCCCTGCTCGACCAGCTGCATCGCGCCCGCCGATGTCACCGCCTTCGTCATCGAGGCGATCCAGAACACGCTGTCCGCCGTCATGGCATCCGGCTTCGACAAATCGCGCTTGCCGAACGCGCCCTGATACAGCACCTCGTTGCCGCTGGCGGCGATGGCGACGACGCCGGGGATCTCCTTGGCGTCGCTCTTCTGGCGCAGAATTTCGTCGATCTGGGCTTGGCCTTGCATCGTGTTTCCTCCGGTTTGATTATTGTTGGAAGTGATCGATTGTCCTCCCGCACGCCGCGCGCGGCAAGCGTGTCCAGATGCCTGCGATGGTCGCGATGTCGTGACTTGACGGTCCGCGGCCGGCGCAGGACGACAGGGCGGCTGAACTGCAACACTCCGTCACAATCTGCGGTGGATGACCGCAGCCCGCCGTGACCGTGGATGGGCACCGGCGGTATGTTTCGCGTGTTTGATTCACTTGAAACATTTTGTGCTTTGCGGCGTTTCAGCACGCGGCCCATCGGCCGTGTGACGTTAAGACTTGATGCAAATTGGCGGCGGCTGACGGCCGCTTGGGGGACCTCAAATGATTTCGACCTGGAGCGAATGGAAGCGCTATCCCCGTGCCGGACGGGGCGACAATCTGGAGGCGCCGATCTCGCCCGGCATTTACGAGGTTCGTATCGCCGGCACCGGCGCGCTCTATTCCTTCGGCGCGGTTGACAATCTGGCGCAGTCGCTGGCGCTGCTGCCGGTCGGCTCGAAGTCCTGGTTCGGCCGCCGCGACCGCTCCGACGCGCCGGATCTCGAATACCGGACCTGCGCGACCTCCTCGAAGGCCGACGCCAAGGCCGCGGCCGAGCGCATGATCGGCCGGCGCGAGACCTATATGAGCGGCGCGGCGTAAGGCCAGGCTGCTCCGAGCCTAGCTCCCAGCAGATGTGCGTTGCGGGGCGGTGCATTGCGCACCGCTTGCTCATATATTCCGGGCCGATCCGATCGCCCCCAGTCCGATCGCCTAAGGGAGTACGCCATGACACCGACCGCCGCCGCACGCGCCACGCAAGCCACCGCCACCTTGCGCGACCGGTTGAAGGACCCGTCGCTGCTGAAGGAGGCCTGCTACATCGATGGCGCCTGGGTCGGCACGCCGGTCTTCGCCGTCAACAATCCCGCGACCGGGGTCGAGCTGGCGAAAGTTCCGCAGCTTGGTGCGGACGAGACGACCAAGGCGGTCGAGGCCGCCGACCGCGCGTTCCCGGGCTGGGCCAAGCACACCGCCAAGCAGCGCTCCAACATCCTGCGCAAATGGTTCGAGCTGATCACCGCCAACCGCGAGGACCTTGCGCTGATCCTTACCTCCGAGCAGGGCAAGCCGCTCACCGAGGCGCTCGGCGAGGTCGATATCGGCGCCGCCTATATCGAGTTCTTCGCGGAAGAAGCCCGCCGCGTCTATGGCGAGACCATCCCGACCCAGCGCGCCGATGCGCGCCTGCTCGCGATCAAGCAGCCGATCGGCGTCTGCGGGGCGATCACGCCGTGGAATTTCCCGAACTCGATGATCACCCGCAAGGTCTCGCCGGCGCTCGCGGCCGGCTGCACCGTGGTGCTCAAGCCCGCCAATGAAACGCCGCTCTCGGCGCTGGCGCTGGCCGTGCTCGCCGAGAAGGCTGGCATCCCCAAGGGCGTGCTCAACATCATCACGGGCGACGCGCCGCCGATCGGCAAGGTGCTGTGCGAGCACCCGGCCGTGCGCTTCGTCGGCTTCACCGGCTCGACCGCCGTCGGCAAGATTCTCTACCAGCAGGCTTCCGTCGGCGTGAAGCGGCTCGGCCTCGAGCTCGGCGGCAACGCGCCGTTCGTGGTGTTCGACGACGCCGACATCGACGCCGCGGTCGAGGGCGCCATCGTCTCGAAATACCGCAACATGGGCCAGACCTGCGTCTGCGCCAACCGCATCTACGCCCAGGACAAGATCTACGACGAGTTCGTGCAGAAGCTGTCGAAGAAGGTCGCGGCGATGAAGATCGGCGACGGCACCGAAGGCGGCGTCACGCAGGGTCCGCTGATCAACATGAAGGCGATCGACAAGGTCGAGCGCCACATCGCCGACGCCGTCAAGCGCGGCGCCAAGGTCGTCACCGGCGGCAAGCGCAGCGAGCTCGGGCGCTCCTTCTTCGAGCCGACGGTGCTCGCCGACGTCAAGCCGGACTCGCTGGTGTCGCAGGAGGAGACCTTCGGCCCGCTCGCGCCGGTCATCCGCTTCAAGGACGAGGCCGACGTCATCGCGATGTGCAATGCCTCGCCGTTCGGCCTTGCCTCGTACTTCTACTCCCGCGATCTCGGCCGCGTCTGGCGCGTCGCCGAGGCGCTGGAATCAGGCATGGTCGGCGTCAACACCGGCCTCATCACCACCGAAGTCGCCCCCTTCGGCGGCGTCAAGGAAAGCGGCCTCGGACGTGAAGGCTCGCGTCACGGCATGGAAGAATATGTCGAGATCAAATACGTGATGATGGCGGGGGTGTGAGAACGTCGCCGGTACCATCACGTATGTGAGCCCGCAAGAATGCTGGAGAGGCGCATTGGTCCCTCCACGTCATTGCGAGCGAAGCGAAGCAATCCAGAATCCCTCAGCGGAGGCAGCCTGGATTGCTTCGTCGCAAGGGCTCCTCGCAATGACGGAGCGCGCGGCGGCCGCGGAGCCTAAATCTTCAGCTCTTTCCCCGTCACGCGCTTGTAAGCTTCGAGATACCGCTTGCTGGTCGCGTCCACCACGCTCGCGGGCAGCGGCGGCGGCGGAGCGTCGCCGTTCCATCGGCCGGCGCGACGCTCGGCGTCGAGATAGTCGCGCAGCGGCTGCTTGTCGAAGCTCGCTTGCGGCTGGCCGGGCTTGTAGGCGTCGACCGCCCAGAAGCGAGAGGAGTCCGGCGTCATGACTTCGTCGATCAGGATGATGCGGCCGTCCTTGTCGCGGCCGAATTCGAACTTGGTGTCGGCGATGATGATGCCCTGCTCGCGAGCGAGCTCCTCGCCGAGCGTGTAGATCGCGCGCGTCATGCTCTCCAGCGTGTAGGCGACCTCCTCGCCGACGACGTTGCGCATCTTCGCGATGGTGATGTTCTCGTCATGACCGCTCTCGGCCTTGGTCGCCGGGCTGAAGATGGCAGGCTCCAGCTTTTCGCTCTCGACGAGGCCGGCCTTCAGCTTCTCGCCGGCGAGCGTGCCGCTCGCGGCATATTCCTTCCAGGCCGAGCCCGAGAGATAGCCGCGGATCACGCATTCGATCGGGAACACGGTGGTGCGCTTGCACAGCATGGCGCGGCCGAGAATCTCGGCGCGGTGCGGCTTCAAGGCCGGTACGGCCGCGACGATCGCGTCGGTGTCGGCGCTGATCATGTGGTGCGGCACCACGCCTTCGAGCTCGTCGAACCACCACGCGCTGATTTGAGTCAGCACTGCGCCCTTCATCGGAATGGTCTCGCCCATCACGACGTCGAAGGCGCTGATGCGGTCGGTGGTGACGAGCAGCAGGCGGTCGTCGTCGACGGCGTAGATATCGCGCACCTTGCCGCGTCCGATCTTGGGGAGCGGCAGGTCGCTGGAGAACATGGTGGTCATCGGCAAAGCCTTCGCACAGGACATCCGGCCGCGATGGCGCGGCCGGAGACCGGATTAGCCTATTCCGGCAGCGGAATGAACTCATGTTCCTGCGGAACTGCGGCGAAGCGGCCGGTTTTCCAGTCCTGCTTGGCCTGCTCGATCCGCTCCTTGCTGGAGGAGACGAAATTCCACCAGATGTGGCGCGGGCCTTCCAGTGCATCGCCGCCGAGAAACATCATCCGCGTCGCCTTGAGCGCTTTGACGGTGATGCGGTCGCCGGGGCGGAAGATCAGCAGCCGCGGCCCCTCGTAGCGCTCGTTCGCGATCTCGACCTCGCCATCGACGACGTAGATCGCGCGCTCCTCATGGTCGGGGTCGAGCGGCACGCTCGCGCCCGCCACCGCCGTGACCTCGGTGTAGAACCACGGCGACACCATCGACACCGGCGAGGCGATCCCGAAGGCGGAGCCTGCGATCACGCGCGCGGTGAAATCGCGCTCGGAGATCATCGGCAGATCGCCGGCGGCATAATGCTGGAACGACGGCGCGATCTCTTCCGATCCGGCCGGCAGCGCGATCCAGCTTTGCAGGCCCAGCATTTGCTGGCCCGAGGCACGCTGCGCATCCGGCGTGCGCTCGGAATGCGCGATGCCGCGCCCGGCGGTCATCAGGTTCATCGCGCCGGGCGCGATTTCCTGGACGTTGCCCTCGCTGTCGCGATGCATGATCGCGCCGTCGAACAGATAGGTGACGGTGGCAAGCCCGATATGCGGATGCGGCCGCACGTCCATGCCCTTGCCGGAGACGAACTGCACCGGTCCGAAATGGTCGAAGAAGATGAAGGGGCCGACCATCTGCCGCTTGCCATGCGGCAATGCGCGCCGCACCGCGAATCCGTCGCCGAGATCGCGCGTGCGCGGCACGATGACGAGATCGAGGGCATCGCAGGACATGGGATCGCCGAGCACGGGATCGTTCGAGGGTTGCCAGCTCATGAGGGACTCCTTTTGGCCTTGTTGCGCCGACCGTAGCATAATTTCATATCGCCGTCGCGATGAGGCGCCGCTAACCCCGGTGGACAGTTGGTCCTTGAAAAAGCCCGCGCAACAAAGGATGTTCGGCGGCTTCCAACCGCGACCGATCGCATCAGTCGATGACCCTTGCCGCAACCGAGCTCGCATTCCGCTCCGCCAGCGTCGCGCTGCTGCTGTTGCTCGCGGCGTCGCTATTGCACGATTTTCGCAAAGTGCTCGCAGCGCGCCTCGGCACGGCCTTCGCGCTGGGCTCGGCCGCGCATGCGGCGAGCTATTCGGTGGATGTGACGTCGCCGGTCCCGCTCTGGCATGCGCCGCTGATCGCCTTGTCGACTGGCGACATCGTGGTGTTCTGGCTGTTCACGCGCTCGCTGTTCGACGACGAGTTTCGTCTGCGCTGGTGGCACGGATGGGTCTGGGCGCTGGTGACGGCCTTCAGCTTCGCGGGCTGCGTCTGGATTGCACCCAGCGGCCATGTGCGGTTCTCGGTGACGGTGGTCAATCTGATCGTGCTCGGCTTCATCGCGCTCGCGGTCGGGCAGACGATCGCCTCCTGGCCGGCCGATCTTGTCGAGCGCCGCCGCCGCGCTCGTGTCTTCATCGTTTGCGCGACCGCACTCTACGGCGGGCTGAACGCCGTGCTCCAGATCGCCGTCGCCGGCCACCACGTCGGCGATGTCGCCGAAACCGTCAATGCCGGCGTACTCGCCTGCACCGTCGCGGCGATCGTCTATGCCATGATGCGCGTCGATGGCGCGGACCTGTTTCCCGTTGCCGCGGAGCCCGCACCTCCTGATGTTTCCAGTCAGCCTGCGGCCGATGACGGCGCCGACCAAAAGCTCATCGATGCCTTGATGCGGCTGATGGCGGATGAGCGGATCTATCGCCAGGAGAACATCTCCATCGGCGTGCTGGCGGGGCGGCTGAAAATTCCCGAGTACCGGCTGCGCCGGCTGATCAACCAGCGGCTCGGTTATCGCAACTTCAATGTGTTCCTCAACAATCACCGGATCGAGGAAGCCAAGGCCGCGCTGGCCGATCCCGCCCAGGCCGAGGTCCCCGTCATCACCATCGCGATGGACGCCGGCTTCCAGTCGCTGGGCCCGTTCAACCGTGCCTTCAAGGCGATCACGGGCGTGACGCCGACCGAATATCGGCGGCTGAAGGTGGGGACGGCGTAGTTCCTAATCCTTTATAATCACGACAAAATTCCAGAATCGGCGAGCTTGGCTCGGTTTAAGTCAGGTTGTTTTCCAAATCCGGCGAGCATCCACTCCCCGCATTCCGCTTCCTCCCGCAATACGCCCCAGCTGGAGAGAAAGCCCGTGACCCGCCGCCGCAAGATCATCCTCCTCGCCACCACCATGGCCTGCGCCGGCCTCGCGCTCGGCGCGGCCCGCGCCCGCGACGTGCCGAAGGTCGCGACCGGATTCCTCGCCGACATCCTGTGCTCCGAGACGTTCGTCTCCGGCCTCGATCCCAGGCGCACCTTCGCCGAGACCACCGATGCCATGCCCGGGACCGGCCTGATCAGCTGGGCGATGGACTACCGGATCGACCGTGTGCGCAAGGACGTCACGGTGACATTGTTCGGTCTCGGTCGCAGCCAAGCGGTCTATCGCGAGGGGCTCGGCTGCACGCTCGCGCATGAGGCCGGGATTGTCCCCGTCGAGCCGCCTGCAGACGACGGGCAACCGGCGCTGCTGCCCGAGATCGCCGGCCCCGCGATCGTGCCGCCGCAGAATGAGGCACTTGTCGTCGCGCTCGACCGCGCCTTCGCCGAGCCCGCGCAGCCGCCTTACCGCCGCACCCGCGCGGTCGTCGTGATGAAGGCCGGCCGTATCATCGCCGAGCGCTATGCCGACGGCATTGGACCTGAGACGCAGCTGCTCGGCTTCTCCATGACGAAGTCAGTGATGTCTGCACTGACGGGCATCCTGGTGCGCCAGGGCAAGCTGAAGCTCGATGGACCCGCGCCAATCGCTGCCTGGAAGAATCCGGATGACCCGCGCCATGCCATCACCGTCGATCAATTGCTGCGCCACACCGCTGGCCTCGCGCTCGGCAGCTCGTTGCAGGCCTCGCTTGGCTCCGTGCTCGAGCCGGTCAACCGGATGAAGTTCGTTGAGACCGACATGGCGGCCTATGCGACGAGTATCTCGCTCGCGACCGCGCCGGGCACGGCGTGGAATTATCACGACGGCAACACCGTGATCCTCTCGCATCTCATTCGCAACGCCGCCGGCGGCAATCCGGCCGATGCGCTCCGCTTCGCGCGCGGCGAATTGTTCGCCCCGCTCGGCATGCGCCATATCACGCTTCAGCTCGACGGCTCCGGCACGATCGAGGGCTCCGGCGAAATGCTGGCCTCTGCGCGCGACTGGGCGCGCTTCGGCCAGCTCTATCTCGGCGACGGCGTCGCCGGCAGCAAGCGCATCCTGCCGGAGGGATGGGTGAGCTATTCGTCCTCGCCCACGCCAAATGCCTGGGTCGGCATCGGCGCCGGCTTCTGGACCAACCAGGGCGACAGTTTTGGGGCGAAATTTCGCGTGGAGCACGGCTGGCCGCGTGATGCTTTTTTCGCGAAGGGTACGATCGGGCAGTACACGATCGTGATCCCGTCGGAGAAGCTGGTGATCGTGCGCCTCGGCCGCTCGCCGAACGCGCCGCCGGAAGCGGACGGCGTGTTCGATCTGGTGCGGGATGTGATCGCGGCAACGCGCGAGAAGGGGAAGATGGCGGGGGCGCGGTGATAGGAGCGGAACGACAAGCGCGTCATTCTTCCTTCTCCCCTTGTGGGAGAAGGTGGCGCGAAGCGCCGGATGAGGGGTCTCTCTCCGCGCATTCAAGTGAGAGTTGGACTCGCGGAGAGAGACCCCTCACCCGGCTGCGCTTCGCGCATCCACCCTCTCCCACAAGGGGCGAGGGTGCACCGTCTGCGCCGTGAGAATTACCTTCCCAATTCCGTCGCCTTCGCCACGCGGTCGAACCGTTCCAGCGTCATGATCGCATCCGCGAATTTCTCCGCGCGCGCATTCAGCACAGGCCGCGCCAGCGTCAGGAATTTCTGCTGCATCGCCTGCGTGTCGGGGAACGAAGCCGGCTCCCCCGAGGGGTCGGCGTAGAGCCGCTCATGCACGCCGTCATCAGTGGTGATGCTGACGCGGGCGCCGAAGGGATGGGTGCGGCCGACTTCCAGCCGGTCGTCCTGCACCACGTCGAACTTGTCCGCGAGCGCGTCGATGGCGGCGTCCCCGAGGCGGTTATAGTCGTCCCAGCCGAACGAGCCCTGGTCGAGCGCGAGCGCACCGGTGAAGAACATCGAGAACTGGCCGCCGACGATCGAGCGCGGATGACGCTTGGTCGCGGCATCGCCGGTCAGCGTGATGCCGTTGCGGTGCAGGCCGATCTCGACGCGCTTGACCTGGTCCGGCGTCAGATTGTGCTCGCGGCGCATCGCGATCAGCGCGTCGATCGCCGCATGGGTGTAGCGGCAGCTCGGATACGGCTTCACGCCGATCTTCATCGTCTCATAGGTCTTGCCGAGCTCGGCGACCGCCTTGTCCGGATGCGCATCGTCGGTATAGCCGGCGAGCAGGCCGTGCTTGCCCTCGACCGATTCAGTCGCGCCGACGAAATCGTTGCGCGCCAGCGTCGCGGCGATCACGCCGTTCATTGCGGCGGCGCCGACCTGGTAGCGCTTGTTCCAGGCGCCGTTGACCAGGAATTGCAGCGAGCCGGCGGCCTGGCTGCCAGAGACGCCGAACGCCGCGATGATCTGCTTCTCAGAGAGCCCGAACAGCTTGGCCGCGGCGGCTGCAGCGCCATAGGTGCCGGCGGTCGCGGTGGGGTGGAAACCGCGTGCGTAATGCGAGGTCGGGTCGAGCGCGTTGCCGAGCCGGCAGCAGACTTCATAGCCCGCGACGATCGCGGTCAGCACGTCACGCCCGGACGCGCCGACCATCTCGCCGACCGCGAAGGCGGCCGGCACCACCGGTGCGCTCGGATGCAGTGAGGAATCGGCATGCGTGTCGTCGAAATCGAGCGAATGTCCGAGCGCGCCGTTGAGCAGCGCCGCGACCGCCGGCGTCCAGGTCTTGCTGTCGCCGAACACGGTGGACTCGCCCTTTGTGTCGAGCGCGAGCGTCTCCAGCGTCTTCAGGATCGACGGGGTGGATTCCGCCTCGCTGCGGGCGCGGATGGCGCTGCCGAGGAAATCCAGCGTCAGCACCTTGGCGCGATCCAGCACCTCGGGCGGAATATCCTGATACTTCAGATTGAAGACATAGGCGGCGAGCGTTGCGGTTTCCTGAGCCATCGTGTTTCCTCGTTTTGGCCGGCAAGTTAGGCGGGCTGATTTCGCCTTTCAAGCCGCCTTCGAGCCGCGGGCATCAGCTATGCTTTTGCCTGTCTTGAGACGATCGGGATATTCCGTATGACGCGCGCAAGAGAGCTGTTCGACCAGGTCCGGGCGCGGCGGACGCAATTGGCACTGGCGATCCGCGTCACGGTGGCGGCGGTCGCGGCCTATGCCATCGCCTCGGCGCTGCATCTCTTGCTGCCGCTCTGGGCGGTGCTGACCTCGCTGATCGTGACCCAGATGAGCGTCGGCCGCTCGCTGAAGGCGACGCGCGACTACATGCTCGGCACCATCGGCGGTGCCATCTATGGCGGCGCCATCGCGATCCTGATCCCCTATTCCAGCGAGACCGGCTTGTTGGGGTTGCTGGTGCTGTCCGTCGCGCCGCTCGCCTTCATCGCCGCAATCAATCCGAGCCTCAGCGCGGCGACGGTCACGGCCGTGATCGTGCTCCTGGTGCCGACCCTGCATCATGCCGACCCCCTGACCTCGGCAATCGATCGCGTCAGCGAGGTCGCGGTCGGTGCCATTACGGGTCTGGTCGTGTCATTCCTGGTGCTGCCCTCGCGCGCGGTGCGACAGATTCGCGCCAGCGCGGCAAAGCTGCTCGAATTGATCGCGGATGCCTTCACCGAACTGCTCGCAGGTCTCACACGCGGCCGCGACAACGACGCGCTGCACCGGATCCAGGACGGCATCGGCACGGCGATGGTGAATCTGAATGCGATCGGCTCCGAGGCCGAGCGCGAGCGCGCCGTGCGTCTGTCGAGCGGGCCGGATACCGGACCGTTGTTGCGAACCATCCTGCGGCTGCGGCACGACGTCGTCATGATCGGCCGCGCCACCGTGGTGCCGTTGCCGGCCGACGTGCAGACGCGGCTCGCGGGTCCGCTGACGGAAGTCTCGACCGTGATCGCGCGCTTCCTGCGTTCGGCCGCTTCGGCCTTGCGTGAAGGCGCCGGTGCGCCGCCGATCCATCCCGTCCACGTCGCGCTCCAGCATTACGCCGAGGCCGTCGCCGCCGTGCGTCATGAGGGATTGATTCGCGGTCAGCCCGCTGACACCGCTGAACGCTTCTTTGCGCTCGGCTTCTCGCTGGAGCAGATGCACCAGAATCTCTGTGATCTCGATCGCGTCGTCGGCGAATGGTCGGAGGCCTCGAGCGACAAGTCCGCGCGCATTGCGGAGTGAGTTCGAGCGCGTCGTCGTCAACGTCTGCTTTCGACAGCAAATGCACGTCTCCGCGGCGCGACACGGATCTGCGGCCTGCACTCTGCTGCACGCACGAGGTTCCATCGGGTCATGTTGCTGACGCATTCTCTGTTTTAATCGGCGACAAGCTAAACACGACGTGAGGACCACCCCGGTTCTCACAACGGTTCCGTAGCCAGGGTTGGCTCGAATCCGCAAAACGCTTGGCACAAGTTGACGAACGCTGCTGCGTTCGCTTGGCCATGTTTGCGGTTCTGGAACCGGACAAACTAAAAAATCACAGGACTTATGATGCTATTCCGCTCGAGCGCCGCAATTTGCGGCGCCCTGATTACGCTTGCCTTGTCTGTTGCCGTTGCCCGAAGTGAAACGCGTGGGGATCACTCAAGTGCCGTCGTCGATGCCGTCTCCGGCGAGGCGATCATTGGCGCGGCGTCGACGTACAATCCGTTCAAGCCCGGCAAAGAGGAGGGCGGTCCGAAGACAGCCTCCGGCGAGCGTTATGATCCCTCTGCCTGGACGGCCGCCATCAAGACGAGCCTGCGTCGGAAATTCGGTGGGGTCCAATTCGGCGCGAGACCGAAATATGCGCTTGTCGAGGCCGTGGGCAAGAAAGTCATCGTCAAGATCAACGACGTGGGCCCACTGAGACCCGGCCGCATCATCGACTTCAATGAGCGGACGATGCGTCATTTCGATCCGAGCATGGATATCGGAGTCATTCCGGACGTGAAAGTCAGTCCGCTCGCGGGGGACAATTGGACTCCGGGGCCGGTCGGCTGAACACGGGCGCCCTCCTCAACGTCGGTCCGCACGAATTATCGCACCGGCTACGCGATCCGCCCCATCATGCTGCGGACCACGAGCTTGTGGAACGGCGTGATGAGCGTGAGATAGGTCCGGCCGAGCAGATTGTGCGTGCGCACCAGCGTGGTCGAGGTGACCTGGCGATCCCTGGCATCGCCCGTCACGTCGACTACGATCCTGAAATCGAGATGATGATCGTCGAAGCCCGCGACAAGGCGCTCCGGCGTCTCGCTCAGCACCGGAAACAGGCCGATCAGGCCATGCGGCGCCGGCGCGCCTTCGCCCGACGTCTTCAGCCCGAACGGCGTCACCAGAACGTTGCGCAGGCGCAGCAGCGCGTCGATCCAGCACGGCCCGTGCAGCACCATCCGGGTGCAGGCCTCGCGGGCATTCACCGCCTTCGCGCCGATCTCGACGCGAAACGCGTCGATGAACTGCGCGCCCGCCAGCACCGTGCCGGCATCGACATTGGGGGTGATTTCGCGAACCGTGCTGGTCATGCCATCAGTCTGCGCGCCAGCATGCGGAAGCGCAAGATCAGGAGGCCGGCATAGACGAAGGTGCCGACCGAGAACCCGACCCAGACGCCGGTCGCGCCCAGTCCGGTGTGGAAAGCCAGCAGCCAGGCGGTCGGGAAAGCCACGCACCAATAGCCGATCGCCGCGAACACCAGCGTCATCCTGGTGTCGTTGATGCCGCGCAGCGCGCCGCCAATGATGGTCTGCAGGCCATCGCCGATAAAGAAGGTCGCGCCGACCACCAGCAGCGTCGCCGTCAGCTCGACCGTTGCCGCGCTGGCCTCGCTGCGGCCGAAGAACAGCCGCCCGAGCTCATAGCGGCCAAGAATGATCGCGACGGTCAGGGCGGAGACGAGCGCGATGCCGAGCACGGCGGCAACCAGGCCCGCTCGCCTCACGGCGACCATATCGCCTCGCCCGAAAGCATGGCCGACGCGCACCGTTGCCGCCATGCCGATGCCGAGTGGCACCATGAACAGCACGGCGGTGACTTGAAGCGCGATCTGATGCGCTGCGAGTGCCGTGGTCGAGATCAGCCCCATCAGCAGCGCGGCGGAAGAAAACAGGCCGTATTCCAGCAGCAGCGAAAACGAGATCGGCGCGCCGATCGCGATGAGCTGGCGCATCAAGGGCCAGTCGATCCGCCAGAGACGGGCGAGCGGGTGATAGTCCGCGAACGGCTTGCGCCATGCGGCGATGGCGAGCGCGGCAAGGAAAGTGCCGAGATTGACCAGCGTGGTCCCGAGCCCCGCACCGAACAGCCCGAGCTCCGGCAGGCCGAACAGGCCGTGGATGAGGGCGTAGACGAGGACGGCATTGATCGGGATCGCCGCGACTGTGATCCAGAGCGGAGCCTGCGGCCGGTTCACGGCGCTCATCATGCTGCGCAGCGCGATGAAGCCGAGCGCCGGCGCGATGCCCCAGGCGAGGCCATTGAGATAGCGCTGGGCCAGCGCCGTCGATTGCGGCATCTGACCCAGCGCGAGCAGGATCTGTTCGCCATAGAGGGGCGAGGCCATCATCGGCAGCGAAATCAGCAGGGCGACCCACAGGCCGACCCGCAAGGAGCGGCGGATGAGCTTGGGGTCGCCGGCGCCAAAGGCCTGCGCGGCCAGCGGCGATACCGCCGACATCAATCCGAGCCCAAAGGTGAAGTTGACGAAATAGACCGTATGCGCCAGCGCCGCCGCAGCCACCGCGCTCTCGCCGAGGTGCCCGATCATCGCGAGATCGGTGGTGATCATCGCGATCTGTCCGAGCTGCGTCAGCATCAACGGCACGGCAAGGCGCAGCGTCTCGGCGAATTCCGCGGCGAGATGATTTGGCGGCACGCCGGCTTGCGGCTGCGCATGATGTTGGACGGTGTCGAGCATGGCGGCTGCAATAGCACAGCGGCGCGACGAAAACATGGCTCGCTCTCGTGTCCCGGACGCGCGAAGCGCGAGGCGGGACCCAGAAGCCACAGGCGTGGCGCGTAGTCGCATGGGCCCCGGCTCAGCAGCGCATCACTTACGTGCTGCGCTGCGTCCGGGGATACGAAGCGCCGCAGTGAGACAGGTGTGCGGATTTGGCCGCTAGCTCGGTACCGTAGGGTGGGCAAAGGCGTGCTTGCGCCGTGCCCACCGTCAATCAAGTAATTGGAGAGAATTGGTGGGCACGCTGCGCTTTGCCCACCCTACCAGACCGTTGGCGGAGCGAGCACTCTCTCAATGGAGAAGCCTCAGCCCTTCCGCTCCGGCACGCGCTTGATCTTCGCGCCCAGCGCGTTCAGCCGCTCCTCGATGCGCTCATAGCCGCGCTCGATCTGATCGGCGTTGTTGATGGTCGAGGTGCCCTCGGCGCAGACGGCGGCGAGCAGCATAGCCATGCCGGCGCGGATGTCGGGCGATGTCATGGTCGCGCCGTGCAGGCGGCTGGGGCCGGCGATGATGGCGCGGTGCGGATCGCACAGCACGATGCGCGCGCCCATCGCGATCAGCTTGTCGACGAAGAACATTCGCGATTCGAACATCTTCTCGAACATCAGGATCACGCCCTCGCATTGCGTGGCGGTGACGATCGCGATCGACATCAGGTCGGCGGGGAAGGCCGGCCAGGGCTGGTCCTCGAGCTTGGGCACGTGGCCGCCGAAATCGTCCTGGATCTTCAATGTTTGATTGGAGGGCACGATGAGATCGTCGCCCTCGACGCGGCAGACGATGCCGAGCCGTTCGAAGCCCATGCGGATCGAGCGCAGATGCTCGACGCCGGCGCGCACGATGCGCAAGGGCGAGCGCGTCACCGCGGCAAGGCCGATCAGCGAGCCGACCTCGATATGGTCGGGCTGGATCGAATAGGTCGCGCCGCCCAGCGTCGCCGGGCCATGGATGATCATGGTGTTGGTGCCGATGCCCTCGATCTTCGCACCGAGCGCGACCAGGAAATTGGCGAGATCCTGCACATGCGGCTCGGACGCCGCATTGCGCAAATATGTAACGCCGTCGGCGGCGACCGCGGCGACCAGCGCGTTCTCGGTGGCGGTGACGCTGGGCTCGTCCAGGAACACGTCGGCACCCGCAAGCTTGGGCGCGCGGAATTCGAGCCGGTCGGTCGCGGTGACCTTGGCCCCCAGCTGCTCCAGCGCCAGCACATGGGTGTCGAGCCGGCGCCGGCCGATGACGTCGCCGCCGGGCGGCGGCAGCATCACCTCGCCGCAGCGGGCGAGCAGGGGGCCGGCGAGCAGAATCGAGGCGCGGATGCGAACGCACAGCTCGGGGTCGAGATCGGCGGCGCGGATGCTCTTGGCGTGGATCTGCAGCGTGTTGCGGGCGGTCCATTCCGCCGCGGCGCCAACCGAGCGGATCAGCTCGACCAGCGTCTCGGTGTCGCGGATCCGCGGCACGTTCTGCAGCGTCACCGGATGCTCGGTGAGCAGGGCGGCGGCGATGATCGGCAGCGCCGAATTCTTGTTGCCGGATGGCTCGATCGAGCCCGAGAGCCGGTGACCGCCCTCGACGATGTATTGGATGGGCGCCACGTGGTTCTCGCTGTCCTGATGGTGGGCGGGCTGTTTCGGGCGGAAACTACAGAGAATTGGGCGCGGGAGCAATTGTGCTGGACGGCGGCGAGGGGGCGCTCGTTGGCCGGGACACCACAGCATGTCCCTCATGGTGAGGAGCGCGGAACGCGCGTCTCGAACCATGAAGGCCCCGCTCTCGCCTGCGGCCATCCTTCGAGACGCCCGCTTTGCGGGCTCCTCAGGATGAGGTGCGGAGCTTGTTGCAGGTGGGTCCTAGAACAGTCCGATGATATTGCCGATCACATAGAGGATCGCGATCAGGATCAGCACCCCCATCATGACGAAGGAGATTTCGATCGCGATGGCGCCGGTGCCGAGCGTGGCGGCAACCGCGGCAAGCAGCCGTTCCTCTCGGAAGATCATCGAGAGCACCGAGAACAGGATGGCGAGAAGACCGAGCGAGATCGCGGTCACCGAGGCGATTCCACTCCAGCTCCGCCCCGCCGATTTCTCCACCTTCGGAGCCTGATACTCCACACCCTTCACCTTCGCGACGATGCGATCCTTGATGCGATGCCCGGTGTCGACGATCACCTTGTCCGCCGGCGGCGGCGGAAACACGATCGGCACGACCCAATGCGGCAGCACCGCCGCCATCAGCGCCAGCACGCCGACAATGCTGCCGATGATGCCGAGGCGGCGGGACGGCACGGTGGAGCTGGGTGTTGCAGAGGCGATCATGGCGTAAGGGCTTCCCGGCCGGATTGGCCAATGGGTTCATGCCACTTCGTCGCGATGGCGAGGGGGGAGGTTCAGCCCATGTGGACCCACGTTGTCATGGCCGGGCTTGACCCGGCCATCCACGTCTTGCCGAGCCGCACGAAGAACGTGGATGCCCGGGACAAGCCCGGGCATGACGACCGTCTGAAGCCATTCGCCTCAAATATCGATCGTCGCGCTCAGCGAATGTTCCTGGATGAAGTCGCGGCGGGGCTCGACCACGTCGCCCATCAGCTTGGTGAAGATGTCGTCGGCCTCGTCGACCTCCTTGACCTTCACCTGCAACAGCGAGCGTACTTCTGTGTCGAGCGTGGTCTCCCAGAGCTGTTCCGGGTTCATCTCGCCGAGACCTTTGTAGCGCTGCAGCGAGATACCCTTGCGCCCGGACTCGGTGACCGCCTCGAACAGGTCGACCGGGCCGTGCACCACGTGCTCGGAGTCCTTGCGCCGCAGCTTGCCGGAACGGGCGTAGACGTCCTGGAGTTTCGGCGTGTACTCGTCGAGCTTGCGCGCCTCGGCCGAGCCGAGCAGCGCGTCGTCGATGATAGCGGCTTCTTTGACGCCGCGCACGGTGCGCTCGAACACGAAGCCCTGGCCCTCGACGAATTGTCCGACCCAACCACGCTCGACTTCCTCGGCCTGGTTGTCGAGCCTGGTTGCAATGTACTGCGCTGCGGCCGCGGCGTTCTCAGGGTTGCCGTAAACCGACTTGTTCAGCACGCCGGTAATGGCGGCCTGCTCGACCACTTTTCGGTTATAGCGGCTGTGCAGATTGCGCAGGATGCTGCGGACCACGCGGGCGTCGTCGATCAGCGCGCGCAAATCGCGGCCGGTGCGGTCGCCGCCGGTGCCGGGAACGAACACGCAGTCGTCGAGGCCGGCGTCGATCAGATAGTCCTCCAGCGCGCGCTCGTCCTTCAGATATTGCTCGGACTTGCCGCGTGAAACCTTATAGAGCGGCGGCTGAGCGATATAGAGATAGCCACCGTCGATGATGTCGCGCATCTGCCGGTAGAAGAAGGTGAGCAGCAGCGTGCGGATATGGGCGCCGTCGACGTCGGCGTCCGTCATCACGATGATCTTGTGATAGCGCAGCTTCTCGACCGAGAAGTCGTCGCTGATGCCGGTGCCGAGCGCCGTGATCAGCGTTCCGATCTGCTCCGAGGAGAGCATCTTGTCGGGGCGGACGCGTTCCACGTTCAAGATCTTGCCGCGCAGCGGCAAGACGGCCTGGAACTCGCGGTTGCGGCCCTGCTTGGCGCTGCCGCCGGCCGAGTCACCCTCGACGATGAAGAGTTCGGACTTCGCGGGATCCTTTTCCTGGCAGTCGGCGAGCTTGCCGGGCAGCGAGGACACCGAGAGCGGGCTCTTGCGCGTCAGCTCGCGCGCCTTTCGCGCGGCTTCACGGGCGGCGGCGGCCTGGATCACCTTGCCGACGATCATCTTGGCCTCAGACGGATGCTCCTCGAACCAGGCCTGAAGCGCCTCGTTGAGGACGTTCTCGACCACGGGACGCACCTCCGAGGACACCAGCTTGTCCTTGGTCTGCGACGAAAACTTGGGGTCCGGCACCTTCACCGAGAGAACGGCCGTGAGACCTTCGCGGCAATCGTCTCCAGTGAGCGCGATCTTTTCCTTCTTGGCGTTGGCCTCGGCATAGCCGTTGACCTGGCGCGTCAGCGCGCCGCGGAAACCGGCCAGATGGGTGCCGCCGTCCCGCTGCGGGATGTTGTTGGTGAAGCACAGCACGTTCTCGTGGTAGCTGTCGTTCCACCACAAGGCGGCCTCGACGCCGATGCCGTTGGCTTCCGAGCGCACCATGATCGGCGTCGGCACCAGCGCCTTCTTGTTGCGGTCGAGATACTTGACGAACTCCTCGACGCCGCCGGAATAGTGCATCTCCTCGCGCTTCTCGACCGCGTGACGCATGTCGGAGAGGGCGATGTTGACGCCGGAATTGAGGAAGGCGAGCTCGCGCAGCCGGTGCTCGAGCGTGGCGAAATCATATTCGATGTTCTTGAACGTCTCGGTCGAGGCGAGGAACGTGACCTCGGTGCCGCGCTTGCCCGGCGCATCGCCGATCACTTTCAGCGGTGCCACGGCATCGCCATGGGCGAACTCGATGTAGTGTTCCTTGTCGTCGCGCCAGATCCGCAGGCCGAGCTTGCTGGAGAGCGCGTTGACGACGGAGACGCCGACGCCGTGCAGGCCGCCGGAGACCTTGTAGGAGTTCTGGTCGAACTTACCGCCGGCATGGAGCTGGGTCATGATGACCTCGGCTGCCGAGATGCCTTCGCCCTTGTGGATGTCGACGGGGATGCCGCGGCCGTCGTCGCGCACCGTCACGGAATTGTCGGCGTTGAGGATGACGTCGACGCGCGTGGCGTGGCCCGCGAGCGCCTCGTCGATCGCGTTGTCGACGACCTCGTAGACCATGTGGTGCAGGCCGGAGCCGTCGTCGGTGTCGCCGATATACATGCCCGGACGCTTGCGGACGGCGTCGAGACCCTTGAGCACGCGGATCGATTCCGCACCGTATTCGCTCGCGATGGAGGGCTCGTTTTCGGCAGAGGGCTGCCGAGCAGGTTCTGTCATGAGAGGCCTTCGAGATGTCGCCCGAATCAGCTGCACAGAAGGCGCTGATTTGCAGGCTATTTGTGCCATGAAAGACCGCCTGCGCCTAGCGCAAAGTATCCTCTGGCAACCCATTGAGCAGATAGGGTTTTTCAGCGAGTTTTCAAGGCTTTTGCAGGCCGATTCGGAGGCTTGCAAAAAGCCCGATTCGAGGGCGGTTTCCCGTCTCGAGAATCGGTGAATCTGCGGGGTCGGAAAGGCGTTCCGCGGCGCTGCACAGGTGCCGTCATGCCGCCAACTCGACCCGCCTGCGCGGCCGAAGCCGCTTCGGCGAGGCGAAGGCCCGGGCATCCACGTCTTTGTGCGGACCGCAGAACGTGGATGGCCGGGACAAGCCCGGCCACGACGATCAACCTCAATACATCTGAAGCGGCAGCACGTCTCCGCTCGGGCCCACCAAGAGGCCCCAGGCCTCGCCGGCGGCAACGGTCAGGGTTTCGGTCTGGGCCGGGCGGCCCGGCACGCGTAGCGCGTATTGGTGCTTGCCGGGCGGCAGGTCGAGCATCGGGCCTTTCCCAGACTGGGGGCCACCGGCGCCGGCGGCGATCTTCACCGTCTGCTTGTTGATCGTCAGTGAGGCCTCGGCGGCGCCCATGTTTCCGAGCATGACCCTTGCTTGTCCCGCCTTCGGCATGATGTCGGCCTTGGCCGCGACATCCGCATTCTTCTGCGCCAGATTGACCGTGGTCTCGCCCTTGGCGCGGCCGAGCTTGAGCACGGCCGGGCCTTGCGGCGAGCTGAAGTCGATCTGCGCGCGTTCCGCCGAGATCGCTGCACCCTCGGTCTTTTCCTGCCAGCCGAGCTTGGACAGCTCGGCGCGGTAGAAGGCGAGGACATCAGGCAGCGGCGCCGGAATGTTGGCCGTCAGCTCGCGGCGAAGCGGTGCCTCGCCGCCGGGAATTTTGGTGGTGGCGAAGGATTTCGACGAACGCTGCGTCGGTACGGGCAGTGGGGACTCGGGGTCCGGTTTGAGCGGCTCGGCGGATTTGGCTTGCACCTCCACCTCCTCGCCCGCCGCAGCAGGCTTGGCCGCTTCCGTCACCAGGCCCGACCCGTCGGCGCGGACATTCACCTTCGGGCCCATCTGCATCACGGTCATCGAGATCGACTTGCCGCCCTTGGAGAACGCCATCACCGCCATGTTGGGCTGGTTGATGACGGAGGGCTGCTCTTTCCAGCCTGCGCTCTTCAGCGCCGTGCGATAGAAGCTGCTGAGCGCCTTCACACTCGACGCCGAGGAGAATTCCAGCCGGCCGTCGCCGCCCTCGAACTCTACGTCTTCGGCATTCCCGGGCAGCGGCACCGGCGTCTTGCTGTCGGCGAGCGCAGTGAGCGGCGCATCCGACAGAGTGGCGGCCTGCGCTTTGCGCCTGACCTCATCGGCGGCAATGAGCTGCTGAGCCGTGCCCAAGGCATCACTCAGGAACCTCGCATCGGCCTCCTTCTTCGCCTTGGCGCGGGCTGCAAGCGCGGACTCCTTCACCTGCGCGGTCAGGCTGATCATGGTGAAATCATACTTGCGGCCGAGCCGCAGGACGGCGGTCTCCTCCGCCGAGGAGATCCTGAGCGCGACCTCGTCGCCGGGCGCGAGCGGTGCGTTGCCGTCCTCCTGCCAGCCGCGCGCGGCGAGCTCGCGACGATAGAAGGCGAGCACAGCGGGCAGCTCGGCCATCG
This sequence comes from Bradyrhizobium sp. CCGE-LA001, assembly GCF_000296215.2. NCBI lineage: Bacteria > Pseudomonadati > Pseudomonadota > Alphaproteobacteria > Hyphomicrobiales > Nitrobacteraceae > Bradyrhizobium > Bradyrhizobium sp. CCGE-LA001. The sequence goes on along the minus strand of NZ_CP013949.1, from coordinate 6,395 downwards.
CAGCGGCCGACATCTCGCGCTTGTTGGAGCTCGCGCTGCCGAGGCCGCGCGCGGATTTGGTCGGCTTGGGCCGCGGCAGGCCGGCCATGTCGTCGTCGGCCTCGAGCTCCGCCGGCAGCGCGAACGGCGCCACCCGGATCTCGACATGGGTGCGGCCATCGTCGCGGCGCATCAAGGTCAGCATCACCGGCTTCTGCTTGTAGAACTGCGTCGTGTCGCCGCCGGGATGGTCGTAGAAGACGCGCATGCCGTTCGGGACGGTCTCGCCGAGATCGGCGTTCGGCCAGCGCGATGCCGCCTCGGGGTTAAGCTTGCGCCATCCCAACGCCGCCATCTCCTTCGCAAAGAAAGCCGCGGTCGCATCGAGCGCGCCGGGCGCGAGGCAGCCGAGATAGGGCCGGGTCTCGTCGAACACGAGATCGGTCGCGCCGTCCGGGAACGGCACGTTGGAATAGATCCGGCTCGGCGTGTAGGCGACTGCGGACTGGTCGGGACGCCCCCGCGCCTGCGTGAAGGAGACGCGCAGGCCCTGCCGCCCCTTCTTGAAATTCAGCGTGCTGCTCTTCTCGTCCAGCGGATACACATAGGGCACCCAGCCCTCGGCGCTCAGCAGCTTCCTGGCCGCTTCCGACGTGGCTGGTACGGCGGTCGGAACGGTGTAGATCACGCGATGGTTGTCGGGACGCGAAGTGTCCTCCACCGCGCCGTCGAGCCGCGGCAGCGTATGGACGTCGACGATGCCGTCGTCCGCCGCGCCGGCCGGACGCGAGGTGCTCGCCATTGCTAGAATGCCGCAGGCAAGCAGCAGCCATCTTGCCGGGACTTGCGCCCCGCGCCGGATCATCGGCATCGTCGAAACTCCCGGATGTCGCGCGGGCCGTCATGCCCTGCGCATTGGCAGGCTGCGGCGCCGTCGGCGCGCGGCCTCAGACCAGAAGTCGCGGCGGGAACCGGCGAGGTTCAACCGGCTCAATACAGCTGCAGCGGCGCCCAGGCGTCGCCGTCGCGCCCGACCGTGAGCTCCCAGGTCTCGCCGGCGGCGACGGTAAGGATGTTCGTGGTGGCGGGATGGCCGGGCACGCCAAGCTGATAGGGATATTTGCCGGGCACGAGGTCCAGCGCGACGGCGTTCGCGCCGGCCGGGCGCGGAATGGTCCGCTCGTTGATGGTGAGCACGGCTTCCTTCTCGCCGATATTGCTGAACACAAGCTTGGCCTGGCCGGGCTCGGGGAGGACGTTTGCTCTGGTCGCGGTGTCCGCGTTCTTCTGCACGAGATGGACCGCGGTGCTGGACTCCTTGCGGTCGAGCTTCAGCGCGGCCGGGCCCACGGGTGAGACGAAGGCGAGCTGGACGTGCGCGGTGCTGATTACGGCGCCATCAAGCTGCTCCTGCCAGCCGAGCTTGCCAAGCTCGGTGCGATAGAAGGCGAGCACGTCGTTGAGCCCCGCGGGCACGGTGGCCTCCAGCCTGACGCGGAGCGGCGCATCGATGCCCTGCATCAGCGTGGTGTGGATCCCTCTGTAAGTGTAGCGGGTCGGTGCAGGCAGCCTGGCATCGGAATCCAGCGTCAGCGTCGTCGGAAACAGCTGCGGCAGCGAGGCGCCGGCGCTGGCTGCGAGCATGCACATCGCCAGCAGGACGAAGCCGCATGCAAACAACTGCCATCGTGCCGGGGCTTGCGCCCCATGCCTCACCGCCGTCATGCTCATGCTCCAAGGGTGTCGCGCATGTCCGAGTGGTGCGCGATGGCCGCTTCTTGCGGCCTCAAGCAGCTAGTCGCGGACCGAAACGGGCCGGTTCAATGCGCCGGCCTACTGACGCGCCGAGACTTGTCCGCTCTCGACGTCAAAGACTTGGCCGCCTGCGCCGATGTCGGCGAAGGCCGCAGGGTCCGCGCCGGTCAGCCACACCTGTGCGCCGAGCTTCTTCAGCTCGTCGAACAGCGCGGCGCGGCGGTTCGGATCGAGATGCGCGACCACCTCGTCGAGCAGCAGCAGCGGCACGATGCCGGTCATCTCGGCGACCAGGCTCGCATGCGCCAGCACGAGGCCGATCAGCAGCGCCTTCTGCTCGCCGGTCGAGGCATCGCGCGCCGGCATGCTCTTGGGTGCATAGACGACCTGGAGGTCGGTGAGATGCGGACCGTCCGTGGTGCGGCCGGCGATGGCATCGCGCGGTCTGTTGTCGCGCAGGATCTGGCGGTAGCGGTCCTCGACCGAGGTCGCGGTCTCCTGCAGCAGCGCGTTCTCCATCCAGCCGTCGAGCGCGATTTTCGCCGAGGGGAAAGCGGATTCCTGCGCGCGCGCGTTGAGCATTCCGGTCAACCGCGCCGCGGTCTGGCCGCGCGTCGCCGCCACCGCGACCGCAAGCTCGGCGGTCTCGCGCTCGATCGCGTCACACCAATGGTCGTCGTAATTGCGCGTCTCCAGCAGGCGGTTGCGCGAGCGCAGGGACCGCTCCAGCGCGGAGATGCGGCTGGAATGATCGCTGTCGATGGCGAGCACCAGGCGGTCGAAGAAGCGCCGCCGCTCGGAGGCCGCGCCCATGAACAGCCCGTCCATCGCCGGCGTCAGCCACACCATGCGGATGTGGTCGCCGAACGCGGTGGCCGAATTCACCGGCTCGCGGTCGATGCGGCAGCGCCGGCTCACGGAGGTGTCGGGTCGCGGCGGGTCGATGCCGGTGCCGAGCGTGGCGAGCCCCAGCGCGCCCTCGACCTGCGCCGACACCGCCCAGGAGCCGTCGCCCTGGTTGTCGGCGACGTCTTCCAGCGTCGCGCGCCGCAGGCCCCGTCCCGGCGACAGGAACGAGATCGCCTCGATGCAATTGGTCTTGCCCGCCCCGTTCGGCCCGACCAGCGCCACCATGTCAGCCGCCGTCTCGAGCCCCGCCGCCCGGTAATTGCGAAAATGCGTCAGCGTCAGGCGATGAATGCGGGAGGGGGTCATTTGAACTCGTCATTGCCCGGCTTTGCTTCCCTCCCCCCTTGTGGGGGAGGGTGGCGCCTCACGCAGTGAGGCGACGGGTGAGGGGTATCTTACCGCCCGCCGAGCTTTGCAAGGATATCCTCCAACACCGAAGCGGGCTGTTGAAGCACGTCGTTGTTCCAGTATCGGGCAATGGAGAAACCTTGAGAGGCAAGTGCGGCATCCCGAGCTGCATCAAGTGGCGATTCCGCGTGCTGACTCCCGTCAATTTCGATGACAAGGTGCTTCTCGAAACAGACAAAGTCGAGAATGTAGTTCCTGAACGGCACCTGTCGGCGAAACTTGAATGTCGAGAGCCGACGATCCCTCAGCAAGCGCCACATTGCGGCTTCCGCATCCGTCGGTTCGTGCCGCATGTTCTTCGCGAATTGGCGGAGACGCTTGGCGACTGGCCGATGGGATGGCTCCTGCGGCACGAACCCCTCACCCGATTGAATGTGTATCCATCGGCGGAGATGCCCTCTCCCACAAGGGGAGAGGGCACAGCAATGCGCATTGCGCTTGGTTCGACGGCAACAGCTGGAGCTTCACCCTCTCCCTTTGTGGGAGAGGGTGGCTTCGCGCAGCGAAGCCGGGTGAGGGGTTGTCTCCACACAGCAGGTGTTGCGAGAGGAAGATCACCTCACACCCGCATGGGCATCAGCACGTACAGCGCGCTCTTGTCGTCGCGGTCTTGCACCAGCGTCGGGGAGCCGGGGTCGGCGAGGCGGAGCGTTGCGACGTCGCCTTCGATCTGGGCGGCGATGTCGAGCAGATAGCGGGAATTGAAGCCGATATCGAGGGCATCGGAGGCGTATTCGACCTCGAGCTCTTCGGTCGCGCTGCCGGAATCCGGATTGGTCACCGACAGCACCAGCTTGCCCGCCGACAGCGACAGCTTGACCGCCCGGCCGCGCTCGCTCGAAATCGTCGAGACGCGGTCGACCGCGTTCTCGAAATCCTTCTTGTCGACCACGAGCTCCTTGTCGTTGTTCTGCGGGATGACGCGGCCGTAGTCGGGGAAGGTGCCGTCAATCAGTTTCGAGGTCAGCACCACATTGCCGATGGTGAAGCGGATCTTGGCCTGCGACAGCTCGATCGTCATCTCGGCCTCGGTGTCCTCGATCAGGCGCTGCACCTCGCCGACGGTCTTGCGCGGCACGATGACGCCGGGCATGCCCTCGGCGCCCTTGGGCTGCACCAGGTCGAGCTGGGCGAGGCGGTGGCCGTCGGTGGCAACGCCGCGCAGGGTCGCGGCCTTCGTCGTGCCGGCGGCATGCAGATAGATGCCGTTGAGATAATAGCGCGTCTCTTCGGTCGAGATCGCGAACTGGGTGCGGTCGATCAGCCGCTTGACGTCCTTGGCGGCGAGCGAGAAGGAGTGCGACATGTCCCCGGCGGCGAGATCCGGGAAATCATTCTCCGGCAGGGTCTGCAGCGTGAAGCGGGAGCGGCCGGCGCGGATCGCCAGCACCGCGCGGTCGCCGTCCGCCTCCAGCACGATCTGCGAGCCGTCGGGCAGCTTGCGCACGATGTCGTAGAACATGTGCGCCGGCACGGTGGTGGAGCCCGCGGTCGCGGTTTCCGCCGGCAGCGTCTCGGTCACCTCGAGGTCGAGGTCGGTCGCCTTCAGCGACAATTTCGCGTTCTCGGCGCGGACCAGCACGTTGCCGAGGATCGGAATCGTGTTGCGGCGTTCGACCACGCGGTGGACATGGCCCAGCGACTTCAGGAGTTGCGCGCGTTCGACCGTAACCTTCATTGCACTACTCGCCCGATCCCCAAGAAAACACAGCGTTGGAAAGGCCGGGCTGCGGGACGCGCGCCACGGCACCGAAGACCCCGGAAAGCCGGATCATCCAGCCGATATGATCAAAGCCGTCAGGGTCGCGCAAGGTGGCGCGGATGGCCCCGGGATTCAAGGGATTGCGGGCAGTTCCCCACGGTTTACCGCCCAAAACGAAGACCGCCGCCCAGCTCGGCCGGGCGGCGGGGAATGGCCAGGAAAGCCTAGGCCTTTATTCCTGAAGCTGGCGCTTCAGCGACTCCACTTCCTCCGACAGCGCCGTGTCCTTGGAGACCAGGGACTCGATCTTGCGCACGGCGTGCAGCACGGTGGTGTGGTCGCGTCCGCCGAAGCGGCGGCCGATCTCGGGGAGCGAGCGCAGCGTCAGGGTCTTGGCGAGATACATCGCCACCTGCCGCGGGCGGACCACGTTGGCGGTGCGGCGCGAGGACAAAAGATCGGAGCGGCTGACATTGTACTGCCGCGCCACCACGCGCTGGATGTCCTCGATCTTGATCCGCTTCGGTTCCTGCGGCCGGACCAGGTCGCGCACCTCGCGCTCGGCCATCTCCAGCGTCACCGGCTGGTTGTTCAGCTTGGAATGCGCCAGCAGCCGGTTGATCGCGCCTTCGAGATCGCGGCCGTTATGGGTGATGGTGCGCGCCAGATAAAGCAGCACCTCCTCCGGCACGTCGAAGGTCGCATGATGGGCGCGGGCCGCGGCGACCCGCGACTTGAGAATGCCGTGCCGCAGGTCCTCGCCAAGCGAGGCCATCTCGACCACGAGGCCGCCGGCGAGCCGCGAGCGGACGCGATCGTCCAGGCTTTCGAGATCGGACGGCGGACGGTCGGCCGCGATCACCACCTGACGGCCGGCGTCGATCAGCGCGTTCAGCGTGTGACAGAATTCGGCTTGCGTCGACTTGCCCTGAAGGAACTGGAGGTCGTCGATGACGAGCACGTCGATGCCGCGCAGCGCTTCCTTGAAGGCGAGCGCCGTCTGCGTCTTCAGCGCGGCGACGAAGCCGTACATGAATTTTTCCGCGGTGAGATACAGCACCTTGCGCTCATTGCCGGAATTGCCGGCCCACGTCACCGCCTGGAGCAGATGCGTCTTGCCGAGGCCGACGCCGGCATGGATGTAGAGCGGGTTGAACATCACGGGGTCGCCGCGGCGTCCTTCGGCGACCTGGCGCGCAGCCGCATGGGCGAGCGTGTTAGAGCGGCCGACGACGAAGCTGGCAAAGGTCAGGCGCGGATCGAGCGGCGAGCCGCCGAGCGCGTCGTGGTTGGCCGAGACCGGCGCGGTTGCGGTTGAGCGCAATTCCGGCGTCGGCGCGCGGCGCGCCTCGATCGGGGCGGGCGCTTCCTTCGGCTGCGCGACCGGACGCACCGCCGAGCGGACCGTGAGATCGATGCGATGCACCTCCGGCATCTCGGCCTGCCAGCACGACAGCACGCGCTCGGCATAATGGGCCTGGATCCAGCTCTTCAGGAAGCGGGTCGGCACCGAGAGCCGCACGCTCTCGTCCTGCACGCCCTCGAGATCCATGCGCGCAAACCAGCTCGTGTAAACGTCCTCGCCAACGGTCGAGCGCAGCCGACCCTTCACGCGTGACCAGCGATCCTGTTCCATTGTCAT